>NZ_BAAHCF010000029.1:0-299353 GCF_054776075.1 Flavobacterium koreense | reverse complement strand
AACTCATTTAGTAAAATTAAGAAAATAATTATTAAAAATACAACAAAAAGAATTTTTATTTTTGATTAATTATAAAAAGGTTTTCTTTTTCTGATAATATCATAAAATTTAATAGCGAAAAATGTCCTAAAATAAAAAATACCATTGACATTGGTTTCAAAAATGGCAAATCTAAATAATAGAATTTAACTCCTAAAATCAAAATATTAAAAGTATAAAAAATTGCACTGACCAAAAGCAGTTTACTTGTCTTGTCATTTTTCATAATATAATTACCTAGTGCAATTCCTCCCATAAATGACATGCTTATACTATGAAAAATTGTAATAATGAAAACTTGAAAACTTATCTCATCAAAAATTAAAAAATTCAAATAAATAAACATAAAAATAAATGGAATTGTTCCGATAACAAACGGAAACAATGTAGGCAATTTTACTTCTTTATACACTTTTAAAAGAATAAATAGCCTACTAATTATAAACAACACAGAAGCAGCAGTTACATAGTTAATAGCTTCTGATAAGAATAACACATTTGATATCCAATTCAAAAAAAGCGCAAAAATATATACACTAGATACTTTGCTTGATTTAATTAGATATAAACTTAAAAGTAAAGGCAATAAAATTGGTTTGGAAATAGCAATCCATAATTTATTTTCCAAAAATTCGGACACAATTTCAATTATTGCTAAAAGAAAAAATAACAATAATAATTTTTTATATAAGTAAGCCTTATTAATTGCAAGAGCTATCATTGATTATTATAAGTTAATTTTTTCTCTATTAATAATAGAATTTACAAAAAATAAGTAGGAAAAAATTTGACATGAAAAATGAATTAAATCAAGAATTAACAACTTAGCCTGAAAATTGTAAAGAATATAAAAAACATCCGATATTAAAACACAAAAAACACACAAAAGTAAATACAAATTGGACGTAGTAACTTTATTAATGATTTTATATGAAGCTAAAAATGAAATTAAAAATAACGCTATTCCATAGACTGCTATTTTCACTTGTAAATCTTCAGAAAATTTAAAAATATCAACTACAGTATGCCATAAATATCCTAAAAAAAGACTCACAACTAACATTGATATTAAGTTGAAAATTGTAGCTCTAAATTTTTCAATCCTTTTTAACATTATAAAAATCAATAAAATATTACATATGAAAAAAGGTATAATTAAATATTTTATCTCATCTTTAAAATCAAAAATCCCAATAGAATCTCCTATAAAATTAAAAAAAAGATATGCACAGGATAAAAAATCTACTTTCTTTACATTTCCAATGTAGTAAAAAAACAAAACCGGAATTAGCATCGATTTTGAAAACAATTTCAAACCAGAAAGCTCCAAAAAGTTTGCAAAAATTGCAACAACACATAAAATTAAATATCCAATTAAGGCAATTCTATCAATTTTCATTTATCATTTGTATAAAATCGTCTTCCGATATGATGGAAATCCCGAGTTGATTTGCTTTTTCTAATTTGGCAGGTCCCATATTATCTCCTGCAACCACAAAATCAGTTTTTGCAGAAATTGAACTTCCTACTTTTCCTCCATTATCCTCTATGGCTTTCTTTAAGTCATCTCGAGAAAATTTTTCAAAGACTCCTGAAACTACAAAGGTTTTTCCAGAAAGTTTTACTGTTGCATTAGGATTAAATTTTTCAATTATTTCAAATTGAACTCCAAAAGATTTGAGTCGTTCAATAATAGTTCTGTTTTCTTGATTTTCAAAAAACTCAATAACACTTTGAGCAATTCTATCTCCTATTTCATCAACTAAAATTAAATCCATTACAGAAGCTTGACTCAAAGCATCTATAGTTTTATAGTGTTTCGCTAATTTCTTAGCAACAGTTTCTCCAACATATCTTATTCCTAAAGCAAACAAAACTCTTTCAAAAGGAATCTCTTTTGACTTTTCAATTCCATTTACAAGATTTTCAGCACTTTTTTGTGCCATTCTTTCTAATGGAATTACATCTTCTACTTTCAATTCATACAAATCGGAATAATCTTTCACTAATCCGTTATTGAATAATAAAGCTACTGTTTCGCCACCTAGACCTTCAATATCCATAGCTTTTCTAGAAATGTAATGCTGAATTCTTCCTATAATTTGTGGCGGACAACCATAGAAATTTGGGCAATAATGTTGTGCCTCACCTTCTTTTCTAATCAATTCCGTTTGACATTCTGGACAATGAGTAATATATTTCGTCGGTTCAATCTCTGTACCTCTTTTGGCAACACCAATAATTTTCGGAATGATTTCGCCTCCTTTTTCAACAAAAACTTCATCGCCTACTCTAATGTCTAACTTTTCAATTTGATCAGCATTGTGCAAGGAAGCTCTTTTTACTATTGTTCCTGCCAATTGCACAGGTTCTAAATTTGCAACTGGAGTGATGGCTCCTGTTCGTCCAACTTGATAGGATATTGAGTTTAAAGTTGTGGTAACTTGCTCTGATTTAAACTTATAAGCAATTGCCCAACGAGGTGATTTTGCAGTATAACCTAACTCATTTTGATGATTAAAATCGTTGACTTTTATTACAACGCCATCTGTTTCATAAGGTAAATCGTGACGATGTACATCCCAATAATTAATAAACTCGAAAACTTCGTCAAGGTTATTCGCCAATTTTGATTGCGTTGGAACTTTGAAACCCCATTTTCTAGCGGTTTCTAATCCTTTAAATTGCGTATCAAAAGGCAAATTATTACCTGTAATAAAATACAACAAGCAATCTAATGGACGTTTAGCAACTTCGGCACTATCTTGTAACTTTAAACTACCTGAAGCCGTATTTCTTGGATTTGAATAAGGAGTCTCACCAATATCAATCAATTCCTGATTCATTTTTTCAAATCCTTCAAAAGGAAGAATAATCTCTCCTCTAATATCAAATTTAGATGGAAAATTCCCTTTCAATTGCAATGGAATAGATTTTATAGTTTTGATATTATTAGTAACATCGTCACCTTGAAAACCATCACCACGAGTAACCGCTTTCGAAAGTTTTCCATTCTCATAAGTTATAGAAATAGATGCACCATCATACTTTAACTCACAAGTATATTGCAAACTTACATTACCCAAAACCTTTTGAATTTTGGTTTCCCAATCCTGTAAATCTTCTTTAGAATAAGAATTATCCAACGAATACATTCTGTTTTCGTGAACAACCGTTTGAAAATTCTTAGTAATTGTTCCACCAACTCGTTGTGAAGGCGAATTTTCGTCAAAAAACTCAGGATGTTTAGCTTCTAAATCTTGTAACTCCTTTAATTTTTGATCAAATTCAAAATCAGAAATAGTTGCATTATCAAGCACATAGTAATTGTGATTGTGCAAGTTAAGTTCTTCGCGTAAGTCTTGAATTTTTTTAAGAATGTCCATAAAACCAAAAAATATATTTCTTCACTAAAGTAGGTAAATATTTCTAAATTCAGGAAATTATGATTGAATTATAGTATTAATTTGAACATATAATTGTCCGTCACTCAAAATCGCACCTTGAGTAATTAAATCAAATATTGATTCTTTTCTTTCGGCATCATAATTCTTTTTTCCAACATGAATTTCTACAACATCGGTGAATAGATTTTCACTTAGCCATTGTAAACCATCTTTAGTAAGAAAGTCAACATCTGGTACTAACGATTTTATCACCATTGAGTCGATATAGTCTTCTTGACAATGAAAAAGGAAAATATGGTTTTTAGAAAAATGTTCCAAAAACTGAGAATTAGACAAAACACCTTCCCAAATTAAATCAGAGAAAACGTCTAATTCTTGTTCGGCAACTTCGGGTTTGTTAGCTTTAATTTCGTCCCATTCTTTTTTATCAATAGATTGAGAAGCAAGAAAATTTGCAAATTCTTGATGCAAAGCTTCAAATTGTTCTTTGGTTAATCTTTTGTATTTCATTTATACTGAACTTGTTTCAGTATCTGTTTTCATAAGATACTATTATTAATATAAATAGAATCTGAAATAAATTCAGATTAAAAAAAAATCCCGACTTTCATCGGGATTTAGATTGTTTGTAGTGAGCTATTAAACTTCAGCTACGATTTCGTATGGTAATTCAACAACTACATCTCTGTGCAATCTTACAGAAGCAGTGTATTTTCCAGTTCTTTTTACAGTTCCACTAGTGATAAATTTTCTATCAACAGGTTGACCAGCAGCTTCTAATGCAGCAGCGATATCAATATTGGTTACAGAACCAAATAATTTTTCACCACCTGCTTTTGAAGTAATTTTAATCTCTAAAGCTTTTAATGCATCTGCAATTTTAGTAGCATCTGCAACAACTTTAGCTTCTTTGTGTGCTTTTTGCTTTAAGTTTTCAGCTAAAACTTTCTTTGCAGAAGGTGTAGCCAATTGAGCAAATCCTTGAGGAATTAAAAAGTTACGACCGTATCCAGCTTTTACTGTAACGATATCATCTTTAAATCCTACGTTTTGAACGTCTTGTTTTAATATAAGTTCCATGTTGTTGTCCTTATTATAGAAGTTAGGTTTCCTTTATTGGAAAACCAACAACTGTTGATTTTAAATTATTTTAATAAATCTGCTACATATGGCATTAAAGCTAAGTGACGAGCTCTTTTTACAGCTACTGACACTTTTCTTTGATACTTCAATGAAGTTCCTGTTAAACGTCTTGGTAAAATTTTACCTTGCTCGTTAACGAATTTTAATAAGAAATCTGCATCTTTATAATCGATGTATTTGATTCCAGATTTTTTGAAACGACAATACTTTTTAGTTTTGTTAGTTTCTATGTTCAAAGGCGTTAAATATCTGATATCTCCGTCTTTTTTTCCTGAAGCTGATTGTTGTAATGTTGCCATGATTAAGCTTTTGCTACTTTAAGTTTTTCTCTTCTTCTCTCTGCCCATGAAATTGCATGTTTGTCTAAACTTACTGTTAAGAAACGCATGATACGTTCGTCACGTCTAAATTCAGTTTCAAAAGCAATTAATACTTCTGGAGCTACTTGGAATTCAAATAAATGGTAAAAACCACTTTTTTTGTTTTGGATTTCGTAAGCTAATTTTTTTAAGCCCCAATCCTCTTTTGATACCATCTTTGCTCCTCTACTTGTAAGAAAATCTTCAAATTTGCTTACTGTTTCCTTTACCTGAACATCAGATAAAACGGGATTTAAGATGAAAACAGTTTCGTAATGATTCATAATAAATATGTTTTAATTATATAAAATTGGGTGCAAAGGTAGAAATAAATATTAGTTTAACAACTCAAAAACATAAAATATCGCCTAAATGCAAAAAAATACTGCTTAAAAGCAAAAAAAATCGATAAACGTTATTTTCTTTAAAAAAAAGTACTATATTTGTCTCACCAAATCTATAATAATACTGAATTATGAAATTAAATTGTGTAGTAGTCGATGACAGTTCTCTTCAGAGGATGGTCATTGCAAAGTTAGTAAATAATCATCCGAATCTACAATTAGTGGGTGATTTTTCTAATGCAATTGAAGCAAAAAATTGTATGACGGTGCATACCGTTGACCTAATCTTTTTAGATGTAGAGATGCCTGTAATTAGCGGTTTTGATTTTATTGATGGTTTAAAAGTTAAACCTCAAGTAATTTTCATTACTTCTAAAGCTGAGTATGCCTTGAAAGCATTTGATTATGATGCGACAGATTATTTGCAAAAACCAATTGTACTAGAGCGTTTCAATGCTTCTGTAAAAAGAGCATTAGACCATTATATGTTACGTCAAGACAATCATGACGATGAAGGTGATCACATCTTTATTAAGAGTAATCTTAAAAAGTTGAAAGTTTTTACCAATAAAATCAAATGGATTGAAGCTTACGGCGATTATGTAAAAGTTGTTACAGAAGAAGATACTAATCTTGTTCTATCAACAATGAAATCTTTTGAAAAAGACTTATCTAAAGATAAATTTATTAGAGTTCACAAATCGTATATCATTAATATCGACAAAGTAGAACGTTTCAATAGTAAATTTGCTGAAATTGGAGTTACTAAAATTCCATTAAGTCGTAATAAGAAAGAAGATTTAATTAGAGCTTTAGCAATTGCTTAATAAAAATCTACGTTTGCAGTAACTTTTATAGTTCTGTATTGCGGAATAACATCAAAACTATTCAGAATTTTCTGGATAGTTTTTTTTGTGTTTGGAATAGACACATTTTGTGGAATTTTAACCATAATAGTTCTGATATATTCATTACGAATACGGTTAATCCCTGGCTCTTCTGGACCTAAAACTGGTAGTTGTAAATGTTGCTGCATCACTTGATACAACCACATCGAACCTTCTTTTAATTTGTCAAAATCTTTGTGTTTTAAGGTCAACTTTATCAAACGGAAATAAGGTGGATATTTATAAATCTGACGTTCATGCAATTGCTCTTTATACATTCCAACATAATCATTGTGAGTCACTTGCTGAATAATATTGTGATTTACATTATACGTTTGAATAATAACTTTTCCGCGTTTGTCTGAACGACCTGCACGACCAGAAACTTGAGTCATCATTTGAAAACTTCTTTCAAAAGCTCTAAAATCTGGATGATATAACATTGTGTCAGCGTTCATAATTCCGACTAACGATACATTATCAAAATCTAATCCTTTTGCAAGCATTTGAGTTCCAACCAAAATATCTATTTCACGATTTTTAAAACTATCAATTAATTTTTCAAAACTGTATTTTCCACGAGTGGTGTCTTGATCCATTCGCTTGATGTTTTTTGTTGGAAATAATTCGGCTAATTCCAATTCAATTTGCTCTGTTCCAAAACCTTTCGCAGAAATATCAACACTTGAACAAGAGTGACAATTGGTTGGTTTTGCAATAGAATATCCACAATAATGACAACGCAATTGGTTCTTGAATTTATGATACGTCAAACTCACATTGCAACTAGTACATTGCGGAATATGACCACAAGTCATGCATTCTAAAACAGGTGAAAAACCTCGTCGATTTTGAAATAAAATGATTTGTTCACCCAAACTCAAAGCTTCCGTTATGGCTTCAATTAGCGTCAAACTGAAATGACCTTTCATTCGTTTTTTGAAGTAATTTTCTTTTAAATCTACCAATTCAACTTCGGGTAAAGGTGCTTTTCCGAAACGTTCCGAAATTGAAATCATTCCATATTTTCCTGATTGTGCATTGAAATACGTTTCAATACTTGGCGTTGCCGAACCTAATAAAACTTTGGCTTTTTGTGAATTTGCTAAAACAATTGCGGCATCACGCGCATGATATCTTGGTGCAGGATCTTGTTGCTTAAAAGTTTGTTCGTGTTCTTCATCAATGATTATCAATCCTAAATTGGAAAAAGGTAAAAACAAAGACGACCTTGCTCCTATTACGATTTTAGCTTTTTCTGAATTTTCCAGAACTTGATTCCAAACTTCAACACGTTCATTATTAGAATATTTAGAGTGAAAAACAGCGACTTGATTTCCAAAATGCGCCGTTAAACGAGAAACCAATTGCGTGGTCAAAGCAATTTCGGGAAGTAAGTACAAAACTTGTTTGCCTTGAGCAATATATTCTTCTATTAATTTGGTATAAATTTCGGTTTTTCCTGATGATGTAACGCCATGAAGGAGCGAGACATCTTTAGAAAGAAAACTCTCTTTAATTTCTATAAAGGCATTTTGTTGTGCTTCACTTAAAACTAAATTATTTTCAATTTTATTTTTATCAAAATTGACTCTGTCTTCTTGAATGTAATATTCTTCAAAAATAGTTTTATCTATTAAAGCTTTGATTGTAGCCGATGTTGACTGAGAAATTTCTGTTAATTGCTTTACCGAAATTGGCTTTTTTTCTTGTGCATTTAACTGAAAATAATGCATCAGAACTTCCTTTTGCTTTGTTCCTTTTAAAGAATCTAATAACGAAATCAGACTTTCCTCGGAAGTATAATCTTCATGCAAACGAATGTATCTAATTAACTTCGGCTTGTATTCTTCTTGCATTTCTTCTTGAAGCGAAAGCACATTTTTATTTAGCAATTTCTGAACTATAGGAAAAATATTCTTCTTGTTCAAAATTGCACTGATATCCTGAACTTTTAATGAACTTTGATGTTGAAGTGCTTCAAAAATTAGAAATTCATCATCGGATAATTCGGATTCATTTACATTGAAATCTTTCTTTTGAGATATTATTGTTTCGCTTTCTAAAATAAAAGCAGATGGCATTGCACCACGAAAAACGTCACCAAGATTACACATATAATAGGACGCAATCCATTGCCAATGTTGAATTTGAAATTCATTTACAATTGGTTTTTCATCTAAAATTTGATGAATTTCTTTGGCTTCATATAATGTTGGTGGAATTTGGTGCAAATCTAAAACCAATCCTGTATAGATTTTGCTTTTCCCAAATGGAACCGCAACACGCATTCCGATTTTGATGTAATTGTACTCGGCTTCCGAAACGCTGTAGGTGAACGTTTTGGGTAAAGAAAGCGGTAAAATTACTTCAATGAAATGCATTTTTTAGAATAAAGAGAATAGAAAATAGATGAAAGAGACTAAAACTAACTAACTTTTCACTCGTTTCCAATATTGGGTTCTTCCTAAAAGAGAAATTCCAATATAACCCCGAACTTTTAGTTTGTCATTGCCTTCCAATGTGATATAACACTTGTATAGCTTACCGTTTTTTGGATCTAAAATTTTACCACCACTATATTCTTCGCCATCTTTAGTCAATCCTTTGATAAAAATCAAGCCCATAATTGGTTTATCTTTATCTGTTCCTTGACATAATGTACATTTTTTGAATCGATGTTCAGTTTCTAAAATTTCAACGATTCTTCCGTAGATTTTTCCGTCAACTTCATAGATTTCTACAATGCTCTTTTCTTTTCCGGTTTCATCATCAATAGTTTTCCATTTTCCTAAAACAGATTGACTTTGCACTATTTGAAAAAACAAAACTAAAAGTAAAACTAAACTATTCTTGAGTTTGAACATTTTTAACGTCTTCATAACTGGATTTATTTCTTAATTGTAATTTTTTATTATTGATTTATGACTTAAAATATTAATTTGAACTATTTTCTGCTTCTAATTCAAGTGCTTTTTCTCTTTTTAGTTTTTGAATTAAAGCGTTCAATTCGAATCCTAATAAAAGAATCATACAATTAATCCAAATGTAAAACATTACTACTAAAAGTGTTCCGATAGAACCATAAAGTTCATTGTATTTTGAGAATTTCACAACCCAAATTCCGAAGACATAGGAAGATAAAATGATTAAAATTGTTGTAAAAACTGAACCTATAGAAATAAAGGCACGTTTTCCGTTTCGTTTAATTCCGAATTTAAAAAGCAATGAAGTTGTGACTAAAATCATCAGAATTAAGAAAATATAACGGCTCATTTCTATTATCGGAATATTCTCTGAAAGTACATCTTGAATTTTAGTTTTTTGAATTAAAACCTCAAAGATTACAATTGTTGCAACAGTAATAATCAATAATAAAGAAAGTAAAATTGACATTCCTAGCGAAACAAAATATTGTCTAAAAAAGGCACGTTTTAAAGTGATATGCTGTGAGTTTTCAAATCCTCCTAATATTGCGTTTACACCATTGGTCATCAATAAAATAGCCATTACAACCCCTGTCGAAATTAATCCTGAATTACTATTATGAAGAATATCATCTATAATTTTTGATATTGCATCATAAGTTGTTGGTGGAACGCCATCTTTAACAAATCCAAGAAAATCTTCTTGAAAACCTTCAATTGGAATATATGGAATCAAATTCAGAATAAACAAAGCAAAAGGAAACAACGCCATAAAGAAACTGAAGGCAATTGCAGCAGCACGATAAGACAAAGCGCCTTCTATAATTCCTGTAATGTATAACTCTAAAAGTTCATATAACGACAACCCATGTAGCCAAGGCAATTTGATTGAATTACCAAAAGCTATAAGTTGCTTAATTACCGGAAAACCTTTTATTTTTTCTTCTAATGTCATTTTTTGTTATTGATTGTATTCACAAACAAATATTTGCTTTTCTGAATTATCATGAAATTCTTCTTCATTAAAATTACCAAATTTTTTAATAATATCAAACCCATTCCATTTTAAATAAGCATCTAATTCTTGTGGAAAATACATTCTCATATCCAAATTTTGAACAGAATCAAACATATCATTGATAAAATAATGCCATTCAATTCTATTTATTTGAGTTTTACTTTCATATCGCATTGCCTGTTTAATAACTATTTTTCTTCCATCTTTGGTTTTATATTCGGCAATTTCTTTTAATTCTTTTTCTGCTTTAACAATATAATGAATGTTCGGATTATAACAGTCAAACAAAAATTTACCACCAATTTCAAGGTGCTTTTTTACAACTTTAAATACATCAAACAAATCTTCATTTTGATATAAATGATGAATTGAATTAAATGGAATAAAAATTAAATCATATTTTTCTTTTAACTCTAAAGTTCTTATATCTCCTTCTATAAACTCGATTTCTAATCCTGATTCAATGGCTTTAATTTTGGCTTGCTCCAACATTGAAGAACTATTATCAACTCCACTTATTTTATATCCTTCCTTAGCAATTGGTAATGTAAGTCTACCTGTACCACAACAAAGTTCAAGTATTTTGGCATTCTCATCCTTTGGAAGCCACTTTTTATAAAATTGTAAATCCGTTAGAAAAGTATTTAAACCATCATAAATATTGGCATCATAAATCAAATCGCCTACTCTATATTTACTTTCTTTCTTTTCTTCCAAAATCAATTTTAATTATGTTTTTATTAAAAATTAAATCGCTTTCAAACTCAAATCCATGTTATAAACAGAATGTGTCAAAGCACCAGATGAAATGTAATTTACTCCACACTCAGCATATTGACGAATAGTGTTTTCATTGATGTTTCCTGAGGATTCAGTTAAACATTTTGTTCCAATTAATTCCACTGCTTTTTTTGTATCTTCAAAATTAAAATTGTCAATTAAAATTCTATAAACTCCATCGTTTTGCAAAATTTCTTTTATTTCATCGAGATTTCTTGCTTCAACGATAATTTTCAAATCTTTATTGTTGGCTTTTAAATATTCTTTTGTTTTGTTGATTGCTTTTGTAATTCCACCAGCAAAATCGTTATGATTGTCTTTTAGCATTACCATATCGTACAATGCAAATCGGTGGTTTTCACCACCACCAATTTTTACAGCCCACTTTTCACAAGCTCTAAAACCTGGGGTTGTTTTTCTTGTGTCAAGAACTTTAGTGTTAGTTCCTTCTAGTAAATCAACATATTTTCTTGTTTTAGTTGCAATCGCACTCATTCTTTGCATCGAATTCAATACTAATCGTTCTGCTTTTAAAATCGATTGCGAACTTCCTGAAACATGGAAAACTACATCACCATATTTCACAGTTGAACCATCAGTGATAAACGTTTCTACTTTCATGTTGGCATCAACATAATTGAAAACCATTTTGGCAAATTCAACTCCGGCAATTATTCCATTGTCTTTTACTAATAGTTTAGCTTTTCCTTGTGCATCAGCCGGAATACATGCTAGTGAAGAATGATCGCCATCGCCAACATCTTCACGGATGGCATTTTGTATAATTAATTGGAGTTCGTTTTGAAATTGTGCTTCTGAAATCATAATCTAAATTTGAATGGCTAAAATAATTAAAAATGTTGATTTGCGTTATGATATAAATCTGAAATTATAAATAGATTAACTAAAACTATTCAATTACATTTTTTTATACATTTGATAGCGTTTAATAACTTCAAAAACTCATGAAGAATAGTAATTATTTTATACTTTTTCTTTACATTCTTCTGCTGATAAACGGTTGCAAATCTGTTGTCACCAAGCAAATTGAAAAAACCAACACTTCTGAAGAAGTTGAAGCAAAAATCCCACCATTTCAATATAAACGAACTGACTCAGATTCTATTTTATTAAAACGCTTTTTAGGTCATTACAAAGATATTTATAATAAAGACTCAACACAGTTAAATTATTATGGTGCCGAAATATTCTACGAAAAAGATTCCATTTTTAAAGTTATAAATCTTTATGGAGATTATGTTGGAGCAACCTATAATCCGGTTGCTGAAAGTCATATTGCTTATAGAGATAACTTGTATAAGGAATATGTTAGTGGCGAAACCTTTAGAATTGACAAATTATCGCCTTCTAAATACCTTTTATATACCGATGATTATAATAGATTATCAAGTAATTTTCATTTTTATAACGTAACATTTAACAACGATTCTATAGTAATTGAAGAAACTACAGAACACAAAAATTTCATTTACAATTTTATTGACAAGAAAAAAGAATCCATGGATAACTATCTTGAAGACATTAAAAATTCAAGAAAATTGGAGAGAAATGAACTTTATCAACTTGGAATAGATTCTACAAAAGTTGAAATCAATGAAAAATATTACAGATCACCTGATGCCTTTTTATCTAGAGAAAATCCATATTATTATGGCTCGATTTATTATCGTCAAAAATATGGTGATGAAACTATGAAAGTGCTTCAATTCAATCATAATGACACAATCAAAGAAATTACTTTAGGAATAGTTGGAGGTGATTCTGATAGTTATAAAATGACTTCAGAGTTTGTAAATGATTCTATTTTTATTCAATCACTTGTTAATCAAGAAACCATTGTGGATACCAATGATACTATGGGTTATGCTTTCGATTCAATTGTTACAAAATTCAAGTACAATGAAAAATTTGAATTAGACACTGTTAGCGTAGACACTTTTAAATATAAAAAATACCAATTTAAAAGATATGGTGCACCAGTAGAAAATCATATTTATTACAGTAAACCATTCAAAATCAATAATCTTGAATGTTATTGGGAAACCACACTCGAAATTACTTTTGATGACAATAAAAAACCTTTAAAAACCAAAAATATTACAAGAAAATTAATAAATAGTAAAACTAGAAAGACTCTTTTGATTTCTCAACCAGACATGATTATTGGTGATAAGAAAAGTTTATTCTATTCGTCATCCGATGATTTTAAAGATTTTAATTTTGATGGATATGCAGATTTTTCTATTTATAATTCTACAAGTTCAGGAGCTAGTCATGCGTTTTATGACAACTATTTATTCAATCCCAAGACTAAGAAATTTGATTACAGCAAAAAACTATCTGGTTCAGAAATAACTGTCGATAATAAATTAAGAACCATAACTTTATACTACAATATGGGAAGGTCTTATCATGTTGAACATATCATCCATTATGATTTAAAAGGTAAAATTTTATTTGAAGAAAAATTCATTGAAGAATTGTTAAAAGAAAAAAACTCAGACGAATATTACTATTTGAAAACGTATCAGAAAATTAAAAACAATAAAATTATTTTGAATAAAACTGAAAAAGACAAAAATCTAAGCAGATAAAACTGTAATTCTTACAAATATTTACTACATTTACTTATTAGCAATATTAAAACCATAAATCATGGCAAAAAGTCAAGACGCAAAAAAGACCGTAAAAAAAGAACCTCTTAAAACGGCGAAAGAGAAAAAAGAAGAAAAAAGAATTAAGAAAAACACTCCGAAAAGAGATTAAATAGAAAAGGCACAAATTTTAAAGTTTGTGCCTTTTAATTTTTGAAATTTATATTAAAATTTATATTCAGTTCCAATGAATATTCCACTAATGTTCACATCTCCCATTCCCATAGAATATTTTGCATTTATTCCGAAATCCTCTGAAATTTCATAAGTAGCACCAAAATCTAAATTAAGTTTAAATTGATCTTCCGTAGCATCAAGATAATAATTCAAACTTGGTCCTGCTAAAACACCAAATTTTTCAGAAACAGAGTATTTTCCTAAGATAGGAACACTTAAAAAATTGAAATCTGTAATAGCTACAAACAAAAGTTCTGGTTGCACAGAAAAAGATTCTGAAACTCCAATATTTGCAAATCCACCTGCAAAGTATCCAGTTTCACTTGCTGTAGCTGTAGTTCCTCCAAATTTTACTTTAACTGTTGCTATGTCAACACCAGCTTTAGCACCAAAGGTTGTTTCTTGTGCATTTGAATAAAAAATTGTTCCTAATAAAATTGCTGTAAAAAATAATTTTTTCATCATGAAAATATTTAAAGATTAGTATGATGTAAAACTATTTTACTTTGAAAAGACATGAAATACGTATAAAATCGTATTTTAAACTTCATCAGGAAATATCTTTCCAGGATTTAGAATATTATTTGGGTCAAAAACATATTTAATGCGTTCCATTAATTCTAAATGAACTTTTGAAAAAGCAATATCCATAAAGTTTTTTTGAACAAAACCGATTCCGTGTTCGCCAGAAAGTGTTCCTTTTAGAGCAACAGTTAATTCAAAGATTTCACGAATACCTTTAGGCACTTCTTTCTCCCAATTTTCATCACTCATTTCACCTTTGATGATATTTACGTGAAGATTTCCATCACCTGCATGACCATAACAAACCGATTTGAATCCGTATTTATTTCCTATTTTTTTGATTCCGTTTAATAATTCAGGTAACACATATCTTGGAACAACAGTATCTTCTTCTTTATAAATTGAATTCGATTTTACTGCTTCAGCAACAGAACGTCTCATTTTCCAAAGTGCGTTTTTTTGGTCTTCAGTATCAGCAAATAAAACCTCATCAATTTCAAATTGCTCCACTACATTCATAATCTTTTCAGCTTCTTGCATCAAGATTTCTGGATAATTTCCGTCAACTTCAATCAATAAATGTGCTTGAACATTGTCTTTGACAGTGATGTTAATATTGTCATTGTATTTCAACGTCCAATCAATGGCATCGCGTTCCATAAACTCTAAAGCACTTGGAATAATTCCGGCTCTAAAAATGGCAGAAACGGCTTCACACGCTTGACTTGCTTTGAAAAAAGGAACCAACATTAAAACATTATGTGTGTTTTGAGGAAGAAGTTTGAGTACAATTTTTGTAATCACACCCAGAGTACCTTCACTACCAACCATTAGTTGTGTCAAGTTATAACCTGTTGAATTTTTTAGTGTATTTGCTCCTGTCCAAATGATTTCTCCGTTAGGCAAAACCACTTCCATGTTTATTACATAATCTTTTGTAACACCATATTTCACGGCACGTGCACCACCAGAATTTTCGGCAACATTTCCACCAATCCAGCAACTTCCTTGACTACTTGGATCAACTGGATAAAACAATCCTTTTTCAGCAACTGCTTCACGTAAAACTTGAGTGATTACAGCTGGTTCGACAGTAACTTGAAGGTTTTGTTCGTCAATTTCAATTATTTTATTTAAGCGTTCCATAGAAAGCCCAATTCCTTGATAAATAGACAAAGCACCGCCACTCAATCCAGTTCTTGCACCGATTGGCGTTGTTGGAATTTTATATTCGTTGGCAATTTTCAAAATTTCTGAAATTTCCTTTGTATTTGCTGGTTTTAGAACAACATTTGGAGGAAAAACATAATCTTCTGTTTCATCATGACCGTAATGATTGCGGGTTTCGATATCGGTAAAAATATAAGACTCACCTACAATAGACGTTAGCTTATTTAATATTTCTGGATTTAATTGCATTTTGTATAAATTGTGAAGTAAAAATAGAAAAAGAAAATAGAATAGTGAATAAAGAAAATAGATTTTTACAGCTTAATTGCTTTTGAAATTTTTCATTTACAAAATACGACCTCAAACTAGCCTTAATCTATCTTTTTTTTCAAATTTGGTAAAAAATAACAAATGATACCTATTAATGGCAGGAAAGAACAAACGTGGTAAACGTATTGTATTGAAGTTGCATCGGCAAGTTTTCCGAGTAAAGCCGAGCCTAATGCACCCATTCCGAAGGCAAAACCATAGAATAATCCAGAGACCATTCCGAGTTTTTTGGGAACTAACTCTTGTGCATAAACCAAAATTGCTGGAAAGGCCGAAGAAATAATGATTCCGATTACAACCATTAAAACATCAGTCCAAAATAAATTCACATAAGGTAATACTAAAGCAAAAGGAAAAGCTCCAAAAACAGACAGCCAAATGACATACTTTCTTCCAATTTTATCGCCTAAAGGTCCGCCAATAATGGTTCCAACCGCATACGAAAACAAGTAAATAAACATGTGAAACTGTGCTTGTTTTATGGTTAATCCGAATTTATCGATGATGTAAAATTGATAATAACTTGAAAGACTTGCAGAATAGAAAAACTTTGAAAAAATTACTATCAATAAAATCGCAATAGAAATTTGAACTTTCTTTTTAGGCAGATTGTGCAAATCGATGAAAGGTTGGACTTTATTTTTTCTAAAAACGAGATGCTCTTTGTACCAAAAAGCAATTTTGCTTAAAATTAGTAGCCCTAAAGCAGCAACAATAACAAACCAAAGGATATACTTTTGAGAATTTGGAACAACAATTAAAGCAACCAAAAGTGGACCAAGAGCAGTTCCGAAGTTGCCTCCTACTTGAAAAATAGATTGAGCCAAACCGCGTTTTCCGCCAGAAGCTAAATTAGAAATTCGAGCCGACTCAGGATGAAATATAGACGAACCAGTTCCTATTAAAACTACAGAAGCAATTATCCAATAAAAATTATTGGCAAAAGAAATTGAAATGATTCCTGCCATTGAAAAAAGCATTCCATAAATTTGAGAAAATGGTTTTGGATTTTTATCGGTGTAATAACCAACCAACGGTTGAAAAATAGAAGCAGAAAATTGAAAAGCAAAAGTGATTAATCCGATTTGAGAAAATGTTAGATGATAACTTTCCTTAATTATTGGATAAATGGATGGAATAATGGCTTGAATTAAATCGTTGAGCAAGTGAGCAAAACTGATAGAAAACAGAATAGAGTAAACCGTTTTATTAAGTAAATCCTCTTTGTTTAAAGTTGCAGATTGATTTTGCACAGTTGTAAATTTTGATACTGCAAAAATACTTTTTTTAACGGCAAAGAAGCAAAATTTTATTGCAAAGTTCATAACGAAAATATTTTACCTAAATTTGTAATAGAAATACCATTACTATTGGAACAATCATCAAAAAAATCGGCTTTATCGGAAAAAGATGGCGTTAATCAACCACAGAGTTTGAGTAATTCTTCGGTTGAAGTAATTAAACAAATGCGAAGAAAACAACCTTCTGCGCAAGAGTTAATTGATGGTATTTTGTCAAAAGATAAAGTAGCTTTAAGTCGAGCTATAACTCTCGTAGAAAGCACCAACCCTGAACATTTAGAAAAAGCTAATACCATAATTCAAGCTTGTTTACCTCATGCCAATAAATCAATACGTATTGGAATTACAGGCGTTCCTGGCGTTGGAAAAAGTACCTTTATAGAAGCTTTTGGAAAGCATATCACTTCCTTAGGAAGAAAAGTTGCCGTTTTGGCCGTTGATCCAAGTAGTACTATTTCGCACGGAAGTATTCTTGGTGATAAAACCCGAATGGAAGAATTGGTAAAAGATGAAAATGCTTTTATTCGTCCGAGTGCTTCTGGTGAAACACTTGGAGGTGTTGCAAGAAAAACTCGTGAAACCATAATTCTTTGTGAAGCTTGCGGATTTGATACCATTATCATTGAAACTGTTGGCGTTGGTCAAAGCGAAACCGCTGTTCATAGCATGGTAGATTTCTTTTTACTTTTGAAAATTTCTGGTGCAGGCGATGAATTACAAGGTATAAAACGTGGCATTATGGAAATGGCAGATGCAATTGTAATCAATAAAGCTGATGGCGATAATATTGCAAAAGCTAAATTAGCCAAAACGGAATTCAACAGAGCATTACATTTATTCCCAGCAAAGCTAAGTGGATGGATTCCAACTGCAGCAACTTGTAGTTCTTATACCAAAGAAGGAATTGATAACGTTTGGAAAACAATTTCAGAATATTTTGAATTGGTAAAAACCAATCATTATTTTGAAGAAAAACGTCAAAATCAGAATCAATTTTGGATGATGGAAACCATAAACGAGCAATTAAAATCCAACTTCTATAATCATCCTGAGATTATGAAACAATTGGAAGAAAACAAAAAAGCAGTCCAAAATGATGAAATTTCACCCTTTGCAGCTGCTATGAATTTGTTGGAAAAGTATTTTAGATAATTACTCTTCGTAAGCTTCCATTTCTTTATCGTAGAATTCACCTGCTAGTGTAATTAAATGTTCCATTTCGGATTCTAATTCGGTTTCGTCTTCTCCTTCTAAATCTTCTAAAAACTCCACTTCATCGTCTTTTAAATTGATTATAAAACGTGGAAAATCTAAATGTATAACGAATATATCATCTGGAAAATCGGAGTTGTCGGCTAGTACAAACTTTGGTAATTGCATAGTATTTATTTTTAAACTTTAATGTGTCCCCAGTTTTCGCCAGTTCTTATGCGATATAATTGTTGGGTTGAAATATTGAATTGTTTTGCAATCATAACCAAACGAGTTTTATTCTCTGGTCGTTGCAACATTTTTTTTATTCTTATTACTTGTGTTGAAGTTAACTTAGCTCCATCAGCTTTTTTGTTAAATTCGATAATTCGAGCTTTATTTGCTATAACGTTAGGGTTTTTCGATTGAAAATCAATTTGTTCTCTTTTTGTAGCCCATATCAAATTTTCAACTCTATCATTGTCTTTGCTAAAATCTAAATGAATTACCATCGTTCGCTCTGGATTATCATTAGGAATAAAATATTGAGCTACCAATTTATAAACCAGAAAACCTTTGTCTTTGCGTTTGCCATTTTCTCTAGTTTGATACCTAAAAACTCTGAAACCTTCAGTCAACGCGCATTTTATTTCTCTTCCACTCAAAAAATCATCTGTATAACTAATAATTCTTCCTTGATTGGAAACGGCATATTTCTTTTGCAATGGATGTTCAATAATAATTTGTTTGAACTCTTCTCCTCTATTTAGTTGTATCATTTGGGGTTGATTTTAAACTATCTTTCAAAATTAATGAATTTGTTAGATAATGAAAACGAATGTACAAAAATAATGCTGCAGCTGTTAATCCTGCTAAAAGCCCTAACCAAACGCCTACAGCTTTCAATTCAGTATATTCACCTAAATAATAGGATATTGGAAAGCCAATAATCCAATAAGCTACAAAGGTTAAATACATAGGAATTTTCACATCCTGTAATCCGCGTAAAGCTCCAAGAACTACGACTTGAATTCCATCTGAAATTTGAAAAATGGCGGCAACTAATAATAATTTAGCAGCAATAGTTACAACTTCAGTATTATCAACCAATTGAACTTGATCTTTCATATCCATAAATAATGGCGGCAAGATTTGATGAAAAGCTACAAACAATATGGCAAAAACTACTTCAATTATTATGGCTAATAAAAAAATAGAACGAGCCACCACAACTAAATTTTTATAATCTTGCAATCCTTTTTGATTACTAATTCTAATCATTGAAACTACGCTCAATCCCATAGCAAACATAAAAGTCATTGAAGCCAAACTCAAAGCAATTTGATTAGCAGCTTGACTCGTTTTTCCGATGTTTCCACAAAGCCAAATTGCAGCTGTAAATAAAACTACTTCAAACAACATTTGCATGGCTGAAGGCATTCCTAAATTTACAATTTTGACAATAGTTGCTTTCTTAATTTCATCAAAACTAAATCCTTTGAAGTATTGTTTCAAGCGTTCTTGTTTTGCCAAAATGAAGTGCATAAAAACTACCATAGCAATTCTGGAAATTACAGTTCCAAGAGCGGCGCCAATAATTCCCATCTTTGGGAAAATCCAAATTCCGTAGATTAATAAATAATTGATAATAACGTGAATAATATTTGCTCCAACTATAGCATACATCGAGTATTTTGTCATCGATAAACCATCGGCAAACTGCTTGTATCCTTGATAAATTATTAGTGGAACTAACGAAAAAGCAACCCAATCTAAGTAAGGTTTTGCTAATTCAATAACTTCTTTTGGTTGATGCAGCATTTCCATAATTGGTTTGGCAAAAACAACCATTCCGAATAATGCGAAACCTAAAATGGTACACAAAAGCATTCCGTGATGAAAAGCTGAACGGATTTTATTGTTATCTTTTTCTGCATCAGCTTCACCAATAATTGGTGTCAAAGCAGTTGAAAATCCTATACCAATTGACATTGCAACAAAAATCAAACTATTTCCAAGAGAAACTGCAGCCAATTCGGTGGAACCTAATTTTCCAACCATAATGTTATCTACAATTCCAATTAAAGTATGACCAAGCATACCCAAAATTACTGGATAAGCTAGTTGAAGATTATAACGAAATTCTTTGGTATATTGAGATAAATTCACAGTACTTTTTTTGAGTGCGCAAAGATAATAGAAAGGAACACAGATTTTAGAAATTTTAGAAATTAATAAAATCTGTATTGACTTATTTTTTTAGCTGTTCTCTATAAATCTCAATATTTACTGCAACTTTTGGATCCAACTTTGGTTCGGTGATATCGGTTAATTTTTGCATTTCTTCCCAAATGGTTTTGGCTACAATGTAACGAGCAACTCCTTTATCATCTGCCGGAATAATATACCAAGGTGCAATTTCTGTCGAGGTTTTATTAATAGCTTCTTCGTAATACTTCATGTAATCATCCCAACGTTCGCGTTCTTTTAAATCACCTGTTGAAAATTTCCAATTATCTTCTGGATTTTCCAAACGCTTTAATAATCGTAAACGCTGCTCTTCTTTACTCATGTGAAAATAAAACTTCAGAATTTTAGTTCCGTTCTGCGAGATATGTTTTTCAAAATTGTTGATTTGCTCAAAACGATTTTCCCAAAATTGAGGTTTGATATCTTCTACTTTTTCGATTCCAGGAAGGTTTTCAAATAAAATATATTCTGGATGAACTCTTGTTACCAATACATTTTCATAATGTGTTCTGTTAAAAACAGCAAATTTTCCTTTCTCTGGTAAAGCCAAATAATGACGCCATAAATAATCGTGTTCCAACTCAGTAGAATTTGGAGTTTTAAAACTATGAACCACTACTCCACGTGGATTAAATTCTTTAAAAACTTCACGAATCAAACTATCTTTTCCGCTGGTGTCCATTCCTTGCAAGCAAATTAAAAACGCATGACGATTGTGTGCATACATAGCATCTTGCTTTTTGCTCAACTTTATCTGAACTTTGTCCAACTCTTCTTCCTCTTGTTCTTTATCGGTATCAATATCTAATTTTGTTGGGATTTTTGACAAATTTATGTTTCCAACAACTTTAAAATCTTCTATGTTAATTGATTTCATTTTTAATTCATTTAATTATTGTAAAAATAGTATTTTTGGTTTCTCATACACTACACAAAATGGAAAAATTTCAACTTACGTTACTATTTAAAATCATTGGTCTTGGCTCGGCTTCTGGATTGATTTATCAAGATAATACTATTTTTGCTATTGGTGACAATAGCTCCTACTTATATGAATATCATATCGATAGCAACAAACTTGAACGTCATGCATTAGCTGAAAATTCAGAAGAAAATATTCCTAAAAGCATTAAACCCGATTTTGAAGCCATTACAAAACATCAAGATAGTTTATACCTTTTTGGCTCAGGTTCAACCGTAAATAGAACTATTATGGTTCAAGTTGATGCTAAATCTAAAAGTGTAATTAAATCGCAAGATTTATCCGATTTATATTTGGCTATGCAATCTTTTGGAAAAATAGCTGAAGAAGATTTTAATCTAGAAGGTGCTATTTTTAATGGTGAAACTTGGTTTTTATTTAACAGAGGTAATGGAAAAACCAATAAAAATGTAGTTTTTACTATCGACGGAAAAAACTTAGCCAATGAATTCCGAATTGTATCAAACGAATACAAACTACCTAAAATAAAAGGTATAAGAACTAGTTTTACCGATGCAATTCTTGTTGATGACAAAATCTATTTTCTAGCAACTGCAGAAAATACTGACTCAACTTATAATGATGGTGAAGTGCTTGGAAGCATCGTAGGAAGAATTGATGTAAAGAAAATGAAAATTGATTTTACAAAGAAAATTACCAATACACAAAAATTTGAAGGAATAACGCTTTTCAAAAAATCGGAAAAAGAAATTGAGTTTTTACTTTGTGAAGATAACGATACCGAAGTTTTAGAATCTAATATTTATAAGTTAGTGATTAGTAAATAGTGAAAAGTGAAAAGCATATAGAATAAAACTTTAAAACTTTTTTTCATCTCTTCCCAACCTTTTTATAAAAAATGTTCTCTTTATAATAAATACCTTAATTGTGATAAACGAAACGATACTTATTAACTGCCGAAAAATGCAACGCGATGCACAGCGACAAGTTTACGAACTGATGTCGCCTAAGTTGTATCGCACTTGTAAAAGGTATTTAAAAAAGGAAGAAGAAATTGAAGAAGTATTAGCCGATGCTTTCTACACTATTTTTACCAAAATGGATCAGTTGAAAGAATTGGGCGCTTTTGAAGCTTGGGCAAGAAAAATAACAGTAAATCAATGTTTGCATCAATTGAAAAGAAATGTAAACTTTAATATTTACATTGAAGACGCAAGTATCCAACTGCAACCGGAAACGTTGCCGGAAACTCATTTGGAGGAAGAAGATTTGCTGAATTTACTCAATTTTATTCCAGAAGGATGCAAAACTATTTTTAACCTCTTTGTGATTGAAGGTTACGGTCATAAAGAAATAGCGAGCATGCTAAAAATATCGGAAGGAACATCAAAATCACAATTGAATGTGGCTAAAACCAAACTGAAAGAATTAGTCAACAATCACTATTATCAACAAGTAAAATAAGTCATGGATAATCAAGATAATTTATTCAACAAAATAAAATCGGCTGCTGAAAATGCTGAAACCAAAGATTTTCCCTCGATGGAAAAAGTTTGGTCGAGAATTGATGCAAAACTAGATACCAAAGTTGAAAAGAAACATAACAACAATTGGAAGAAACTTTTAGTTGCAGCCTCAATTGTATTAGTAGTTACCATTGGTTATCAGTTTTTAAAAACCGAAAAAGAAATTGTTTCACCCAATAATGAAATCGTAACAAAAGAAGCTGAAAGACCAATAATTCAAGATTCATTAGAAAATCAAAATGCCATAGTTTCTACAGAAATTGAAAATCCGAATATTAAAGAAAACGCTGATGAAATTTTGAAAGAACAAATTACTGAACCAGTAGTATTTAAATACCATACAGTACCTTCAATTTCAAAAAAATCTGACGACGAAATGATGAAAGCTCCAAGTGTTGGAGCATACAATCAATCAACAAACGCAGCAAATTCAACTTGGTATGGAAATAACAATTTTGAATCACGTGGAGTAACGTATGAAGAAGTTAAGGCAGAAAAGAATGATGATAATTTAAAAAAGAATAAGGATACTAAAAAACAAGATCCAATTGTTGTAATAGATGGTGAAATTTCTAGAGAAAAATTATCTAATATGAATGATGAAGACATTGAATTTATTTTGGAACTACCTGATCCTCTCTATATCATCAATAAAATATATTACACAGAACAAGAATTATTTGGTCCGAATCCGACAAGTCCTTATGCGCCTTTGAATAAACAAAAGATTGAAAGTATTTCTATTTTACCTCCAGAAAAAGCAGTTTCAATTTATGGAGAAAAGGGAAAAAAAGGCATCGTAATTGTCACAACAAAAGACGGAAAACCGTTGCCCAAAAAGGAATAAACCATATTTACATATTAAAAAAACTAAACCATGAAAAGCCTTAAACATATTTCATTAGCCATAACTATGCTTTGTTGTTTCCTTAGTTTTAGCCAAGAAAAAACAATTACAGGAATCGTTTCTGACAAAAACGAAGTACTTCCATTTGTAGTTGTTCAAATAAAAGGAACTAAAACAGTTACTCATACCGATTTTGACGGAAAATTTTCTATCAAAGCAAAGGTTGGTGATACATTGCTATTTAGCTTTATCGGATACGATTCTCTTAAAGTAAAAATAAAGAAGAGAACTAATACATTAAACATAGTTTTAATAAATAATACCATTTTATTGCAAGAAACTTATCCAGTTGAGAGTTCCATTAGAAAACAAAAAAATCAAACAGAAATAATCAAAATTTCAAAAGAAGCTATTGAAAAAACGTAGCTAGAATAACACTTCACACATAGTCTAACCTTAAAATTTAATATTATGAAAAGTTCAAAACTTATTTCATCGGCCATTGCTATGCTTATATGTTTCCTAACATTTGGGCAAGAAAAAAACATCACTGGTACTGTAACCGACAAGAATGGTCCACTACCAGGCGCATCAATTGTTATTAAAGGAACTACCAATGGAGTTGCTTCAGATACTTATGGAAAGTATGCCATAAAAGCTAAAAGTGGTGACGTATTAGTCTTTAGTTACATTGGATACCAAACAAAAGGCGTTACAGTTGGTACTTCAAATACAATCAATGTAGTTTTAAATGAATTATCCAATCAATTACAAGAGGTTGTGGTTGTAGGTTCTGGAAGAAATGCAATTTATTCTGATGATAATAACATAAAATCTGCACCTCAACAATCTGAAATTTCGGAGGTTGTGTATGACAAAAGTGAAAAATCAACTGTATTGAATAATGTAGTTGTTGTTGGTGCATTAGGAATAAAAAGAACAAAAGATGCAACAGTTTCTTCTCAAAAAACAATTAGCTCTAGAGAATTAAACCAAACCTCTAATCCAAATGTTTTACAATCATTGAATGGAAAAGTTTCTGGTTTACAAGTAAATGCTACAAGTAATGGTGTAAATGGAGAAACAAGAGTTGTTTTGAGAGGAAATCGATCAATAACTGGAAATAATCAAGCATTAATTGTGATTGATAATGTTATTTCATCAACTGAAGCATTAAATCAACTTCCACCAAATATTGTTGATAATGTAAATGTTATTAAAGGAGCTCAAGGAGCTGCATTATATGGTGAACAAGGTGTTAATGGAGTAATAGTTGTTACTACAAAAAAAGGATATAATAATAAAACGACCATTGAATATGATGATACAGAAGAGGAAGAAAAAACACCTGTAAAACCAAAATCGACCAAAATTGAAGTTGATCAAGAGGAATATGAAAACTTTATCGAAAATCAATTTGAAAGTCCAAAAAGCGCACCACTTTCTACATTTTCAATTGATGTTGATAATGCTTCTTATACAAATGTAAGACGATTTATAAATAATGGTCAAACAGTTCCAAAAGATGCGGTAAGAGTTGAAGAAATGGTTAATTTTTTCAAATATAATTATCCTCAACCTCAAAATGAACATCCTTTTTCAATAAATACCGATTACAATGATTGTCCTTGGAACAGCAACAATAAAATTGTTCGCATTGGCTTGCAAGGAAAAGATATTCAAACAAAAGATTTACCAAATTCAAATTTGGTTTTTCTTATTGATGTATCGGGTTCAATGAGTGATACTAACAAATTGCCATTACTAAAACAATCTTTAAAAATATTGGTGAATCAACTTCGCAAAGAAGATAGAATATCAATTGTAGTCTATGCTGGAGCAGCAGGTTTAGTTCTGCCTTCTACGTCTGGAAGTGAGAAAGAAACCATAATAAACTCTTTAGATAAACTAAATGCTGGTGGAAGCACTGCTGGTGGCGCTGGCATTGAATTGGCTTACAAAGTAGCACAAGAGAATTTTATTAAAAATGGAAATAACAGAGTAATTCTAGCAACAGATGGCGATTTTAATGTTGGAGCATCATCGAATACTGATATGCAAACTTTAATTGAAGAAAAAAGAAAATCAGGTGTTTTCTTAACATGTTTAGGTTATGGAATGGGAAATTACAAAGACAGTAAAATGGAAGTTCTTGCCGACAAAGGAAACGGAAATTATGCTTATATCGACAACATTCAAGAAGCCAATCGTTTTCTTGGTAAAGAGTTTAAAGGTTCGATGTTTGCTATAGCAAAAGATGTAAAAATTCAAATTGAATTCAATCCGAGTTTAGTTCAAGCTTATCGTTTAATTGGATATGAAAACAGAAAATTGCGTCCTGAAGACTTTAAAAATGATGCCATCGATGCTGGTGAATTAGGAAGTGGTCATACCGTTACGGCTTTATATGAAATTATTCCAACAGGTGTAAAAAATGAATTGTATCAAGAACCATCTGATTTAAAATATACTAAAACAGATGCTTCAAGTACAAATTTCAATAACGAATTAGCTACAATTAAATTCCGTTATAAAAAACCTGATGGTGATAAAAGTACAGAAATGACTGCACTTATTTCTAACAAACATGATGCCTTTTACACTGCATCGTCAGACTTTAAATTTAGTGTAGCTGTAGCATGGTTTGGATTAAAACTAAGAGACTCAAAACTAGTTCTTAATAAATCATCAATAGATATTGCTGCTTTAGCTAAAGAAGGATTGGTAAATGATTCAGAAGGTTACAGAGCTGAATTTATCAGACTAGTTGAAGCAATAAAATAAATAGTTAGGTTAAATTGGTTAATTAAAAAACCCGATAAGTTCATAGAATTTATCGGGTTTACTTTATATGATAGTCTTAATACTTAATACTAAAGTCTTAATACTTAAAATTACTTCTCAATTTCTTTCAAAGAATCCATTTTCTTGTGAGCTAAGAAACCTTTTATGTCTTCAAAATGCTCTTTCACTCGTTTGTTTCCGAATTCAAATACTTTGGTAGCCAATCCGTCAAGGAAATCTCTATCGTGTGAAACTAGAATTAAAGTTCCATCAAAATCACGCAAAGCATCTTTGATAATGTCTTTAGTTTTCATATCTAAGTGATTTGATGGCTCATCCAAAATTAGAAGATTTACAGGTTCTAACAATAATTTAATCATTGCCAAACGCGTTTTTTCACCACCAGAAAGTACTTTTACTTTTTTGGTTGTATCATCGCCATGAAACATAAAAGCTCCAAGAATATTTTTTATTTGAGTTCGAACATCACCAACGGCAATATTATCAATTGTTTCAAAAATAGTAGCGTTTTCGTCTAATAAAGCCGCTTGATTTTGAGCAAAGTAACCAATTTGAGCATTATGTCCGACCTCAACCGAACCACTATTGATTTCGATTTCTTTCATGATGGCTTTAATCATAGTTGATTTTCCTTCACCATTTTTACCAACAAAAGCTACTTTATCGCCGCGTTCAATTACGATATTAGCATCTTTGAAAATCAATTTATCGCCATACGATTTCTCTAAATCTTTAACAATTACCGGATATTGACCTGAACGAATTGATGGTGGAAATTTCAACTTCAAAGCCGAATTATCAATTTCATCCACTTCGATAGGAACAATTTTTTCTAACATTCTAACACGCGATTGAACGGCATCGGTTTTTGAAAAAGTACCACGAAATCTGTCAATAAATGCTTGATTATCTGCGATGTATTTCTGTTGCTCGTCGTATGCTTTTTGCTGATGAACGCGTCTGTCTTTTCTTAATTCTAAATAATGAGAATATTTGGCTTTGTAATCATAAATTCTTCCCATTGTAACTTCGATAGTTCTATTTGTAATGTTATCTACAAAGGCTCTATCGTGCGAAATTACCATTACGGCTTTAGCTTGATTGATTAAAAAATCCTCCAACCATTCGATACTATCCATATCTAAGTGATTAGTTGGCTCATCTAGAAGAATTAAATCTGGTTTTGTTAGTAAGATTTTTGCTAATTCAATTCGCATTCTCCAACCACCTGAAAATTCTTTTGTTGGACGATTGAAATCTTCTCTTTCAAATCCTAATCCTTTTAATATTTTTTCAACTTCGGCTTCATAATTCACTTCTTCAATTGAATAGTATTTTTCAGATAATTCCGAAACTCTTTCAATCAATTTCATATAGTCATCACTTTCATAATCGGTACGAATGGTCAATTGTTCGTTGATTTCGTCGATTTCTTTTTTCATATTTAACACCGCAGCAAACGCTTTTGATGTTTCTTCCATTACCGTACAATTATCTTCTGTTAATAAATGTTGAGGCAAATAGGCAACAACCGCATCACTTGGCGCTGAAATATTTCCACGTGTTGGTTTATTTGCACCGGCAACAATTTTTAACAAGGTAGATTTTCCTGCACCATTTTTACCCATTAAGGCAATTTTATCAGTTTCATTGATAGCAAATGTTACTTCACTAAAAAGAGTTGTTCCACCAAATTCAACGGCAATATCGTTAACTGTAATCATTTTAGATTGTTAGATTTTTAGATAATTAGATTATCAGATTTTTTTTTTGAAGGTGCAAAGATAGATTAATTAAGGAATTTATCAATTTCAATATCAGAAAAAAAAGGTTTGTTTTTCAATGATTTATTAATTGAAATGCTAATTTTTTAAAGTTTAAATAATTCGGAAGATTTAGTTACACAATTTGAAAGGCAAAAAATAAATTTAGAGTAATTTTGAAAATCTAATGAAACCTTATGCCATTAATTGACTATAGTTTTTTAAGCAAAATTTTACCGAAAGCGAAGATTAAAAAATCGTTCCAAAAAGCGAAACAATCTTATCTTATTCGAATAAGAATAGCAACTTCGTTATTTTTCTTCGGAATGGGTTTTTGCTTTGCAACTTGGGCAAGTAGAATTCCTGATTTAAAATTAAGTTTGAATTTAAGCGAATCTGATTTAGGTTCAATTTTATTTGCTTTACCAGCAGGTCAATTAATTGCAATGCCTTTATCTGGAATAGTTGTAGCAAAATATGGCAGTAGAAAAATAGCCATTTTAGGACTTTTTGTTTATGCTTTTTTCTTGACTTTATTAGGTTTACCGACAGAAAGTTGGCAATTAGCTTTAGGTTTATTTCTCTTCGGATTTTTTGGTAATTTTTGCAATATTGCTGTAAATAGTCAAGGCGTTTTTACACAGCAATTGTTTGACAAACCTATCACAGGATCGTTTCATGGTTCATGGAGTTTGGCTGGATTTTCTGGAGCTTTATTAGCTTTATTAATGCTTTATTTAAAATTATCTCCATTTCAACATTTCCTAATAGTTTTATTGATTATAACTTTATTAATTGCAACTAATTATAATTATTTAGTAAAAGTCAAACCTCAAAAACCAGTAGAAAAAGAGAAAACCTCATTCTTCAAAATTCAAGATAAGACTTTGATTTGGTATGGCTTGATTTGCTTTTTATGTATGGCGAGTGAAGGAATAATGTTTGATTGGAGTGGTGTTTATTTTAAAGAAATTGTAAATGCACCTGGCGCATTAGCTATTTTGGGTTACACTTCCTTTATGATAACTATGGCAATTGGACGCTTTTTAAGTGATGTTTTAGTTCGAAAATTTGGTTCAAGAAATGTGATTCTTACCAGTGGATTTGTGATATCAATCGGATTATATTGCGCTGTTTTATTTCCTTATTTGATTCCCTGTACAATGGCTTTTATGTTAGTTGGATTTGGAGTTTCTAATGTAATTCCGATTGTATTTAATGCAGCTGGAAACAGCAAAAAAGTTTCAACAAGTGTTGCGTTAACAATAGTCTCAAGCATCAGCTTTGTCGGATTTTTAATTGGACCACCAGTAATAGGTTACATTGCCGAACTTACAAGCTTGAAATATTCGTTTGCCTTTATTGGAGTTTTTGGCGTTTTAATTTCGACTTTATCCTATAAACTGAATTTGTTTAGATAACATTACTTAATATCTGAAGCTTCAATAATTTTAATTAATTCTTCTTTCTTTTCAGAATATTTTTCAAAACCACAGTTAGTTCCCATTTTTGAATAATACTTTGTATAATTTTCAAATTGATTTTTATAATACTCTGATTTTAAATAAAAATATAAAGTTTCATTATCTAAAACATCTAATTTTTCTGAGGAAAGTTTGTTTAATTTGTATTCAGAATTAAGATTATTTATTTCTTTTATAAACTTGTCTTGAACAGTAACTTTCTCTTCTTTATTTTTTGACTTTAAGTCTATAAATAATTTATCAAGCTTTATTGTTATTTGATTTAATGTATCCAATTTTCCTGATTTATAACCAAAATCTTCTTGTTTTGCACTAATTGCTTCAGAAATTTGCTTGGCTTGAATTTCATAAAAACTAGAAGTTTCTTTTAAATTTTCAAGAAGTAAACTTTCTGTAGTATATTTTTCTTGTTTACATGAAAAACATAGTAGAACTAAAAATAGAATTACAAATTTATTCATATATTCATAATTAGTTTTCTTTAAATAGCTTTTAATCAGCAACAAAATAATCTAAATCATTATGTCTTGGAACAATATAAACTCGTTCCCAAACATCTCCATCAAGAATTTTCCAAGAATGACCTTCACCGTCAATATCTTTTGCTATTAGAATAATTCCAGGCTCAATTATAAACGTATTTCCTTCGGAAGTTGTGAACTCTAGTTTTCCTTTTAAAGTTACTACAAATTGTTCTCTTGGTGCTGTGTGTTGCTCTTGTTGCCAAGGTTCAATCTTGGTTTGAATGTTGAAATATTCGACTTCAATTTTATGGTATTCTGGCAAAGTTCCTGTTTCAAAATAGGAATTTCCAAGATCATCATTTAGTAATCGAATTGCTTTCATATTTAATTTATAAACTCAATCTAAATTCCTCAATTACTGGACTTGCTTTTCCGTAATCAACTTCTTGAATGAATAATTCAGCAGCTTTTGAAGTTTGAATACTTGGTAGAACATTCGCTTGATTGTTGTGTCTTAAAACTGTATTTATCCCAACTGCTTCTATTTTTTCTTGTAATGAAATAGCTAGAACTTCTTCTCCTGAAAATATTTTGATTAAACCCATTTTTGTGTTTTATATTGTATAGATGTATATTGTAAACTGCGACTGAAAACTAAAAACTACTCCTCGTCTTCCATTTCGAAGAAAAGCGGTTCAATCATAATTTTATCTGCTAATACTTCAACTCTTTCTGTAATTTCTGAGCAAAAGAAAATGCGTTGTGTTTTTTCTACACTTGCTGAAAGGCGCAAAATGATGGCATCCATTCGTTGCTTGAATAATAAATCAGCATCATCAACGATAAACATTTTTATTGTATTCATATTGAATCCTGCTGACGAAAATAAGGCGTTGATTTTATTTGGTGTTCCAATAAGTATATCTAAACCCATAGAAATTACATTTTTGTCATAATCGGTATCGCCTTTATCGTGAACTCCAAAAATACTTAAATCCGTATAATTTCCGAATTTTAAGAAAAGTTCTTCCATTTCTAGAACTCGCTCTTTGTTTTCAACAATGATTAAGGCACGCGTACTCTCGTCGTGGGTTTTTTCTAATCGCTGAATCACATTTAAAACAATAGTTGTAGTTTTTCCTGTTCCACTTGGTGATTGAATTACAGCGTCTTTTCCACTTTTAATTGTAGAAAATGTTTCTTGTTGCATTTCATTGGCTTCGATTAAATCGTTTTCAATTAGTGCTTGCTGTAAGTTTGGGTTTATTTTTTTTAATTGCATTTCTTTTAGTTGTCGGTTGTCGGTTGTCGGTTGTCAGTTCTTTTTAGTGACTGATAACAGATAACTGACAACAATTTATTTACTCGCAAATAACTTCACGTCTGTTTCAGAAATTTCGTTTCCTCCTAATATTATAAGGCGTTCTACTACGTTTCTTAATTCACGAATGTTACCTGTCCAATCGTATTCTTGTAATAATTTGGTAGCTTCAGTTGAAAATGTTTTTTGTGCGTTTCCTTGTTCTTCAGCTATTTTTGAGGCAAAATGTTCGATTAACAAAGGTATGTCATCTCGTCGGTCATTCAATGCTGGAACTTTAATTAAAATTACAGCCAATCTGTGGTACAAATCTTCACGGAAACGTCCTTCTTCGATTTCTTTTTTCAAGTCTTTGTTTGTTGCAGCAACTACACGAACATTGACTTTTATATCTTTATCAGCACCAACTCTTTGAATTAAACTTTCTTGTAAAGCTCTTAAAACTTTAGCTTGTGCAGCCAAACTCATATCGCCAATTTCATCAAGAAAAATAGTTCCGCCATCGGCTGCTTCGAACTTTCCTGCTCTATCTTTAACTGCAGAAGTAAAAGCACCTTTTACGTGACCAAACAATTCGCTTTCAATTAATTCTGATGGAATTGCAGCACAGTTTACTTCAATTAATGGATAAGACGCTCTTTCGCTTTTTTCGTGCAATTGATGAGCTACTAATTCTTTTCCAGTTCCGTTTGGTCCAGTGATTAAAACTCTTGCGTCAGTTTGAGCTACTTTTTCAATCATTTGTTTGATGTGATTGATTGGTTCTGAATTTCCAATCATTTCGTAGTTTTTGCTGACTTTTTTCTTCAGAATTTTGTTTTCAACAACCAATTGTTTTTTGTCTAAAGCATTTCGAACGGTGTTCAAAAGACGATTTAAATCTGGTGGTTTTGAGATGTAATCAAATGCGCCAAGACGCATAGTATTGATAGCTGTTTCCATATCGCCGTGACCTGAGATCATTACGATTGGAATTTCGGGTTTGATTTTTTTTACGGCTTCTAATAATTCTTCACCGTCCATTTTTGGCATTTTGATGTCGCAAAGAACTAAATCGTAATCGGAATTTTTTATTTTTTCAAGTCCTTGAACGCCATCTTCGGCTTCTTCTACTTGGTAAGTATCATTTTCTTCAGAAAGGATTTTGGTTAAAACTCTTCTGATGGATGCTTCGTCTTCTATGATTAATATTTTTGACATACTCTTTTATATGTTGTAAATTGGATGTTGAGAGTTCAAAGGTAACAAAAATTAAAATGGTTTTTCTCTTAGCCCTGATTGGAGCAGTTACCGTGTAACGCGGAAAGCAGGAACAAGGATTACTGATAAAGCCCGAGCCATTCGCTTCAAATAATTTTACTTTTTCTTTATAACAGCAATACCTGAAAAGGATACCGCTTGAAAAGTTTGATTAGGTTCTGTTGTAAAAACCAATCCCATTTCTCTTGTTACATAACCTTTTTTAATTCCTATTACGGCATCACAACATTTTGATTTTGCTAGATTAGTAAGTGTTTTTAGTTGGTCTTCTTCTCTTCCTGTATATTCTGCTTGTACTTCTATTAAACCGACTCTTTCGTATTCAAAATTGACTGGTTCGCCTTCAAAAAGTAATTGAACTTCGGTTGGTGGTGATGGACAATTATCTTTGTAATCAGTTTTTAAAGGAGTAAAAATTTCATGAGGATTATATCCAACACACGAATGAAGCAAAATAGATATAGTTGCTACAGAGAATAATCGAAAAAAGGTTTTCATTTTAATTAATATTTAAGCCATTTATAAAGTTCTTTCCAAGATGGTTTTTTACCGTACATTAGAATTCCGACGCGGTAAATTTTACTTGCAAACCAAACTACACCAAGAAATGTACCAAAAAGTAAGGTCATTGAGATTGCAATTTGCCACCAAGGCACACCAAAAGGAATTCGCATCATCATTACGATTGGTGATGTGAGTGGAATCATTGAAAAAACGGTTGCCACTGTTCCGTGTGGATCGTTTATTACGGTGAAAAATCCGATGTAAACTCCCAAGATTAAAGGCATTATTATAGGTAACAAGAATTGTTGTGAATCGGTTTCGTTGTCAACCGCAGCTCCAATGGATGCGTAAAATGAACTATAAAGAAAATATCCTCCTATGAAATAAATAATGAAAGATATTAGAATTGTCGCTATTGGCAAATTCCATAATTCTTTAATATACATTTGAATATCGCTACCCATTCCTTTTTGAGCCATTTGCATTGCTTCTTGTGTTTGTACTGATGCTGTTGCTCCCATTTGAACACCAAAAATGGACGACATGATGAACATCGCTGTCATACCAAGTAATGCCCAAATAAGAAATTGCAAAATTCCTGCTAATGAGGTTCCAATAATTTTTCCCATCATTAACTGGAATGGTTTTACTGACGAAATGATGACTTCAATAATACGAGACGTTTTCTCTTCAATAACGCTTCGCATAACCATGTTTCCGTAAATAACTATAAACATCATGATTAAATATCCAAATGCGCCACCGATTCCGATTTTGATTTCGTTTAATCCTTTCAAGGCAGTTTCACCCGATGCTTTGTTTAGTTTTATAGAAACATCTGCTTTCGATTGATTGATTTTTAAGGTATCTAAACCTTGTTTTTGATAATTTTCAGCCGTAATTCTTTTAGCTATCACGTCTTCAATATCTTCCACGAACATAACACCTGGACTATCATTAGAAACATATTGAATGTTCTTTTGAAGTGAAGTATTATCAGTAGATTTTGGAATAATTAAAAGGCCTTCATAGCTTTCGCTGATGATGCTATCCTTTAGGACTTTTAAATCTACGTTGGATAAATTTAAGTATTTGTATTCTTCATCGCTTTTGAAATCATTGACAAATCTTCCGGTTTCGTCGTGTATGGCAATGGTTTTTAAATCGGCTTTCATTTGGCTCAAATAACCAACAAAAACTCCAATTCCGACAAATAACAAAGGACTCAAAAACGTCATTACAATGAAGGATTTATTGCGAACTTTGGCAATGAATTCTCTTTTTATGATTAGTAGTAGCTTGCTCATATATATTTTAAATTCCAATATTTAAAATTCCAAATTCCAAAATTTATTTTGCTTCTTTCTTGGAATTTGGGATTTGAAAATTGATTTTTTATTCCGTTACAGTTTTAATAAAAATATCGTTTACACTTGGGATTTTTTCCATAAAATGGGTTACTTGCCCACGTTGAATTAAAGTGTTTAGTAATTCATTAGGAGTTGCGGTTCCAAGGTTGATTTCTAGTTTTAATTCGTCATTTAGTGATTTAAAATCGGTTTGAGAAAGTGTGAATTTTTGTGATAAATCATACATTAAACCTTCGATATTGTTGCTTAGAATTCCGACTTCGTAACTGTTGGTTCTGAATTGTTTTTTGACATCAGTTAGTTTTCCTTCAATCAGTTTATTGGATTTGTGAATCAACGCAATGTAATCGCACATTTCTTCAACGCTTTCCATTCGGTGTGTTGAAAAAATTACAGATGTTCCTTGCTTGTTCAATTCGATGATTTCGTCTTTAATCAAATTGGCATTTACTGGATCAAATCCTGAGAAAGGTTCGTCTAGAATTAATAATTTGGGTTTATGTAAAACAGTAACCACAAATTGTACTTTCTGAGCCATTCCTTTGGAAAGTTCTTGCATTTTTTTGTTCCACCAACCTTGAATTTCTAGTCTATCAAACCAATAATCTAATTGCGTTTTGGCTTCTTGCTTAGATAAACCTTTTAATTGTGCTAAATATAAACATTGCTCACCAACTTTCATGGTTTTGTATAAGCCTCGTTCTTCTGGCATATATCCGATGAAGGCAACGTGTTCTGGTTTTAAAGGTTCGCCATCTAGGATTACTTCACCACTATCGGGCATTGTAATTTGGTTGATGATTCTAATTAAGGATGTTTTTCCGGCGCCATTCGGACCAAGAAGTCCGTAGATGCTGCCTTTTGGAACTGAAAGAGAAACTTCGTTTAGCGCGGTATAATCACCATATTGCTTTACGACATTTTTTACTTCAAGTATATTGCTCATTATGAAAATTAATTTGTGTAAAAGTACAGAATTAGTAGCTATTTGAAAGTTTTTGTTACAAAAAAAACCCACCCTTATTTTGACACAAGGATGGGAAAAATTGCTATGAAAAAGAAATTACCTGTTTCCAAGTAATTAGTCAAATGTAGAAATAATTTTATAATTATGAAAACATATCTTTAACTTTTTCAAAAAAAGATTTATCGCTCTTTTCTGGATGCGGAATAAAGTTATCATCCGTTAGCGATTTTTCAAAGAATTGTCGTTGTTCTTTGTTTAATGTCTTTGGTGTCCAAACGTTTACGTGAACTAATAAATCACCACTTCCGTAGCTGTTTAAACTCGGAATTCCCTTACCTTTTAATCGTAAAATCTTACCCGATTGGATTCCTTCTTCTAGTTTGATACGAACTTTTCCGTTTACTGCTTCAATTTCTTTAGAAACTCCTAAAGCTGCTTCTGGGTAACTTATATATAAATCGTAGTGAAGATTTTCACCTTCACGTTTCAAAAATTCGTGTTCTAATTCTTCAATGGCTACAATTAAGTCACCTGCAATTCCATTTCCTGGTGCGTCATTTCCTTTTCCGGAAACTTTTAGCTGCATGCCATCAACAACTCCTGCTGGAATTTTGATTGAAACAGTTTCGTCTTCTAGAATCATTCCGTGCGCATCGGCATTGTTGGGTTTGCTTTCAATTGTTTGCCCTGCGCCACCACATGTTGGACAAGTCGTTGCGGTTTGCATTCTACCCAAAATCGTATTGGTTACTCTCAAAACCTGACCTTGACCATTACATGCCGAACAGGTTTTATAACGAACACCCGGAGCTTGGATTTTTCTTTTAACTTTTACTTTTTTCTCAACACCATTGGCAACTTCTTCCAGAGTTAATTTAACTTTGATACGAAGATTGCTTCCTTTTACGCGACGTTGTCCTCCAGAATTTCCTCCGAAACCACCAAATCCGCTGCCACCAAAAGCGCCACCAAAAATATCACCGAATTGGCTGAAAATATCATCCATATTCATGTGACCGCCACCACCATAACCTCCAGCGCCATCGAATGCTTGATGTCCGTATTGGTCGTATTTTGCTTTTTTGTTTGGATCGCTTAAAACTTCATAAGCTTCTGCACAAGATTTAAAATTTTCTTCTGCTTCAGCATTTCCTGGATTTTTGTCAGGGTGAAATTCTATGGCTTTCTTTCGATAAGCTTTTTTTATTTCTTCTGGTGAGGCACTTTTTGTGATGCCTAATATTTCGTAAAAATCTTTTTTCATGTTGTTGTATTAAGATTTAAGTATTAAGTAGTAAGACAATGCAGAAAACTTAATACATAAAAATATATTATTGTCCTAAAATAACCTTTGGGAAACGGATAATTTTGTCTCCTAATTTGTATCCTTTTTCTATGACATCGACAATTTTACCTTTTAAATCGTCTGATGGTGCTGGAATTTGGGTAATTGCTTCTGCGAAATCGGCGTCAAAGGAGTCACCTGCTTTTATTTCAACTTCTTCTAATCCTTTGGAAACTAGTGTTGATTTTAATTTTTCGTGAATTAATTCTACTCCTTTTAAAAGCACTTCGTCATCAGATTTGGCAATCTGTGTCATAGCTCTGTCAAAATCGTCAAGAACTGGCAACATGGCTTGTAAAACTTCTTGATTGGCAGTTCTGAATAAATCGATGCGCTCTTTTGAAGTACGTTTTTTATAGTTTTCGAATTCGGCAAAAAGGCGTAAAAATTTATCTTTTTCTTTAGCTAATTCTTCCTCTAGTTTTTGCTCAACGGTTAATTCTTCTGCTGCTTCAACTTCTGGCGTTGCTTCATTTGTAGGGTTTCCTTCAGATTGAGTTGCCATTTCATTTTCATTTTCAAGAATTTCTTTATCAGTATTTTCAGTACTCATTGTGCTTTTGTTTTTAAATATATTTTTGATGTTCATTATTGACTTTTTATCACGAAGATTTAGTTTGCAAAAGTACTGCCATTTCTTTAAAAATGTCAAATTGTCACAAATTTTTACCATAAAGTCACAAAGAAATCGAGAAGAACACAAAGATTTTAATTGATATTTAAGAATAATATCTCGTGAAAAACTGAATTTAGAAACCTAAAGATGGAGTTTAGCCGTGATGGGAGAAGTTACCATGTAACTCGGACAGCGCGAAAATGGATTAAAAAATGCCTGAAGTGATGCTTCTTAAAAACTTTAATAAAACTTTAAGAGTTTTGCTCCTCGAAATCGTTATATTTGAATTTATAAAAGGTTATGATTCGCTGAAAAGCAAAAGATATTATTAATTCAAGTTGAAAAAAGTTCTAGCAAAAACTAGAACTTTTTTTATTTTATGATGTTTTCAAGCGCTTCGTTAAGTGTTGGAAATTGATATTTAAAACCGATTTCTTGGGCTTTTTTTGGAAGAATATTCTTGTTGTTGAAAAGCAGAATATGCATTTCGCCGAGGATTAATTTCATAACAAATTGAGGAACATTTGGCAAAAACAAAGGTCTTTTTAGTTGTTTTGCGATGGCTTTTGTTAACTCTTGATTACTAACAGGATTCGGTGAAACTGCATTGATAATACCTTCCGTTTGATTTTGAATCACAAAATAATAAAGATTAGCTACATCGGTTAAATGAATCCAAGATTGCATTTGTTTTCCTGAACCAAAACCTGAACCAACATACATTTTGATAGGTTTTATCATTTCTAGAAGCGCACCGCCTTTTTCGGAAAAAACGATTCCCGTGCGAAGTTTGGTGACTTTTAAATTTAGTAATTTGAATTGATTAGCACTTTCCTCCCATTTTTGAACTACATGACCGAGAAATGTATTGTCTATTTGGGTTGATGTTTCGTCATAAATGTTGGAATAGCTATCAGGATAGATGGCTGTTCCAGATGCTGAGATAAAATGTTTTACCTGATGTGGTGCTTTTTTGAGTAAATTGAACAGTAAATTGGCAGACAAAACGCGACTTTCAATTAATTCTTGTTTGTAAGAATCGGTCCATCTTTGTGAAATGGATGCACCTGCAAGGTGAACAATAGTATCGACACCATCGAGACAATTATCATCAATTTTTCCTTCTTGTGGATTCCAATAAAAGCCATAGTAATTGTCTTTATTTTGGATTTTTTGTGACGATGTTGTAAGATAGTGAACGGTATGATTGTTTTTGAGAAGCACTGCTACCAATTCTTTTCCAATTAAACCTGTTGCACCTGTAATTAAAACTTTCATTTTCTTTTTTATTCAAAATTACGATTTATGATTCTAAAATCTAAGTTAATTGGTATTGGTTTAACTTTTGTTGAATAATTATATTTAATAAAGTTGCCACGAATTGCACAAATTGCCACGAATGAATTTAACACAGATTACACGAATTTAAAAGCACTTCGACTGCGCTCAGTGTGACAAAATCAACTGAAACGAGTTCTTGAGAATCTGAAACGAGTTCGGATTAAATTAAAAATCCCAACTTTCGCTGGGATTTTCGGTACAACTAAAACTATAAATAAATTCTAAATACTTGAAGATACACTTCCTCCAGAATCTTCTTTTTTTATGATGGTTTTGGGTTTGGAATTGTATTCAATTGAACCTCCACTATCGGCATCAGCATTTAAACTTACAATTGGATGAACAGTTATTGAAGCTGCGCTATCTGCGTGAGAAGTTACTTCGTTTGCTAATAAATTTGAAGCATCAATTTCAGCTCCACTATCGGCATGAGTTTTAAGTTTTAATGCTTTCCCTTCTGCTTTAATTTCTGCTCCGCTATCAGCATGAAGTTCAATAGCATCATACTCTAAAACGACATCGATATTTGAACCACTATCTGCTTCTAATATGATGGTTGTATTTCCTAACAAAGTGTTTTTGCTTGTGACTTCTGCTCCACTATCTGCAGAAATACCTTCAATTTTAGGCATACGAATTCTTACTGTTTCAGCACTTGTATTGTTGATATTACCTTCAAATTTAACAACTAACGTTCCGTTTTCAACTTTGGTAATCAATTGTTTTTGAAGATTTTGATCGGTTTCAACTTCAACCATTACTGATTCTCCTTGCTCTACAATAAGTTCAATTCCGTGACTTACTTCAACTTTGGTAAACTTATCGGATATGATTCTTTTTTCTTTTGTCACATTTCCGTTTCCTTCAATTCCCATATTGTATTTGCAGGACGAGAACAATAAAGCTACAATCGCTACAACCAATATTTTTGTACAAAAAACTATAAATTTTATCATGATTATTTAGTTTTAATGATTATTCCGTCTTTGTTGATTGTTAAGCTTCCTGGCTCATTTTTTCCTGTTGTGGTTTGAATTACTTCTTTACCATTTACCTTTACTGAAACCGTTTTGATAGAATCATTTTCTTCAATAACATTGATATCTTCTGTTTCTGCATCATTATTTTGAGAGTCATCGTCTGGACAATTTAAACAATCTAATTCTGAACCATTCACTTTATATTTATATCCTTCTGGACCATAATAGTAATCGAAATCAGCGTTGTTTCCACTTAAATATTGCTCTACATTTTCACTTGGATAATACACAATTCCTTCTGGTAAATAAAGATAAACCTCAACCATTTGACCTCTAAATTTATTTTTTGTCTCTGTAATAAAATAGTTGTCTAGAATTAATTCGTTACCAACAATTTTGTAGCTATATTTAATTTTTTGAGCTCTTTGATTGGCTTCTGCAAATGATTTTCCTTGGGCTAATTTTTCAACTTGAACATATGGAAAAGCTTTATCCGTTTTTTTCAAATGAATGGTAACGTTTGTTGAATGAATTACTTCATTTCCAAGTGAATCTTGCACAATTCTGTAATCGCTTCTATCGTCAATTCTTTTTGAATAAAAATCATTGTAGGCAAATCTTACTTTTAAGGTATCCGTTGCTGCAACAGTTATATTTTGTTTATCTAAAGCCTTTCCCGAATAAGCCAACTGATTAGCTTCGCTGATTCCTAAAGAAATTAAAATACCTATTGCTATAATCCAAATGGCTAACAAACTGTATTTAGCAATATTTCCAATTGATTTTAAATTAGTTACTAATAATTTCAAACCTAGAATGATAAGAAAAAACAATGGAATTCCTGCAGCAAGAAAGAATAAAATTCCTTGCGCCCATATTGGCGTTTCTAATCCTATGGGCGTTTTGATAAATTCAACTATTTTATTATCGGGCATTGAAGATGAAAATAACATCACCACTGAAACTACCGCAACAACTAAAAATAAAAATGATGAAAAAACAACTATTAATGCACCTAAAACTTTGGCAAAAGCTCCAAAAACTGATGTAAAAGCATTTCCTAATTTAGAACCTGCTGATTCAGCTCCTGACTTTATATGGTTTCCCATTTTGTCGTAATCTGCATTTTTTATTTTATCAGAAACGTTTTCAAACTCTTCTCTAACTTTTTTTTCAATGTTTGAAATGGTTACCGGTTCGCCTGTCATTTCTAATTTTTCAGAAGTTGTAATGGCTTTTGGAGTTGCAATCCAAAGGATTAAATACACAATTAAAAACCAACCAAAACTTACTAATGCAAAAATTAAGAAAATTATTTTTATCCAAACAGAGTCAATTCCTGTGTAATGACCTAAACCTGTACAAACACCTGCAATTAAACCTCTATCCTTATCACGGTATAATTTTTTAGTTTTATTTGGAACATAAAATGGTTCGTTTTTAGAAGCTTCAGCATCATCGTCAATTCGATAATCTTCTGGTTGTCCCATAACGGCAACTACTTGATCAACATCAACATTATTGATAACATGTTTGTCGCTTTTTTGTCTTTCTGTAAAAAGCTCAGCTACACGCATTTCAATGTCTTTCATGATTTCATCTTTACCTGATGAATTTGAAAGTGAACGTTTTATAGCATCAAAATATCTTGATAACTTTTGGTATGCATCTTCATCTATGTGAAAGAATAAACCACCTATATTAATATTTACTGTTTTGTTCATGATTGTTATTTTTGATTGGTTATGATGTTTACGGCGTCAGAAAGTTCTGTCCAAGTTCCGTTTAATTCGTTTAAAAATGTTTTTCCTAATTCGGTCAACTCATAATATTTTCTTGGCGGACCTGAAGTTGATTCTTCCCAACGATAGTTGAGTAAACCGTCATTTTTTAATCTTGTCAATAGCGGATAAACTGTTCCCTCTACTACAAGCAATTTTGCGTTTTTTAAAGTGTCTAGTATTTCAGATGTGTAGGCTTCTTTTTCTTTTAAAACAGATAAGATGCAGAACTCTAAAACACCTTTTCGCATTTGGGCTTTTGTGTTTTCAATGTTCATAATTCGATTTTGATTTTTTAATTAAACTGTTCATTTTTTTTGATTGATTTTATTGATGATTGAAACTTATTATTTAAAGAATGGTATTGTTAAAGGATATTTATAACGCTCACCATTGGAAGCTTTTACTGCGGCATATATAATTAGTATAAATTCAAATACTTTTAGAAACATAAAAAGTACAAATGCTACAATTGCGATTCCGATGAAAGTTGTGATTTCTTGATTTCTAAAACTATTGAATTCAATTTCAAAATTACTAAAGGTGCAATTGGTTCCTATCAAATCTACAAATCCATAGATTAAAAGCGGTAAAGAAATTAAAACTAAAATTAAACTATACATAAAAACGCTTAACTGAAAATTCAAAATTTGTTTTCCGTTATAGTCTACAAATTCAGAATCATTTTTTTTAGCACTCCATATAATTATAGGAGCAATAAAATTTCCTAATGGAAAAACATATTGAGCAAAGGAACTCAAATGTGTTACTGATGCAATGGTACGTTCGTTAGTTGGTGTCATTTTATTTTGATTTTTGATTGATGATTAAAATTTGATTTCAACAATACTATAGATAGCTTATTAATTTCTTATACAAAGATACAACCAAAAAAAGGTATTATGCATTACAAAGTACTTAAATTTAACATTTTATTAACATTAAGGTTTTAGTATGAGTGCATAGTATTTTTTGTATATTTACAACAAAATCAATACTTCATGAAATTTTCACCTTCAAAATTGAATACTTTTTTATTTTTCAAATTACCTTCTGCATTTTGGTGCGGAGTAAGAACAAAATACATTTCACCTGAAAAATGTGTTGCGACAGTAAAACACCGTTGGTTTAATCAGAATCCGTTTAATTCAATGTATTTTGCGATTCAAGCTATGGCAGCTGAGCTTACTACTGGTGCTTTAGTTATGTATCAAATAAAGAAGAGCGGTAAAAATATTTCGATGTTAGTTGCCAATAACAAAGGAAACTTTACCAAAAAAGCTAAAGGAAGAATAACATTTACTTGCAATGATGGCACTATAATTGAAGATGCTATCAAGAAAACCATAGCAACTGGAGAAGGACAAACACTTTGGCTAAAATCAATAGGCGTTGATGAAAAAGGTGACCAAGTTTCTGAAATGGATTTCGAATGGAGTGTCCGTGTGAAATAATTATGATAGATTTTATAATTCTATTAACATTGCTTTTCATAAATTTGACCTCAAATTAAATACATAATGAAAAAAACAATCTTCCTTACCTTATTATTGATAACTACTCTCTCCTATTCTCAAAAGAAAGAAAAAGTAAAAGGTTCAAAAATTGTAACTACAGAAATTAAGAAAATAGAACCTTTTGAAGCTATCGAAGTTTTAGATAACATCGAAGTTTTTATTGTAAAAGGAACTGAATGTGGATTAGAAATTGAAGCCGACGATAATTTACATGATGCTATTGATATTGTTTTAAATGGTTCAACTTTAAAATTATCAACTTTAAAAAATGCTTTTGGTTATAAAAAATTAAGCGTCAGAATTACATATACAGATACTTTTAAATCAATAATTACTAGAAACGAATCAAGTGTGACAGCTCTTGCAGACATAGAGTTAGAAAATATTACTCTTAAAAGTTATGACGAATCTAAGTTGTTCATTAATTCAAAAGCGAAGAATTTTACTTTAATTATGGATGATAAATCTAAAATTGAATTGAATTCAAAAGCGGATAAATCTTCGATAACGTTGAGTAAAAACGCTAAACTAAAAGCTTTAATCACTTCAAAAGATTTAACTTTTGATATGTATCAAAAAACGGATGCAGTTGTAGAAGGAGATGTTGACGATTTAAAACTTCGTTTAGACAATAATGCAACATTTGATGGAAAAAAATTAACTTCAAAAAATGTTTCCGTCATATCGGAATCATACACTAATGTTAGTGTTTTATGTACTTCAAATATAATTATAGAAGCTTCAGGAAAATCGGAAATTGAATTGTATGGTGATCAAAAAGTAGAATTGAAACGATTTGTTGACAGTGCTATTTTAAGGAAAAAACCAACGAAATAATTATTATAACCGAGTTTAGCTCGGTTTTTTTATTTTTAAAAATAAATATTGAATTTGTTAAAAAGAAAAAAGTCCTTTCAAATAAATGAAAAGACTTTTGTCGGGGTGGCAGGATTCGAACCTGCGGCCTCCTGCTCCCAAAGCAGGCGCGATAACCGGGCTACGCTACACCCCGAAAGCGAGTGCAAATATAATACTAAAAATTACTTCTCAAAATCTTTTCAAAGAATAATTAAAATTTATATTAAAATAGTTTTTTGTCAACTACTTTACATTAAAATATTTTAAGAAAAACTTACCTTTGCATTTCATAAAAACAAACTAGTCATGTCTGATACAATAGAAAAAGTAAAATGTCTTATAATAGGTTCTGGTCCTGCTGGTTATACAGCGGCAATTTATGCAGCTAGAGCTAATATGAATCCGGTTCTTTATCAAGGAACGCAACCTGGTGGACAATTAACCACTACCAATGAAGTAGAAAACTGGCCTGGAAATCCTGAAGGAATTACTGGACCACAAATGATGATTGGTATTGAAGAACAAGCCAAACGTTTTGGAACTGATGTTCGTGATGGTTGGGTTACAAAAGTTGACTTCTCTGGAGAAATTCACAAAGTATGGGTAAATGATTCTAAAGAAATTCACTGCGAAACCGTAATTATTTCAACTGGTGCAACAGCAAAATATTTAGGTCTTCCATCTGAACAACATTATTTGAATATGGGTGGCGGAGTTTCTGCTTGTGCGGTTTGCGACGGATTTTTCTACAGAAACCAAGAAGTTGTAATTGTTGGTGCTGGAGATTCTGCGTGTGAAGAAGCGCATTACTTATCTAAACTGTGTAAAAAAGTTACTATGTTGGTAAGAAGTGAGAAATTTAGAGCTTCTAAAATCATGGAACAACGTGTTAGAAATACTGAAAATATCACAATTTTAATGAACCACGATACAGTTGAAGTATTAGGTGATGGTCAAGTTGTTACTAGCGTAAAAGCTTTAAACAAAACTACAAACGAAGAACTTGAAATTCCTGCAACTGGATTTTTTGTAGCTATTGGACACAAACCAAATACGGATATTTTTAAAGACTATTTAACATTAGACGAAACAGGTTATATTGTAAACATTCCTGGAACTTCTAAAACTAATGTTGCTGGAGTTTTTGTGGGTGGTGATGCTGCCGATCACGTTTACAGACAAGCCATTACTGCTGCTGGAACTGGTTGTATGGCGGCTTTGGATGCTGAAAGATATTTAGCTGCAAAGGAGTAATTTGCCACGAAGACGCTAAGGCGCGAAGATTTTCAAAAAATAAATTACAGAAGCTGTTCCTTTATGGAATGGCTTTTTTATTTAGAAAAAAGTCTTTTGAAAACTGAATTTAGTGTTTAAAGATTACTATTTAGCCCTGATAGAAATGAAAATCTCGTCTTTTGGGACGAGATTGTAATGGATAGCAGGAACACGGAAACCAAAAACTCCCAAGCCTTTCGCTCCTAAAAACAAAAAAACCGAACATTGCTGCTCGGTTATTACATATTGAATAATTGAAATTAATCATTCATAGAAATTAAAAACTCTTCGTTATTTCTAGTTTTCTTGATTTTATCGTTTATGGTATCCATTGCTTCTACTGGGTTCATGTCGGCTAGGAATTTACGTAGAATCCACATTCGTTTTAATGTGTTTTCGTCTAATAATAAATCGTCGCGACGCGTACTTGAAGACGTTAAATCGATGGCTGGGAAAATTCTACGATTAGCAATTTTTCTATCTAATTGTAGCTCCATATTACCTGTTCCTTTGAATTCTTCGAAGATTACTTCATCCATTTTCGAACCAGTTTCAGTCAATGCTGTTGCGATGATACTTAACGAACCACCGTTTTCTACATTACGAGCTGCTCCGAAGAAACGTTTTGGTTTTTGCAATGCATTGGCATCAACTCCACCTGAAAGTACTTTTCCTGATGCAGGTTGAACCGTATTGTAAGCTCTTGCCAAACGTGTAATCGAATCTAAAAGAATCACTACATCGTGACCACATTCTACCAATCGTTTAGATTTTTCAAGAACAATATTGGCAATTTTAACGTGTTCCATTGGTTCACGGTCGAAAGTTGAAGCGATAACTTCTCCACGAACGCTTCGTTGCATATCGGTTACCTCTTCTGGACGTTCGTCAATTAATAAAACGATTAAATAAACTTCTGGATGATTGGCAGCAATGGCATTGGCGATGTCTTTTAGCAACATTGTTTTACCTGTTTTTGGTTGTGCCACAATCATTCCACGTTGTCCTTTACCTATTGGTGAAAATAAATCGATTATTCTTGTTGAAGTGCTGGCTTGTCTGTCGGCAATTCTGAATTTTTCTTGTGGAAATATTGGTGTTAAATGATCAAACGAAACTCTATCACGAACGACTTGCGGATCGTGACCATTTATTTTTAAAACTCTTACTAATGGAAAAAATTTCTCACCTTCTTTTGGCGGACGCACTACTCCTTTTACAGTATCACCAGTTTTTAATCCGAACAAACGAATTTGCGATGTTGAAAGATAAATATCATCTGGCGAAGCTAAGTAATTATAATCTGAAGAACGCAAAAATCCATATCCATCGGGCATCATTTCTAAAACACCTTCACTTTCAATGATTCCGTCAAACTCGTAATCGGCATCGCGGAAGTTGGGTTTGTTTTTATTCTTAAAATTTGGGTTTTGATTTGGATTCTGATTCGGATTTCCGTTACCATTACCGTTTTGATTAGGATTCTGGTTTGGGTTTTGATTAGGATTTTGGTTTTTATGCTTCTGATTAGGATTTTGATGTTTTACAGGAGCATTTTCTGTAGCTTGTTGAGTTCCTTCAGTTGAAGTTTCTTCTTCTTTTGGAGTACTTTCTGCTGTATTATCCTCTGATGTAACCTTTGCAGGTTTTACAAACTTAGGTTTCTTTTGAAATTTTTCTGGTTTAGAAGTAACTTCTTTTACTGGAGCGACTTCTTCCTGAACTGAAGGTTCTAACTGTTCAACAGGAGTTTCAGAAAATAAGTCTTTCGATTTTTTTTCAATTTTCGGAGAAGCTTCAGGAGCGATTCTAGCTCTTTTTACTTTCTCTTCTTTTGGTGCAGCTACTTTTTCCTGAGAACTATCAGATGAAGTTGCGGCTTGATGTTGTAAGATTTGCTCAATTAAAGCATCTTTCTTTACACCGTTAAATTTTATGGTTTTAGCCAATTTGGCAATTTCTTGAAGTTCAGATAACTTCATTCCTTTTAATGCAGAACTATCAAACATAAATGTTTATATATATTTTAATGGATTGAATGACAATACAAAATGTGTGGTGATTTTTTTATTGGAACATCCGTGTTTTTGAAGTACTTACGGATTTGTTATGCAATAATACGAATAATTTTCTATCAAGCAATAGTTTTTTAAAAAAAGAAAATATATTTTTGCGTTATAAATAAGTAATAATGTTACAAAGAATTCAAACCGTTTATTTAGCTATTGTATTCATTCTTGTAGGAGTGCTTCCATTTGTGTTTCCGCTTTGGAAATTTGAAGATGGAAAAGAATTCTATTTTATGAGTAAAATGCTATACCAAGTTTTGTTTGGATTGAGTACTGCTTTAACAGTATTAAGTATAATATCCTTTAAAAAAAGACAACAACAATTTGTTTTTAACAGATTGAATATGATATTAAATTTAATTTTATTAGGATTATTTGTTTATCGTTCACTAAATTTATCTGGAGAAACTCCTGTAGTTTCTGAGAAAGGTATTGGGATGTTTCTACCTATCATTTCTATCGTTATGCTGGTTTTGGCCAACAAAGCCATCAAGAAGGATGAAGATCTCGTAAAATCTGTTGACCGATTGAGATAAACCTATAAACTTAGTTTATTAGTGCGAAGAAAATCCTGAACGAAAGTTTGGGATTTTTTTGTTTGAAATAGTAGCCACAGATTCACAGATTATAATAAGATTACAAACAATCTGAACACTGATTACTGAACACTGATTACTGAACACTGATTACTGAACACTGATTACTGATTACTGAATACTACCTCTTCCCTATTTCCACAATCTCCAAATTCTGAATTTTATTGCCATCAATTTCAAATCGCAACATTGTTCGCACTTGGTGAAATCCTGAAATACCACATGCTCCTGGATTCATGTGAAGTAAATTCAAACTTTTATCAAATTGCACCTTTAATATGTGCGAATGTCCACAGATGAATAATTTTGGTGGATTTAACTTCAATTCCTCACGAACCGCTTGATTGTATTTTCCCGGATAACCGCCTATATGTGTAATCCATACATCAACACCTTCACACAAGAAGCGATTATTTAAAGGAAATTCCATTCGAGCTTTGTCGTCGTCAATGTTTCCGAAGACTGCTCGAAGTGGTTTTAGTTTTTTAATGGTATCGGTTACAACCAAATCACCAATATCGCCTGCGTGCCAAACTTCATCTGCTTGATTTACATATTTTAAAATTGTATCATCAATATGACTGTGCGTATCAGAAAGTAAAAGGATTTTTTTCATATTATTTGCCGCAAAGGCACTAAGTCGCAAAGTTAATTATTTAGGAAAACTTTAAACATTCAATCTATTAAAATCTTTGTAAATTTGCAAAAGTGTTTTAAACTGAACACTGCCAACTGAACACTGAATACTAAATTTTGAGATACTTTCTAGAATTTGCTTACAAAGGAACTAACTATCACGGATGGCAATATCAGCCAAACGCAACTTCTGTTCAAGAAACTTTGACCAAAGCACTTTCTACGATTTTGAAAACAGATATTGAACTTGTTGGAGCTGGTCGAACGGATTCTGGTGTTCATGCAAAACAAATGTTTGCGCATTTTGATTATGACCAAGAAATTGATATTCCATATTTAAGTCATAAACTCAATTCATTTTTACCAAAAGACATTGCCATTTTGAATATTCATATAGTTCACAATGAAGCTCATGCCCGATTTGACGCAACAAAACGAACTTACGAATACCATATCCATACCAAAAAAGATGCATTCGAAAGTGACGATTCATGGTACAATCAAAATAATTTGGACCTTGACAAAATGAATGATGCATGCAAAATACTTTTCAATTATATTGATTTTGAATGTTTTTCAAAAGTTCATACCGATGTAAATACATTTAATTGTACAATTTTTGAAGCTAATTGGACCAAGAATGACAATCGATTAGTATTCACAATTTCAGCAGATCGATTTCTGAGAAATATGGTTCGAGCAATTGTTGGAACTATGGTAAATATAGGATTAGAAAAAGTATCTTTGCAAGACTTTATTCAAATAATTGAAAGCAAAGACCGAAAAAAAGCTGGATTTTCAGTTCCTGCACACGGATTGTATTTGACAAAAGTGGAATATCCTTTTTTAGAAAATAAAGAATAGAATATAGACATCACTTTTTATATTTAAAATCTGATATCTAAAATCTAATATTAAATTAATGAAAGCAAAAGCGTTCGACATAAATTTATTTAAACGAATTTTAAAATACACCAAACCCTATAAAACAGTTTTTTATGGCGTAATTGCTGCTGCAGTTTTGTTAGCGGTTTTCGCTTCATTACGACCATATTTATTGAAACAAACCGTTGACCATTACATAAAACCTCATGATCAAAATGGGTTGTTACTTTATGTTTCATTGATGGGAGTTGTATTATTATTAGAAGGCGTTTTTCAGTTTTTCTTTGTTTTTTGGGCAAATCTTCTGGGGCAAAATATTATCAAAGACATTCGAACTAAACTTTTCAAACACATGTTGAGTTTTAGAATGAAATATTTTGACAACGCACCTGTTGGACAATTAGTTACGCGTTCAGTTTCTGATATCGAACAAATTGCTAGAATTTTTAGTCAAGGTTTGTTTATGATTATCAGTGATTTGCTAAAAATGTTGGCTTGTCTAATCATCATGTTTTACATGAACTGGAAACTAACTTGGATTGTAATTGCAGCTATGCCAATCTTGGTTTACATCACAAGAATCTTCCAACGTAAAATGCAAGTGGCTTTTGAAGAAGTAAGAAATCAAGTGGCAAATTTGAATACGTTTGTACAAGAACGTGTTACAGGAATGAAAATCGTGCAACTGTTTAATCGTGAAGATATTGAATATCAAAAATTTAAAGACATCAATCAAAAACACAATGTTGCTTGGATAAAAACCATTTTATATAACTCCATTTTCTTTCCAATCGCAGATATTATTTCGTCTTTAACATTAGGTTTTGTAGTGCTTTATGGAGGTTTTCATATTTTAGATGGTGACAAATTTACTACGTTTGGAGATTTATTTTCTTATACAATGTTCATCGGAATGTTGTTCAATCCGTTGCGTCAAATTGCAGATAAATTCAACGAAATGCAAATGGGAATGATTGCTGCCAATAGAGTTTTTGATATTTTAGACACCGAAGAAGATGTGCAACAAACAGGAACTATTGAAGCCAAACATTTTGCTGGAAACATCAGTTTTGAAAACGTTCGATTCAGCTACATAAAAGATGAGGAAGTTTTAAAAGGCATTTCTTTAGAAGTAAAATCGGGTGAAACTATTGCGATTGTAGGTTCAACTGGCGCAGGAAAATCTACAATTATTAATTTGTTAAATCGTTTTTACGAAATCAATTCGGGAACAATTTCTATTGATAACCAAGATATTAACACCTTTACTTTAGAAAGTTTACGTGCTCAAATTGCTGTGGTTTTGCAAGATGTATTCCTATTTGCTGATACAATCTATAACAACATTACCTTAAATAATACTAATGTTTCTCGTGAAGAAGTTATTGCAGCTTCCAAGAAAATTGGTGTTCACGAATTCATCATGAGTTTGCCTGACGGTTATGATTATAATGTAAAAGAACGCGGCGTGATGTTATCGTCTGGGCAGCGCCAATTGATTGCTTTTTTACGTGCTTATGTTAGTAATCCGAGTATTCTTATTTTGGATGAAGCCACGTCTTCTATTGATACCTATTCTGAAGAATTGATTCAAAGAGCAACAGAAACTATTACAAAAGATAGAACTTCTATAGTGATTGCGCATAGATTGGCAACCATTGTAAATGCTGACAAAATCATAGTTATGGACAAAGGTCAAATTGTAGAATCTGGAACGCATCAAGAATTGGTTACCAAAGAAAACGGTTATTACAAAAACTTGTACGATTCACAATTTTCGGAAGCAATCTAAAAACCATTTCGTTTTTATTATATTTGATAAAAATTAAATAAAACTATGGCATTTACTATTGCAATTTCAGACGAAAGAACTCCTTTAAAAAACAATACTTGGTTAAAAATTTTCATCGGATTTTTTCTGATAAATTGGATAAATTCTTATGTAGGAAATACCGATACAGCCAATTGGATTTTGGAAAATACTTTAGTCTTTCTATTTCTAGGTTTTATGATTTTTACCTATAAAAAATTTATTTTCAGTGATTTAAGCTATTTATTGGTTTGCATTTATTTATGTCTTCACGTTTATGGTTCTAAATATACTTATGCCGAAAACCCTTTTGGTTATTGGCTTAAAGATGCTTTAGATTTATCTCGAAATCATTACGATAGAATTGTACATTTCAGTTTCGGATTTTTATTGGCTTACCCAATGCGAGAAATGTTTTTGAAATGGTTAAAATTTCCATCGTGGGTTGCTTGGACATTACCTATTGAAGTTACACTTTCTATTAGCGGATTCTACGAATTGATAGAATGGGCAGTTGCCGACGTTTTCTTCAAAGCGCAAGGTGATGCATATCTTGGAACTCAAGGCGATATTTGGGATGCGCAAAAAGACATTTTCTTAGCATTTTCAGGAGCCATAATTGCAACCACTATTGTTTCAATAATCAAAAGAATGATTTCAAAATAATTTTATGAATTACAAAAAAGTAAAAACTAAAATTAAAGCCTATCACAATGAAGGAAAAACAATTGAAGCAGCAGAATGGTTGCTAAAAATGTTTGATATTCAAGATCATAATTTAAAAGGATTTGCACTTAGAGAAAAAGCGGAACCAAATTACATTCTCTTAACTGCAGAAGGCGATTTTGGAGAACAACAAGTCATAAGAGTCCCTGAAAATATTTTTCAATTTTCGTTACCTTTAGTTCTTACTCTAATTACGCACGAAATGGTACATGTACGTCAAAAATCAAGAAAACCATATGTTGAAGACCGATTGGAGCGAGAATGGCAAGCTTATTATGAAATGCTTTTTCACAAAATATTTCCCAACTATCTTGAAGTTTCAAATTTTCATAAAAAGTTCTTTGCAGAAAAGGCTTTTAGCTACTATAAGAGAATGGGAGAAGGTTCGGAATTACAATTAAAATATGCTGATCAAAAAAAAGAAATAGAAGATTTAATTGCTTCTTTAGGCTAGAAGTTGTAACCATTTAAACACTTAAACTTTTAAACTATTAAACTCATATACTTTTAAAGTTTTTTACTAATTTTGCAATCTAAATTAATTAAAAAATCACACGTATAATGACACGAGCGCAAGCGACTGCATTTTGTACAAATAAAAAATAAACACGAACAAAATGAAATACGATATTATTGTTTTAGGAAGTGGTCCAGGCGGTTATGTTACAGCAATCCGTGCTTCTCAATTGGGCTTTAAAGTAGCCGTTATTGAAAAAGAAAGTCTTGGTGGAATTTGCCTTAATTGGGGTTGTATTCCAACAAAAGCGCTTTTAAAATCGGCTCAAGTATTTGATTACCTAAAACATGCTTCCGATTATGGATTAACCATTAAAGAATTTGACAAAGACTTTTCTGCCGTTGTAAAACGTTCACGTGATGTTGCTGACGGCATGAGCAAAGGAGTTCAATTCTTGATGAAAAAAAATAAAATCGACGTTATTGATGGTTTTGGTAAAATAAAACCAGGTAAAAAAGTAGATGTAACAGCTGCAGATGGTAAAGTTACTGAATATTCAGCAGACCACATTATTATTGCAACTGGTGCACGTTCAAGAGAGTTACCAAATCTTCCTCAAGATGGTGTAAAAGTTATTGGATACAGACAAGCAATGACCTTACCTACTCAACCTAAAAAAATGATTGTGGTTGGTTCTGGTGCGATTGGTGTTGAATTTGCACATTTCTATAATTCAATGGGAACTGAAGTTACTATTGTTGAATTTATGCCAAATATTGTTCCTGTTGAAGACGAAGATATTTCGAAACAAATGGAACGTTCTATGAAGAAAGCTGGTGTAAACATCATGACAAATTCTTCTGTAGAACGTATTGATACTTCTGGAAATGGCGTAAAAGCTTATGTAAAAACAGCTAAAGGTGAAGAAGTTCTTGAAGCTGATATTTTACTTTCTGCAGTTGGAATTAAAACAAATATCGAAAATATTGGTCTTGAAGAAGTTGGAATTGCAACAGATAGAGACAAGATTTTAGTAAACGCATACAACCAAACTAATGTTCCAGGATATTATGCCATTGGTGATGTAACTCCAGGTCAAGCCTTGGCACACGTTGCTTCTGCAGAAGGAATTAATTGTGTTGAAAAAATTGCAGGTTTACACGTAGAACCAATCGATTACGGAAACGTTCCTGGTTGTACTTATGCAACTCCAGAAATTGCTTCTGTTGGTTTGACTGAAAAACAAGCTAAAGAAAAAGGATACGAATTGAAAATTGGTAAATTTCCATTCTCAGCTTCAGGAAAAGCAACTGCTGCTGGAACAAAAGATGGTTTTGTAAAAGTAATTTTCGATGCAAAATATGGCGAATGGTTAGGTTGCCACATGATTGGTGCTGGTGTAACGGATATGATTGCAGAAGCAGTTGTAGCAAGAAAACTAGAAACTACTGGTCATGAAATTTTAAAATCTATTCATCCACATCCTACAATGAGCGAAGCAGTTATGGAAGCTGTGGCTGCTGCTTATGATGAAGTAATACATTTGTAATAGTAAATACAAATTATAAATATCAATCCGTCTCGTTTATAAAACGAGACGGATTTTTTTGTTCATTTTTTTCACAATATATCCAATAAAATGTTGTAACTTTATTATAATCGTTTCATAATGAAACTAATTCTTTAAAAATGGACATGATTTCGAAGTTTATAGAATCTTTAAAATCGTTCTTTATTGAAATCGGTGAACTCTCCTATTTCACTGGTAAATTTTTTGTTGAGGTTTTCAAACGTCCATTTGAATTCAAAGAATTTATTCGACAATGCTACTACATGGGAAATCGTTCCTTATTACTAGTTGGAGTAACTGGCTTTATTATCGGATTAGTTTTTACCTTACAATCACGACCAACATTAGAAGAATTTGGAGCAGCTTCTTGGATTCCTTCAATGGTGAGTGTTTCATTAATTCGTGAAATAGGTCCAATTATAACAGCTTTGATTTGCGCAGGAAGAATTGGATCAGGAATTGGAGCCGAATTAGGTTCAATGCGAGTTACTGAACAGATTGACGCCATGGAAGTTTCTGGAACAAATCCTTATAAATATTTAGTAGTTACTCGAGTTTTAGCCACAACATTGATGCTACCTCTTTTAGTTTTTTTTGGTGATGTTATAGGAATTTATGGCTCTTATTTAGTTGAGAATCTAAAAGCAGATGTCTCTTTAACTCTATATATTAATCAAGTAATAAATATTTTAGAATTTAGTGATGTAATTCCATCAACCATTAAAAGTTTTTTCTTTGGATTTGCCATCGGAATTGTAGGATGTTTCAAAGGATACAATTGTAAAAAAGGAACTGCAGGAGTTGGAAAAGCAGCTAATGAAGCAGTTGTTTTCATTTCTATGTTGCTGTTTATTATTGACTTTATAGCGGTTTTTGTAACTAATATATTTTATGATTTATGATGCAAAAAACGAACATAAAACCAATTATAGAAGTAAAAGATTTACACAAAAGTTATGGAACAAATCATGTTTTAGATGGATTTCATTTAGACTTATATGAAGGTGAAAATCTTGTAGTTATGGGTAAATCGGGTTCAGGTAAATCGGTGATGATAAAATGTTTAATCGGTTTAGAACAATCTGATAGCGGTTCGATTATTATCATGGACAAAAACATGAACGATATTCATAGAGAAGATTTAGATGAAATTAGAACCGAAGTTGGATTTCTTTTTCAAGGAAGTGCTTTATATGATTCCATGTCGGTAAGAGAAAATTTAGAATTTCCGTTACGAAGACATACCAAAAAATTTGGAGTAATTGAAGATACAACTCCACTTGTTATGGAAGCTTTAGAAAATGTTGGCTTGGCAAATACTATCAATTTAATGCCAAATGAACTATCTGGCGGAATGAAACGTAGAATCGCTTTAGCACGAACTTTGATTCTAAAACCTAAAATAATTTTATACGACGAACCCACAACTGGTTTAGATCCAATTACATCAAAAGAAATTATTATGTTAATGAAATCAATTCAAGAAAAATATAAAACTTCGTCAATTATAATCACGCATGATATTGATTGCGCTAGAGTCATAGCAAATCGTATGATTTTATTAATCGACGGAATTAATTATGCCGAAGGAACTTTTACAGAATTATCTGCCTCTAAAGATCCTAAAATTGAAGCTTTTTTTAAATAAAATAGAACATGGAAAAATCAACAAATCAAAAAATTAAACTTGGAATATTTGTCATAATTGGCTCATTATTTTTCATAATTGCTATCTATTTTATTGGTAATAAAAAAGATATGTTCAATGAAACCATTCAAATAAGTGCCGTTTTCAAAAATGTAAATGGTTTACAACACGGAAATAACGTTCGTTTTTCAGGAATAAACGTTGGAACTGTGAAAAAAATTATTATTGTAAATGATTCACTTATAAAAGTTGATATGCTAATCGAGGAAGATATTGCATCCCACATTAAAAAAGATGCTATGGCTTCAATAGGTTCAGATGGTCTAGTTGGAAACATGATTGTAAATATAATTCCAGGTAAAAAATCTAATGAAATGGTTAAAGATGGTGATGTCATTTTATCGGAAAACAAAGCATCAACCGATGAAATTCTAAAAACAATAAATTCTACAAGTGAAAATGCTAAGTTAATTACAGATAATTTAGTAAAAATCACCAATCAAATTAATAGTAAAAAAGGTACTATCGGAATGTTGATAAACGATACCGTGATGAGTGACGATTTGAAACAAACAATATATAATTTAAAAGTAACAACCCAAAGTACTTCAAAATCAATGGCTAATTTGAATAAAATAATCAATGATTTAAACAATAAAGACAACGTTGTTGGAGCATTAAAAGATACTGTCACAGGAAGAAAAATAAAAATGATTATTGTGAATTTAGAAAAATCTAGTGAGCAAATCAATAAAACAATAACCAATTTAAAAGAAGGCAAAGGCGCTTTGAATTATTTATCAAATGATCCTAAACTAGTAAAACAAATCGATTCTACAATGACCAACATAAACCAAGCAAGTGGCAGATTGAATGAAAATTTAGAAGCATTGAAACACAATTTCTTTTTCCGCGGTTACTTTAAAAAACAAGAAAAAGCCAAAGCTAAAGCTGCCAAAGAAAACATAAAGTAAACTTTTAGACTCCATAATTTTTAGCTACTTTTATGGTTTGATTCAAAATTCAAATTATGAAATCGTATCTTAAAGCTTCCGCTTTTGCTCTATCGGCATTGTTTTTAAGCTGTAATACAACTAATAAATCGGAAAGTAACGACGACTTATCACGCTACCAACCTAAACCTTATGTTGAATTAAAACATCCTGATTGGAGTAAAAATGCTACAATTTATGAAGTAAACGTACGTCAATTTACCAAAGAAGGAACATTCAAAGCTTTTGAAAATCATTTACCAAGACTAAAAGCTATGGGAATTGACATCATTTGGTTGATGCCGATTAATCCGATTGGAGTTAAAAACAGAAAAGGAACTCTTGGAAGCGAATATTCTGTAAAAGATTATTATGCCGTGAATCCTGAATATGGAACTAAAGAAGACTTAAAAGCTTTAGTTAAGAAAATACACAGCATGGGAATGCACGTCATTGTAGATTGGGTTGCCAATCATTCCGCTTGGGACAATGAACTGACCAAAACCCATCCTGAATGGTATACAAAAACCAAAGAAGGAAACTTCCAACCAACTCCATGGTATGATTGGGGTGATATCATCGACTTTGATTACAACCAACCTGGTTTAAGAAAATACATGACCGAGGCGCTTAAATATTGGGTAAAAGAAACCGATATTGATGGTTACCGTTGTGATGTTGCAGGTTTCATTCCAGTTGATTTTTGGGATAATGCTCGAGCAGAATTAGACAAAATCAAACCTGTATTCATGTTAGCCGAATGGGAATCGAGAGATTTACACAAAAACGCTTTCGACATGACTTATTCATGGAGTTTGTGGGATAAAATGAAAGATGCTACTACCAATAATAAAGGTATTGGTGGTTTGGTAGAATACATGGCACACCACGAAAGTACGTTTCCAAGTGGCGGGTATCGCATGACTTTTACCGACAACCACGACAAAAATTCATGGGAAGGCAATCAATATACTAACTTCGGAAAAGGTTTGGAAACTTGTATGGTGATGTGTACTATGGTTAACGGAATGCCGTTGGTTTATAGCGGACAAGAAGCTGGATTGGATCGTTCGTTAAAATTCTTTGACAAAGATGAAATCGTATGGAAAGATCATCCAAATACCGCATTATACACTAAGTTATTTGCTTTAAAACACAAAAATCACGCACTTTGGAATGGTGATAATGGTGGAACTATGGTGCGCATTTACAACGACAAAATGGACAAAATTATTTCGTTTTCAAGAGAAAAAGAGAACGACAAAGTCATTCCAATATTGAATTTCAGTAACGAAGAAGTTACAGTAAAACTGGATTCTAAATACGATAAAGGCAATTATACCAACTATTTTACTGCTACAAAAGTCACCTTAAAAGGCGATGATGTAATAACATTAAAACCTTGGGAATACCTAATTTTAGTGAAATAAAAAAGCTATATCTTATTTCTAAATCCTCAATTGCAAAAGTGATTGAGGATTATTTTATACTATTTAATAAAATATATCGTTTTCAGAGGAAATCAAAACTATAACCAAATGAAAAACTTTTTCTTCTTAATTTGTTGCTTATTTAGCAGCATTGTATTCTCTCAAAACGCTATTAATGATGATAGTACCATAAGTGTTGTTGGTGTTGGAACCAAATCTACTTTCCCAAATGCTGCACATATTACTATTGCCGTTAGATTTGTAAAACCAGCACTTCGTGATGCTATGAACGAAACTCAAAAAACTTCAAAAGATGTACTTAGTATAATCAAAAAATACGTTTCAGACACTACTGATATTAAGGTAAGTCTGATTTATACTGACAAAGAATTCAAATACGACAATGCTCAAAAGAAAGAAGTTTTTGTAGGTTTTGAATCCAATCAAAAAATTATTTTTACACTCAAAGACATCAAAAGAATGCAAGATTTTACCGAAGAAATTCTAAAAACTAAAATCTACGAAATTGAAAAAGTAGCTTATTTCCATACAGAAGCGGCCACTTTTATGAAGCAAGCTCAAGAACTTGCAGTTGCTGATGCCATTGAAACAACCGAAAGATTAGCTAGAGCCGCAAAACTAAAAGTTGGAAAAATTACTTATCTAAAATCTACTAACAGTCCTGTGAATGCAATTAATATGTCGGTAAACTCAGGAAATCTTCAAACCTACAACAAAAGTATGGGAGGAGAAGGCGTTTCAGCAAGCGGTCAATTACTGAATTATACAGCAAATGTAAATATGAATACCAAGATTGATTAATCTTTTTAGATACCAAATACGAATCCTCAATTGCAAAAGTAATTGAGGATTTTTTTATATTTGATAGATTAAAACAAACAAATGGAAAAACCAAAATCTACAGACGAGTACATTTCTAGCTTTCCAAAAGCTACACAAATTATCTTACAAGAAGTTAGAAAAACTATAAAAAATGTCGCACCAAACGCCAATGAAAGCATCAGTTATGGAATGCCTGCTTATAAATTAGATGGAAAAGCTTTGGTCTATTTTGCTGGTTACAAAAACCATATTGGATTTTACGCAACACCAACTGGACATGCCGAATTTACTGAAGAATTAGCTAAATACAAACAAGGAAAAGGTTCGGTTCAATTTCCTATAAACGAACCAATGCCATTAGATTTGATAACAAAAATTGTGAAATTTAGAATTTCTGAAGTACTCAAAAAATAATTTAAATCCCTTTCAATCCATCAATCAGAGCATCAATATCTTCTTTGGTATTGTAATGACTGAAAGAAATTCTTAAACTTGGTTTTTTCAAATCTTCTTCTGCTAGAATTTCTGATAATACGTGTGATGGTTTTACACTTCCTGATTGGCAAGCACTTCCGCGAGAAACAGCTATTCCTTTCATGTCTAAATTAAATAAAATCATAGCCGTTTTTTCTTCTGAAAAAGGAAGTAAAACATTCAAAATATTATAAAAAGTGTCACTTCCGTTGACTTTAATCTCAGGAAAATGAAGTTTCAATTGTGCTTCACAATAGCTTTTCAAATCTGAAATAGCTTGTCGTTCTTCCACTAAATGTTCATAAGATAGTTCTAATGCTTTAGCCATTCCAGCTACTTGATGCACTGCTTCAGTTCCGGCACGAAGTCCTTTTTCTTGCTCGCCACCATATAAAAAAGGCTGCAAAACGATGCCTTTCTTTACGTAAGCAAATCCTGCTCCTTTTGGTCCATGAAATTTATGCGCACTTGCAACTGCGAAATCAATAGGAAGTTCGTGTAAATTAAACTCCTTTTTTCCAACAGATTGCACCGTATCACAGTGAAATAAAGCATCATGCTGATGACAAATTCTACCTACTTTTTCAATATCTAAAACAGCACCAATTTCATTATTAACATGCATTAAAGTCACCAAAGTCTTTCCGCTTTTAGCCAATAACGTTACCAAATGAGTAATATCAATAGTTCCAGACGGCAAAATATTTACGTAATCAACTTCAATTCCGAATTGCTTTTGCAAATTTTTAACCGTGTATAAAGTAGCGTGATGTTCTACTTTACTTGTTATGATTCTTTCTACTTTCAAGTCATTTACAGCGCTTTTAAGAATCCAATTGGTAGCTTCGGTAGCATTAGCGGTAAAAATAATTTCTTGCGCATTACAACCCATAATTTTGGCAACAGACTTTCTTGAAGTTTCTAAAATCGTTTTTGCACTTCTACCAAAACTATGTGTAGACGATGGATTTCCAAAATCATTTTGAAGTACACCAATCATTTCATTGATTACTTCTTGTCGAACTTGTGTTGTTGCAGCGTTATCGAGGTATATTTTTTTCATGAATTCTAAACTAGTTTCAACATCTTTTGTGTCGAATTTATATTTTATTTGGAAATTAGTATTGCAAAAATACTGATTATTATTTTACATTTTGCTTAAAATAAACTTCCGTTGCACCCAATCCATATTTTTGATAATTGGCATCTTGGAACGAAATATTCTCATATCGTTTTAACATAAAATCCAATTCGGCTTTCAAAACTCCTTCACCAACACCATGTATAAAAACGATTTTTGGAATGCGATTTCTTATAGCAAATTCAATGTGTCTTTTTGCCGTTTCAGTTTGAATATTGAGGATGTCAAAATTGTTCATTCCACGAAAATTTTTAACTAATTTTTCGATATGTAAATCAAATTCTGGGATGCCTTTTTCAATCTTATCCGACTTAAAAACTGGAACATTATTCTTTTTTTTAGATGTTGAATCAATATTTTTTTTATGTAAAGTATCAGTTGTATTGATTGCACCTAAATAATTGGTATTGTTTTCTTTAATTAATTCATTGACAAAATATGTCATCAAAAATCCATCTGTTGTTTCGATGGTGATTTCATTATTTTCAACAGTAACAACAACACCATTTATTGCTTCATCTAAAACCGAAACCCTATCTCCTACTTCAAATTTTTTCATTGTCATTTTCATCATCTTTTGGTGGAACTTTTGCCGATAATTTCATCATGCCAAACATAAAAATTAGGACGGCAATTATCGTAATATACAGGTTTGGCTTCTCACTATTTTGGTTCCAAAAAGCAACAAAAAAAGCAATCAGCAAAATGGGAATTAATATTTTTTTCATCATCATTATTTTAAAAATTCAAAAATAGAAAACTTAATATTAGAATGATGTATTTTAATTTTTTATTTGTAAAATTGTAAAGTAATAAATCAGAACGATGGAAGAATATATGCTGCCTTGTTTTTTTAAATCCTACACCGGACTAGATTGTATTGGTTGTGGAATTCAACGCTCCATTAATTTTCTGTTTCATGGAGAGTTTATAAAAGCACTCGAGATTTTTCCGGCTATTTACACCACAATCCTATTCTTTGTATTTATTGGATTGCACCTTTTAGACAAAAGAAGAGAATACCATAAAATGGTAATATTTTTAGCTATTGCAAATGCTAGTATTATGATTATTTCTTATGTTTACAAAATGAAATTTCTTTATTAAACTTTAAAACCAAAAACTATATAAAAATGGAAAATCGAAAATTACCCAACGCAACCGCAGTTTTAGTCTTAGGAATATTATCAATTCTTTTATGTTGGTGCTATGGTATCATAGGATTGATTCTAAGCATCATAGGGCTAGCTATTTCAAGAAAAGATTTCGCAATGTACAATGCTGCTCCTCAAGATTTTGACAATTATCAAAACTTGAACATCGGTAGAATTCTTTCAATAATTGGAATCGTCCTGAACATTCTTGTACTTGCTTATTTCATTTGGATTATTTCAATGATTGGAATGGATGCATTAAGTGATCCTGCAGTATTACAAGAAAGAATTAAAGAATTACAAGGAAACTAATTCACATAAAAAAACCGTCTCGTTTTACACAAGACGGTTTTTTTTATAATTACAATAATTACATACCTCTACTTCCAGCGAAAGCAATTCCTGCTATAATAGCAACAATAAAAATTAAAATATATAACGAAATTATCACAATAGCAGTTATCCCAAGAAATTTATGGTGTGATTTTAAGTTAACCAATGCATTAGAAACTGTATCGCTATCTGACATCAACAAACCTTGTTTCATTCCGCTCGCATAACGATATAAATATAAAATCGGAAAGAAATAAATTAGCGCAATAATGATGTAAAAAACCGATATAAATCCTTTCATCATTTCAAGAGGTCCACTTTGTCCATAAGGATTACTTGGCATAGCTGCCATTATTGAGCCCATAAAAAGAGCTGCAAGTACCATAAATCCTATTCCGATGAATCCTAAAATGGATAAAAAGTAAGACCATTTGGCACTTTCTCTCAAAGCAGCAACTGCTTGTTCGTTTAATTGTAAATTGTTTTGGTTTTCCATAAAGTGATTGTTTTGGTTATTGGTTGGTTAAAATTTTACTTTTCAAATTGCTTCAAAGTGGTGATAATAATCGAAATACAATCTAACAATTGTTCTTCGTTCATCACCAATGGCGGAGCAAAACGAATAATATTTCCGTGAGTTGGTTTAGCTAACAAACCGTTATCTCTCAAAGCAAGGCAAATATTCCAAGCTGTGTCACTTTCTTCAGTATCGTTGATTACAATCGCATTTAGTAACCCTTTTCCACGTACTAAAGTTGCGATATTGGATGATTCAACAAATTCTCCTATTTTTTCTCTGAAAATTTTTCCTAAACGACGTGCATTTTGAGATAAATTTTCATCATTAACAACTTCCAAAGCAGCAATGGCAACAGCACCTGCAACAGGATTTCCACCAAAAGTAGAACCATGTTGACCTGGTTTGATAACATTCATAATGTGATCATTAGCCAAAACAGCCGAAACTGGATAAGCACCACCTGATAAAGCTTTTCCAAGAATTAAAATATCTGGAGCTACATAAGTCGCTTGTTTTTCGCAAGCATTTTCACAAGTACAATTTCCGCAAACTGCCAATATTGAACCTGTTCTTGCAATTCCGGTTTGAACCTCATCAGCGATAAACAAAACGTTGTTAGCTGCACAAAGTGCTTTAGCTTTCGCCAAATAATCTTCTGCTGGTGTATACACTCCTGCTTCACCTTGAATAGGTTCTACAAGGAAACCTGCGATATTTTTAGACGATTTAAGCGCGTTTTCTAACGCTTCGATGTCATCATAAGGAATTTTGATAAATCCTGCTGTATAAGGTCCGAAATTCTTTCTTGCGTTTTCATCATTAGAAAACGAAATGATAGTCGTAGTTCTTCCGTGGAAATTTCCATCACAAACGATAATTTGTGCTTCGTTTTCATTAATTCCTTTTTTCTCATACGCCCATTTTCTACAAAGTTTTAAAGCCGTTTCTACCGCTTCAGCACCAGTATTCATTGGAAGTACTTTATCAAATCCGAAGTATTTTGTTACAAACTCTTCATAAACACCCAACTTATCGTTGTAAAAAGCTCTTGAAGTTAAAGTTAAAGTCTGCGCTTGATTAACCATTGCTCCAACAATTTTTGGATGGCAATGTCCTTGATTTACTGCAGAATAAGCCGAAAGAAAATCGTAATACTTTTTTCCTTCAACATCCCAAACATAAACACCTTCTCCTCTACTCAAAACTACTGGTAGTGGATGATAATTGTGAGCTCCGTATTTATCTTCTAATGCAATAGCATCGGCTGAACTCATTTTTTCTAAAACTGACATAATTTTTCTTTTTTTACCCAAACTCGTTATGGGCTATTCTAAAATATCAATTCCTTCTTGTGGAGAGAAATCATCCATAAACTTTAGCAAAAGTAGTAAAAAAGATTGTTAGATTATTAGATTGTTAGATTGTTAGAAAACATTTTTTACCCTTTTTATTTGACAAAAATCAATCACCGGCTAACTGAAAGTATAGTAAAACAATAGCGGCTACCGACATTATAATCAATGCTGTAAAACCAAGAATATTTGAAATTCTACTATTTGTAAATCTTCCCATTACACTTTTGTTATTGGAAATATGCAAAATGATAGCTATCAAAACTGGAGCGGTCATTCCGTATAAAATTGCAGTATAAATTAATGCCTGAACTGGAGAAATCCCTATATAATTTAATGACAATCCTAAGATTAATGAAATTGCCATTACTATATAAAAAGCTTTGGCTTCATGAAACTTTTTATCTAAACCTTGTTGCCAACCAAATGTTTCTGTGATTATATAAGATAATGAACCACTCAAAACTGGAATTGCCAACAATCCAGTACCAATAACACCAATGGCAAAAAGTAAATAAGCAAAATTTCCTGCTAAGGGTTTCAAAGCTGCTGCTGCTTGTTCTACAGTTTCAATTTGATGGATACCACCTTTGAACAAAACAGTTCCTGTTGTTAAAATTATAAAAAACATAACTACGCCTGAAAATGACATTCCAAAATCGACGTCTTGTTTCATTTCGCTGATAATCTTTTTATTCACAATTAAATGTTTACTTTTATGAGCCATTTCCTCAACTTCCATTGAAGCTTGCCAAAAAAACAAATAGGGAGATATTGTTGTTCCTAAAATACCAACCAAAACACTAATAAATTCTTTATTAAAATGAATAGTTGGAATAAACGTATTTTTTGCAATATCTAACCAATCTTGTTTGTATAAAAAAGGCACCACCAAATAAACCAAAAGCACAATACATAAATATTTTAATGTTTTGGCAATCTTTTGATAAGGCAAATAAACAATCAAAACCAACAATAAAACTGTAAAAAAGACACTAAAATAAGTAGCTTCAATTTTTGGGAAAAGTAAATTCCCAACTGCTCCCATTCCAGCGATATCAGCACCAATATTCATGACAATTGCAGGAAAACTGAACAACAACATCAAATATAAAATTGGTCTAGGATAGTGCGTTTTTAAAGCGCCTGTTAATCCTTGAGAAGTTACCAAACCAATTTTGGCGCACATTTGCTGAATAGCTGCCATTAATGGAAAAGCTATTACAGAAGTCCACAAAGTTGAAAGACCATAAGCAGCTCCAGCTTGTGAATAAGTAGCAATACCAGATGGATCGTCATCGCTTGCGCCAGTTATTAGTCCTGGACCTAGAACTTTCCAAAAACGTGTTAGCTTGTTGTCTTTTTTCACAATGATTTATTTTATTGCTAATTTACAAAAATTTTATGAGTTGTACATTGTGAGTTGTAAGTAATAAATTGTGAGTTCCACAGTTTGTCATTTTATTTCAAAAAAATAAAACTTCTAATACATTTCCAACAACTTTGTAACAGTATTCCAATTTCTGATGGTTGCTGTGACGTTTAGTTTTTTCTCGATGTATTTTTGGTCAAGTCGAGTTTTTCCTGCGCCGATGTCGTATTTTATGAAGATTCTGTTGCCGTCAATTACGGCTTCGTCGGGTTTGAATTGGCTTATTTTTAATTCGTTTATGGCAGAACTTGATAATTCTTTAGAAATAAAAGCTACGTACAATTTCTTAGTATCAACATCTTTTTGTTTCAAAAAGGGATTGTTTTTAAAACACAACTCCAAATCATTTTTTCCAATTACAATCACCGGAACTTCGTGACCAAAAGTTTTGAAGATTTCTTGTTTGATTTTGAAACCCACACCAAAACCGCTTTCTTCCTCGGTTTCTACAAAGACATTTCCACTTTGAATATAAGTAACCACATTAGTAAACCCAATGGCTTCCAACGTAGTTTTGAGCGCTTCCATTTTTATCATGTTGTGTCCTGAGACGTTAATGCCGCGAAGTAATGCTAGGTGTTTCATGGTGTAAATATAATCAAAAGATAAATCAAACCAATTTTACAAAATGCGGTGATTATAAAACTTATTTACCGCATTTTTGCGGTGATTAAACAAAATAATCACCGCAAAACTTCTTATTTCAGTAAAAATATTGTATTTTTACCGCAAATATGCGGTGATTATGTACATACATCAACTTAAAAATTGGCCAAATTTCACTTGGGATTCAGACGAAGTAAGTTCATTACTTGGAGTTGTGCGTCACCAACAAGGAAAAATATTGGGACAAATGCAAGCTCTTGGCTTTGGTCAATTAGAAGAAAATATGCTAGTTGCTTTAACAATGGACGCACTAAAAACAAGCGAAATAGAAGGTGAGCTTCTAAATCCAGAACAAGTGCGCTCTTCTATAGCAAAACGTTTAGGAATAGAAATAGCTGGAATAGTTAAATCTGATAGAAATGTGGAAGGCGTTGTAGAAATGTTATTAGACGCAACTCAAAACTATAACAAACCTCTAACCGAAGAACGCTTGTTTGATTGGCATGCGGCTTTATTTCCAACGGGAAGAAGTGGCATGCACAAAATAATAACTGGTGCATGGCGCGATGGAACAATGCAAGTAACTTCTGGCGCAATGGGAAGAGAAATAATACATTTTGAAGCTCCAAAAGCCGAAAAAGTACCATCCGAAATGAACCATTTTTTAGATTGGGTTGAAAACGAAAACAAACTTGATAAAGTACTAAAAGCGGCATTAGCACATTTGTGGTTTGTAACAATACATCCGTTTGATGATGGAAATGGTCGTATAGGAAGAGCTGTAACCGATATGCTTTTGGCACAAGCTGATGACAGTTCGCAACGATTTTATTCGATGTCGGCGCAAATACAGATAGAACGAAATACGTATTACTCGTTATTAGAAAGCACCCAAAAAGGCGATTTAGATTGTACCGAATGGATGGTTTGGTTTTTAAATTGCTTACTGCGTTCGATGAAACAAACCGATGAAACCATAGCCAAATCAATGGCTCGTACTAAATTTTGGGAAGTCAACAAAACAACAGTTTTTAATGCACGTCAACAAAAAATAGTACAAATGCTATTAGATGATTTTTTTGGAAACCTCAACGTTTCTAAATATGCCAAAATAACCAAAACCTCAACCGATACGGCTTTGAGAGATTTGCAAGATTTGGTTAAAAAAGAGGTTTTAGAGCAAGTTGGAAAAGGTCGAGGAACTTGTTATAAAATTAAGTAATGAGTTATTGATAACTAATTCTTCTATTTTACCCTTTTTATCATGTTGTGTCCTGAGACATTGATGCCGCGAAGTAATGCTAGGTGTTTCATAAAATTAAATATTCTGCTAAATTATATTTTTTTCTTAAAGATTCTTATAAAACAAACCAATACATTATTTTTGCCTCATGGGAAAAAAGAAGACAGACAGAATTATATTTGAAAACGTTACCGTGCTTGATGCTGGTGCTAAAGGTGTTTCGGTAGCCAAAGCTCCTGAAGGACAAGTAATATTTATACCTAACGTTGTGCCTGGCGATGTGGTGGATGTGCAAACGTTCAAGAAACGTAAATCGTATTTTGAAGGAAAAGCAATAAAATTTCACTCCTTTTCAGAAAATCGTATTGAACCAGTTTGCGAACATTTTGGTGCTTGTGGCGGTTGCAAATGGCAAAACATGAAGTATGAACAACAATTGTTTTACAAAAATAATGAAGTCTTCAATAACCTAAAACGCATTGGTAAAATCGATTTACCTGACTTTGAACCCATTTTAGGTTCAGAAAAACAATTGTTCTACAGAAACAAAATGGAATTCGGATTTTCTGATACGCGTTGGTTGACCGAAAGTCAGATTCAATCGAGTGAGGAAAATTTGAGCAAGAAAAATGCTTTAGGGTTTCACGTTCCGAAAATGTGGGACAAGATTTTAGACATTGAAAAATGTTGGTTGCAAGAAGATCCATCAAACGATATTAGAAATTCGATAAAAGAATTTGCCGATAAAAACGGAATGACTTTTTTCAATGCTAGAAATCACGAAGGTTTGTTGCGTACCTTAATGATTAGAACCGCTTCGACTGGCGAGATTATGGTTTTGATTCAGTTTTTTGAAGACGACAAAGCCAATCGTGAGTTGATGATGGATTTTATTCACGAGAAATTCCCACAAATTACTTCGTTGCAATATGTCATCAATAGCAAAGCTAACGACACACTTTACGACCAAGACATCAAATTATATAAAGGAAGAGATTATATTTTGGAAGAAATGGAAGGTTTGAAATTTAGCATCAACGCTAAATCGTTTTACCAAACCAATTCCGACCAAGCATATGAATTATATAAAATCACAAGAGATTTCGCCGGTTTAACTGGAACCGAAGTCGTTTATGATTTATATACTGGAACCGGAACAATTGCGCAGTTTGTTTCTAAAAAAGCGAAAAAAGTAATTGGTGTAGAAGCCGTTCCAGAAGCAATTGCTGATGCTAAAGAAAACGCCAAACGCAATGAAATTAGCAACTGTGAGTTTTATGTTGGAGATATGAAAAATGTTTTCAACGACGATTTTATTGCAAAACACGGTAAACCAGATGTAATCATCACCGATCCACCAAGAGACGGAATGCATAAAGATGTTGTGGAAATGTTATTAAAAACTGGTGCTCCGAAAATTGTTTACGTAAGTTGTAACTCGGCTACGCAAGCTAGAGATTTGGCTTTGATGGACGAAATGTACAAAGTTACTCGTGTGCGACCTGTAGATATGTTTCCGCAAACGCATCATGTGGAAAATGTTGTACTTTTGGAGTTGAGATAGTATTAAGATTTGAGTATTAAGTAGAAAGACCTATGAAAAAAATATTTTTATTATTGTTTGTGTTTTCGCTTTTAGGATGTGAGAAGGATGATATTTGTGATGCAACTACGCCTACTACTCCTAGATTAGTAATTGAATTTTATGATTTTAATGCATCTACTGAGACTTTAAAGAATGTAAGTAATCTTGGAATCGTTGCTCCTCCATTAACAGAAGGCTTAGGTTTTTCTGCCGTGAATAAAATTCAAGTTCCATTAAAAACTAATGCAGAAAGTACCACATTCAGTTTTATTCAAAACGGAACAGATACCGACTTAACCAATGATAATGAAGATGTTTTAGAATTTAATTACACTACAAGAGAAGTTTATGTTTCTCGTGCGTGTGGATTCAAAACATTGTTTACGCTAAAGCAAACCAATCCGATTGTTAACGCAGAGCCATTTAGTAGTCCAAGCTCTTGGATAAAAAATATCGTAATAATAAAACCAAACCTTGAAAACGAAAATGAAGTACACGTTAAAATATTCTTTTAGTCTACTATTGCTTGTAGCTTCGTTTTTGGGAAATGCTCAAGAAGTGAAAGTCAAAGACAGTATCAAACCAAAAACTGAGCGTTATGGTTTGCGAGTTGGTGTTGATTTATTCAAACTAACGCGTTCGTTTTATGAAAAAGACTATCGTGGTATTGAATTGGTTGGTGATTTCAAATTAACCAGAAAGCACTACATCGCAGCAGAAATTGGAACAGAAAACAAAACTGTAGATGACGACCGATTGAACTTTACTACCAAAGGAACTTACTTAAAAGCAGGTTTTGATTTTAATGGATATGAAAACTGGTTGGGCATGAACAACATGCTTTACGTAGGTATGCGCTATGGATTTAGTTCGTTTAGCCAAACCTTAAACTCTTACACTATTTACAATCCGAATCCTTATTTTGGACAAGCTCCAGAAATGCCATCAGGTGATAAATTCAATGGACTTACAGCGCAATGGGTTGAAGTTTTGGCTGGAGCAAAAGCAGAAATGTTTAAAAATTTCTATGTTGGAATGAGTGTGCGATTAAACTATTTAGTTTCCAACAAAAAACCAGATGGATTTGACAATTTATACATTCCAGGTTTCAATAGAACTTACGACGGAAAATTTGGCGTAGGAATAAACTACACCGTTTCCTATTTTGTTCCTATTTTTAAATCCGAGGTTAAACCTAAAGAAGGAAAAAAGAAATAGTAAAGCGAAACATCATAAAATGATAAAAAATCTATTCAATTTAAAAAAAGTAAAAATTTGGGTAATTGGTGTAATGATTTTTTATATATTATTGTCTTATGAGTTATGCTACTTCTTAAGATTTGCAAAAAGTGAAACTCAGAGTCACTATCTTTACTTTTATGCTGTTTTTTCTCAACTATTTATTTATGCTTTTTTATATAAAGCATTGAGAGATATTAAAGTATATTTATTTATTTTTATTATTGGTGTTTTACATCTTTACCTATTTTTCATATTAAAAGAAAATGCATCGCTTATTGGTTTGAAAAATAATATAGTTCTTAGTCTTAGAAATACAATCATTCTACTAATTATATTTAAAGTCTTACAGTTTGTTAGTTTAAAAACTCAAAATCAAGAATTAGTAAATATTGGTAGGAATAATAAAGATGTCTATGGAACTAGAAATGTTACTAGAGTAGATTACATTCTAGAAATAATCTATATCACAGCAACTTTTATATTATTGATAAAGTAGAAAAACTATATCTAACAAACATTAATTTATCTCCTTCACTCCTTTTACAAAGATAACTTTCATAAACAATTTTTCACCGTCTTTAGTTTTAACGGCTTGAAATTTTGGAGCAAGTATTGTTGCTATAACAAAAGCTACAATCAAAATCCAAATTCCTTTCAAATCTGTAAACGCTTGGATAGCTACTTGCAACGGCAAAAAGAAAGCCGCAAAACTTAACATGTTGTAAATAAATGATTTTGTTGATTTACTCATTTGTCTGTAGTGAAATTATATATTGTACTTTTAAAAAGCTATTATTCGCCTTCTGCTATCTGAAACTTTGTTCGTTTACTTCCTTCGTACATTTCGTATTTTACCAATCGCGCTTCTAAACTTCCGTTAAAAAGTTTTATTTTTCTAGAAGGTTTCAATCCAACATGTTTCAATGCTTCTAAGTTTGCTGTAATAAACCAAGCATGAGTTCCTGGATAATTTTGCTTCATGGTATCGCCCATTTCTCTGTAAAAACGTTCTAAATCAATATCCAAACGTTCGCCATAAGGTGGGTTGAAAACCATTTGCAACGGACCAGAAGTTTCTTTTTTAGTATCAAAGAAATTTTGTTGTTCTACTTTAATGTAATCATCAAGGTTGGCGTTTTTGATGTTATCAATAGCTTTATTGACAGCACTTGGCGCTTTATCGTATCCTTTTATAGTGTAATGAAATTCACGTGTGCGTTTCATTAGTGCATCAATAATTTGATCAAACAAATCGTTATCCCAATCGTTCCATTTTTCAAAAGCAAATTCTTTTCTGTTGATGTTGGCTGGAATATTACAAGCAATCATTCCGGCTTCAATAAGAATTGTTCCCGAACCACACATTGGATCTAGGAAATCGGTTTTTCCTTCCCAACCTGCTAACAATAACATTCCTGCTGCTAGAACTTCGTTTATTGGAGCAATGTTCGTTGCTGTTCTATAACCTCTTTGATGCAAAGAATTTCCAGAAGTATCTAAAGCCACCGAAACTTGGTCTTTATCGATGTGGATATTGATTCTTAAATCTGGATATTCCTTATCAATACTTGGACGAACTCCAGTTTTCTCACGAAATTGATCTACAATCGCATCTTTAGCTTTTTGCGATACAAATTGTGAATGTTTAAAAAAATCAGAGTGAATGGTAGTATCAATTACAAAAGTTTGATTGGCATTCAAATACTTACTCCAATCAATTCCTTGTATTCCTTTGTAAAGTAACACATCGGTTTTTGCTCTGAAATAATAAATTGGTTTTAAGATTTTTAAAGCAGTTCTCAAAGATAAATTGGCTTTATACATAAAACCTTTATCACCTTTAAAACTTACCATTCTTGTACCTATTTCAACATCTTGAGCACCTAAAACACGTAATTCTTGAGCTAATATTTCTTCAAAACCAAAGAAGGTTTTGGCAATCATTTTAAAATTTTCCATTTTCAATATCAAAATTCAATTGCAACTTCAATCCCGAATTGTCGGGACAATTGCAATTTCAACAATTAACTAAATTCCAAACTTGGAATAACTTCTGCAAAAATACACTAAATTTGCACGCTAGGAATTCATTTGAAAAGATAAATGTCAGAAAATACAAATTTGAAAACCAATAACTGGTTCGCCTCTTGGTTTGATACACCTTATTACCACATTCTTTATAAAGATAGAAATTACCGTGAAGCACAGATTTTCATGGACAATTTGACGCATTATTTAAACTTACCTGAAAAGGCAAAAGTATTAGACTTAGCTTGCGGAAAAGGTCGTCATTCTATTTACTTGAATCAATTAGGATTTGATGTAATTGGCGCCGATTTATCTGAAAACAGTATTGCTGAAGCTACTAAAAATGCAAATGCAACTTTACATTTTGAAGTGCATGACATGCGAGAAAAATTTGAAGATAAATTTGATGCTATCTTTAATCTTTTTACAAGTTTTGGTTATTTTGAAAATGATAATGATGATTTAAAAACATTAGTTGCAATAAAAGAAAGTCTTACCGATTACGGATTTGCTGTAATTGATTTCATGAATGTGCATCAAGTAATTCCGAATTTAGTTCCTGATGAAGTTAAAACTGTTGATGGAATTGATTTTCATATTAAAAGATATGTTGCCGATAATCATATCATCAAAGAAATTGATTTTGAAGACAACAATGAAAAATATCATTTTACAGAAAAAGTAAAAGCATTGACGTTAGAGGATTTTCAAAATATGATGAACGATGCTGGAATTTATTTATTGGACACTTTTGGTGACTACAAGTTGAAGAAATTCCATAAAAATACTAGCGAACGATTAATTATGATATTTAAATAATGAATTATTTATTACCTTTATTATCGGTTTTAATTGGTTTTTTTATAGCGATAGCATTAAAACCTAGAGCCAAAAAGAATTTAAAATTACTATTAGCTTTTAGTGGTTCTTTTTTGCTTTCACTAACAGTAATTCACTTGCTTCCAGAAGTATACGAATCCCACAATCACAATGTTGGAATTTTTATAATGATTGGTATTTTGTTTCAAATAATATTAGAATTTTTTTCAAAAGGAGCAGAACACGGACACGTTCATGGACATGATAAAATGGCTCAAATGCCATGGCTATTATTTATTAGTTTATGTATTCATGCGCTTTTAGAAGGATTTCCTGTTGGTCATCATCACGAATTGGCACTGGGAATTGCCATTCATCATCTTCCAATTGCCATCATCCTAACCACTTTTTTCTTGAATGCTGAGTTAAATAAAACTGCTTTGTTCCTTTTTATGTTAACCTTTGCCATAATGACACCGCTTGGGACTTTCATTTCTGATATTTTTCCAGCTTTAAATAAATACTATAATGAGATTACGGCAATAGTAATTGGAATTTTATTCCACATCTCTTCAACTATTATTTTTGAAAGTAGCGAAGGACATAAATTCAATATTGCAAAAATCTCGATGATAATTTTAGGAATTGTTTTGGCTTATTTTATGTAGATTTACAACATGAAAAGATTTCTATATTTTACATTATTTATACAATTACTTGCTTCTTGTAATAATGATATAAAATTTGATAAGAATAAATGGCAGGTAAATTCTGATGGATTTTACATTCATAGAGATAAAATGATTAATGATTTATTTTCTAAACATAATTTATCAAATTTAACATATGATGAAATTATAAATTTACTAGGTAAACCAGAAAATTATGCTAATGTTGAAGAAAATGAAATTTATTACAATATCGTAACTGATTATGGATGGGATATCGATCCTGTTTATTCAAAAAATTTAAAAATTCAATTCGACACACTAAATAAAGTCAAAGATTATAAAATTGAAGAAATAAAGAAATGAACTTCACTAAAACCACTGAGCAATCTTCCAAATACGAGCATTTAGAAAAAATGTCTGTTTCTGAATTGTTGACAAACATCAATAATGAAGATAAAACCGTTCCGTTGGCAGTTGAAAAAGCTTTGCCTCAAATTGAGTCATTAGTTTCAAAAGTGGTTGAAAAAATGAAACTTGGTGGACGACTTTTTTATATTGGAGCAGGAACTTCTGGAAGATTAGGAATCGTTGATGCTTCAGAATGTCCTCCTACATTCGGAGTTCCATTTGATTTGGTAAACGGAATTATTGCAGGTGGAGATAAAGCCATTAGAAAAGCAGTTGAAAACGCCGAAGACAATACTACACAAGCTTGGATAGACTTACAAGAACAAAATATTTCAGAAAACGATGTTGTAATAGGAATTGCTGCCTCAGGAACAACTCCATATGTAATTGAAGGTTTGAAAAAATGTAATGAAAATAATATTATTACTGGTAGTATCACTTGCAATGAAGGAAGTCCGTTGGCATTAACAGCAAATTTTCCAATTGTCGTTGTAGTTGGACCTGAATTTGTAACTGGAAGTTCGAGAATGAAAGCAGGAACAGCTCAGAAATTAGTATTAAACATGATTTCAACTGCAACCATGATTCAATTGGGAAAAGTGAAAGGCAACAAAATGGTAGATATGCAATTGAGTAATGATAAATTGGTGGATAGAGGCGTAAAAATGATTATGGGTGAAATTCCAGTTGATTATGAAAAAGCTAGTCAATTATTAAAGGAATTTGGAAGCGTTAGAAAAGCCGTTGAAAATTGGAAATAATAACTTAAAATAAATAAATATGAAAAAAATACTTTTAACATTCGCATTATTACTTTCTGTACTTTCTTTTTCTCAAGAAATCAATCTTGAAAGAGGTAAATATTATGTAAACGGAAGTCAGATTTCTACTAGAGAAACCAAACAATTATTGGCTTCTAATGCTGAGGCTTTGAGTAAATTCAAATCAGGACTTGGTAAAGAATCTGCTGGTGGTTTCCTTATTGGATTTGGTGGTGCATTGGTTATTACCGATTTGGTAGTAGGTTTGGTTTCAGATGTAAAATATCCAACTGCGGCAACCTATATTGGAGCTGGAGCCTTAATTGTTGCAATTCCTGTTTTATCAGGAAAGAATAAAAAAATTAAAGAAGGAATTGATTTGTATAATAGCGGTTTGAAAAATCTCGGAGAAACAAATTCAAATTTTGAGGTGAACTTAATAGGAAACCGAAGAGGTTACGGCATCCAAATTCGTTTTTAATATGGCAACCAACAAAGAACTTTTAGCTAAAGGTGTAAAGTATTTATTTGGTGCATTGCCAATGATGTTTATTGGACCAAGTTTAATGTATAATGCTTTCATGAACAAGCATACCAATTGGCATTATTTAATTTTAGTAATTGGTTGTGCTGTTTGTATAACATCGGTTTTTTTAGCTTTCAAAGGAATAAAAACTATGACTGATGCACTTTTTAATGATAAACAATAGTAAATTTTTATGAAAAAAATAATGCTTTTCTTTTTTACAATAACACTTCTTAGTTGCCAAAACAAATTGGAATGTAATCCAAAAGAGTTTAAAACCGGTAAATTTGAATTCGTTCAAGAAGTTAATGGCAAAAAAGAAATTACAACATTTGAACGAACAGATAAATTACAAATTGAAACCTACAACGGAAGAACCGATACGGCTTCAGTCCGTTGGGTAAATGACTACGAATTTATTCTTCAAAAATTGCATCCTAGAAATATGGCTGAAAAAAAAGCAATTTCCATGCGCTTCATTTCTACAAAAGGAAAAACCTATACCTTTGAATATTCTTTTGTAGGAGAATCAAAAAAACAAATGGGAACTGTAACAAAAATCGATTAATTCCGTAAAACCACTTTAACAATAACTTTTTTAAACTAACCAATGGAAGTATTATTTACCACAGATGCACTAATTGCACTTTTAACATTAACCTTTTTAGAAATCATTCTTGGTATCGATAACATCGTCTTTTTATCAATTGTATCAGGAAAATTAAGAGCCGAAGACCAACCAAAAGCTAGAAGAATTGGACTATTGTTAGCTATGGTTTTTCGTATCATTTTACTTTTCGGAATCACTTGGGTTATGGGATTAAAAAAATCTTTTTATGATTTTGATTTCGGATTTTTCTCAGGTGGAATTTCAGGACAAAGCTTAATTATCTTTGGTGGAGGATTGTTTTTGTTATACAAATCGGTATCCGAAATTCATCACAAATTAGAAGGTGAAGAAGAATCAACCAACGGAAAAGCAAGCAATAGTTTATCCGCTGCTATTTTACAAATCGCTTTATTAAATATCGTTTTCTCATTTGATAGTATCTTAACAGCTATTGGTTTAGTAAGTTCTGCCGAACCACCAAAAGGTTTTGGACCTGCTGGAGCAATAGAAATCATGATTCTTGCTATTATAATTTCCATTGTTGTAATGCTTGCCTTTGCAGGACCAGTTTCTAAATTCGTAAACGAACATCCAACGATACAAATTCTTGGGCTTTCCTTTTTAATTCTAATTGGAGTAATGCTTCTAGCTGAAGGTTCGCATTTGGCAAACTTTAAATTTGGGGACGATGTTGAAGTTCATAGTATCCCAAAAGGTTACTTATATTTTGCTATTTTCTTCTCTTTATTTGTGGAATTCCTAAACTTAAAAATGAAGAAAAGCAGCAAAAAACCAGTTGTCTTACACAACAGTAAAATCATTGATAAAAAATTAGAAGATAGCGATATTACTAATTAATCGTATATCGTTGAAAGAAAAAAATGGTGATTGAGGCTCTCGAAATCACCATTTTTTTTATGGTTTAAAAAGAAATACTAAGACAATCCGATTATCTTACCATTATTGTCAATATCAATCCTTTCAGCATTTGGAACTGCTGGCAAACCTGGCATTCGCATAACATCACCAAGTAACGGAACAATAAATCCTGCGCCGCTTGCAATTTCAAACTCACGAACCGTAATAGTGAAATCCTTCGGACGACCTATTATCTTTTCATTATCAGAAAAACTTGCAGGTGTTTTTGCCATACAAATCTGAAATTCATTAAAACCTAAATCATTAATCATCTTCAATTGTGATTTCGATTTTGGTGAAAACTCAACAGAGCTTGCTCCATAAATTTCTTTGGCAATCGTATTTATTTTATATTCAATCGAATCCTCTTTTTGATATAAAGGTTTATAATTTGCTTCACCTTTATTGATTTCAGCAACTACTTTTTCAGCTAATTCAGCCGAACCTTTTCCACCATTAACAAAAGCTGTGCTTACAATTGCAGTCACACCTTTTGCTAAACACAATGCTTTCAATTTATCATATTCTGCTTGAGTATCATCCGGAAAAGCATTTATAGAAACCACAGGATTTATTCCAAATTTTTGAATATTTTCAATATGTTTTTCTAAGTTGCAAAATCCTTTTTCAATCGCAGCTACATTTTCAGTTTTAAAATCTTCTGAACTCAATCCAGCATGATGTTTAATCGCTCGAATTGTTGCAACTAAAACCACTGCATCTGGTTTTAATCCGCTTTGTCCACATTTTATATGAAAGAATTTTTCGGCACCTAAATCGGCACCAAATCCTGCTTCAGTAACAACATAATCACCAAGAGAAAGTCCCATTTTAGTAGCAATTACAGTATTCGTTCCTTGTGCAATACTTGCAAATGGACCGCCGTGAAGAATCGCTGGATTTCCTTCTAAAGTTTGCACTAAATTAGGTTTCAAAGCATCTTTAAGTAAAACTGCCATTGCTCCTACTACTTTCAAATCACGAGCAAAAATCGCTTTTCCATCAAAAGTTTTTCCAACAAAAATATTTCCTAATCTAAATTTCAAATCTTCTAAATCTTTTGATAAACACAAAATCGCCATCACTTCAGAAGCTGGAGTAATATTGAAACCATCTTCTCTCATTGTTCCATTGGCTTTGGCACCAACTCCAATAATGATTTGGCGCAACGAACGATCATTCATGTCCATCACACGTTTCCAAGCAATAGATTTTGGATCTAAATTCAAGGAATATTTTGGATTTTGAAGATTATTATCAATTACTGCCGAAAGTAAATTATTTGCTTTTTCAATAGCCGAAAAATCACCTGTGAAATGCAAATTAATATCTTCCATCGGAACAACTTGAGCATAACCGCCACCAGCAGCGCCTCCTTTCAACCCGAAAACTGGTCCGAGTGATGGTTCACGCAAAACTCCAATAGCTTTTTTTCCGATGTAATTCAAACCGTCTGTTAAGCCAATTGACATTGTGGTTTTTCCTTCACCATATTTAGTAGGTGACATTGCAGAAACCAGAATAAGTTTACCTTTTGGATTTTCAGATTGTAATTCTAAAGGTAATTTGGCTTTGTACTTTCCGTAGTATTCTAAATCGTCTTCTTGAATATTTATTTTTTCAGCAATTTTTCTAATGTGTTGTAAAGTTGCATTTTGAGCAATCTCAATATCGGATGGAAATGTTGACATTATTATTTTAGTATAATTTGAAGTAAAATTAGTTGAGTCGTTTTGAAATAAAAATGATATAAATCAAATAAAAAAACCTACAAGGTTTGTAAAACCTTGCAGGTTGAGTTTATTCTAAAGACAACGTAATTTGTCCGTCGTCGTCTAATTCTGTTTGAATATCTTCAGAAACATTATCTTCTCCTGAAACTTCCATTTCTTCTGGCGCTTCTTCCACAGGTTCTTCATAAGGCAATGGTTCTAGAAGATTGACTTGTTTCAATTTATCGGCCGTTAATTGGTTTCCTAAAGCTTTTATTCCTTTTACAGTAATAAATTGTTCTAAATCTATTGTTTGATTATCCTTTTGAACACCTTTTACTTTGGCAAAAATGATTTCAGCAACTGGACGCCAATCGGTAGAAACAATTTCTAACTGTGATTTTTCGTGTTCGGTAATGAAAACTTCATCTTTGTTTTCGTTTTCAACCAAGAAACGTTTTACAAAATAACGTTCTTTTTCACCATCATAATAAATACAAGAAATTGGTTTCTTTGGATTCCATTTTTCCAACACAATCATATCTTCATCAAAGTGCGTAGTCAATTCTGGAATTATGGTTTTCAATTTTCCTGCTTGATTGATAATCAAAAGTCTATCATTTGGACGGAATTCTCCCAACAACTCTCCTCTTCCATCAACATTCAAACGTTGAACTGTATCATCAAACCAAACTTTTCTCGGACGTAAAGTTGAAATTCCTTTCTCCTTCAATTCGATTTTCTTGATTGGATATTTAGTAACTGTATTTCCACGAGAAGCACGACCTTTTATGGCAATATCTGTGAAGTCTACATCCCATTTTAGTTTCTTAACGCTTCCAACTTGACGTAATAAAATGGTTACAACCTCAGCTTCACCATTTGGATTTGCAGAGAAATATAAGGTTTGCGAACCAACTTTTTCTTGAGTTAAATCGTAAAATTTATCACGAGTAACTCCTGAAACATTGAAACGTTTTATAAAAGTAGAACCATTTTTACCATCACGGTAAATCATGTTGTAAATGGTACGTTTGTCATTTTTATCAAAAACCGCAATGTGGATGATGTCTTTTCCAACGAATTTCTTATCATCGACTTTTGCAATCATCATTTTCCCATCTCGAAGAAAAACAATAACATCATCAATATCAGAACAATCGGCAACGTATTCGTCTTTTTTCAAACCTGTTCCAAAGAATCCTTCTTCTTTGTTTACATATAATTTTGTATTTCTTAAAACTACTTTGGTAGCTTCAATATTTTCAAAACTTCTTAATTCCGTTTGACGCTCACGACCTTTTCCGTATTTCTCTTTTAATTTGGCAAAATAATCTATGGCAAAATCAATTAGATTATCTAAATGATGTTGCACTTCTTTCATTTCGTCTTCCAATTTGGCAATAAAATCATCCGCTTTATCCGAGTCAAATCGTGTAATACGAATCATCGGAATTTGGGTTAATTTTTGCAAATCTTCATCTTCAATTTCACGAACAAATGACTTTTTAAACGGTTCAAATCGTTTGTACATATATTCGTAAAGCGATTCTCTATCCGAATACAATTTGAAATCAATGTACATTTCTTCACGAATGAAAATCTTTTCTAATGTCGAGAAATGCCATTTGTTTTTAAGTTCTTCTAATTGAATTTCGAGTTCTTTCTTTAATAAATCAACCGTTCTTTCCGTCGAAATTTTCAACATATCAGAAACACCAATAAACAATGGTTTGTTATCTTCAATCACACAACCCAAAGGAGCAACAGATGTTTCACAAGCCGTGAAAGCATATAAAGCATCAATCGTTTTATCTGGAGAAACTCCTGGAAATAAATGAATTAGAATCTCAACTTCGGCAGCAGTATTGTCTTCAATTTTTTTGATTTTGATTTTACCTTTTTCATTGGCTTTCAAAATACTATCAATTAGTGTCGACGTATTTGTAGAAAACGGAATTTGAGTAATTACCAATGTTTGTTTGTCCAATTGTGATATTTTGGCACGAACACGAACACGTCCGCCACGCAAACCATCGTTATAATTGGAAACATCCGCAATTCCAGCCGTTTGAAAATCTGGATATAATGTAAAAGGTTTTCCTTTTAAAATTTTAATCGAAGCATCAATTAATTCATTGAAATTGTGAGGCAACACTTTAGTCGATAAACCAACCGCGATACCTTCAGCACCTTGCGCCAAAAGCAACGGAAACTTCACCGGAAGATTATTTGGTTCAGCTCGACGACCATCATAAGAAACACCCCAATCGGTTATTTTTGGAGAATATAAAACTTCTAAAGCGAACTTTGACAAACGTGCTTCGATATATCTCGAAGCCGCAGCGCTATCACCTGTTAGAATATTTCCCCAGTTTCCTTGACAATCAATCAACAATTCTTTCTGACCAATTTGCACCATAGCATCACCAATACTCGCATCTCCGTGTGGATGATACTGCATCGTGTGACCAACTACATTCGCAACTTTGTTGTAACGACCGTCATCCAACTCTTTTAGCGAGTGCATAATACGACGTTGCACAGGTTTGAAACCATCTTCAATCGCAGGCACAGCACGCTCAAGAATTACATAGGAAGCGTAATCCAAAAACCAATCTTTGTACATTCCTGTAACTTTGGTAATGGTATCTTCTGGATTCTCGTCGTTTTCGTAAAAGTGATTTCCGCCTCTCGAAACGATGTCCTCAAAGCCTTCGTCTATACTTTCGTCGTTAGTGGAATCGTCTAACTCGTCGTTAGTTTCTTCTTCGTTAATGTTATCTTCTTCTTCGTCTTTCATTTATGCTGAATTTATTTCAGTATCTGTTTAAATTAACTTCTATTTACTATTAATTAATTTTATTAAATCCTCTTTGCTTGGTAAAATTGTTTTGTATTTACTTGCAAAAATTTGCTCGTTATTATCTGGTAATGTGTATTCTACAACTAAATCACTTTTGTTTTGACATAGTACAATTCCGATGGTTTTGTTTTCTCCTTCGAGACGCATTTCTCTGTCATAATAATTGACATACATTTGCATTTGTCCTAAATCTTGATGTTTCAATTCGCCAATTTTTAAATCGATTAAAACAAAACTTTTTAAAACTCGATTGTAAAATACTAAATCAATATAGAAATGTTTATCATCAAATGTAATTCGTTTTTGACGTGCGACAAAGGCAAAACCTTCACCTAATTCTAATAAAAAATGTTCTAACTTATTGATTATTTCTTGTTCTAATTCGGATTCAGAATAATTGTGTAACTCTGGCAAACCTAAGAATTCTAAAATGTAAGGATCTTTGATAATGTCTTTTGGTTTTTCAATAATCTGACCTTCTTCTGATAATTTTAAAACACCTTCTTTATCTCTACTTAAAGCCAATCTTGTATATAAAGCAGAATCATATTGACGTTTTAATTCACGTACGCTCCAATTATGTTTTTCCGATTCAATTTCGTAAAAACTTCGTTCTTTTTCATCGTCGATTCTCATTAGAAAAAGATAGTGTGTCCAAGTGAGCTTAAAAAATGAAATAAGTGTATGATAATCAAATTTTTTGAATTCCACAATCAGTGATTGTGGAATTGAAGATTCGGATTCCACAATCACTGATTGCGAATTTTGAATTTGTAAAATCCTAGACAACGTCTCGGAATTTGAATAAATTAAATAAAACTTTCTAATTTGTTCTAAATTACTCAATGAGAATCCTTTACCAAACTCATTTGTCAATTGCACAGAAAGTCCTTTTAGGATTTGTTTTCCGTATTCGGCTCGTTCTTTTCCGTTTTGTTCTTCTTCGATAATCATTCTTCCAATTTCGAAATAGGTGTAAGTCATTGTTGAATTTACCGTACGCAAAACTTGTTGTTGTGCATTTTGCAATAACACAACGACTTGTTGGAATAACTCTTTATTTTGAAGTTCTTTTGACAAAATTCTAACTTTATTTCTCCACCAATTCCTTATCCAATTCCACTTTCAAATTATTGATAATGAACGTTTGTCTATCTGGTGTATTTTTACCCATATAAAACTCTAATAAGGTTTCTATTGAGGTAGCTTTATCTAACATCACAGGATCTAAACGGATGCTTTCTCCAATAAAATGCTTGAACTCATCGGGTGAAATTTCTCCTAATCCTTTAAATCGTGTTATTTCAGGTTTTGGTTTTAATTTTTCAATGGCATCGCGACGTTCTTCGTCTGAATAGCAATAGATGGTTTCTTTTTTATTTCGAACACGGAATAACGGCGTTTGTAAAATATATAAATGTCCTTCTTTAATCATTTCAGGAAAAAATTGAAGGAAAAAGGTAATCAATAACAAACGAATGTGCATTCCATCGACATCGGCATCGGTTGCGATTACAATGTTGTTGTAACGCAAATCTTCGATACTTTCTTCAATATCTAAAGCGGCTTGAAGCAAATTAAATTCTTCATTTTCATACACGATTTTCTTCGACATTCCATAAGAATTCAAAGGCTTACCACGTAAACTAAAAACCGCTTGTGTATTTACATCACGACTTTTGGTTATCGAACCCGAAGCCGAATCTCCTTCGGTAATAAAAAGCGTACTTTCTAAACTTCTTGGATTTTTGGCATCGGTTAAATGAACACGACAATCGCGTAATTTTTTATTGTGTAAACTTGCTTTTTTAGCTCTGTCTTTGGCTAATTTTCTAATTCCTGACAGTTCTTTACGTTCGCGTTCGGCTTGCAAAATCTTACGCAAAAGCGAATCGGCAACTTCTGGATTTTTATGTAAAAAATTATCTAATTTGGTTGTAATAAAATCGTGAATAAAGGTTCGAACCGTCGGGCCATTTGGACCTACATCATTAGAACCCAATTTGGTTTTGGTTTGCGATTCGAAAACTGGCTCTTCCACTTTTATGGAAACCGCAGAAACGATTGATTTACGAATATCTGAAGCTTCAAAACCTTTGTTGTAATATTCACGAATGGTTTTTACAATGGCTTCACGAAATGCGTTTAAGTGCGTTCCACCTTGAGTAGTATTTTGTCCGTTTACAAACGAATGGTATTCTTCGGAATATTGTGATTTACTGTGAGTTAATGCAATTTCTATATCATCACCTTCTAAGTGAATGATTGGATATTGCATATCGTCTTCAGCAATTGTTTCTTCCAATAAATCTTTTAAACCGAATTCTGAAAGGTATTTTTCACCATTGTAATATATTGTTAATCCGCGATTTAGATAACAATAATTTTTGAGCATTTTGATGATATACTCGTTACGGTATTTATAGTTTTTGAAAATAACTTCGTCAGCAATGAAGGCAACTTTTGTTCCTTTTCGCTTAGTTGATTCAACAACTTCTTCTTCTAAAGTTAAATTTCCTTCTGAGAATTCGGCTGCTTTTTGTTGGTTATCACGAACCGATTCTACGCGAAAATAATTGGACAAAGCATTCACGGCTTTGGTACCAACTCCATTCAAACCAACGGATTTTTTAAACGCTTTAGAATCGTATTTTCCACCGGTATTCATTTTGGAAACTACGTCAACGACTTTTCCTAATGGAATTCCACGACCGTAATCGCGAACAGTTACCAATTTATCTTTTATGGTTACTTCGATAACTTTTCCTGCACCCATAACGAATTCGTCGATGCAGTTGTCGATTACTTCTTTTAGTAAAATATAAATTCCGTCATCTGGAGACGAACCGTCACCGAGTTTCCCAATGTACATTCCGGGACGCATTCGGATGTGTTCTTTCCAATCGAGTGAGCGTATATTGTCTTCGTTATATTGTGTTTCTTGAGCCATTTTAAAATGTATCGATTTTGTGCTAATATAGTGCATTTCGAGTCATTTTTGAAATGATATTTGTCAAAGTTATTAAGAATGTTTTTGACAATTTATTTGTTTTCAAACTTGAAATTTATCTTTAATAGTAAAGACTAAATTTTAATTACGATTTTATTTTGCACCTGATTGAAATCGAAAACAGGATGAACAACTAAAAAAGTACAAATAAAAAAATGTAAAGTTGTAATTACTTGAAAATAGATCTATTTAATGTGTTTAAAGAGCTTTCTATTTAATTCTTTTGGACTGAACGGCTTAATAATATAATCGTTAATCCCAATGCTGATTGCTCTGTCTAGGTACCCATATGATGCGGATGCAGTTAACGCTATAATTGGAATGTCTTTGTCTAGATTTCTGATAATTGTAGTAGCTTCATAACCATCCATGATTGGCATGGATAAATCCATTAAAATAATATCATAATTGAATTTCTTAAATTTTTCAACCGCAATTAATCCGTTTTCAGCAACATCTAGAATTACATTCCATTGATTAATAATTTTATGAGCAATTTTAATATTGATAATATTATCTTCCACTAAAAGTACTTTCATTTGATTTAAATCTTTTTCTACATATTCGTTAGAAAACATGATGTCATCGTGTTGGGTTTTGTTTTTATCAATTGGAAGTTGGAGTACAAAGTAAAAATTAGAGCCTTTGCCAATTTCGCTTTCCAATTTAATTTCTGAATTCAAGAGTTGTAATAACTGTTTGGTAATGACTAATCCTAGCCCTGTTCCTCCGTAATTTCTATTTGTTTTTGTTTCGGCTTGGGTAAACTTTTCGAAAATAGATTGAAATTTATTTACATCTATTCCGATTCCATTATCGATTATTTGAATTTTAAAAGTAGAGATTCCGTTAATTAATGAAATTTGGGTTACTTTCACTTTTATTTCACCTTTTTTGGTAAACTTAACAGCATTTGATATTAAATTGGTAATTACTTGACTCAATCGCAATGGGTCGCTTATTAAATTTGGTGTAAAATCGGCATCAATTTCGATGCTTATTTTATTTAAATTTTCAGAAGCTTTCAACTCTAACGACTTGGAGATTTGAATAATTAATTCTTTGAAATTAAAGGGAATACTCTCAATCTCAATTTTTCCAGCTTCTATTTTACTAAAGTCTAAAATATTATTAATTAGTAAAAACAAATTGTTAGAAGAGTGTTTTAAAACCTCAAGATTTTCTTGAAAACTAACTAAAGTATTTTCTTTTTCCATGATATAAATTAAGCCAATAATTGCATTTAAAGGCGTTCTAATTTCATGGCTCATTATGGATAAAAAATCGGATTTTGCTTCGTTAGCATTTTCAGCAGAAGCTTTGGCTATATATAAAAGTTCTTGGTATTCTTTTTTGAGTTCAATTTCACTATTTAATACCTTGATTAGTTCTTTAATATTACTATTATTGCTTCGTTTAATTGTATTACCGCTAAGTTTATTGATTGCTTCAATTAACTTATTTTCAAAGAATTCTTTTTCGGTTAATTCGTCTTTTAATTTGGCATTAATTTCAGAGTATTCTTTATCATTTAATCGAGAGGCTTGTTCTGATAATTCGGCATCTTTTTCATAGTTTGAATAGGTTTGATTCACTACATTAATAAAATCTAATAACTTCGGGTTATCTGCAAAATCATCCTCAGTTAAAAATTTATTAAGTTGTCGCCTTAAATTTCTATTTAAAATATTATTATCCATTTATTCACTTTCAGAAATAACAGTTATGGTCATGGTTTGATTATGTAGTTCGCAAGCAACATTTTGTAGAGTTGGAGAAATTTCTCCATAGGAATAAAAACCTGCAAGAACAGTATTATTACCAAAAACATCTTTTACAACTTCAATTTCCTCTTCTATTCTGTTTCCTAAAACTATTTTTCGTCCAACACAACTTACCATTAAAGCCAATTGTGGGTTTTCATTGTCATTAATTAGGCTACTATTGGCGGCTTCATATGACGCATCAATTAATTTATCGAAATTAGCTTTCATTAAACGAACATAAGAACCTTGAGGAATATTTCCTGCAAATGTCATCGATTTATTTTCTTCATCAATGGCTAAAATTGTTCTTACAATCGCTTCATTCTCTTTATTTTCTTTCATCGATAATGGAAAATACAATGATGAACCTGGTAATTCATCGGCATATTTACCTAAATATTCTTTGTATAAATCTAAGGCGTATCGATCTCCAATTTTATACAAAACATTTTTATCTGATAATGTAACTTCACGTTCAGGACCAAAATCGGTCCAACCGCCTTCACATCCGAAACCAAAGTGTATATTTTCGCCATAAAAACCAACAGCAACAATTTTTCCTTGAGATGGTTCTGAATTAAGTCCTACTATTGTTTTTTCAAAATTAAAAGCATCACCAGCTAAACCTCCAAAAATAGGTATATCTCCATTAGTCTGTTTGATCAATTCGTTTATTAATTCTGTTCCGTTGACAAAACTTCCCTCAGATAAGATTAATATAGATTTTAAGTCTTTTACAAAAATTTCGTTTTTAATTTTTTTACCTAAATCTTCAATATTGTTATCTAACTGAATATCAACTTCAAGTGCTTTAATTTTTGTTTTTTGAAATTGTAAAGCAGTTGATATTACTTTTTCATTTACAATTGTATCGTTAGAAATTTGTCCTGAAGTAGAGCAAAAAACTATATCTGAATTGGGGTACAGACTTCTTAATGATTCATAATGCTTAAATTTTTCTAAAATTGTTCGTTCACCAAAGGCTAAAACTAATTGTGCTTCAATTGGATTAAAACCATCAGTTGAAACAATTGAAGTTGAATTTTCGGAGCTATTAAATAGCAGTTGTTGAATTTTCATTTTTTTGGTTACTTTAATAGATTGGGGTTATAAAGTAAATTAAAAAAAAGTTAAAAACAAAAAAAAGCTATAAACTTTTGGTTTAAAGCTTTTTAAATATTAAAAAAAAGTAGTTATACGTTAAATCTAAAATGCATCACATCTCCATCTTTAACGATGTATTCTTTTCCTTCCACTCTTAGTTTTCCGGCTTCTTTACATTTAGCTTCTGAACCTAAAGAAGAATAATCTTCGAATGCAATAACTTCAGCACGGATGAATCCTTTTTCAAAATCGGTGTGGATTACTCCAGCTGCTTTTGGTGCTGTATCGCCAACGTTAATTGTCCAAGCGCGAACTTCTTTAACTCCAGCTGTGAAATATGTTTGTTGTTTTAATAATTTGTAAGCTGCACGAATTAATACTGCAGAACCTGGTTCAGTCAATCCCATATCTTCTAGGAAAACTTGACGCTCTTCGTAGCTTTCTAATTCAGTAATATCTGCTTCTGCTCCTACTGAAAGTATGATAACTTCTGCATCTTCGTCTTTTACTAATTCACGAACTTGGTCAACGTATTTGTTTCCGTTTACTGCTGAACTTTCGTCAACATTACAAACATAAAGTACAGGTTTGTTTGTAATTAATTGAAAATCTTCCATCAATTCAATTTCGTCTTGATTTTGAGGTTCAACAGTTCTTGCAGATTTTGCTTGCAACAAGGTTTCACGAATTCTATCTAAAAGAGCTTTTTCTGTTTGCGCTTCTTTATTTCCTGTTTTAGCTGCACGATTTACTTTTTCTAAACGTTTTTCAACCGTTTCTAAATCTTTTAATTGCAATTCGATATCAATCGTTTCTTTATCGCGAATTGGATTTACATTACCATCGACGTGAACGATATTATCATTATCAAAACAACGCAAAACGTGAATAATAGCGTTACATTCTCTAATATTTGCAAGGAATTGATTTCCTAAACCTTCACCTTTACTTGCTCCTTTTACCAATCCTGCAATATCAACGATATCAACAGTTGCCATTTGTACGCGTTCTGGTTTTACCAATTCTTCCAAACGATTGATTCTTGGATCTGGAACGTTTACCACACCAATATTTGGCTCAATAGTACAAAACGGAAAGTTAGCACTTTGCGCTTTAGCATTTGATAAACAATTAAATAAAGTTGATTTTCCTACGTTTGGTAATCCTACAATTCCTGCTTTCATATTATGCTGAATTTAGTTCAGTATCTTTCGATTTGAATGTTATTTTTTAAAAGTGTGCAAATATAATCTTATTAATTGAAAGAATAAAAGATTTAAGCATGCTTACTATTAGTTTATTTAGAATTAAAATGTGGTAAATATATAAAAGTGTTCGATTTGCATGTAACACTTTCTAAATTAGCTGAATTAATTTTGTAAAACATTAATTATTAAAATTTTACATTATGAAAACTCTATTTTTTGGAATGCTATCGTTGTTTACAACAGCAACTTTTCAAGCTCAAAACAAAAACATTAAAGACGAAACAAAAACAACTACAACTACTGTTACTGATTCTAATGGTGAAAAAACTTATGTAAAGAAAGAAAATACTCGAGAAGTACAAGAAATTGAATTGAAAGAGGAAAAACCAAATACATTGAATATCGAAACCAAAGATTCTCCTGTTATAGTAACAACTACTACAAAAATAACAAATCCTGATGGAAGTACTCGTACAGTTGATGTAGATCGTTCATCCTATTATATGTATGACAACAAAAAATACAATGTTAAACTTGATGCTAATGGTTATAGAATAATAGGTGATGATACTAAAAAAGGTGCTTTACTAAGAAAAACTTCTACTAATAGTTTTATTTATTACAATGGTAAAGAAACATCAATTGGTTATTTTGATACTGATGGAAATTTAGTTTTAGAAACCTATAATTCCAAAACCGATACTGTTACTTATAAAACTTATGTTATTGTGAAACAATAGGAAAAAAAAGCGAATCAAAAACTACTTAAAAAATTTGTTTTTGATTCGCTCTATTTTAATCATCAATACTCAAAATTATCTTTTCCTCTTCTTCTGTAGCAACCATTCCTGAGATTTCCCAATAATTACTTAGGATTGTATTTTTCTTATTGAATAAGGTTTTATCTTTAAAAACCTCACTTTCCTTAAAGCTATAATTTTGGTTACTGAAATTAGTAGTTATAAAGTAATTCCTAACTTCAATGTCAGTCGTTTTATTCTTAACAACTTTTTCATATCCTATTTCCTCTTTTGAACCAATTAAATAATAATTATTGGAGTCAAATCGATACATAGTTTTAAAAAAGGATTTATAAACATGCTTCCCATTTTTTCCTGTTTTATCTTTTGCTTTTGCAAATGAAGTTGGAGAAATCTCGGAATTAACTTCAATAATTATCTTTTTCTTCCTATCATAAGTTATAGTATAATCGTCTAACATTGCTGAACTATTATCTGCTGGTATAGCAGTCATAACATAGTAATCTTCATTGACTGGATGTGCTTTTACTAAAAAATCGTACTCTTTCTTAGCTCTCGGTTCCAAAAGCGGATTCAAATATTTGAAATTGTAATAGTTTTGCATAATATTATTCAAATTGTATCCTACAAGTTCATCTATTATATAATCTTCAACCAATCCGAAAGACCTATTTTGCTCTACCAATATAGTTGTACTAAAATCATTTGGCTTACCTGAAAGTTGAAAATTCAATAGCCCATCATTATAATTTGAATAAACTCCGTTAAGTTTAAAAAACTCTCTAGCATATACTTTCAATCTTGCTGGAACCGTGAGTTTTTTGGAAGAATTTTCTATTAAAGAAGCGAGTATTTTTTGTGGATGTTGCTTTGTTAAAATTATTTCATCTAATTTATTAAAACTACTTTTAAGATAAATTACTGTTTCTTTTTCTTTTAATATTGTAGACCTAATTGTCTGAGAAACATAGGAAGTATGCGTTATTTGTATATTGGAAATTCCTTTTAGAAGAAAACTGACTTTTCCTTCAGCATTACTTAAATTAAGTTGCTTTGTTTTTAAGACTAAAACAGTAGCATCTTCAATAGCTAAATTAGTATCTGCATCTTTAAGAATTATAGATTTTTCTACCTCTTGTGAATAAAGATGACTTGAAAAAAATAAAAAAACAAATGCAATAAAACACTTCATACTTGAATTAGTTTATTAACAAATATATAAATTCTTTTAAAACATTGATAAATAATAGATTAAATATGTTTTGAAAATCATAACGTTTTTAATTCAAACAAAAAACCACCAACTATATCAACAGTTGATGGTTTACTCTATATTTTGCAAAAAATAAGTTATTCGTTATGTAAAAACGATTGTCTGTTTAAAAGTGTTTCTTCACTTTCCACATGATTGTCATCAGGAATACAACAATCCACCGGACAAACTGCTGCACATTGAGGTTCTTCGTGAAAACCTTTACATTCAGTACATTTTCCTGGTACAATGTAGTAAACATCATCAGATACTGGCGTTTGAGCCGCATCAGCATCCACTTCAGTCCCATCTGGAAGAATTACTTTTCCTCTTAACTTTGTACCGTCTTTGTATCTCCAATCATCTGCACCTTCATAGATTGCAGTATTTGGACATTCTGGCTCACATGCACCACAATTGATACATTCGTCTGTTATTATGATTGCCATCTTTACTTTTAGATATTAAATTTAAGATATTAGATTTAAAAAATCCTTAATCCTAAATGATTTGTTTAATTTTGTGCAAAATTACAATCAAAACCATTCATAAACAAGTTACAAATGTTACAAAAAGAAAAAATTAACGCTTTTGTAGAATTAGGAAAGTTTTTAAGCCAATTTTCATTGGATAATAACACCAAAAATGAAGCTGTTCTAAATAATAATTTGTTCTATGATGATTTTATAAATTTGATTGAATTATCACAATCACATAATGGTTGGTTTACACCTGAACAAGTTTATTTTGCTATAAATTCTTGGGCAGAAGCTTTGACAGAAGAAAATTTAGAAAAATGGTTATCGAGCTATGATTTTTCAAATGTGAAAGCAAAAACAGTTGGATTAATCCTTGCCGGAAACATTCCATTAGTTGGTTTTCATGATTTTTTATCGGTAGTGGTTTCTGGTCATAAAGTTTTGGTAAAGACCTCTTCCAACGATCAAAAATTATTGCCTTTCCTTGCTAACTATTTAATCTCTGTAAATTCTGAATTAGAAAATTACATCAAATTTACAGAAGGAAAATTAGAAAATTTTGACGCAGTAATTGCGACTGGAAGTAATAATACAGCAAGATATTTCGAATTTTATTTCAAAGACAAGCCAAGTATTATTCGTAAAAACAGAAATTCAGTTGCTATTTTAACTGGAAATGAGTCGCATGAAGATTTAATAAATTTAGGTGAAGATATTTTTAGATATTTTGGGTTAGGTTGTCGCAATGTTTCAAAATTGTTCGTGCCAAAAGATTATAATTTTGAAAATTTCTTCAAAGCTATTTATGAATACAAGGATGTAATTTTTTATGAAAAATATTCTAATAATTACGATTATAACAAAGCCGTTTTCTTGATGAGTAATTTCAAATTACTGGATAATGAATTTCTTACAATCAAAGAAGACACAAGTTACTCCTCACCTATTTCATCTGTTTTTTATGAATATTATGAGGACTTGAATGAAATAAAATCACGTTTAGAAAACGATGCCGACCAAATTCAATGCATTGTTTCAAAAGATGCAATAGAAAATTCAATACTATTTGGACAAACCCAAAAACCAAATCTTTGGGATTATGCCGATAACGTTGACACTTTAGCATTTCTAAAGGAAATTTGATTGCGTTTTTCTCAAAAATTGTTATAAACTATAACGATTTCGTTAATAACAAGGGCTGATTATTGTCAAATTCTAACCGCTTTTTCGTAGGCTATTTACGAAATTTGCGCTTTAAAATTTGCATTAACTTAACAATGAAAAAACACAACTACAGCGCCGGACCATGTATTCTTCCTCAAGAAGTATTTGAAAAATCAGCACAAGCCATTTTAAATTTTAATAATTCCGATTTATCTATTTTAGAAATATCTCATAGAAGTAAAGATTTTGTTGCCGTTATGGACGAAGCAAGAGCTTTAGTTTTAGAACTTTTAGGATTGGAAGGAAAAGGATATCAAGCTTTATTTTTAGCTGGTGGAGCCAGTTTAGAATTCTTGATGGTTCCTTATAATTTAATGAAAACGGATGGAAAAGCAGCCTATTTAGATACTGGAACTTGGGCTAGTAATGCGATAAAAGAAGCCAAACATTTTGGAGAAACTCTAATCGTAGGTTCATCTAAAGAGCAAAATTACAATCACATTCCAAAAGGTTATTCAATTCCTGAGGATGCTTCCTATTTTCATTGTACAAGCAACAACACCATTTTTGGAACGCAAATGAAATCGTTTCCAATAACAAATGTTCCTGTAGTTTGCGATATGAGTTCTGATATTTTTTCAAGAACTTTAGATTTTTCAAAATTTGATTTGATTTATGCTGGAGCTCAAAAAAATATGGGCCCTGCTGGAGCAACTCTGGTAGTTGTAAAAGAAGAAATTTTAGGAAAATCTGGAAGATCTATTCCAAGTATGTTGGATTATGAAAAACATATCAAAGCAGAAAGTATGTACAATACGCCACCTGTTTTTCCTATTTATGCATCGCTTTTAACTTTACAATGGTTGAAAAACCTTGGAGGAATTGCTGCAATTGAAAAAATTAATGAAGCCAAAGCCAACTTATTATACTCAGAAATCGACAGAAATCCATTATTTAAAGGAACTGCAGCCGTTGAAGATAGAAGTATCATGAACGCCACGTTTTTATTAAATGATGAAAACCACGCACCTATTTTTGACAAAATGTGGAAAGAAGCAGGAATTTCAGGATTGCCTGGACATCGTTCTGTTGGAGGTTATCGTGCTTCAATGTACAATGCTTTGCCGTTAGAAAGCGTTCAAGTTTTGGTTGATGTAATGAAAAATTTGGAATCACAAGTTTAAGTTTCATGCATGGATTTCAATTTCAAAGAAGATTATATTTTAGAAAATGATGTAGTGCGTTTGCAACCATTACAAGCTTCTGATTATGAAAAATTAGTTGCATTTTCTATAAACGAACCCGATCTTTGGAGTTTCAATGCAAATGCAGCAGATTCACCAGAAAATTTGAAGATTTACATTGAAAAAGCATTATCTCAAAAGGAAAAATTAATTGAATATCCATTCATTGTTTTTGACAAGGTAAATCAAAAATATGCTGGATGCACAAGATTTTATGCAATAAGCCTTGAGTTCAAGTTTTTAGAAATTGGTTACACTTGTTGGTACGGAAAAGAGTTTCAAGGAACTAAATTAAATAAAAATTGTAAGTACTTACTTTTAGAGTTCGCATTTGAAAAAATGAAAATGGAGCGAGTTGCATTTGCTGCAAATAGTAAAAACGAAAGAAGTATAAATGCAATGAAAAGCATAGGTTGTGTTGTTGAAGGCATCTCGAGAAATATAAGTACTGATGCTTTTGGAAATAGAATTGATGCTATTAGATTAAGCATAATAAAAAATGAATGGTTTGATTCGGTCAAACAAAATTTAAAAAATAGAATATAAATTATAAATGAGTTTTAAATTTTAAACTCATAAACCCTTAAAATCATAAACTCAAATTATGAAAGTATTAGCTAACGACGGAATTTCAAAAAGCGGAATCAAAGCTTTAGAAAAAGGTGGATTTGAAGTAATTACTACCAAAGTAGCTCAAGAACAAGTTGCCAATTTCATCAATTCGAATAATGTTGATGTAATTTTAGTGAGAAGCGCAACCAAAGTTCGAAAAGATATTATCGACGCCTGTCCAAATTTAAAAATCATTGGTCGTGGTGGCGTTGGAATGGACAATATTGATGTAGAATATGCGCGTTCCAAAGGAATTCACGTTATCAATACGCCAGCATCTTCATCTGAAAGTGTGGCAGAATTAGTATTTGCACACTTATTTACTGGAGTTCGTTTCTTACATGATTCTAACAGAAATATGCCTCTTGAAGGTGATACTAATTTTGAAGGTTTGAAAAAAGCTTACGCAAATGGTATCGAACTTCGTGGCAAAACATTAGGAATTATCGGTTTTGGACGAATTGGTCAAGCGGTTGCAAAAATGGCACTTGGACTTGGAATGAAAGTAATTGCTGCAGATAAATTTTTAAGCAATGCCGAAATAAGAGTTGATTTTTACACTGGCCAATTCATTAATGTTGATATTATTACAGAACCATTAGAAGATTTGTTCAAACATTCTGATTTTATTACACTTCACGTTCCTGCGCAAGAAGGTTATGTAATTGATGCCGATGAAATTGCACAAATGAAAGACAATGTAGGAATAGTAAATTGTGCTCGTGGTGGCGTGATTAATGAAGTTGCTTTAATTGAAGCTTTAGAAAGTGATAAAGTTCTTTTTGCAGGATTAGACGTTTTTGAAAAAGAACCAACGCCAGAAATTCAAATTTTGATGCATCCAAGGATTTCATTAACGCCACATATTGGAGCTGCAACTCTAGAAGCGCAAGATAGAATTGGAACCGAATTAGCCGAACAAATTATTGGTCTATTAAAGAAGTAATCAACTTCAAAAAAAATAGAATCCAAATCTAAATTTTACTTCAGATTTGGATTTTTTTGTAGAATAAATTTGACGTTTTATATATTTGCTTTTAAACTTTTATACCTTTGTTAAAACTAAAAACAAAAAACTATGTTTGAACAACTTACAGAATTAGTAAAACAATTTGGTGGTGATGCAGTAGTAAACAATCCTGCAGTGCCAAACGAACAAAATGAAGCCGTAATGGAAGAAGCTGGAGGTTCAATCCTTTCTGGTTTAAAAGATATGGTTGCTAGTGGAAATGTTGGTGATTTAGCAGGATTACTTTCTGGTAAAACTCCAATTGATATGAACAATCCAGTAGTTCAAGAATTAACAGGAAAAGTAACAGGAAACCTTGGAGAAAAATTCGGTTTATCTTCAGAAGCTGCTGGAAGTGTAGCTGGTGGTTTAATTCCTCAAATATTAGGTGGATTGATCAATAAAGCTAAAGATCCAAACCAACCTGGATTTAATATTACAGATTTGATTAGCTCAATTTCAGGTGGAAATGGTGGTGGATTGATGGATGCTGTTACTAAATACGGTGGTCAATTTGGTTTAGACCAAGATGGTGACGGACAAGTTGGAATGAGTGACGCAATTTCTGCTGTGACTAAAAAATCTGGTGGACTTGGAGGTTTATTAGGAAAACTTTTTGGAAAATAATTTAAAGAAATTCTTTTCAATAATAACCATCACTTTTACAGTGGTGGTTTTTTTATGGCTAAATGTGAGAATCATGTAATCATTATCCTCATTTTTGTAACATAAAAGCTTGAATTTCTTCTCAATTTTGTTGTTGATATTAATTATAACATTAATAATAAAACAATGAAATCATCAAAAAAACTAGGAATTTGGATGGATCATTCTAATGCCTATTTAATCGAATTTCCTTCAGAGGTAAAAGAAACCAAAACCATAACTTCCGATTTTACTTATGAAGATAAGGTAGAAACTTTAAAACGAAGTGAAAATGAAATGCATAACAAAGAGCAGCAAAAACATACAACTTTTTACAAAAATATTGCTGCTGAAATTGAAAAATATGATGAAGTCCTTCTATTTGGTCCAACGGATGCAAAAGCAGAATTATTCAATATTTTAAAATCTGATTCAAAATACAGCAAAGTCAAAATTAAAGTCAAAAATGCTGATAAAATGAGTGATATAGAGCAACATCATTTCATTAGAGATTATTTCAACCGTTTAGAATTCAAAATGTAAATTAAGCCAAATGAAAGATACTCAAAAAAAAGACCATGAGAAATTAGATGAATTTCCTGGTTATCCTCATTATCCTGCCAATGAAGATATTTATAACCAACTTGAAAAAAAAATTGATATTGATCCAGAAGATATTACTATAAAGAAATCGATTATAGAAATTGATAACACAAATGAATTTAACGAGAAAGATTTTGATGAAGATCAGACTGGTGAAGATTTAGACATTCCAGGAACTGAACTTGATGACGAGCAAGAAGAAGTTGGTAGCGAAGATGAAGAAAACAACTATTAGAGCATTGGTGGTGACAATCATAACGATTTAGACGAAGATAAAGGATAATAATTATGAAAAAAATAAAGCTAAAATAAAGATATCAATATTATTTTGTCAAGAGAAGAATAATTTCACCAAATAAAATAATGTTTGGTACTAGCAAATTACATTTATATTTTATGGCTTGAAAAGAGTATCTCAGTTATTGAGGTACTTTTTTTTGTTAAAACAGTTATAAATCAAATCACAATAGATTGAATTTTAGTAACTTTATAAAAAATATATTGTGAAAAATCTAATTTACTTTTTTGTAATACTTGTTTTTATAATTGGATGTTCTTCAACAAATAAGTCTATTTCAAAAACTAATGAGAATTCAACAAAAGCATCCGACACTATTCGTATTGCTAATGATTCCTTAGAATATGAAGTAATAATTATTGATGGTGGATTTACTTCGTGGTTGAATAGTATTGCAAAACCAAGAGGTTTTTACACAGAAAATTATCTAGAAACTAGAAATAAGGTTTATGTTTCTGAATGGAATCGAAGAGTACTTTTACCTCAGCAATACAATCCAAATTTATACGAAATGCAAATCAATTATGATTATTATACCAAATATGGTTACGAAGTAAACTACTTGATTTATAATTATTTCATTTATTTTCAAATAACATACAAACAACAACTCGCCGGATTTGTACCACGTCCATAAATTGAGTAAATTTGCACTTTATTTTAGAAAATGGGAAGCTTTAAAGAACGTTGGAACATTACATCAGATTGGCAAGTAGTTGTTATACTTGTTGTATTTGCAGTTACAGGTTCTACTTCGGCACTTATTGCAAAACCCATTTTAGCCCTTTTCGGAATTACAAAAGAAAGTGTTTCCTTGTGGCTTTATTATCCTTTATACATTGTGATGATTTTTCCTGTTTACCAAGTTCTTTTGGTAAGTTTCGGATTCTTGTTCGGTCAATTCAAATTCTTTTGGGCTTTTGAAAAGAAAATGCTTCGAAGCATGAAACTTGGATTTATCGCCGATTTTTTTGAGAAATAAAAAAAGGAACTATTGAAGTTCCTTTAAATTATTATCCTCTTGATTTTTAATCACATAAGTGTAAATCCATGTCAGCGTAAATGTTGGAATAAAATCACTAAAAGGTAAAATCTCTTCTAAAAACTCGATTATACCACCCACTTTACCAATGGAACCTTTGTACATATAAGATAACATAAAAGCGGCTAATGGTGCCCAAATAGTATCTGCAAATTCTCCGAAAAACGGAACCAAATACGTTAACATACCAACTAAATCAAGAAAAATACCTAAAAATAAATTTCTTTGTTTGTTACTTAAGTTGGTCAATGCATCCGATTGTAATATCATTTCTAATTTAATTTATAATTTGGAAATGATATTACAAATCTAATGCCAAACTATTTAGGCTGATTAATCATGTTGAAAAAGTCGTTTCTGTTTTCTTTTTCATTAAAAATTCCACCGTATTGAATCGTTGAAGTGTAACTCGATTCGTCTTTAATTCCTCGACTTGATACACACAAATGCGTTGCTTCCATTACTACAATAACATTGTCAGTTTCTAGAACAGTTTTCAATTCATTGTAAATCTGCATAATCAAGCGCTCTTGAACTTGCGGACGACGAGAATAATAATCTACTATCCTATTCAATTTTGACAATCCTATAACTTTTCCACTAGATACATAGCCAATGTGAGCTTTTCCAACTATTGGTAAAAAATGGTGCTCGCAAGTTGAGTTGAAACTAATATTAGCTTCGACCAACATCTTGTCATAATTATAACTGTTGTCAAAAACCGATATTTTTGGTTTGTTCGCTGGATTCAATCCAGAAAATATTTCTTGAATAAACATTTTAGCAACTCTATGAGGTGTTCCTTGAAGACTATCATCAGTCATGTCTAATCCCATTTCTTCCATGATGATATGGAAATGCTTTTCTATGGTTTGCATTTTGTCAGCATCCGATTTGTCAAATGCATCAGGACGCAAAGGAGTTTCTGCTGATGTCATCTGATGATTATCGCCAATCAATTCGTAAATTTCTTTTTCAATTAATGTGTTCATGGCTATTTTATTTTGGGTTTATTTTGTTTAACAAATTTACGATAATTTTAAACAAAAAGTTTTCTTTAACTTTTATTTATTATTTATTCAACGATAAAAAAAATCTATATCACTCATTTTTTATAAAATACTTTGTTACTTTGTGAAAAATTGAAGCATGATTACAGCCAGAAATATTCACAAGTTTTATGATAGTTTACAAGTCTTAAAAGGTGTTGATTTACATATAAAAAAAGGTGAAATTGTATCTATTGTAGGTGCATCTGGTGCTGGAAAAACAACGCTATTGCAAATCCTTGGAACGTTAGACAAACCTTCTTTAGAAAATGGAACTTCATTAACCATAAATGAGGAAGACATTTTAAAAATGAACGATAAATTATTATCAAAATTCAGAAACCAACATTTGGGATTTATTTTTCAGTTCCATCAACTATTACCTGAATTTACAGCTTTAGAAAATGTATGTATTCCTGCATTTATTGGTGGAAAAGAAAAAAAAGAAACCGAAACAGAAGCAAAAAGATTATTAGAATACTTAGGATTATCTCACAGAATTGATCACAAACCCAACGAACTTTCTGGCGGTGAACAACAAAGAGTTGCAGTTGCAAGAGCTTTAATTAACAAACCAGCCGTTATTTTTGCCGATGAACCTTCAGGAAATTTAGATACAGCTTCGGCAGAAAATTTACATCAATTGTTTTTCAAACTTCGTGATGAATTTGGACAAACCTTCGTAATTGTAACCCACAACGAAGAATTAGCCAACATGGCAGACCGAAAACTGGTGATGGTTGATGGATTGATATCAAAATAAAATTTATGGTTCTAATACTTCTATCATGGATTTATATTCTCTTCACCACAATCAATCTTGGTTTTGGTTTTGATAGATGTATTGGATTGAAAAATAAAAATTTCGCGATTACTTCCATTTTAGGATTGTTTTCTGTTACAATTCTTGCTAGCATTTGGGCAATTTTTGGTAGAATCAATATTGAATTTCATGGAGTTATCTTAATTCTAAATCTTTTACTTTTTTTTAAATTCCAAAAGGAGATTATTGAAAAGTATAAAGTATTTTGGAGCGAACTACAATCACTATCAAAAACGCTGCAACTCTTTTTATTCACAATTACTTTAATGATTGTTGCTCAATGCAGCTCCATTCCGTATGTTATTGATAATGAATCTTATTACATTCAAACCATCAAATGGATTAACGAATACGGTTTTGTAAAAGGAATTGTGAATTTGCATTTTTTTCTTGGTCAAACAAGCGGTTGGCATATTACACAAAGTGTTTTTAATTTTTCATTTCTGTATTCCAATTTCAATGATTTAAGTGGGTTTATTTTGTTATTAGGAACTATTTTTTCCGTTCAAAAACTTCAAGAATTTTATCAAAATAAAAACTCCAACTATCTTTTGATAGGATTATTTCCGATAACGAGTATTTTTCTTTTTCAATTTATTAGCGCGCCATCGCCTGATATTCCGGTTTATGTTTTGTCATTTATCATCTTTTTTTACTTTTTAGAAAATTTCAAAAAATGTACAGTTGAAGTATTTAATCTGATTGTAATTCTGATACTTTTTACACTTTACATTAAAAATACCACTTTAACTTTTGTACTAATTCCAATTGTTTTATTAGCTCAAAACTTCAAAATTCTTTCTAAAAACTTATCAAAATCGTTTATACTAGCAACTATTGTTTTGATACTTTTTATAACGAAAAACATGATTATTTGTGGTTCGCCAGTTTTTCCATCCAAATTATTTTCATCCTTAACAATGGATTATGCGATTCCTGATAGAATTGAAAGTTTCTATTACGACCAATTAAAATATTACGGATACTTTGTCGATTTGCAACAATACAATTCTATGTCGGCTTTAGATTTATTTTTAAGATGGCTATCGCTTCCAAAACTAAATGGATTGTTCAATAAATTGAGTGTTTTACTCATAATAATTACACCAATTTTTATCTATAAATTTCAAAACAAGAAAGCCGTTTGGATACTTTATATTTTGATGGTTTTGCAATTAATCATCCTTTTCGCAACATCGCCTCAATATCGATTTTTCATGAATTTTATCTTATTCTTTTCGCTGTTTTGCTTCATTTGTTTGTTTCAAAATAAAAGAATAATTAATGCTGTTTTATTGCTTTCGTTAGTTCCAACGCTACTAATTCTATTTCTTCCTGTCAATTTAAATCGTTTTTCAAATTACAAATTCATGATGGAACTCAGTAATTTTTCAACTAAAAACATAGTTTTTCCTCATGAAAACACCAAAAACAACACCACATTTGAAGTCATTCAATTAGGAAATTTAAAATACAACTCTCCTATCCAAAACGACTTCTTTTGGGCAAGCGGAAACGGAGCACTTCCTTGCGTAAATAAAGACCAAATCGCTTATTTCAAAAAATACTTTTATATCATTCCACAACAAAGAAGCAAAGATTTAAAAGACGGATTTTATGCCAAAAAAATCAACAAAAATGACTAATTCCGAATTAAAATCCTTCCTTGAAGAGAAAGTAGAATTATACAACAATCCGAAGTTTATTGAAAGCGATCCAATACAAATTCCGCATGCTTTTTCTTTGAAAGAAGACATTGAAATTGCAGGATTTTTATCAGCAACAATTGCTTGGGGAAACCGTAAAATGATAATCAATAATGCAAAAAAAATGATGGATTTCATGGGAAATTCACCATACGATTTTGTACTAAACCATCAAGATTACCAGCTCGAAAAATTAGAGAATTTCGTTCATCGCACTTTCAATGGTGGCGATATGATTACGTTTGTCAAAGGATTACAAAATATTTACACCAATCATAATGGTTTGGAAGCTGTTTTCTCAAAAAACATTGAGAAAGATTCCATGCAAAAAAGTATTTCCGAATTTAAGAAAGTGTTCTTCGAAATCAATCATCAAAATCGTACTCAAAAACACATTTCTGATCCTTTAAATAATTCGGCAGCAAAAAGAATCAATATGTTTCTTCGTTGGATGGTTCGAAACGATAAAAAAGGAGTTGATTTTGGAATTTGGAAAACCATTCCAACATCAGCATTGTCTTGTCCGCTTGACGTTCATTCAGGAAATGTGGCTCGAAAATTAGAATTACTTTCAAGAAAACAAAACGACGCAAAAGCACTTTCAGAATTAGACACCAACCTCAGAAAATTAGACCCAAATGATCCTGTAAAATATGATTTTGCATTATTTGGTTTGGGAGTTTTCGAGAAGTTTTGACATTGATAAATCCTAATTTTTAATTCGTAATTCGTAATTTTTTATCTATTTTTGTCCAAATAATAACACAACAACACAACTATGCTTATCATCGGAATTGCAGGCGGAACAGGTTCAGGAAAAACAACTGTTGTTCACCAAATTATGAACGAACTTCCAGAAACTGAAGTCGGAATTATTTCTCAAGACTCTTACTACAAACAAAATGTAGGCATGAGTTATGAAGAAAGAAGCAACATCAATTTTGACCATCCACGTGCTATCGATTTTGAACTTTTAGTACAACATTTAAAAGAGTTAAAAGCCGGAAAAACCATCGATCAACCTGTTTATTCTTTCGTAACGCACAACAGAACCGACGATACTATTTCAACACATCCCAGAAAAGTAATGATTGTAGAAGGAATTCTTATCCTAACCAATCCAGAACTTCGCGAGATGTTTGATGTAAAAGTTTTCGTTCACGCCGATTCAGACGAACGCTTAATTCGTCGTCTAAAACGTGATATTGCAGAGCGTGGTCGTGATATGGAAGAAGTTTTAAACCGTTACCAAACTACGCTAAAACCAATGCACCAACAGTTCATCGAACCAACAAAAGCATTTGCAGACATCATTATTCCAAACGATAAATACAATACCGTTGCCATTGATGTAGTTCGTGCCGTTATCAACCAACGCTTGACCTAATTTTACACCAAAAACAAATGAAAAATTGGTTCCAAAACCTTATTAGTGATTTTCCTTTTCTTAAATTTTTAGGAAGCAAATACACTTTGGTTTCCTTATTTTTCATCGTTTGGATGCTTTTTCTTGACAACTATTCTTATATGGATAGTCGTGTTTTAGATAAAGAAATCAACGAATTAGAAGACAATAAAAGATACTACCAAGAAGAAATCGCCAAAGACAAACAAAGCATTAAAAACTTAAACAATCCTGGCCAAACCGAAAAATATGCTCGCGAGAAATACTACATGAAAAAAGACAGCGAAGACATATACATCATTGACATCGAAGAAGATAGAATTAAAGACAGTTTAGAAGGAGCGAAACAGTAGGCATTTCTATTATGGTAATTCCTGCTTTACGTTCTACTTCGTGCCACTGCAATCAGGGCTAGATTGTGAACTTTAAACTAGATATCACGATTTTAAAGAAACTCATTCTAAAAAACAAATTTATCATTTATCATTATTAGAATTTAACCATCGAAAAAGTATATACCTATTTTGCAAAAAATCAAATTTAAATCTTCAAAAAAAGATAATTTTTGACTAAATTTGAAGTATCAAAAAGCAAAATACTTGTGAGCACAAATAAACCACTTTTTACAGATTTTGAAAGCGTAAGTTCCAAACAATGGAAACAGCAAATTCAATACGAACTCAAAGGCGCCGATTATAACGAAACACTAGTTTGGGAAAGCCCAGAAGGCATCAAAGTAAAACCATTTTATCACAATGATGAAGTGGAAGAAACAGATTCTAAAATTTCAATAAATTCTCCAGAAAAAGCCTTTGAAATTCTTCAAAACATATTCGTTCACGACGTAAAAAAATCTAACGAACGTGCGTTAGACACACTTACTCGTGGAGCAGAAAGCATTCGTTTCACGATAGAAAACGACACAATTTCTATTGCAGATTTGATGCAAAATCTTCCTTTAGAAAAAACAACTTATTATTTTTATTTACCATTTCTATCGGTAGATTTCGCAACTCAAGTAAGTGAATATGCTGCTAAAAATCATGCAAAATTCGTTATGCAAATTGATCCAATTGGTCAACTTACTAAAGACGGAAATTGGTTTGAAAACCTAGAAAGTGATTTTGAAAAACTAAATACTATTGCAAGTTCATCAGCAATTAATTATCTAAATATTAGTTCGGGAATTTACCAAAATGCTGGAGCGAATATGGTGCAACAATTAGCTTACACTTTGGCTCATGCCAATGAATATTTCAATAGAATTCCAGCATTAAAACATCCCATAACAATTGAAGTCGCAGTTGGAACCAACTACTTTTTTGAAATTGCAAAACTTAGAGCTTTACGACTTTTATTCAACACTTTAGCTAAAGAATATCATCATAATTTTGATTGTAACATCATTGTAACACCAACTCGCAGAAACAAAACCATCTACGATTACAATGTAAACATGCTAAGAACTACAACCGAATGCATGTCGGCAATTCTTGGTGGAGCTAATGTTGTAGCGAATTTACCTTACGATGCATTGTATCATAAAGACAACGAATTTGGCGATAGAATTGCTAGAAACCAACTTTTAGTTTTAAAACACGAAAGTTATTTTGATAAAGTAAATAATCCTGCCGATGGCGCTTATTATATTGAAAATTTAACGCAACAATTAGCCGAAAAAGCATTAGAATTATTCAAAGACATTGAAAAAAATGGTGGTTTGATAACCCAATTAATCGAAGGAACTATTCAACGAAAAATCAGCGAAAGTGCCAATAAAGAGCAAGAGTTGTTCGACAACGGCAAAGAAATTTTATTAGGAACCAATAAATATCCAAACAAAAACGATAGCATGAAAAACGATTTGGAATTGTATCCTTTTGTAAAACAAAATCCTCGCAAAACGCTCATCACTCCTATCATTGAAAAAAGATTGGCAGAGAAATTAGAGCAAGAGCGATTAGCATCTGAATAATTGATAACTTTAACAAAAAAGAAACTATGGAAGCGATAAGACAATTTGTAAAAGTGAAAGATCAAAAAGTAAACATTACTTTACCTGACGATTTTATCGCAGATGAAGTTGAAGTAATCATTTTGGCAAAAAATGATATTAGTTATCACCTTTCAGAAGAACAAATAGAACTTTTAGATAACAGATTAAACGAACCTGAATCAGAATACATAACATCTACAGAATCGTTAAATCTATTAAAAAAGAAATATGGGTTTTAGAGTTATTGTTTCTAAAAAAGCACAAAAAGAGATTGAAAATGCAGTAGCATATTATGCCGAAATTAATTTAAAACTTGCTTTAAGATTTTACAACGAATTATCTGAAACTTACAAAAAACTAGAAATAAATCCTGATTATCAAATAAGACACAAAAATTATAGAGCAATTCCATTAAAAGTATTTCCTTTTTTATTGTTCTATGTTTATGATGAAAATAGTGAACTAATTAAAATTCTTTCTTGCTTTCATACATCAAAAAACATAAAAAAATATCCTAAATAGTTTTAGAAACTATGAGAAAAAATATACAACACATCACTTTGGAAAATTCCAAAAAGGAAACTCCAAATAACAATACTACAACTTTTCACACTGCTGAAAATATTGAAGTTAAACCAACCTACACTAAAGAAGACATTGAAAATTTGGAACATATTGGTTTTGGAGCAGGATTTGCACCAAATCTTCGCGGACCTTATGCTACCATGTACGTTCGTCGTCCTTGGACTATTCGACAATATGCAGGATTTTCAACTGCTGAAGAAAGTAATGCTTTCTACAGAAGAAATCTTGCTGCTGGACAAAAAGGACTTTCTGTGGCGTTTGATTTAGCCACACATAGAGGTTACGATTCTGACCACGAACGCGTTTTTGGAGACGTTGGAAAAGCTGGAGTTGCCATTGATTCTGTGGAAGATATGAAAATTCTTTTCGATCAAATTCCATTGGGTGAAATGTCGGTTTCTATGACTATGAATGGTGCTGTTTTACCAATTATGGCATTTTACATTGTTGCTGCCGAAGAACAAGGTGTTGCTCCTGAATTACTTTCAGGAACGATTCAAAATGATATTTTGAAGGAGTTTATGGTTAGAAACACCTACATCTATCCACCAACGCCTTCGATGAAAATCATTGCTGATATTTTTGAATATACGAGCAAGAAAATGCCAAAATTTAACTCGATTTCAATTTCGGGTTATCACATGCAAGAAGCTGGAGCAACTGCAGATATTGAGTTGGCCTACACTTTAGCTGATGGTTTAGAATATATTAGAACAGGTTTAGCAACCGGAATGAAAATCGATGAGTTCGCTCCTCGCCTATCTTTTTTCTGGGCAATTGGAATGAACCATTTTATGGAAATTGCCAAAATGCGTGCCGGAAGAATGTTGTGGGCAAAATTGCTAAAACAATTCCATCCACAAGATGAAAAGTCATTGGCTTTGAGAACGCATTGTCAAACATCAGGTTGGAGTTTAACCGAGCAAGATCCTTTTAATAATGTGGCTAGAACTGCTATTGAAGCAGCAGCAGCAGCATTTGGCGGAACTCAGTCGTTGCACACTAACGCATTGGACGAAGCAATTGCTTTACCAACCGATTTCTCTGCTAGAATTGCCAGAAACACCCAAATATTTTTACAAGAAGAAACCAAAATCTGTAAAACTGTTGATCCTTGGGCAGGAAGTTATTATGTAGAAAGTTTGACCAACGAAATTGCACAAAACGCTTGGAAACTTATTGAAGAAGTAGAAGAATTAGGAGGAATGACGAAAGCCATCGAAGCTGGAATTCCGAAATTGCGTATTGAAGAAGCTGCGGCAAGAAAACAAGCAAGAATCGACAGCAGTCAAGATATTATTGTTGGTGTAAATAAATTTAGATTAGAAAAAGAAGATCCATTACAGATTTTAGATGTAGATAACGATATGGTGCGCAAGCAACAAATTGAGCGTTTGACACAAATAAAAGCCACTCGCAATAACACCAAAGTTGCCGAATGTTTAGCAAAATTAACTGCTGCTGCAAAGACTTCAACGGAAAATACAACAGATTCTGATAGTCATCAGAATAACAATTTATTATCTTTGGCAGTAGAAGCTGCAAGAAACAGAGCAACATTAGGAGAAATTAGTGATGCTTTGGAAGCAGTTTTCGGAAGATATAAAGCACAAATTAGAAGTTTTAGCGGCGTGTATAGTAAAGAAATAAAAAACGACGAAAGTTTTGAAAAAGCAAAACAACTAGCCGATGCCTTCGCCAAAAAAGAAGGTCGTCGTCCTAGAATTATGATTGCTAAAATGGGACAAGACGGACACGATCGTGGTGCGAAAGTAGTTGCCACAGGTTATGCCGACGTAGGTTTTGACGTGGACATTGGACCATTATTTCAAACACCTCAAGAAGCTGCGAAACAAGCAGTAGAAAACGATGTTCACATTCTTGGAGTTTCTTCTCTTGCAGCTGGACACAAAACGTTAGTGCCACAAGTTATTGAAGAACTAAAAAAATACGGACGCGAAGATATTATGGTAATTGTTGGTGGCGTAATTCCTGCACAAGATTACCAATTCCTTTTTGATGCTGGAGCGGTTGCCGTTTTTGGTCCTGGAACTAAAATTAGTGAAGCTGCTATTAGTATTTTGGAGGTTTTGTTGGAAGAATAAACGCATTCTTGTCGTTCCAACAAAGGAAGAATTATATATAATATTACTAAACACTGACTGAAGAGTTGGTGTTTTTTATGTTTAAAACTTTACAAAAACTAGAAGAATGTATCAAAACACAAATTTGTAGATTAACATAGTAATTGAGAAAATAACACTAAGAATAAGTATTAAAAAAAATTATATGATTCCTATAAAATAAAAATTTCTCAATCTGATGTTGACAATTATAAAATATTTCAGAATCATTAAAAATAAATATTCAGAGCTAGAAGAACATAATGAGCGTAAAATATCTATTGAAAGTATAAATAAAAGTATTGTAAATTATATAAGATTTTAGTTTCTTTGTTTTATGAATTTTGAATCAGAATTTTTTAATCGCGTTGAATTATTAATCAGTAGCATAGGTGTTATTTTAGGATTTTCATTTAGCATTCAACTACTTTTAAAAAAAAATAAAAACTTAAAAGCAAATTTCTTTTTATCCCTATATTTTCTGGTATTAAGCCTTCGTGCAACAAAAGCAATATTTCATAATTATTATGAAATGACGAATTCTTTTTTAGCCTTTTTTTTATGCTTGTTTTTATTAATTGGACCCTGTGTATGGTTTTATGTTAAGCATCAAATTTCTAATAGTAGAACCATAAAAAGAATTGAATATTATTTGCATTTTACTCCTTTTTGTTTAATAACTATTTATAGTGTTTTTATTTCAAACAATAATTTTACTCAAACAAATGTTTTTTATTTAGGTTTATTTTTTCATGGTTTGATTTATTGTTTTTATAGTTTATACTGGTTGCTAAATACCCAAAGCGAAGAAATTGATATGCAAAGGGAAGAAACAATTAAAAAGTGGTTACTTTTTTTTATACTATCAACTGCTTTACAATTCATTAATTCTATTCTCATCTTTTTTGAAGTATTGCCTTTTTATCCTAGTAGTACATTCTTATTTTCTTTTTTAATTGTTTTAATGGCTATTGTAGGTTACAGAAATTTGTGGTTGTTTGAAGATAAAAAAGTTAAATATTCTAATTCAACTTTAGATAGTACTTTTACAAAGGAGTGTTTAATACGACTCCACCAATTTATGGAAAAAGATAAGTTATATTTAGATCCAGAATTAACTTTAGTAAAATTAGCAGAAAAAATAGGCATATCTTCAAAGCAGTTGTCTCAAATTATCAATCAAATAGAGCATACAAACTATTCTCAATATATTGCAAAGTATCGAGTTGAAGAAGCTAAAAAATATTTAGAAAACCCAGATTATAATAATTATAAAATTTCAGCTATTGCCTATGAAAGTGGTTTTAATAGTATGTCTTCTTTTAATGCAACTTTCAAAAAAATCACAAAAATAACAGCAATTGATTATCGAGAATTATTTATAAAAAAATAGGAATTGTATATGATTTTTGTATGCCAGAATCATGATTTTGGTAATCTAGCACAATAATTTAATCGAATTTTGCCCAAAACTTTTAAATTATCCACATGTCTAAGATTTTAGTATTATTCATCATTATCCAATTTATTCATTTTTTTTGCACTTTTAAATTGTATGTAAAAGCAGGTAGAAAATCTTGGGAAGCATTACTGCCAATTTATAATGCTTATATATTAATGCAAATTATTAATAGGCCAAGATGGTGGGTGTTTTTATTTTTCATACCTGTTATAAATTTAATTCTTTTACCTGTTGTTTGGGTTGAAACTATTAGGAGTTTTGGCAAAAATAGTTTGAGTGACACCTTGTTAGTAGTTTTTTCTTTTGGGTTTTATATTGCCTATTTGAATTATAACTCTGATCAATTAGAATATATAGTAGATAGAAACATAAAACCAAAGCACGGAATTGGTGAAACAGTTAGTTCTCTATTATTTGCAGTCATTGTTGCTACTTTTGTTCATACTTATTTTATTCAACCTTTCACAATTCCAACTTCATCTTTAGAAAAGTCATTATTAGTAGGAGATTATTTGTTTGTAAGTAAGTTTCATTATGGAGCAAGAATTCCAATGACTACTGTTGCATTACCAATGGTGCATGATTCAATTCCATTACTTAAAAAGAAATCATACATATTTGATGATGAATTTTCAAAAAAAGAATCTTCATTATTGAATCTATTTCAAATACCCTATATGCGATTGCCAGGTCTTCAAAAGATTGAACGGAATGATATTGTAGTATTTAATCAACCAGCAGATACGTTATTAGATATGAATAATTTTAATCCTGATAGAAATTATTATAAACCAATAGATAAAAAAACAAACTTGGTAAAACGCTGTGTTGGAATTTCTGGAGATACTTTAGAAGTTAGAAATGGTTATGTATTTATTAATGGTAAACTATCAAAGCTTTCCGATAGAGTTAGATTGCAGTTTTCTTATACTATTAAATTTAAAATTCAATTTTCTTCGTATGAGTCTGCGACAAATCTTCTCAAATCATATGATATAACTGATGGAATATCGTATGATCCTAAAACTGGAGATTATTTTGTTCAAGCAACAGAAGAAGCTGCAAATAAAGCTAGAGAAAACCCTTATATAGAAAGTCTTGTATTGCGAAAAGAGAAAAAAGCAAATAGAGATTTTAAAATATTTCCACATGCTGCAAATTATAATTGGAATGTTGATTTTTTTGGACCAATTTATATTCCAGAAAAAGGAAAGACAATTACTATCAATACTGATATTCTGCCACTTTATAAACGATTAATTACAGAATATGAAGGTCATCAATTAGTTGTGAAAGGTCATCAAATTTTTATTGATGGTAATCTTACTACAACTTACACTTTTAAACAAAATTATTTTTGGATGATGGGTGATAATAGAGACAACTCAAGAGATTCAAGATATTGGGGTTTTGTTCCTTTTGATCATGTGGTTGGTAAGCCAGTTTTTATTTGGTTTAGTTGGAACACTAATGGAAAAGGAATTCACAAAATCAGATGGGAAAGGATGTTTACAACTGTTGGAGGTAATGGAGAAAGAGTGTCTTATTTGGGTTACTTTATTTTGGCTTTAATTATTTATACACTTTACAATAAATATAAAAAAAGAAGACTTAAATTCTGTAAATAAAACATATTTTAAAGATACCAAATACGACAATATTTACCACTTCAATTATTCCGAAAATCAATATTATTTAAAATTCACAAAAAAATCTACAACAGATGAATTGCATTTTTTTGTCAATCATCCAAAAATAAATTCCAACATTCTAATGTGTCCAAAAGAGGAATTAATAAAACTTGAATTAATTAAATAATTGAGTTCAAAATTTTATTAAATCTAACTTAAAAAAAGCCACAAATACTGTGGTTTTTTTCTATTTCCTAGGATTCAACAATCCGAAGATGATTATGGCACCAAATACTACGTAGCCAATATATCCGTACCATTTGTGATGTATGTCATTCATCATTTCATCTACTTTTCCTTGAATCGGCATGGGTAAATATTTATAATTTGGAAAAGCTCTTTTGCATTCTGAACAATCTACTTTAGCCGTTTTTCCATATACAAATGGAAACAATTTTAAAATAAATATCTTAGAATAAACCGAAGCTGTCAAAGAATTTGGTGCTTGACACTCGGGACAATTGGCATTTCTTATTTTATCACCTTTTATTAATTTTTCTACAGAACCTATCATATTTTATAGTGTTATCCTTTACTATATTTAACTTTGAATAAAGCTACAAAAAACAATATTACAATTAAAAAAAACAGCGCTAAAATTACAAAACATCCTAAAGAATGCCATATTGGCCGCTTGGTTTCATTCAAAATTGTCTTTCTCTGAACTGCTTCTGAAAGCGTTGGACTTAAATACTGTCCGTCATAAATCTTTTGACAATACAAACACTGTACTTCTAATGAACTTCCTACAGGAATAATTGGAACAAAAAAGACATGAAAATAGCTTCCATACTTAGTCACCATCATATTATTGTCCTTATGACAATTCGGACATTCACACGTGTCTAATAAATCTCTAACTAATAAATTGCGTTTAATTCCAAATAGAAAAATCATAAATCAATTATTATTTTTCCAAATATAAAATTTTATTCCTAAACCCAAACCTCATTTTTAACCTTGATTTTCTCTGCTAATTTTAGAATGTCTGACAAAACTCCTCTTGCAGTTACCGCTTTTCCTGCACCAGCTCCTTGAATTACTATTGGAATTTCACCATACGATTTAGTATAAATTTCAATAAGGTTATCTGCTCCTTTCAATTGACCTAATGCAGTAGCTTTGGGAACCGAAACTAGTTTTACTTCCAATTGGTTTTTCTCTAAATCCAATTCACCAACGTAACGCAACACGTGATTGTCGGATTGTGTGATTTTGGCAATATTAAAGGGTTTATCAAATAGCGATTTGTTAATTGCATATTGCGCTTTGGAATGTTTTTCATTCAATTCTGGCAACAATAATGAAGCTACTTTTATATCTGACAGTTCTACTTTTTGCTCTAATTCACGAGCTAAAATCAATAATTTTCTAGCCACATCGTTACCTGACAAATCTTCTCTTGAGTCGGGTTCGGTTAATCCGAGTTTTTCGGCATCTACTAAAATCTTTGAAAAAGGCTCATTTTCTGATGAAAACCTGTTAAAAATATAACTCAACGAACCAGAAAATACGCCTCTAATCTTAGTAATTTTCTCACCAGAATAATACAAATCTCTAATGGTTTGAATCACTGGCAGACCTGCTCCAACATTGGTTTCATACAAAAAAGATTTATCAAACTTCTTAGCTATTCTTCTCAAATCGTTATAAAAATCTAAATGTTGTGTATTCGCTTTTTTATTGGCAGCCACAATATTAAATCCGTTTTGAAGTAAAGGAATGTAATTTTTTAAAATATCAGAACTTGCTGTTGCATCAACTGCAATTAAATTTTCTAATTCAAGTTCTTTTACATAATCAATAATATCTTCTACTTTGAATGGAATTGCCGATTGCGCAAAATTGGCTTCCCACTGGTTTTTAACTCCATCTTTTTCAAAAAAAGCTAAAGTTGAATTGGTAATTATTGGAAAGCGCAATTCGATATTTTTCTTTTCTAAAAAGAATTTCTGACTTTCTAAAACTTGATTCACTAAGGTACTTCCTACGTTTCCGATTCCGAAAAGGACTATATTAATTCTAAGCGTTGACATAATTTTGTTGTTTTTGTTTGTTAAAAATAGGTTTCAAAAATTGTTCTAATTGGGCATATTCTATTAAAAAAGCATCATGACCGTGAATGGATTCAATTTCATGATAGTGAACATTGTCTTTTACAGATTTTAGTGCTTCAAAATCTTTTCGATTTTCGTCAGCAATAAAAAAATAATCGGTATCGACTGCAACGATATGAATATTGGCCTGAATCGAATTTGCCACAGCTAAAAAATCGCCTCTGTTTCTAGTAATATCATTAGTTTTTAAAAGATGATTCATGAGTTTGTAAGCCGATAATCGAAAACGATTCTTCAGTTTGATTCCGTGATTTAACAACCAATTTTCAATTTGAAAAACCGCTAATCTATCGTTTTGAGCTCTTTTAAATCGTTGATTTATAGATTGTGGCGTTCGATACAAAAGCATAGCATGTAAACGAGCATCTGCAATAGGATCATCAGAATTATTCAAAATTTGATCTTGAATCAACACATTGGCAATTACCCAATCGGTGGCTTTCCAATCGGTTGCAATTGGAATAAGATTTTGAATTTTATTAGGTTGCAACACCGCCATTTCCCATGCAATTGCACCTCCAAGACTTCCGCCAATGACTGCAAAAACCTCTGAAATATCTAGAGAAAACAAACCTTCCCAAAAAATATTGGCAATATCACGAATGGTGAATTGTTTGTAATCTGAAATCAAGTTTCCGAAATTGTTATCAAAACCATTTCCTGGAATATTGAAAGCGATGATGGTAAAAGAATTAGTATCTATCGTTTTTCCTTCTCCTATCAAATCATTCCACCAACCGTTTTCACCAGAAACATTGGAGTTTCCTGTCAAAGCATGATTTACTACCACGACTGGAGCTTCACCAAAAGGTTGCCCAAATAATTGATAACTCAACGGAAGATAGGGTTTTGTACTTCCGTTTTCTAAAGTGAAATTAAAAACGTCTATTTTTTCTAACATTTTATATTTTTTAAACCATTAAGGAATTAAGAAAATTAAGATTTGGTGGATCTTTTTTAAAAAACTGCCTCCAACCGCGAAATCGGAGGCAGTTCAAAACAAACAAAAACCTAAATCAATTTTTCTACTGGAAGCTTTACAAAAACCGACTTTAAATCGGATTTCAAATCTTCAATATCTTCTAAACCTACCGACAAGCGAATCAAATCTTTAGTTACGCCAGTAGTAAGTTGTTGCTCTTCTGAAAGTTGCTGGTGTGTTGTACTTGCAGGATGAATAATCAATGATTTGGTGTCACCAATATTGGCTAGTAATGAAAATAACTTGGTTTCATCGGCTACTTTTTTGGCAGCGTCAAATCCTCCTTTTAATCCGAAGGTTACGATACCACTTTTACCTTCTGGCAAATATTTATCGGCTAAAGTTTTATATTTTGAAGTCGCTAATCCTGGATAATTCACCCAATCAACTTCGTCTTGAGCTTCCAACCATTGCGCTAAAGCCAAAGCATTTTCACTGTGTTTTTTAATTCGAATTTCTAAAGTTTCCAAACCTTGAATCGTTTGAAAAGCATTGAACGGACTTAAAGCAGCACCAAAATCACGCAATCCTTCAATTCTAACTTTAGCAATAAATGAGACAGCACCAAGAGCTTCATAATATTTTAATCCGTGATAACCTGCTGAAGGTTCGGTGAATTCTGGAAATTTTCCGTTGCTCCAATCAAAATTTCCTGCATCAATAATTACGCCTCCAAGAGAAGTTCCGTTGCCTGTGATGTATTTGGTAAGAGAGTGAATTACGATGTCTGCACCGTATTGAATTGGGTTAAGTAAATAAGGCGTTGCGACAGTATTATCAACAATAAATGGTACTTTGAAAGATTTTGCCTCGTTAGCAATAGCTTCCAAATCTAAGACGTCAAGTTTTGGATTTCCTAAACTTTCTGCAAAAAATACTCTGGTATTTTCTTGCGCCGCTTTGGTAAAGTTTTCAGGGTTTGATGGGTCAACAAATGTAGTTGTGATTCCGAGTCTTGGTAAAGTAACATTCAATAAATTGTAGGTTCCGCCATACAAGCTATTGGATGCTACAATGTGGTCGCCAGCTTTTAGTAATGTTAGAAAAGTGGTTGCAATTGCTGATGTTCCCGAAGCGGTAACCACTGCTCCTATTCCACCTTCTAGTTTTGCCAAACGTTGCTCCAAAATATCGTTGGTTGGGTTGTTTAATCTTGTGTAAATAAATCCTGCTTCGGCCAAGCCAAATAAATTGGCTGCATGTTGCGAATCATTAAAAACGTAAGATGTGGTTTGATAAATTGGAACAGCTCTAGTCCCTGCATTTTTTGTTACGTCGTGTCCTGCGTGTAAAGCGTTTGTTGCAAATTTTTGTGTGCTCATGATTTTGAATTTTAGATGTTAGATATTAAATTTTTTGATTTTACTTTTGATAAGAATCTGAAATGAATTCAGATTAAATAAAAAAAGTCCCTTTGGATGGCATACCAAAAGGACTTTTACACTAGAAATATATATTTCTTTTACGTTTTCCGTTTTTGGTAATAGCAAATGCCGATACAACACATCATCATGTGCATCATCATACAATTCATCATATTTTTTGCTATTACGTTCATTTTAGAATAATTATTTTTTGAAATTAGTTGAAATAAAAAAACCTCTGCAATTTGCAGAGGTTTGATTGTATATATTTTAAAAACTTAAAATTATGCAATAAATGTCCTCTGCGGAAACTTCCACATCATATGACACATATTGCAAATAATTAAATTCATTTTTTCTTCTTTTTGATGACGCAAACTTCTGAACTATTTTTCAATTGACCAAATGAAATTTGAAAATTTAACATTTGAAGAAGTAAAAACTGAATATATAATACTACGTATTATGTTTTTAAAAAGTTTTTTTATTTTAACATAAAAGTTAAAAAAAACAGCCTTGAATTACTCCAAAGCTGCTTTCACAATTAACCTCAACTAATTAACTAATCTATTGTAATTTCTGCTAAATTTTGGTTTTCTTTTACTTTTCCTAATTGGATTGTTTGCAATTTTCTTTCTATGCTACCATTTCCTTTTCTAGTGTAAACCTCAACCATTACAGTCGCTGGTCCATTTTCTGTTAATGCACTTTCACCAAAATAATTGGTTTTAATAATGTATTTTCCTTTTACAGCATTACGCAATAAATATTGCTCTGGTCCATAACCTTGGGTAAAATCTTTAGAAAATCTTGCACCTGCTTGTGTATCTCTGTGACCATAATAACATTCTTCACCTGTTGGTTCAATAATATGCAAATCGATATCAGTATCCATTTGATTCCAGTTTAAAATTATTCTAATTTCTATTGGCATTTTATCTAGATATTTTTTTTCTAATTTATCTGTTTTAATGCTTTTGTGTTCTTGCATCATGCGGTTTAAATCCATTAAAATAATATCTTCAACACCTGCATATTGTCCGCTCATTTCACCATAATAATTGACTTCCAATCCTTTTATCAATTCATCAAAAGCCGCTTGAAACTGTCCGTTATCTTCTAGAGTCAAAGCCAAATCACGATGTGCTTGTGGTTCTTGTTCTCTCCATACTGCAACTTGTTTAGCCGTATGCAATGCATCGTCATAAGCTTCCCATTGACGCAAAACATAAGTCAAGGATTTATACAATTGATGATTTTCTAATCCTAAATCGGCAATGGAACTAACAATTAATAATGCTGTTGTTTTATCTCCAGAATCATAAAAATGATTAGCTACATCAAAATAAAAACTCGGATTGGTTTCTTGACCTTCACGCAATTCCAAATACAAACCATATTTTTTATCTGCTGGAGCATTAGCCAAAGCTTTAAGATAAATTCTATCTGGATTCCATTTACTTATTTTAGTTCTATCATTGTTTACAAAACCATTTTGATACGTTCCATTTGATACAGAATTCGTTGCCCAAGATGCATTTCCTCTAATAGCAACATTGGTTTCGACTTGCAAACCAGATACTTTATCTGCTAAAGGATTTACTACATTAGTAGGGACAGCTTGTGTTAATTCTTTGACAGTTACAGCTTGTTGAGATAAAGTAATATCTGCTCTTTTTCTTGCAATTCCTGAACCTGAATCCTCACTTTTTATATCTTCTTCATCTTCTTCTCTTGAATCTCTCCTTACACCCACTGCTTGCACAACAACTTCATCTAGTTGAACATTAGATTCTCTCAATGTCACATCAATTCGTTTAGTATTCCCAACAGTTATAGTCATACTTTGCATGCCAACAAACTGATAAACAAGCACATCACCAACTTTAGCATCAATAGAATATTTTCCGTCAATATCTGTACTTACGCCTCTTGTTGTGCCTCTCACCATAACAACTGCACCAGGCAATGGACCTTGGTTATCGTAAACCAAACCTCTAACAAAACTTGGATTTATTCCAGTAAAACTGACATTTCTTGGAGGAGTTACCACAACTGGTTTTGGCTTAGGTATTTTCACTGGTTTAGGTTTAGAATACTTGGTATTATTATCCCACCACAATTTTAATGCTTCGTAATATTGAGCAACATTTTGCCAATTATTGTATTTTTTTGCCTCTGCATTGGCGATTTGCTGTTTCATCATTCTATCAAATTCAGGACGCAATTCAGCAGGTGGAACAATATCATATTGGATATAATCGAATAAATTTTCTAAAACAATAAGCGAAGTATTGTTGGTTACAATTCCGTATTTTTTGCCTAAAGTTTCAATCTCTTCTGCATTCTGTTTGTATTGGATTTCTAAGTTGGCAATTTTCTTCTGAGCCCATAATTTTTCTATACTAACATCTGTTGAAGCTTGAGTTGAAGCATTGATAACTATAGTTTTTTCTAAAGTCGGAGTGTCTCCATAACCAAACAATAAAACAACTTGATTTTGTTCTTTCAATGAAATTCCGGCTACGCTAAAACTTCCTGAAACTGGTGTTCCGACCATAGGATATAAGTCGGTTACCATGTAATTTTCTTTTACACCCAAAAATTTCAAACTTTGAAAAACCAATTTATCTAAAGCATCTTCAACTTTTAATTGATTCAAATTGATAAAACTACCACCAGTTTTTATAGCATTATAATTCAAAAAAGGATAATCAGAAGAAGGCAATGAAGTAATGGTATATACTGGTTTTTTAATTGCTGGCAAAACATTAGAACTCAATGAAGATAATCCATCAGTGAAGTACAAATACTCATCGTGAACCGGCAATTTTATTTTAGAAAAACGTGTTCCTCCATCGTATTTTACTTGCTTTAAAGCTGCATTCAATTCGTTCCAATCACCATTTTTAATTTGGTAAGTCGCTTTTTTATCAAAAGTATATCCTGAAAAATAAAGAGTAACTTCTACTGTATTCAATCCTTTAAAATAAGCATCTAATAAGGCTAATTCTTTTATTAAATCGCGTTTTCTACAACTTAAAGATACGTCCCAAATTAATCCGATTGAGTTTGGGTTTTTCTTTTTTATGTTGGCACCATCTAAAACCGTATTTGCATAAAAATAATGCTGTCCATCAACAGATTGAACGACAACACTAGGAATGTCTTGACGAATTGGAATAGAAATCAAGAGCTTGTCTTTAGGTTTGTAGTTATTTTTGGTCAACGAAGTTTGATAACTTTGATTCAAATTTTCTAAAGCTAAAACACCTTCATCATTCGTAACCGTTGGAGTAGCTGATGCTCCTAAAACTGCTACAGTCAATTCGAAAACATCTAATGCATAAGGATAACTACTCAACATTTGATATCCTAAATGGGTTGCATCTATACTACTTAATTCTTGTTCATAGCCAATAATCACAATTCGTTTTCCATTTGGTGGTAAAGGATAAATGCGTGTACGAAAATTATTTCCTTCTACTTTTTCCAACAATCCTGGATCTACACGACGGTGTTCTATGGCTTCAAAAACTTGCTTTCCTTTATTCTTATTCACTGGAACAGCTTCACGCATTTTACCGTTAATATCAATTGCATATCGCGAAACTGATACGCCTTCTGGCAAAGGAAACAACAGCTCTGCTTCCATCTGACGATTGGTTCCATTAAAAAAGTGCATCTCTGTAGTAGTATAGGCAATATTTCCAACGACTTTTACATTTACTTTTAACTGACTCAATCGCACCAACGACGAATCTTTACCTTTAACATTTAACTGTGGATTTTGAGCTTGAACCCAACTTCCAAAAAAGAAAAGCGAGATTAGAATTAGATTTTTCATGTAGATATTTATTTATTTTCTTTCAAAACGTGTTACAATGTTATAGAGTAGTTATTTTATAAAAAGGTTGGGATAGAAAATATATTTATTTACTTTTATGCATAAAATAATTGTTCAGTATGACCAAACTACCTCATATTACCACTAGTATTTTCAGCATAATGTCGCAAATGGCAGCAGATTATAAAGCCATAAATTTATCGCAAGGCTTTCCGAATTTTCCTGTCGATGAACGTTTAAAAAACTTGGTCGCTCAATGGTCAAAAAAAGAAATTCATCAATATTTGCCGATGGCTGGTTTTCCTCCACTACTTGAGAAAATCGCGACACTTACCCAAAATTCTTATGGTAGAAAAGTGAATCCGAGAACTGATATTTTGATTACTGCAGGCGCTACAGAAGGTATATTTGCAACCATACAAGCATTAGTTGAACCAAATGAAGAAGTTATCATTTTGGATCCTAGTTATGATTGCTATGAAACGCCTATTTTACTATGTAATGCTATTCCAAAACGCATCAATCTGAATACCGATTTCTCTCCAAATTGGGAACTTATTGGAGCTACTATGAACAGTAAAACCAAAATGATTATCATTAATAATCCACATAATCCTACTGGAAAAACTTGGAGCGAAAATGACTTTGTACAACTCGAAAAATTATTAGAATTGTATCCAAAAGTTTTAGTTCTTTCCGATGAAGTTTATGAATACATCACCTTTGAAAACAAACATATTTCGATACATCATAGAGAAAAACTGAGAGATAGAAGTATTAGCGTTTCCTCATTTGGTAAATCATTTCACATCACAGGTTGGAAAATTGGATATTTAATTGCTCCTGAAGATTTAATGATTGAAATTAAAAAAGTACATCAATTTTTAGTGTTCAGTGTCAATAGTATTGCTCAATATGCCATAAATGATTATATGGATTTGGTGCAAGTTTCTGAACTTGGAAATTTTTACCAACAAAAGCGAGATTTATTTAGAAACTTAATGCAAAATTCTAAATTTGAACTACTTCCATGTGAGGGTTCTTATTTTCAGATAGCTTCTTATGCTGCTATTTCTGATGAAACTGATTTAGATTTTACTAAGCGCCTGGTTACAGAATTTGGAGTGGCTACCATTCCTCTTTCTCCATTTTATGCTGATGGAAAACAAACACAATGCATTCGCTTTTGTTTTGCCAAAGAAGATAACACTTTGATAGAAGCAACGAATCGATTGTTAAAATTATAATATTATGCGTGCATAATAAATTATTTTCTATATTTACACTTCTAAAACAAACTAAACTATGGATTTTTCAGCAAAAATGCTTCGTGACGATGCACTAAAAGGTAAAACAATTGTAGTAACAGGTGGCGGAAGTGGCTTGGGAAAAGCAATGACAAAATATTTTCTAGAATTAGGTGCTAATGTTGCAATTTCTTCAAGAGATTTGGAAAAATTAAAAACTACAGCATCAGAATTAGAAAAAGAAACTGGTGGTAAATGCTTACCTATTCAATGTGATGTAAGACATTATGAACAAGTAGAAGCTATGCTAGCAGAAGTTTTAAAAACTTTTGGAAAAGTGGATGTTCTTCTAAACAATGCAGCTGGAAACTTCATCTCTCCTACTGAAAGATTATCTGCAAATGCATTTGATACTATTATTGATATTGTTTTGAAAGGTTCGAAAAACTGCACTTTAGCTTTTGGAAAACATTGGATTGAAACGAAACAAACCAATTGCAATGTTTTAAATATTGTAACAACTTATGCTTGGACAGGTTCTGGTTATGTGGTTCCAAGTGCTACAGCAAAAGCAGGAGTTTTAGCTATGACAAGAAGTTTAGCCGTAGAATGGGCAAAATATGGTATTCGTATGAATGCTATTGCACCTGGTCCATTTCCAACTAAAGGTGCTTGGGACAGACTATTGCCAGGTGACTTAGCAGAAAAATTTGACATGGCTAAAAAAGTGCCATTAAGAAGAGTTGGTGATCACCAAGAATTAGCAAACCTTGCGGCTTATTTAGTTTCCGATTTTTCTGCCTATATCAATGGAGAGGTTGTTACTATTGATGGTGGAGAATGGTTGCAAGGCGCTGGACAATTCAATATTTTAGAAAAAATTCCTCAAGAAATGTGGGATATGCTTGAAGCAATGATTAAAAACAAAGGAAGTAAATAGTTTTTAGTGAACTTTACAATACCATTTAAAAAAGTCAGTTAGAATTTTCTATCTGACTTTTTTATTTGAAAAAGAATTATTGTCTAACAATTTAGTACTGAACACTGAAAACTAAATTTTACAAGATTGTTAACAAATAACACTTTTATAAACCATAAAAAATTGTATTTTTACCACTCAAAATTTGAATCAAATAAATGGGTAAAATCATTGCAATCGCCAACCAAAAAGGTGGTGTAGGAAAAACGACTACTTCGGTTAATTTAGCTGCATCACTAGGAGTTTTAGAAAAGAAAGTTTTATTAATCGACGCCGATCCGCAAGCCAATGCGAGTTCGGGTTTAGGCATTGATGTAGAAAGTGTAGAAATTGGAACGTATCAAATTATTGAACAAAGTAATATTCCTGAAGAAGCAATTGTAAAATCTACTTCTCCAAATGTTGATATAATTCCTGCGCACATTGACCTTGTAGCCATTGAAATTGAATTGGTAGACAAAGAAAATCGTGAGTATATGCTTAAACAGGCTTTAGAAAGCATTAAAGATAAATACGATTATATTTTAATTGATTGTGCACCATCACTAGGATTACTAACATTAAATGCTTTAACAGCAGCCGATTCTGTAGTAATTCCTATTCAATGTGAATATTTTGCGTTGGAAGGTTTAGGAAAATTATTGAATACAATAAAAAGCGTTCAAAAAATTCATAATCCAAACTTAGATATTGAGGGATTACTTTTAACAATGTATGATTCGCGTTTACGCCTTTCAAATCAAGTAGTAGAAGAAGTTCAAAAACATTTTAACGATATGGTTTTCAAAACTATAATTCAAAGAAATGTAAAATTAAGCGAGGCACCAAGTTTTGGAGAAAGTATCATTGCTTTTGATGCAACTAGCAAAGGAGCGATGAATTACTTGAGTTTGGCAGAAGAAATTATTAAAAAAAACAGTAACTAATTTATGGCGAAGGCACTAAAAAAACAAGCTTTAGGAAGAGGATTGTCTGCTTTGTTAAAAGATCCTGATAACGATATTAAATCAATTGATGATAAAAATGCTGACAAAGTTGTTGGTAATATTCTCGAAATTGAAATTGATTCTATTGAAATAAATCCGTTTCAACCTAGATCTAATTTTAATGAAGAAGCATTAAAAGAATTAGCTTCATCAATCAAGGAACTTGGTGTTATTCAGCCCATTACTGTAAGAAAATTAGATTTCAATAAATACCAATTAATTTCTGGTGAACGCCGTTTACGCGCTTCCAAATTAGTTGGAATGACAACAATTCCTGCCTACATTAGAATTGCTAATGATAACGAATCATTAGTAATGGCATTGGTTGAAAACATTCAACGTCACGATTTAGATCCAATCGAGATTGCTTTATCTTACCAACGTTTGATTGAAGAAATTCAACTAACTCAAGAACAAATGAGTGAACGAGTTGGAAAAAAACGCTCTACAATCACAAATTATCTTCGTCTTTTAAAATTAGACCCGATTATTCAAACAGGAATTCGTGATGGTTTTATTAGTATGGGACATGGTCGTGCAATGATTAATATAGATGACCAAGATGTTCAAACTGATATTTATCAAAAAATTGTAAGCCAAAACCTTTCTGTTCGTGATACAGAAGCTTTGGTAAAAAAACATCAAGACGGATTAAAACCTATTACTGCGAAAGCAAAAAAAGCAAGTTCATTTTCTATTGCAGACGACCAAAAGAAAGCCTTTACTAATTTCTTTGGAGCAAAAGTTGATGTAAAAGTTGACGGAAAAGGAAAAGGTAAAATTGCAATTCCATTTCATTCAGAAGAGGATTTTAATAGAATTGTAAAATTAATCAACGGTTAGTGATTAAGTCGATTTACATATCATTATTCTTACTTCTTTTGGGAAGTAATTTGTCATTTAGCCAAACTGAATTGGGTAAAGATTTAGTGGCTTTAGATACTATTAGCAAATCACAAATCAATCCGCTTGCACCTGCAAAAGCAGCTTTTTATTCAGCTGTTCTTCCCGGTTTAGGACAAGCCTACAATAAAAAATATTGGAAAATTCCTATTGTTTATGGAGCTATGGGAACTAGTATTTATTTCTATATTAGTAATAATAAAAAATACCACCAATATAGAGATGCTTACAAAAGTCGATTAGAAGGTTATACTGGAGATGAATTTTCTTACTTAGATGATTCACGACTTATTGCTGCACAAAAATTCTATCAAAGAAATCGAGATTTATCGATGCTTATCACTGGATTGTTTTACATTTTAAATATTGTCGATGCTAACGTTGATGCTCACCTAATGCAATTCAACGTAAATGAAAAACTTACTGTAAAACCAGATATTTACAGAAATGACTTCACTTCAAGACAAAATCTTGGTATTTCTGTAACTTTAAAATTATAAAGTTTTCTTAAAACTGTAACAAACAACATCACAAGCTAACTAACTCATCATGAAAATAGCACTTCTTGGATACGGAAAAATGGGTAAAGTAATTGAACGAATTGCTTTAGAAAGAGGTCATGAAATCGTACTAAGAAAATCAAGTGCTTCTTCTTTTGATGGACTAGATAATGCTGATGTTGCCATAGATTTTAGTGTACCAAGTTCTGCTGTCACAAATATTTCTGAGTGTTTGAATAACGGAATTCCAGTAATTTCAGGAACTACAGGTTGGTTGGAGGACTACAACAAAATGGTAACACTTTGTGAAGAAAAAAATGGCGCCTTTATTTATGGTTCTAATTTTAGTTTAGGAGTAAATTTATTTTTTGAATTGAATAATTATTTGGCAAAAATGATGTCAAAATTCAATCAATATAAAGTCACGATGGAAGAAATTCACCATACTCAAAAACTAGATGCTCCAAGTGGAACTGCTATTTCATTAGCAAAAGGAGTTATAGAAAATTCAAATTATAGCAATTGGACTTTAGAAAATCCAAATGAAAACGAAATTCAAATTGATGCTAAAAGAATAGAAAATGTTCCAGGAACACATAGTATTTTTTACACATCAGAAGTAGATACTATAGAAATCAAACATACAGCACATAATCGCGATGGGTTTGCTTTAGGTTCTGTAATAGCTGCAGAATGGTTAGTAGGAAAAAAAGGTGTTTTCACAATGAAAGACGTTTTAGAATTAGAATAAAGAAAATAGATATAGAAGATTAAATGAATTAAGATATTTTGCTCTTAAACTTTTAAACTCATAAACTTTTAAACAAATATAAAATGACAGCATATCAATGGTTTGTGTTTTTCCTAATTGTTCAACTAATCCACGGATTGGGAACATGGAAATTATATGAAAAAGCAGGAAGAAAATCTTGGGAAGCATTTATTCCAGTTTACAATTCGATAGTTTTGATGAAAATCATAAATCGACCTAGTTGGTGGACATTTTTATTATTTCTTCCGGTAATCAATCTAATGATGTTTCCTATTGTTTGGGTAGAAACCTTGAGAAGTTTTGGTAAAAATTCTTCAACTGATACTTTTCTTGGTGTGATTACTTGTGGGTTTTACATCTACTACATCAATTACACTCAGAATGTTGAATATATAAAAGATAGAAGTTTAACTCCAGCAACCAAAACTGGTGATACTATAGGCTCTTTGCTTTTTGCAATCATTGTTGCAACTTTCGTTCATACTTATTTTATTCAGCCTTTTGTAATCCCATCATCCTCTTTAGAAAAATCTTTACTAATTGGTGATTTTCTATTTGTAAGTAAGCAAAATTATGGTGCAAGAACTCCTATGACAACTATTGCAGCGCCAATGGTTCATGACACCTTACCATTTATTAAAACAAAATCATATTCTACTTTTCCGCAATTACCTTATTTTAGATTTCCAGGTTTTGAAAAGATAAAAAACAATGATATTGTAGTTTTCAATTGGCCAAGAGACACCTTATTCCATATGTATCTTCCAGCTGATAAAAGATATGACAAACCCATCGATAAAAAGACAAATTATGTAAAACGTTGCGTCGGAATTCCAGGTGATAGCCTACAAATCAAAGACGGAATTGTTTTTATTAATGGAAAAGAATTGATTTTACCAGATAGAGCAAAACCTCAATATTCTTATAAAGTAACTTTAGATCCAAAATCTACAACAGATTTTGACGCTGTTTTCAAAGATTTAAATATTACAGATGGATATGGATTTGAAACTGCAGACAGAGATTCATTAACTATTCGTGCGCTTACATTTGAAAATGCAGAAAAACTAAAAACAGTTTCTGGAATTACTTCTATAAAAAGAAATATCAGAAAAGGTCGTGAAAATGGAATTTTCCCATGCAAACATCACGACGGTGCAGATGAGAACAAAATTGCTTGGAGTGGCGATAATTATGGTCCTATTTACATTCCACAAGCTGGTAAAACGGTTGCATTAAATTTAGAATCTCTTCCATTCTACAAGATTATTATCAAAGAATATGAAGGAAATAAATTGAAAGTTGTTGGCAATGATATTTATATTAATGACAAAATAGCAACTACTTATACTTTCAAACAAAACTACTATTGGATGATGGGAGACAATCGTCATAATTCTTTAGATGCGCGTTATTTTGGTTATACTCCAGAAGATCATATAGTAGGAAAACCAATCTTTATTTGGATGAGTTGGGATTCTAATGGTCAAGGAATTATGAATAAAATTCGTTGGGAAAGATTGTTTACAACGGTAAGTGGTGAAGGACAACCTCAATCTTATTTTAAATATTTCTTATTTTTATTAGCTGCCTATTTCGTCGGTGAATACTTCTGGACTAAGAGAAAAGCAAAAAAATCTGAATAGTTTGAAAATAGTTTAAACGTTTAAATGTTTAGAAGTTTATGAGCCTTACTTTTAAACTCATAAACATTTAAACTCATAAACCTTAAAAATGAATATAATTTTATATCCTACTTATTTCCCATCAATAAGTCAGTTTATTGCAATGGCGCAAGCAGATTCGATTACTTTTGAAATGGAAGACAATTTCCAAAAACAAACCAATCGTAATAGAATGTACATATACAGTCCGAATGGCTTGCAAATGTTGAATGTTCCTATCAAACATAGTAAAGAACGTCATCAAAAGACAAAAGATGTAAGAATTGAAAACGACTTTGATTGGCAAAAACAACATTTTAAATCGCTAGAAGCTGGCTACAGAAGTTCGCCTTTCTTTGAATATTTTGAAGATGAAATAGTACCCATTTTTGAAAAAAAATATGCTTTTTTGAAAGATTTAAATTTTGATACCATGACTTTGGTTTCAAAATGTTTACGAATGCCATTTGAATATAAAGAAACTTCAGAATATTTTCAAGAAGTTCCAAACTTCAGAGACTTTAGAGATTTAGCTAACGGAAAAAAAGACACAACCATCATTACTCCATACACACAAGTATTTGATGATAAACATGGTTTTAAAAACAATTTGAGTATTCTCGATTTGCTTTTTAATGAAGGTCGTTATGCTTTAGATTATTTAAAAAATCAATCATTATAATCACTCAATCATTAACCTAGCAATGATTGGATAATGATCTGAATTTTTGAAGTTTGGAAAGCTTTGAAAGCTCTTAACTTGAATTGATTTGTCAGCAAAAATATAATCAATTCGTGCAGGATAATATTTGAAGTTATAGGTTTGACCAAAACCATTTCCCACCTCTTCAAAACAATCGTTCAGGTTTCCTTTAATACTTCTATAAACATACGAAAAGGCACTATTATTCATATCGCCACAAATAATCATTGGATACGAACACTCTTTTTTGTGTTTTACTAAAATCTCTGCTTGCAATTGCTGTTTTGTAAAAGCTTTACTAATTCTTTTTACAACTAATTCCGATTTGTGTTGGTTTATAGAATCAACATTATCTTGCATTTCGTTAACATCTGGCGATATTTTAATGGATTGCAAATGCATATTATAAACTCTTATTGTGTCTTTTCCTTTTCTAATATCGGCGTAAACGATTAGGTTATTAGATTCTGGAAATTCAATATTTCCTTTATCAATAATAGGATATTTTGAAAAAATAGCTTGACCTGTTCTAATTTTATTGCCTTGCATAAAAATAAACTTATGCTTGTACACACGTAAATCTACATTAGCAGTTTCTGAATATTCTTGAATACAAAGAATATCAGGATTTTGATCATTAATAAATTGTTTAATCTCATCGCCTACATTTTCCTTAGGTAACCATTGAAAAAGATTGAATAGTCGAACATTATAACTCATAACCACAAAATCCTTTTCTTCAAAAGTTTTTTCATTAGAAGAAAACTTGTAAAACTTATTTACGAAAGTAATTCCAAGAATTAATACAATGCCAGAAAGCATCATTTGTCTTTTGATTTGAAACAACCAATAAATAAAGAATAATCCGTTTAGTATTAAAAATAAAGGCAATATGAGTGTCAAAACTGATAAAAACGGAAAAAACTTTGGCGCAAGAAACGGCAAAACATAAGCAAGAAAAGTCAATACAGTCAACACTATATTGAAAAAATACATTACTTTATTAAACCATGAAAGCTTCTTCATATTTGTTTTACCAGAAAGTTAATTTTATTATTTGCAAACTGAAAACTGCTATCTATTTTCTGCAAACTGCAAACTGAACACTGAACACTGAACACTGAACACTATTTACCAGCTTTAAACAAAAACTCCTTTTCTTCTGTTGTTAAACTATCATAACCGGATTGACTTATTTTATCTAAAATTTCATCAATTTGTTGTTGTGTTTTATCTTTTACTACTATCTTACTTTTAGTTGTAGTATTAGATTTTTTTGTATTAACATGAACTTTTTTGAATGGTGTCGATTTCTTTGGTTGAAACAAATTAACAAAAAAATCAATTACTATGGTTACAATTCTACTTAAATCCGTTCCGCTTTGAAGTAACTTGATATAAATAACTCCAAAAAAAGCACCAGCAATGTGTGCGATGTGTCCACCAGTATTTTCTATTAAAATCTGCATAATATCTAAAATAAGAATTACTGCAGTTATGTGCCATAGCTTTACATTTCCTATCAACAACAATCTAACATTCATTAATGGTTGATAGGCAGTTGCAGCAACTAATATAGATAAAACTGCTGCAGAAGCTCCAACAATTGGCGCATTAATTCCGAGCAAATAATAAGAAACAGCAAAAACCAAACCTGCAAAAATGGAACTCAAAATGTACAATCCTAAAAACTGCTTTTGTGTAAAAAACGTCAAAAACAATCTTCCTGAGAAATTGAGCATTACCATATTAAAAAACAAATGCCAAAATCCAGAATGAAGAAAAGCATAAGTCAAAAATGTCCAAGGAAATATCAAAAAATCATTTGGATTTGATGATAAAGCTAACCATGAAGGATAATCAAATTGATATTCCTTAAACTTAAAAAAAAGCACTAACGACAATAGAAAAACACCAACATTCCAATAAATTACTTTATTAGTGATGTCGCCAATTTTGTATTGCAATTTTATATCATCAAAAATCCTACTCATTTAGTCCCAACGTTTATGATTAAACTGATTTTTCTTCCAATACCACATCATTATAAAACCTGTTAATGCACCACCAATGTGAGCAAAATGGGCAATTCCTGTACTTCCTGCTCCAAAAATTGAACTTCCTTTGAAACCTAAAAATAAATCAATTGCTAAAATCCCAGGTACAAAATATTTGGCTTTTATTGGAATTGGAATAAACATCAATGCTAATTCAGCATTTGGAAACATAAAAGCAAAAGCAACTAAAAGGCCGTAAACAGCTCCTGAAGCTCCAACGGCTGGAGTATGGTAAGAAATACTTAATACATCAACTCCATCTTGTCCAATTATATCTAACCATCTTCTGTCAAACATATTTTGATTTAGTAAACTAAGTACATCCTCTTTTTTAAAACCAGAATCTAGTAAACACGAAAGTTCATTTCTAAACTCTAAATAATTAATAAAACTATGCAATAAAGCCGCTCCAAGTCCACATGAAATATAAAAAAACAAGAACTTATTTCCACCCCAAAAATGCTCTAAAGCACTTCCAAAGGAATACAATGCAAACATATTAAAGAAAATATGTGCAATCCCTCCATGCATAAACATGTGTGTTAATGGTTGCCAGAACTTGAACATGGGATTTTCAAAATAGTACAATGCAAAATAACTTTCTGCAAGTGGAACTATTTGACTTCCAATAAAAAAGATAATATTAATTATCAAAAGTTGTTTTACAACAGGTGTGATATTCATCATAAGGCAAATCGTTTATCAATATCTTCCACACGCATCGTGATGAAAGTTGGTTTTTGAAATGGCGAAACATTCGGTTCTTTGCACGCAAAAAGATTGTTAACCAAGTTTTCCTGTTCTTTTTCTGTTAAATAAGTTCCTGTTTTTACAGCCAAACTTTTGGCCATAGACTTAGCAATAGTATCATTTTGACTAAAACTACTATCAGGAATTCCGTCTTGCAAATCGGAAAGTAATTGCTCTAAAACCATTGAAATTTCACTTTCCGTAGTATTCACAGGAATTCCAGAAATATGAATAGAGTCTGTATCAAAAGCTTCAAAAACAAATCCTGTATTCTCTAAAGAAGGTTGCAATTCGGCTATCAATTTCAGTTCATTATTTGAAAAATACATCTGCAAAGGAAACAACAACTGTTGACTTGAAGCTTGATGAACAGTCATATTCGTAAGAAATTGTTCATACAAAATACGTTGATGCGCACGACCTTGATCCATAATAACCATTCCAGACTTTATTGGACTAACAATGTATTTTTTATGAATTTGATACGTTCTATTTATGGTTTGTTCTTCTTCTTTTTCATCAAATAATGATGCCGTCACTTCTTCACTTTCAAATGAAAAAGTTTCTACTTCTGAAGTATCATTTTTTAAACCAACATATAAACTTTCCCAATTAGAACCTGCAACTTCCTGCTTTTTATAAGAATTAGAACCTCCTGAAAATTGTTTGCTTGGCTTTTCGTCTGCAAATGGATTAAAAGTACTATCCACCTGAACTGTTGGATATTCTGCAGTTTTATTTTGATATTGATATGGCGTATCTAAATTTGGATCTCTATCAAAATCTAAAACAGGCGCTACATTAAATTGTCCTAAACTGTGCTTGATTGTGGAACGCAAAATCGCATACAAAGCATGTTCATCATCAAACTTAATTTCAGTTTTTGTTGGATGAATATTGATATCAATAGTATTAGGCGGAACATTTAAGTAAATAAAATAAGTAGGTTGCGAACCATTAGGCAACAAACCTTCGTAAGCAGCCATCACAGCATGATGCAAATAACCACTTTTTATGAATCTATCGTTGACAAAAAAGAATTGCTCGCCTCGATTTTTCTTAGCAAATTCAGGTTTTCCAACAAATCCTTCAATAGTTACAATTTCAGTTTCTTCTTGAATTGGAACCAATTTTTCATTGGTTTTACCCGAAAAAACATTCACAATTCGCTGACGATAATTAGAATTTGGAAGATTAAACATTTCACTTCCATTGTGATACATTGTGAAATAAATGTTTGGATGTGCTAACGCTACACGTTGAAATTCATCAACAATATGACGAAATTCAACTGTTTCAGATTTAAGAAAATTACGTCGTGCCGGAATATTAAAAAACAAATTCTTCACGGCAAACGAAGTTCCTTTTGGCAAAACTGATGGATCTTGCGAAATAAATTTGCTCCCTTCAATAATTATATGAGTTCCTAGTTCGTCTTGTTCTTGTTTGGTTTTCATTTCCACATGAGCAATAGCAGCAATCGATGCTAAAGCTTCACCGCGAAAACCTTTGGTATGAAGCGAAAATAAATCTTCCGCTTGACGAATTTTGGAAGTTGCGTGACGTTCAAAACACAATCTTGAATCGGTAACACTCATTCCTTTTCCGTTATCAATAACTTGAACTAACGATTTTCCAGCATCTTTTATAATTAATTTTATATCCGTTGCTCCAGCATCAACAGCATTTTCTAATAATTCTTTTACTACAGAAGCAGGACGTTGCACCACTTCACCAGCGGCAATTTGGTTGGCAACATGATCGGGAAGTAATTGAATTATGCTAGACATTTATTTGTTTATGGTTTGGTGTTTATTGTTCATGGTTAAAAACCAAAGTTAGCAAATTTAAGGAAAATCTATTGTTTATTATAGTTAACAACTTACTAAAAAAGAAAAAACCTACTCTTTGAAAAAGCAGGTTTAAATTTTATGTTTTATAACTTGAGTTAGAATTACTTATTTTCAGAATTTCTTCTTAAATCAGCCATTTTAATTGCCGCAATTGCTGCTTCTGTTCCTTTATTACCATGAACTCCTCCACTTCTATCGATAGATTGTTGCTCGTTATTATCAGTAAGCAAACAAAATATCACTGGAACATCAGTTTGAACATTCAAATCTTTTATTCCTTGAGTCACACCTTCGCAAACAAATTCGAAATGCATTGTTTCACCTTTGATTACACAACCAATCGTAATTACAACATCAACTTCTTGTGTTACAATCATTCTTTGCGCACCATAAACAAGTTCAAAACTTCCTGGCACATTCCAACGAATGATATTTTCTTGAACAGCACCACAATCCAAAAGAGCATCCAAAGTTCCTTTATAAAGTCCTTCTGTGATGTGGTCATTCCATTCTGAAACAACAATCCCAAACCGAAAGTTCTTCGCGTTTGGGATTGTGTTTTTATCGTAATTGGATAAATTTTTATTAGCTGTAGCCATTTTATTAGTGTTCAGTGCTCAGTTCACAGTGTTCAGCAACAAACTGCTAACTGAACACTGAATACTGAATACTAATTATTGAGCCATTCCAATTAAAGCATCAATTTGTTGTGCTTCTGGTGCAGTCTCATATTTTTCTTTGATTTGAGTAAAATATTTCAAAGCATCCGATTTTTTACCTAAAGCTAAAGCCGTTTGTCCTGCTTTATATAAATATCTTGGAGTTGTAAATTCATTTACATTTTGTTCAGAAGCTTTCACGTAAAAATCTAAAGCTTTTTGTGTGTCATTCTTTTGAGCGTAAGCATCACCAATAGCTCCAGTTGCAATAGCACCTAAGAAAGCATCTTTAGATGAAAATTTCTCAAGATATTTGATTGCATCATCATACTTTTTAAGATTCAAAGAAGCAATACCAGCATAATAGTTAGCTATATTTCCAGAATCAGTACCAGAATATTGGTCAGCGATTCCAGGAGCTCCTTGTTTTCCTTCAGAACCTTTAAGAACTAAAGTATATAATGAATCTTGTTTTTTAGCATCAGTAGCATCAGTAGCTAATTGAAAATTTTGTTGAGCAACAAATAAATCTTCAGTAGCATCAACTTGCTTTGGCTCAGCAATAAACTTTTGATAAAGTAAATAACCAATAGTTACAAGAGCAACAGCTCCTAAAAATCCTAAAATATATTTTTGGTTTTTAGCAACAAAATCTTCTGTTTTCGATGCTGTTTCATCTAATGCGTCAAATGCTTTTGCAGTTGTACTATCTTTAGCATCAACATTTGGAGTATCTTCAATAAAATTAGCGTCTACTTTTTCTTCTTTTTCTTTTGGTGTTTTGTAACCTCTCTTATTATAAGTTGCCATTTAAATTTAATTTAGTGTGCGCAAAAATAAAATTTTTATTCTAATTTGAAAGTCATTTTGTCGATAATTTTCAATAATTTGCACCCACTTAAAAAAAAATACTTATCAAGTCGCTGATTATAGTGTTTTCAAGCCATTACAAATGTTTTTAAAAAAAATTTCTTTATTCAATTATAAAAATTTTTCGGAAGCTTCCTTCGAATTTGATTCCAAAATCAATTGTTTCGTTGGAAAAAATGGTATTGGAAAGACCAATGTGCTTGATGCAATTTATCATTTGGCTTATGGAAAAAGCTATTTTAATCCGTTAGCGGTTCAAAATATTAAGCATAATGAAGAGTTTTTTGTAATTGATGGCGAATTTGAAAAATCAGAACGAAACGAACAAATTGTAAGTAGTTTCAAAAAAGGTCAGAAGAAAATTTTGAAAAGAAACGGAAAACCTTACGAGAAATTTTCAGATCATATTGGATTTATTCCGCTAGTAATTATTTCACCAGCAGACAACGATTTAATTATTGAAGGAAGTGAAACTCGTAGAAAATTCATTGACAGTGTTATTTCGCAATTGGATTCCTCCTATTTGCAAGAATTGATTCAATATCAAAAAATTATCAGTCAACGTAATGCTTTGCTGAAATATTTCGCACTAAATCATGTATTTGAAACTGATACATTATCAATTTACAACGAACAGTTGAATGATTTAGGTCAGAAAATTTTTGAAAAAAGAAAACAATTTATCAATGATTTTTTACCGATTTTTAATAAACATCATCAAGCTATTTCTGGTTCAGAAGAAAAAGTGCAATTGGTTTATGAAAGTCATTTATTTGAAGGAACAACATTGCAATTATTAGAACAAAACTTGTCGAAAGATAGAGCATTGCAATATACTTCTGTTGGAATTCACAAAGATGATTTAGCTTTTCAAATTGATGGTTTTCCAATTAAAAAATTTGGTTCTCAAGGGCAACAAAAATCGTTTTTAATTGCTCTTAAACTTGCTCAATTTGAATTTGTAAAAAAACAAAGTGGCGAAAAACCGATTTTATTATTTGATGATATTTTTGATAAATTGGATGAAACGCGTGTGAGTAAAATTGTAGCAATGGTCAACCAAGAGGAATTTGGACAACTTTTCATCTCTGACACACATCCAGAACGCACAGAAAGTATTGTAAAAACAACACATCAGAGTTATAAAATATTTAGTTTGTAACATTTGTTATATTGTTCTATTTTTACTTCTTTAATTTTGCTTCAAAAAAAATATTATGAGAAAAATTCTATCAATACTATCGTTATCCATCCTATTTATTAGTTGTCAAGGACAAACAAGTAAATCTGTTGAAACTGCAGAATCAAATCAACCTATCAAAACTCTTGCAGGAATCGATTATGAAACAAAATTATTAGGAACAAAAAATCCTCAATTATTAGATGTTAGAACTCCTGAAGAATATTCTGTTGAACATCTTGAAAATGCCTCAAACGTTAATTGGAACGGAAGTGATTTTACTGCAAAAGTTGAAAAGTTAGACAAATCAAAACCTGTTTTCGTTTATTGTAAAGTTGGAGGAAGAAGCAGTCAAGCAGCCAATAAATTATCTGAACTTGGATTCAAAGAAATCTACAATTTAGATGGCGGAATCATGAAATGGCAAGGAAAGAAAACTTCAAATGCAGCTGCAACTCCAAAAGGATTATCGGTTTCAGAATTTGAAAAATTAATCAATTCCGACAAAAAAGTTATCATTAATTTTTCTGCAAAATGGTGTGCGCCATGTAAAAAAATGGCACCTTATTTAACCAAAATGCAAGAAGAATTAAAAGGTAAAATATCATTAATTAGATTAGATGCCGATGAAAACAAAACTTTATTGGAAACTATGAAACTTGATGAATTACCAGTAATTTTGATTTATGAAAATGGTAAAGAAACATGGAGACATCTAGGCTTTTTATCTGAAGAAGATTTGAGAAAACGACTATAAATTAACGATTGAAGATTAACGATTTTTGATTTTAGAAACTATAAAAAATGATAACAAAAGAAGCGCTTCAATTTCTAGCCGATTTAATTGCAAACAATAATACCGAATGGATGCATGAGAACAAAAAAAGATATGAAAGTTATAAGAAAGACTATCATAACTTCATTGCGTCTATTCTCAATGAAATGAAGCCATTAGACAAATCGCTTGAGCCATTGGAGGTTAAAAATTGTACATTTCGTATCAATCGTGATATCCGTTTTTCTAAAGATAAATCGCCTTACAAAACCAATATGGGTGTTTGGATGTCTCAAAATAAAAACAGCAAAAATGCTCCTGGTTATTACATTCATTTTGAAAAAGGAAATTGTTTTATCGCAGGTGGCGTTTGGTGTCCAGAACCTAGTGAGTTAAAATTGATTCGTAAGGAAATAGAATTTTTTCACGACGATTTAGAAGCTATTGTTGCTGATAAAACTTTTAAAAATGAGTTTAAAGAACTGACTAGAGACGAAAGCAATACTTTGAAAAAAGCACCAAAAGATTTTGATCCAAACCATCCAGCGATTGAATTTTTAAAATTGAAAAGCTTTACCGCTTCACATAAAATCGATGAAAAACTATTTACTGATAAAGATTTTAGTAAAATCATAGCTCAAAAACTAATCGCACTAAAACCGATGAATGACTTTTTGAGAAGAGCTTTAGAAACAACGGATTAAAATTCCAAAAAAGAAATACCAAATTCCAATTTTCTCTTTGCGAACTTTGCGAAAAACTTTGCGAACTTTGCGTTAAAATTTCAAACAAATGCAAATCCATAATAATTTCTCCTTAAAAAAATACAATACTTTTGGTATTGAAGCCAAAGCCAAACAATTTGTAGCGGTTCATAATATTGATGAATTGAAATCTGTTTTAGAAAATCACGTTTCAGATAAAAAATTCATTCTTGGTGGTGGAAGCAATATGCTGTTAACAAAGGATATTGAAGCTTTGGTAATCCATGTTGATTTGAAAGGAAAAAAAATCATTAAAGAAGACGACGATTTTGTTTGGGTTGAAAGTCAAGCAGGCGAAAATTGGCACGAATTTGTACTTTGGACCATCAATCAAAATTTTGGTGGATTGGAAAACATGTCTTTGATTCCTGGTAATGTTGGTACAACACCAGTTCAAAATATTGGTGCTTACGGAACCGAAATTAAAGACACTTTTGTATCCAGTGAAGCTATGAATATTCTATCACAAGAAATGAAATCCTTCACGAAAGAAGATTGCAATTTTGGCTATAGAGAAAGTGTTTTCAAGCAAGAAGCAAAAGATAAATATGTGATCACTTCTGTGGTTTTCAAACTCACAAAACGCAATCACAAAATCAATACTTCGTATGGTGATATTACAAAAGAATTGGAAAAACAAAATGTTATAACTCCAACATTAAAAGACGTTTCTAATGCTGTGATAGCCATTCGTCAAAGTAAATTACCTGATCCAAAAGAACTTGGAAATAGCGGAAGTTTCTTTAAAAACCCCATTATTTCAAAAGAATTATTCGAAAAAGTACAACAAAAATTTCCAGAAGTAAAATTCTTTGAAGTTTCACCAACCGAAGTGAAAGTTCCTGCAGGTTGGCTTATTGAACATTCTGGATTAAAAGGTTATCGAAAAGACGATGCAGGAGTTCATAAAAACCAAGCGCTAGTTCTAGTAAATTACGGAAACGCAACTGGACAAGATATTTTAAACTTATCAAAATACGTTCAAAAAACAGTTTTCGATAAATACGGAATTGCAATTGAGGCAGAAGTTAATGTGATATGATATCAAATTTTGAATTTTAGATATTAAATTTGAAAATCTGCTATTTAAAATCTAAAATTCAAAATTGAATTTCATACTTTTGCAATCGTTTTTAAATAAGACCATAAAGCCATTATGTTACTAATTTTACTTTGTTTATTCATTGCTGTTGTAGTTGTTCAATTCCTATATTATGTAGTGTTTTTTGGTAAATTTTCTTTTGCTAAACCACAAACTTCTACACCAAAAAGAGTTCCGATTTCAGTAATTGTTTGTGCTAAAAACGAAGAAGAAAATGTAAAAAGTTTCGTTCCCTTATTGGCTGAACAAAATTATCCAGATTACGAAATAGTGCTTATTGACGATGCTTCGAGCGATGAAACCTTAGAAGTTTTTGAAGCTTTTGAAAAACAATATCCTAATGTTAAATTAGTAAAAGTAGAAAATAACGAAGCGTTTTGGGGAAATAAAAAATTTGCTTTAACACTTGGAATAAAAGCTGCAAAAAACGAATACCTACTTTTCTCAGATGCTGATTGTTACCCAAAATCTAATGATTGGATTAAAGAAATGTCATCCCAATTTACCCAACAAAAAACGATTGTGTTAGGTTATGGCGCTTACGAAAAAATTAAAAATTCGTTTCTAAATAAAATCATCCGTTTTGAAACCTTATTGACGGCAACGCAATATTTTTCATGGGCAAAATTAGGAAAACCTTACATGGGTGTTGGTCGTAATATGGCCTACAAACGTGAAGAATTTTTCAAAGTTCGCGGTTTTATGGATCACATGAAAATTCGTTCTGGAGATGATGATTTGTTCATCAATCAAGCGGCAAACGCCAAGAATACAACCGTTTGTTACACACCAGAAAGTTTTACTTTTTCTAAGCCAAAAACTACTTTTAAAGACTGGTTTACACAAAAAAGAAGACACGTTGCCACTGCACAACATTACAAAGCATCAGACAGAACGCAATTGGCAATTTTTTATGCTACCCAATTATTATTTCTAATTTTACCAATAATCCTTTTAGCATTCCAATTTCAGTGGATTATTGTACTAAGTTTGATAGGTTTCCGTTATCTATTTGCATGGTTATCACTTGGATTTGCAGCCGGAAAACTAAAAGAAAAAGACGTAATGTATTGGTTTCCAATTATTGAAATCGTTTTAATATTCACGCAACTTAACGTTTTCATCACCAATACCTTTTCAAAACCCGTTCAGTGGAAATAAATCCGTACATAGAAAAAGCTAAAAAAGGCGATCAAGTAGCCTTCACTTACCTACTCGACCATTATTGGAATGAGGTCTATGGATTTATGCTAAAACGTACCGAAAACGAAACCGATGCCGAAGATATTACCATAGAAACATTCTCAAAAGCATTCGATAAATTAACCACTTACAATCCTGAATTTCAATTCAATACTTGGTTAATTGCCATTGCAAAAAACGTTCACATTGATTTGCTTCGCAAAAAAAAATCAACACTTTTTGTAGAAATTACCGACGAAGAAGATCAACAAGCTTATAATATAGCTGACACATCTCCAACAGCTGAAGATGAGTTGATTACAGAGCAAAATTTATCACAACTCTTACAATTTATAAAAGAATTAAAACCTCATTATCAAGAAGTAATACAACTTCGTTACTTTCAAGAAATGAGTTACCAAGAAATTGCCGAACAACTTGAAGAACCTTTGAGTAACGTCAAAATCAAACTCCTTCGCGCCAAAAAACTCTTAGCAGAAATCATCCAAACAAAACGATAATTATTTCTGGAAACGAATGGCTTGGTTCCTTTTGGTTTCCATTTTCCTGCTTTACATTACAATCTTTGTTTATCAACAAAGGATTTCCATTGCAATCAGGGTTAGCTAGTTCATGTATTGAATAGAGTTCCAGATTCACAAAAACTCAACTATAAATTCAATTTACAAACAATACATTATAATAAAATACATTTTCTTACAAAAATCACACAATATTGGAATAATCTTTGCGTTATTAAAACAAGAAACAGATTAGAATAATTTACAAAGTTTTTGAAATCTGAAATCTGATATCTGAAATCTAATATCTAAAGCTTATGTAACATCGATACTTAACAATTAAAACTATAAATTATGTCAAACTTAAGTATCTTTGAAAAAAAGTGGTTAGACCTTGTATTTGAAGGCAAAAACCAAGAGTATGGTGCATACAAATTACGTCAAGACAGCACCAAAACAACCATTATTGCATTCTTCTCAGGAATTCTATTCCTTGGTTTTGTATCAGGAATGGGTATGCTTTTAAGTTCATTTGGACCTAAACCTGTAATCTTGCCAGAGGAACCACTAAATGATTCTATAATAGTAGTAAAGTATGTAGAACCATTAATTGAAAAACCAAAATCTGCTGAACCAATTACTAATAATAGCGCTCCTGTAGAAAAAGTTCCTATTAACAAAAAAATTGTTGTTGCTGCTACAGTTGAAGCAAAAGAACCTGTTCCAATAACTTCTGAATTGCCAAAAATCAACACTCCAATTGGCACACCAGGTACAGGAACTCCAGGAACACCAGGTGTAGTTGATGGTGGTGGAACAATACCTAAACCAGAGGTAATTACTCCAAAAGGACCAGTTACTCCAGCTGAATTAGACAAACAACCTTTTTTTCCTGGAGGAATTAAAAAATTCTATGAGTACGTGGGAACAAATTTTGAAAAACAAAATATTGATGAAGAAGAAGGGCAAGCAATAAGAGTTTTAGTGTCTTTTGTAATTGAGAAAAATGGATCAATGACAGATATTGAAGTAACAAGAAAAACAACTCCAGAAATTGATAAAGAAGCTATTAGAGTTTTAAAATCTTTAAAAACTAAATGGGCTCCTGGAATTAAAAATGGAGAACCAGTAAGAACTCAATTTACGCTACCAATTACTGTAATGCTATAATTATTGATTCCTGACTTGTAATTCAAGTTAATAAATGTGTGAACTGCTTTGCCAAAACAAAGCAGTTTTTTTTTGAAACAAAGTATAAATATTTCTTAATGATCAAAAATCTGAAATAGAATAATCAAAATCTAAAATCTACATTCGTATCTTTGCATTTCAAAAAAAGTGAATATGGAAACGGCTACTGAAAATAACCTTCCAATTGGAAAACCAAAATGGCTAAAAGTTAAGTTACCTATTGGTCAAAAATATACCGAACTTCGTGGATTAGTTGACAAATACAAACTAAATACTATCTGTACCTCAGGAAGTTGTCCAAATATGGGTGAATGTTGGGGTGAAGGAACAGCTACTTTCATGATTCTTGGTAATATTTGTACGCGTTCTTGCGGATTTTGTGGCGTAAAAACTGGACGTCCAGAAAATGTTGATTGGGATGAACCAGAAAAAGTAGCGCGTTCTATAAAAATAATGAACATCAAACATGCAGTTATCACTAGTGTTGATAGAGATGACTTGAAAGACATGGGTTCAATTATATGGTTAGAAACTGTTCAAGCCATTCGCAGAATGAATCCAAACACAACTTTAGAAACTTTAATTCCAGATTTTCAAGGAAATACTAGAAATATCGATAGAATTATTGAAGCTAATCCTGAAGTTGTTTCACACAATATGGAAACGGTTCGTCGTTTAACTCGTGAAGTTAGAATTCAAGCGAAATATGATAAGAGTTTAGAAGTTTTAAGATATTTAAAAGAAAAAGGAATTCGCAGAACTAAATCGGGAATCATGTTAGGTTTGGGTGAAACTGAAGCAGAAGTTATTGAAACTATGCAAGACATTCGCAACCAAAATGTAGATATCATTACTATTGGACAATATTTGCAACCAAGTAAAAAACACTTACCTGTAAAAGAGTTTATCACTCCAGAACAATTTGAAAAATACGAAAAATTAGGTAAAGAAATGGGATTCCGTCATGTAGAAAGTGGAGCTTTAGTGCGTTCTTCTTATCATGCTGAAAAGCATATTTTGTAAATAAATGTCAAGAGATTTAGCCAACCAACAAGCAGCCATCAAAGCAACCTATTTTAGTTTAATAGGCAATGCATCTTTAGCTGTAATTAAAGGATTGGCAGGTTTTTTTGGTAATTCTTATGCTTTAATTGCTGATGCAATTGAATCAACAACCGATATTTTTTCTTCATTTTTAGTATTATTTGGAATCAAATATTCCAGCAGACCAGCAGATGAAAATCATCCTTATGGACATGGACGTGCCGAACCTTTGATAACATTTATTGTTGTTGGTTTTCTAATAACATCAGCAACAATTATTGCCTACGAAAGCATCTTAAATATTGGAACACCACATGAATTGCCGAAATCTTGGACCTTAATTGTGTTAGGATTAATAATTGTTTGGAAAGAAATCTCTTTTCAATTAGTTATGAAAAAAAGCATCGAAACCAATAGTTCTTCACTAAAAGCTGATGCTTGGCACCATAGAAGTGACGCAATAACATCTGTTGCAGCATTTATAGGTATTTCTATTGCTCTATTTCTTGGAAAAGGATACGAATCTGCTGATGATTGGGCGGCTCTTTTTGCTTCAGGTTTTATTTTATACAACAGCTATTTAATTTTCAGACCTGCTTTGGGCGAAATAATGGATGAGCATTTATATGATGATTTAGTTGAAGAAATAAGAACAGTATCGCATAAAGTGAAAGGTGTAATTGACACTGAAAAATGTTTCATAAGAAAAGCCGGAATGAAATATCACGTTGATTTACACGCCATTGTTGATGCTACCATTTCTGTAAAAGAAGGTCATGATATTTCACATCGTTTAAAAGATACTTTGCGTGAAGAAATTCCACAATTAGGTCACGTTTTAATACACATAGAACCCAATGACTAAAACAAAAATTGCCATAAATGGTTTTGGAAGAATTGGAAGAAATCTTTTCAGATTACTTATCAATCACCCAAATATTGAAGTTGTTGCCATAAATGATATTGCTGACAATAGAACTATGGCACATTTAATAAAATATGATAGCATTCATGGTGTTTTACCTTTTCAAGTTTCATTTGATGAAACATCAATAATCGTTGATGGAAAATCTTATACTTTTTATCACGAAAAAGAAATTTCAAATCTAAATTGGAATGGAATCGATATTGTAATTGAATCTACAGGAAAATATAAAACTTTTGACGAAATTAATGCTCACATCATTTCTGGTGCCAAAAAAGTAATTCTTTCAGCACCATCAGAAGTTTCCGAAATAAAAACTGTGGTTCTTGGAGTTAATGAAAGCATCCTTGACGGAACAGAAAAAATTATTTCCAATGCAAGTTGCACTACTAATAATGCAGCTCCAATGATGAAAGTCATTAATGATTTATGTGGCATTGAACAAGCATATATAACAACTGTTCACTCTTATACAACTGACCAAAGCCTTCACGACCAACCACATAAAGATTTACGTCGTGCTCGTGGTGCAAGTCAATCCATTGTACCTACAACAACAGGTGCGGCAAAAGCTTTAACCAAAATATTTCCAGAAATGGAAGGAAAAATTGGAGGTTGTGGCATTAGAGTTCCTGTTCCTGATGGTTCGTTGACCGACATAACTTTCAATGTAAAACGAGCTGTTTCTATTGAAGAAATCAATGAAGCATTCTTAAAAGCTTCTCATACAAATTTAAAAGGAATTTTAGATTATACTGAAGATCCTATCGTTTCTGTTGACATTCTTGGAAATCGAAATTCTTGTCTTTTTGATTCACAATTAACTTCTGTAATCGATAAAATGGTAAAAGTTGTGGGTTGGTACGACAACGAAATTGGTTATTCATCGAGAATAATTGATTTAATACTACTTATTCAAAAATAATTTCTTTATTTTAGACCTCGCAAAAAAGGAATTTTCCTATTATGAGGTATATTTTTGTCTTATTTTTTTTACTTCCAATAATTTCATTTTCTCAAATAAAAAATTCTGAGAAAATTGATAGCACTGATTATTATATTGATTTAGTGAAGTTTAACCAGAAAAAAAACAATTATAGAAATTGCCTTATTTATTCTCAAAAAGCATTAGATTTTGCGAATAAATCCAACAATCAAAAATCTATTGCTGATAGTTATTCTAACCTAGGAATTGTATATTTAGAATTAAAAAAAATCGATGATGCTATTGATGTTTTAGTAAAAAGTATTGCAATTTATGCCACTTTACCTTTATCCTCTCAACAAGCACTAGCGCATTATAGCATTGGTGTTTGCTATCTTGAAAAAAATAATTTAGCCATGGCTGAAAAAAATTTCAATACGGCTGGAGGAATTTATGAGAAAATTAAAATTCCTAGTGCAATTGAAATGCTAAATCTTCAAAAAGGAATTGTTTATAAAGAAAAAGGTAAAATTGACTTAGCAATGCCTTTATTTGAAAATATTATTATAAAAAAAGACACTAGCGATACTTATAAAACTAAAGCTGAAGCATTATACCAAGTAGGAACAATTGAATTTGGGAAAAAGAGATATAATTTAGCTATTAATTATTTCAATAGAGCTCTTGAAATAAATAACAACAATTTAGAACAAAAAGCCAATATCATTTTGGCGCTTAGTGAGTGTTTTGAAAAATCATTGAATATTGAAAAGTCGCATTATTTATTGAAACAATATCTAAAATTGAAAGATAGTTTAACCTATTTAAATGATAAAAAAATAGGGAATGAAGATTTTGCTTCTTTCAAAGATTCCGAAAAATTAAAACTGATTGAACAAATTGATAAAGACAACAAGAGTCAAGAAAAAGCGAATACTTTTGCTAAGTTAATAAGCATATTGGCTATTGCACTAATCTCAATTTTGTCACTCTTAAGTTTGTCTTTGTATAAAAACAATGTACTAAGAACAGAGTCTAATGCTTTACTAAAAGAAAAAAACAAAGAGCTTGAAATAGCAAAAGAGAATGCCGAAAGAGCAACCAAAGCTCGTTCAGAATTTCTTTCTACTGTGAGTCACGAATTGCGAACTCCTTTAAATGCTATTAATGGAATTACACATTTATTGTTAGAAGAAAATCCAAAAGATAGCCAATTGAATTATCTTAATTCATTGAAATTTTCTGGAAATTATTTAATTACTTTTATAAATGACATATTAGAAATTAATAGAATTGAATCAGAAAGAATACCTATTGAAAAAATTAATTGCAACCTAAAACTTCAATTATCTAATATTCAAAAATCTTTCAAAGAAATTGCACATGAAAATAATAATACATTTATCTTAGAAATTGAAGATACTATTCCCGATAATTTAATTTGTGACCCTACAAAGCTGTCGCAAATTTTCATTAATCTAGTTAGTAATTCATTAAAATTTACTAAAAATGGTTATGTAAAACTAATTGCTAAACTTGAAAAAGTTGAAGACAAAAAAATACAAATTCAATTTAAAGTTTCTGATAATGGAATTGGGATACCTGAAGATAAGCAAAACGAAATTTTTGAAAGTTTTTCTCAAGGTTCAATAGAAATTAATAGAAAATATGGTGGTACAGGACTTGGACTAGCCATTGTAAAACGATTAATAGAATTATTGGGTGGAAGAATTCAAATTAATAGTAAAGTTGGATTGGGAACCACTTTTTCATTTTCGCTTCCATTTGAAGTTGGTAAAAATGAAATCTTAGAAATCAAAGAACAAGCCATAGATAATGCCGCAATTGAGAACAAGAAAATTTTATTGGTAGAAGATAATAAAATCAATCAAATGATTACCAAGAAGATGATTGAAAACAAAGGTATGTTCTGCAAAATATTAGACAATGGTGAAGATAGTGTTACCTATTTAAGACAAAAGCATAATTATGATTTAGTTTTAATGGACGTTCACTTACCTGGAATAAATGGCACAATAGCAACGCAACAAATTAGAGAATTCAATACTGAAATTCCAATTATTGCACTTACAGCAATTTCACTAAATGAAAATAGAGAAATGCTTCTTTCTTATGGAATGAATGATGTAATCACCAAACCATTTGATCCAGAGCAATTTTACAAAATCATTGCAGAAAATTTATTATAAAAAAAAGACGCTTTTGATGAGCGTCTTTCTTTTTTAATATTGTTTGATTAGTTCTTTTATCAGTAATCTTACACTTGGTTCTGCTTTTTGAGCAGCTTTTAGAACCTCTTCGTGGTTAACTTCTTCAATATTTTCTTCATCTCCCATATCTGTAATAACTGAAAGACCAAAAGTTTCTAATTCCATGTGGCGTGCTACAATAACTTCTGGTACAGTTGACATTCCAACGCAATCAGCACCAATGTTTTTTACCATCTTGTATTCTGCTAATGTTTCAAAAGTTGGTCCTTGCAAGCCCATATAAATTCCATCATGAACTTCTATATTGGCTTCACTTGCAATCGCTTTTGCCTTTGCAATCATTTTCAAACTATAAGGTTCGCTCATGTTTACAAATCTTGGTCCGAAACGTTCATCATTTTTCCCACGCAATGGATGTTCTGGCATCATGTTGATATGATCTTTTATCAAAACTATTGAACCAACTTCATATTTTGGATTAACGCCACCTGAAGCATTAGATACTATCAATTTAGTAACACCCAAATATTTCATAACTCTCACAGGAAAAGTCACTTGCTTCATATCATAACCTTCGTAGAAATGAAATCTTCCTTGCATTGCAACAACTTTTTTATCACCAATTGTTCCAAAAACTAAAGCTCCTTTATGACCTTGAACGGTTGATACAGGAAAATTAGGGATTTCAGAATAAGGCATCGTAAATTCAATTGCAATATCATCAGTAAAACTTCCCAATCCTGAACCTAAGATTACTCCATATTCTGGTGTGAAACCTGTTTTTTCTTTGATGTAATTAACGGTTTCTTGTACTTGTTCCCACATAATTTAAAATTGTTTGGTTAAAATCATCACCTTTAGAAATGAAACTACTTTTAATAGGTAAATAAAAAAGTGATTTCAAATTCTGATTTTTCAATCTAACGTAATCCTTTTCTGTTGTGATAATTAACTTATTGTTTGCTTTATTTTTAATTTCTTCAATATCTTTTTCTGAAAAATGATGATGATCTGAATAAACTAGTTTTACATTTTTTTCAGCCTGCAAATATGCAAAAAAGGGTTCGGGTTTTGCTATTCCGGCTAAAAGTAATTTATCAACATCAATTATTTCCTCAACTTTTTTAGATCCAAATTCATTATAAACTTCTGAATCATAATCTATAAAACTAAAAAAGATTGGAACATTTAATCCTATCTTTTTAATCATATTTTGTTGTGCAAGTTCCGATAAATCTTTGGGACATTTAGTGATAATTATCACGTTAGCTCTTTTCGCTCCGCTTCTACTCTCTCTTAAATTGCCTGTTGGCAGCATGAAATCATTAAAATACAAATCATCAAATGAAGATAACAAAATGTAAAATCCAGCTTTTACTTTTCTATGCTGAAAAGCGTCATCTAATAAAATAACTTCTGGTTTATTATCTAATTTTAATAATTGCTCGATTCCATTTTTCCTTTGAGCATCGACTGCTACATGAATATTTGGAAATTTTTGATGAATTTGAAACGGCTCATCTCCCAAAATTTCAGCATTTGAATTTGAATCTGCCAAAACAAAACCTTCCGATTTTCTTTTATAACCTCGACTTAAGGTAGCAATTTTATAATTTGGAGAAAGCAAACGAATTAAATATTCAATTTGAGGTGTTTTACCAGTTCCGCCAACGCTAAGGTTTCCGACAGCAATTATGGGAATATCAAACGAATAGGATTTCAAAATTCCTTTATCAAAAAGAAAGTTTCTGATGGAAGTTATCCAACCATAAAGAATTGAAAAAGGAAAAAGTAAATACCTTAAAATAATCATAGTACGAAAGTATAATTTTTTATCTTTGAATTGAAATTAATTTTACAAAATGAACTTTAGAATTAAATTATTATTTGCTTTTATCTTTTGTTTTCAAATTGGATTTAGCCAAGAAAACAACGATGTTGCAATTTTAAAAGTGCTTTTATCAAAATATTACGCCAACGAAAAAGTAATTGTAAAGAACAGATTGCAATTATTGAGTTTCTACTGTAACAAAGCACCCAATAATGAAGAAACTTTAGAAGTAATTGCTAAAAGCGATTTACTAAAGAAAAACGCACAAGAAATTAAAAATCAAATTAATATCAAACTTAACGAAAATTGGACAAAAGAATTTGATTTACTTTTTACAAATCAAAATCAGTATTTGAAAAGTAAAGTCAATAATTGTTTGAGTTTGGAAGAGTTTCAGAAAGTCTCTGATAGGTTTCACGACAACAATCAAAGATTAATGATAGTTAGCAAACCCATGTATTTTGCACAAAAATTTTGTTTAGTAAAAGTAGCTTTTTATAGAAGTATTGAGCATAATTCAGGAAGCTTTTTCTTATTTGAAAATACTAATGGAGTATGGAATATTAAAGAAGTTTTAAATGAATGGGCAACTTGATTTAGATTGCAGTTTACAGATATCAGATTGCAGAACATAGATTGCAGATTTAAGAAGATAAAATAAGATTATGAAAATAAAAGAAATACTCACAATTCTTGAAGAAATGGCTCCTTTGGCTTATGCTGAAGATTTTGACAACATAGGATTATTGGTTGGAAATCAAAATGATGAAGCTACTGGAGTTTTAGTTTGTCATGATGCTCTTGAAAGCGTTATTGATGAAGCCATTGCCAAAAAATGTAATTTGGTAGTTTGCTTTCATCCAATCCTTTTCAGTGGCTTGAAGAAGATTACTGGAAAAAATTATGTAGAACGTGCTGTTCTAAAAGCTATAAAAAATGATATAGCCATTTATGCCGTTCACACAGCTTTGGATAATCATAAGAATGGTGTCAACAAAATTTTCTGTAATGCTTTGGGTTTGAAGAATACTAAAGTGTTAGTTCCTAAGCAAAATTTCATTCAAAAGTTGGTAACTTATACTATTCCAGAGAATGTTGAAAAAGTACGCAATGCTTTATTTGATGCTGGTGCAGGAAAAATTGGCAACTATGAAGATTGCAGTTTCAACTCTCAAGGAATTGGAACTTACATGGGAAATGAAAATAGCAATCCCGAAATTGGAGAACGATTTGAATTTGTGGAAGCACAAGAAATTAAAATCGAAGTTACTTTTGAAAAACATTTGCAAAGCAAAATTCTGAAAGCACTTTTTTCAAATCATGTTTATGAAGAAGTAGCTTATGAAATTTATGATTTACAAAATTCACATCAAAATATTGGCTTAGGAATGATTGGTGAACTAGAAAATCCAATGTCTGAAATTGACTTTTTGGAATTTGTAAAAGACAAAATGCAGTGTGGAGGAATTCGACATTCGCAATTACTTGGAAAACAAGTTAAAAAGATTGCAGTTCTTGGTGGTTCGGGAAGTTTTGCAATAAAAAACGCAATTCAAGCCAATGTTGACGTTTTTTTAACATCTGATTTGAAATATCACAACTTTTATGAAGCTGAAAATCAGATAGTTTTAGCCGATATTGGTCACTTTGAAAGCGAAAGATATACAAAAAATTATATTGTTGATTTTCTTAAAGAAAAAATTACTAATTTTGCAATCGTTTTATCAGAAGAAAATACAAATCCAGTTAAGTACTTATAAAATATGGCTACTACAAAAGAATTGAGCGTTGAAGAAAAATTAAGAGCGCTTTACGATTTACAAATAATCGATACTAGAATTGACGAAATCAGAAATGTAAGAGGTGAATTGCCTTTAGAAGTGGAAGATCTTGAAGATGAAGTAGCAGGTTTGACTACTCGTTTAGAAAAACTACAAAGCGATTTAGTAACTATTGAAGATAGTATTAAAGCTAAAAAGAATGCTATTGAAAATCATCAAGCAGCAATCAAAAAATATACTGAACAACAAAAAGATGTTCGTAACAATAGAGAATTCAACTCTTTAACTAAAGAAGTAGAATTTCAAGAACTTGAGATTCAATTAGCTGAAAAGCAAATTAAAGAATTGAAAGCTTCAATTGAGCACAAAAAAGAAGTGGTTTCAAATTCTAAAGAAAAATTAGAACAAAAAACAACTCACTTAAAGCACAAAAAAGCTGAATTGAACGACATTATGGCTGAAACTCAAAAAGAAGAATCTTTCTTAACACAAAAATCAGCAGAATATGAGCAACAAATTGAAGATCGTTTATTAGCTGCTTACAAAAGAATCCGTTCTAGCGTTAGAAATGGTTTGGCTGTAGTTTCTATTGAACGTGGAGCATCTGCTGGTTCATTCTTTACTATTCCTCCACAAACGCAAGTTGAAATTGCTTCAAGAAAAAAAATCATTACTGATGAGCATTCTGGAAGAATTTTAGTTGATGCATCATTGGCAGATGAAGAAAGAGAAAAAATGGAAAAAATATTCGCAAAAATGTAATATCTTGAATCCCGATTAACGTCGGGATTTTTTTATGGACAAAACTATTCAATTTATTCTTGTAAAAAGTGTTGGGTTGTACATCAATACTCTTAGTTTAATTGCTCCAAAAAAAGCATTTGCATTAGCGTATAAACTCTTTAGTCAACCCAGAAAAGGCAGAATTACCGAAAACAAAATTCCGAAAACATTACTTAAAGCAGAACATGTTAGCTATAAGCACAATGAACATGAATTTCAAACTTACATTTGGAAAGGTAATGAAGATACCATTTTACTAATTCACGGCTGGGAAAGCAACGCATCTCGTTGGAAGAAATTACTATCACATTTAAAGAAAACTGGAAAAACCATTATTGCAATTGATGGTCCAGCTCACGGAAAAAGTAGCGGAAAAGAATTTAATGTTCCTACTTATGCCGAATTCATTGATGTTGTTGTTCAAAAATACAATCCAAAAATTGCTATTGGGCATTCTATTGGCGGAAATGCAATTGCTTATTTTCAGGCACACTACAATCATAATTTTGAAAAAATAGTTTTACTTGGAGCTCCTTCTGATTTTAAAGTGATTTTAAATAACTACATTAAAATGTTGAGCCTTAACAAACGTATTCATCAATCTTTAATTGATTACACTAAGAAAAGATTCAATCTAACTATAGACGATTTTTCAGCTTCTAAATTCTTAAAGAATAGTACAATTGAAGGAATTGTAGCTCATGATCTTCAAGACACTGTAGTACTATTTGAAGAAGGAAAAAAGATTTCAAAAGCTTGGGAAAAAGCACAATTTATTGAAACAAAAGGTCTTGGACACAGTATGCATGATGCCTATTTGTATCAAACTATTGTAGATTTTGTTCAGAAGTAATTTTTCGACAAATTATTTTATCAAACAATCTAATCCCGAAGACTCGGGACTGAAATCTGAAAAATAAATCTATCTTTGCATTATGGAAGAAAATCTAACTCGCATCAACAAATTTCTATCAGAAACTGGATTTTGCTCACGTCGTGAAGCAGATAAGTTAATTGAACAAGGAAGAGTTACGATTAATGGAACTGTGCCAGAAATGGGCACTAAAATTGCCCCAACAGATGAAGTGCGTGTTGATGGAAAATTAGTTAGAGAGAATAATAAAAAACGTGTTTATCTTGCTTTCAACAAGCCACCCGGAATTGAATGTACAACCAATCTTGAAGTAAGAGATAATATTGTTGATTACATCAATTATCACGAACGTATTTTTCCAATTGGTAGATTAGATAAAGCCAGTGAAGGATTGATATTTATGACCAATGATGGCGACATTGTAAATAAGATTCTTCGAGCAAGAAACAATCACGAAAAAGAATATATAGTAACTGTAAATAGACCTATAACTGATAGGTTTATAGATAGAATGGCTAATGGAATTCCAATTCTTGAAACGGTTACCAGAAAATGTAAAGTTGAACAAGTTAGCAAATACGTATTTAGAATTGTACTTACACAAGGACTTAACAGACAAATTCGTAGAATGTGTGAATATCTTGATTACGAAGTAACTGCATTAAAAAGAACACGAATTATTAATATTTCACTAGATGTTCCTTTGGGAAGATATCGTGAACTTACTGAAGCTGAAATTACACAATTAAATCAATTGATAGAGCCTTCAAGTAAAACTGAAGAGGCAAGTTTGCCGAAAGTTACTCCAAAAATTTCACCTCAACCTCGTAGAGATTTTAGAAAAAGACAATAAAAAAACTCCAACTTTTCAGTTGGAGTTTTTTTAGCATTCAATTTCCATAACATAATCGTCCATAATGTAGTTATTTCCTATGTCGATTACTTCTTCTTTTATAATTTGGAAACCATATTTTTGGTAAAAGTCTTTGGCTTTATTGAATTTATTCACATTCAAAAACAAAGCTAAATTATTCGATAGAACTACTTTTTCCTGAATATAATCAATTACTTGCTTTCCGATTCCTTTTCCTTGGATTTCTGGTAAAACATATAATTTTTGAAGCTTAGTTTTATTTGAATTATTACAATTTAATTCGTAGGATGCAAAACCTATAAAATTTTGATTATCCTCAATCAATAGAAAAATATGTCCATTATCAAATTGTTTTTCTAAAGAATCGATAGAATAAATCATTTCTAACATATAGTCTAATTGAGCTTTTGAAAGAATAGTTTCGTAAGCATTAGGCCAAATTATATATGCCAAGTTTTTAACTATTGCTAATTGTTCTTTAGTGGCAACAACAATATTCATATTATTTTTTTAGGCGTTTTTGTTCCCTTGCCAAAAGTGTATTTTTCAACAACATAGCAATAGTCATTGGTCCAACTCCACCTGGAACTGGAGTAATAAATGATGCTTTTTTAGAAACATTTTCAAAGTCAACATCACCAGTTATTCGGTATCCTTTTTCAGTTGATTCATCAATTACTCTTGTGATACCCACATCAATAATTACGGCATCATCTTTAATCATTTCGGCTTTCAAATAATTAGGAACTCCTAAAGCTGTTATGATAATATCGGCTTGAGAGGTAATTTGATTAATATTTTTAGTGTGACTATGAGTTAACGTAACAGTAGAATTTCCAGGAAATCCTTTTCTTCCCATTAAAATGCTCATTGGTCGACCAACAATGTGGCTTCTTCCAATAACAACCGTGTGTTTTCCTTCAGTATCGACATTGTATCGTTCTAAAAGTTCTAAAATTCCAAAAGGTGTCGCAGGAATAAAAGTACTCATATCTAAAGCCATTTTTCCGAAATTTTCCGGATGAAAACCGTCAACATCCTTACTTGGATCAATTGCATTGATAATTTGTTGTGTATCTATTTGCTTAGGCAAAGGCAGTTGCACAATAAAACCATCGATATCATCATTTAAATTGAGTTCTTTAATCTTCTTCAGCAATTCAGTTTCTGAAGTTGTACTTGGCAATTTTATCAATGTAGATTCAAATCCAACTCTTTCGCATGCTTTTACTTTGCTTCCAACATAAGTCAAACTTGCACCATCATTTCCAACAATTATTGCTGCTAAATGAGGAACTTTTTCGCCGTTGTCTTTCATCTTTTGAACTTCAGCTGCGATTTCGTTTTTAATATCTTCTGATACTTTTTTTCCGTCTAAAATGGTCATTGTTGTAGTGTGTTGTGTTGTTGTTATAGTTACAAAAAAGACGCGATAAATCGCGTCTTTCCATTATTTCATACCTTTCATTCCGCCCATTATGCGCATCATGTTTTTTCCTCCAGGACCTTGCATCATTTTCATCATTTTGCTCATTTGGTCAAACTGCTTCATCAATTGATTTACTTCTTCTATTTTTCTACCAGAACCTTTTGCGATTCTAGTTTTTCTTTTCATATCAATTATTGAAGGTTTTGTTCTTTCTGTTGGTGTCATAGAATGGATAATTGCTTCAATGTGTTTGAACGCATCATCTTCAATTTCTACATCTTTAAGCGCTTTTCCAGCACCTGGTATCATTCCAACCAAGTCTTTCATGCTACCCATTTTTTTAATTTGTTGAATTTGAGCTAAGAAATCATCAAAACCAAATTCATTTTTGGCAATCTTCTTCTGAATTTTTCTTGCTTCTTCCTCATCATACTGCTCTTGAGCTCTTTCTACAAGCGAAACAACGTCTCCCATTCCAAGAATTCTATCAGCCATACGTGAAGGATAGAACACATCGATTGCATCCATTTTTTCACCAGTACCAATAAATTTGATTGGCTTATTTACAACTGATTTAATTGTAATCGCTGCTCCACCACGAGTATCACCATCTAACTTTGTAAGTATAACTCCGTCAAAATTTAATCTATCGTTGAAGGCTTTTGCAGTATTAACAGCATCTTGTCCTGTCATTGCATCAACAACAAATAACGTTTCTTGTGGCTGAATGGCTTTGTGAACATTTGCAATTTCAGTCATCATTTCTTCGTCAACAGCTAAACGACCAGCAGTATCGACAATTACTACATTAAAACCATTGGCTTTAGCATAAGCAATAGCTTTTAAAGAAATATCAACAGGATTTTTGTTTTCTGGTTCAGAATAAACCTCAACACCAATTTGATCTCCAACAACATGCAACTGATTGATTGCCGCAGGACGATAAATATCACAAGCAACCAAAAGTGGTTTTTTGTTCTTTTTAGTTTTAAGATAATTGGCTAATTTTCCAGAGAAAGTTGTTTTACCAGAACCTTGCAAACCAGACATTAAAATAACAGTAGGATTTCCTGAAAGATTGATTCCTGCAGCATCACCACCCATTAATTCGGTTAATTCATCTTTAACCAATTTCACCATTAATTGTCCTGGCTCTAATGTAGTTAATACATTTTGCCCCATTGCTTTTTCTTTTACTGATGTAGTAAAATCTTTAGCAATTTTAAAGTTAACATCGGCATCAAGTAAGGCACGACGAACTTCTTTAAGAGTTTCTGCAACGTTTACTTCTGTAATTTTTCCGTGTCCTTTTAGGATATGGAATGCTTTATCTAATTTATCGCTTAAATTATTGAACATAATTTGTGGTGTTTTCTAAAAAATGAAGTGCAAATTTAAGCATTTGAAATTGAAGTATGAAAGTATTAGAAAGAAAAAAACCACTCGAATGACGAATGGTTTTTAAACTAGTATTTATTTATCAGGAATTGATTTAATTTTTTTCAAAAGTTAATAAATCAGTTCCTCCATTTCCACCGCTAACATCTCTTAATTCGATTTTTGAAGCAGTGTAGGTTATAATATCCCAATCATCAGTAAGGTCTGCAAAATTGGCTGGAGAATTAAAGTTAATAACTAAATCTAAATCATTAATTGAATCATCATTACTGTTTGAATCAGCAACAGACCAAATTCCAGTGTGATTATTTGTACCATTTGACGCAGATAATGCATTACCAGAACCGAAAGTAAAATTATATCCTGTGTAGTTACTTGTTTTTATTGTACCTGAGTCATTATAAAGTGTGATTTTCCATGTTCCAGATGAAACAGTATTCATAACAGCATTAAGATGAACGTTACTTGAAGAGGAATTATTATCATCACTACTACACATTGAAGCAACATTTAGCATAAAAATGCATAGCAGAATTGGTATTAATTTTAATGTTTTCATGATATGTTTGTATTTTGGTTACTAAACTATAAACGTTAAAATTACGAAAAAAGTATTAAAAAATTACATTCTTTCAGGAACTTCAATTCCTAATAATTGAAAGGCTGATTTTATAGTATCTGCTACTTTCTTAGATAGTTGAACTCTGAAGACTTTTTTATCTTGATTTTCTTCTCCAAGTATCGATACATTCTGATAAAACGAATTAAATTCTTTCACCAATTCATAAGTATAGTTGGCTATTAAAGCCGGACTATGATTACGAGCTGCATCTTGAATAGTTTCTGGGAAAAGTGCAATTTGTTTAAGTAGCTCTTTTTCTTTTGGATGCAATTCAATTGAAACAGACATCGTTGTATCAAATTCTGCTTTACGCAAAATCGATTGAATACGAGCATAAGTATATTGAATAAATGGACCAGTATTTCCAGCAAAATCAACTGATTCTTCTGGATTGAACATCATTTGCTTTTTCGGATCTACTTTTAGCATGTAATATTTTAAGGCTCCAAGACCAATTGTTCTATACAATTTAGCTTTCTCTTCATCAGAATAACCAGCTAATTTTCCTAATTCTTCCGAAATTGATTTGGCAGTTGTAGTCATTTCTTCCATTAAATCATCGGCATCAACTACAGTTCCTTCTCTAGATTTCATTTTTCCAGAAGGCAATTCTACCATTCCATAAGATAAATGATACAAACTATCAGCCCAATCAAAACCAAGTTTTTTAAGGATTAAGAACAACACTTTAAAATGATAATCTTGCTCATTTCCAACGGTGTAAACCATTCCGCCAACATCTGGAAAATCTTTTACACGTTGAATTGCAGTTCCAATATCTTGTGTCATATACACCGCAGTTCCGTCTGAACGAAGCACGATTTTTCTATCCAATCCATCTGGTGTTAAATCAATCCAAACCGAACCATCAGGATCTTTTTCGAAAATTCCTTTTTCTAAACCAAATTGAACTACTTCTTTTCCTAATAAATAGGTATTTGATTCATAATAATAACTATCAAAATCAACACCTAAACTTTTATACGTTTGAGCAAAACCATCATAAACCCATTGGTTCATAGTTTTCCAAAGCTCCATAACTTCTGGTTTTCCTGCTTCCCAATCTAAAAGCATTTGTTGTGCTTCTAAAATAATTGGTGCTTGTTTTTTAGCTTCTTCTTCTGTCTTTCCTTGAGCCATTAGTTCACTTATTTGAACTTTATACTCTTTATCAAAAGCAACATAAAAATTTCCAACCAACTTATCTCCTTTTAAACCTGAAGTTTCTGGAGTTTGTCCGTTACCATATTTCTGCCAAGCCAACATCGATTTACAAATGTGAATTCCTCTATCGTTGATGATTTGAGTTTTGTATACCTTCTTTCCTGAAGCTTTAATGATTTCGGCAACTGAATATCCTAATAAATTATTACGAACGTGACCAAGATGCAAAGGCTTGTTGGTATTTGGCGAAGAATATTCAACCAAAACCGCTTTAGAATCTGATGAAGCCTCAACAAATCCATAAGAACTATTATCTTTTATTCCGTTGAAAAAAGTAAGATAGTAGGCATCAGAAATTACAATATTTAAAAATCCGGCAACTACATTGAACTTTTCAACTTCAGCTAAATTTTCAACTAAATGAGTTCCAATTTTGGTTCCAATATCTACAGGATTTCCTTTAATAACTTTCAGAAGTGGAAAAATTACCATAGTAATATCACCTTCAAAATCTTTCCTCGTAGCCTGAAATTCAATTTTGTCGATAGTGATATCAAACTGTTTTTGAACGGCTTCAATAATGGCTGGAGTTAAGATTTGTTGTAAAGTCATTTTTATTATTTTTTGAGGTTGCAAAGATAGAATATAATTGGAAAAAGTTTTTATAAAATTTGAGTAGGATAACTATTTTTTGAATTGTTTTATTGTAGAAATAAATTTACACTAAATATAAGAAAATAAATACAAATAAATAAAATATATGTATTTAAACGATTTTATTTGCTTTTTATCGTTTTTTGTATAATATTTATCGGGCTAAATAAAATTCATCTAATGAGGTTACTTTTATTGAAACAAAAACCTAACTAAATACATTAAAAAATTAAGCGCCTTTTTTGCCCCAACAGAAAACAGCTTTTATGATTCAAATTGTAATGCATTTGAACTAAAAAACCCCGAAGTGCAATTCGGGGTTTTTATTTTTAATTAAATATCATTTAGAATAATCCTTCTGATGTACACAATCCAAAACCAATAATTAATAAGACTATTAATGTTATGGTAATTTTTAATTTAGTTTCTGTAGAACTATTTTTTAATTTGAAAATTTTAGGAACTCCAACAAGAAAAATTATAAAACTTAATAATCCTACGATACCTCTGGCAATAGCACCTTCAACTGAGTAACCCAACTCATAAATTGCATAGCAAATTGCCGAAAAATTGATAACTAATAAAATCCAATACGAAATATTTGATTCTTCGTTTTTTTCTGAAAAAAATAATTTTTCAATGTAATAACCTAGAAGTATTGGGCAGATTAATATCAGTAAAAAAATCATTTTCTACCATTTAATTATGGCACTTGCCCAAGTAAATCCGCTACCAAAAGCTGCTAAAACAACAGTATCTCCATCTTTAATTTTACCTAATTCCCATGCTTCTGTAAGCGCAATTGGAATAGACGCTGCTGTTGTATTTCCGTATTTCTGAATGTTGTTAAACACTTGGTCGTCTGTCAATTTGAACTTTTGCTGAATAAATTGTGATATTCTCAAATTAGCTTGATGCGGAATCAACATATCAATATCCGAAACTTGAAGATTATTGGCTTGTAAACCTTCATTGATAACTTCACTAAAACGAACTACGGCATTTTTAAATACAAATTGACCATTCATGTGTGGAAAGTAACTTTCGTCATCTGGATTGTTATCGGCAATGATATCTGTAATCCATCTTCCGCCCATTCCTGGTGCCAAAACTGCTAATTCCTTTGCATGTTGACCTTCTGAATGTAAATGTGTAGAAAGAATTCCTTTGGTAGTGTCAACTTCTCTTGATACCATTGCTGCTCCTGCTCCATCTCCAAAAATAACTGATACACCACGACCTCTATCGGTCATATCTAAACCAAGTGATTGTACTTCTGAAGCTACAACAAGGATATTTTTATACATTCCTGTTTTAATGAATTGATCGGCAACAGAAAGCGCATAGATAAATCCAGAACATTGATTTCTAATATCTAAAGCTCCAACTGTTTTTAACCCAAGCTCTTGTTGTAAAGCAACTCCAGGTCCAGGGAAATAATAATCTGGTGAAATAGTTGCAAAAACTATGAAATCAATATCGTCATTGGCAACACCAGAACGTTCAATAGCAATCTTTGCAGCTTTAACTCCCATAGAAGTTGTAGTATCTTCACCTCTTACTATATGTCTACGTTCTTTTATACCAGTGCGTTCTTGAATCCACTCGTCTGTGGTGTCCATAATTTTAGACAAATCATCATTAGTAACCACATTATCAGGAACATAATATCCTAAACCTATTATTTTGGAATTATACATGTATTATCGTTTTATCAATTTTAGTAACACAAATTTAGTCATCTTTTAAAAAAGCACATCATTTATCGCTATAAATTTTGAATTTAATAGTTTAATAAACAATTATAAAACAAAAAAACCAGTCGCAAAACTGGTTTTTTATTTATTTTTCAAATTGATTATTCCGATTGATCATCAACAGTTGCGTCTGGTGCATTTTTCTTCACTGATTCAATTCCATTTTCTCTTGAAGCTACACTTTCATACATTTCACTGTTTCCAATGATTTGACCATTACCTGCTTTCAAGTTGAAATAAGGTTGACCACTTTTAGCTTCCAATCTATCAAAACGACCATCGTCCTGCGAATTTTTTCTAACTGATTCTATACCATTTAAGCAAGCTGCTTTAGTTGTATAACCTTCACTTGCAAGAATAGTTTGCCCATTTCCTGCTTTTAAATTGAATTGAAACTCACCATTTTTTCTTGTTGTGATTACAAATTTTCCCATGATTTATGTTTTAGTTTTTTTATTTAAAATTTTAATAAAATTAAAAGTTTTTTTTAAAATAAACAAATAATATCTGTCCTATTTTTACTACTTCCCTACTTTAACCGACTGTCTTCCAGTATTAGTGTGCAAATAAGAGTATAAAATTAAATTACTAGGTTATAGATTAATAAATAATTTTTAATTAGTAAAACTTTTTTCATATATTTGAAAATCAACCACTAAATCCTTCTTATGGACACACACACACACTTTTCGCTTAAAAAACTATTCTGTTTTTTACTGATTATGCTTGTTTCTGTTGGATATTCTCAAAATCCTCAAAACAAACACATTACCCCTAATGGTGTTTTGGATGCAATTTTTGACAAACAAGGAAATAAATATACTTTTAATGATATTTTAATAAATACCGATAATAACCAATCATATAATAGAGTAGCTTTATTGGGTTGTTCTACTAATTCTATTTTTAATTTATATTTTGAAACTGGGTGTGGTTTAGATAATATTGCAAGTCAAATTGACAACGATAGAAGAGCTGTCATATGTCAAGTTTTTGAGGATTTATCTGCCTTTATAACTACAACTAATTCAGCTTTACAGCCAACATCCACAACTAAAGTTAATATTTGGGTAAGAAATATTAACAACATTCCAAATGCTAATAATTCTGTTCTTGGTGTGGCAAGTGGTTTTTATAATATGCCATCAAATAATTCAATTGGAGGTATCACTGATAATGAAATATGGAAGACTATTCATGCTGGAGTTGATTCATATGCTAATGTTGTTGCACCCTTAGTTTCAAATGGTGGAAGCTCAAACGCAAATGGTATTTTTTATCATGGGTATATGGCTTACAATTTTAATCCAACAAATACAACAACTGGTTTTACGGCTTATAATTGGAACCTTGATACGTCAAATCCTGCTACTTCGACACAGATTGATTTATACTCAATAGTACTTCATGAAATGTTGCATGCTTTAGGTTTTAATAGTTTGGTAAATGCTAATGGAACTTCTCAATTTGGTTCAAATTATAAATATTTTTCAAGATATGACCAATTTTTAAAAAACAACAGTAATGTCGCTTTATTGACAACTAGTTCAAGTTCTCTATTATACAACCAGTCTTTTAACAACTTACTAAACACAAACATTCTACGTCCTGGATGTTCAATTCCAGGTAATATTAATTCAGGAAATTCTATTGATACAACTCTATGCAATGATGCATTAAAATTTGTTGGTTCAAATGGTATTGTTCCTGTATATACTCCAACTTGTTTTGAAAACGGAAGTAGTTTGAGCCATTTTGAAGATGAAATTTATCCAACATGTTCTTCTCATTATCCAGATAACAGTTATTTTGTTATGAGTAATGCTAATTATAGTGGTGCAACAAAACGTTACATTAAACCAGAAGAAAGAGCAGCTTTATGCGATGTAGGATATAGTGTAAATACTTCATTTGGTGTTAGTGGTGCAAAAATTGATGGAAATAACACTTTCTATAATTATCAAAATACAAATGCTTGTAATGGAATAACTGTTGCAGGAATTAATGATGGTAAGAATCCTAATAATACCTTCACATATATAGGAGATGAAGGCACAAATATTAGTATAAATGCAGCAAATATATTATTAAATGATTTTAACGCTACTGAATTTATTGGTTTAGAAGATATAACTGCTAGTTCAAATATTAGTCCAACTTTTGGAAATTCTTCAACAAATATAATTTTCACTAGTTTAGTAACTGGTGTTCACTTATTAAGGTATGTCCCTAAAAATGGAAATGAATTGGGAAATATTACATACATTTATGTTTATGTTCAGCCAATAATAAATAATAGTGGAGGACAGATGGGAATTACTAGTTGTAATCCAATCCCAAACGCTTGTGATTTAGTTATGAATGGAAATTTTGAACAAAATTCTTCACTTCCTGACAATTTAGGTCAAATTAATAAAGCATGCGGTTGGTGGGATGATGTCGTTGGTGGAACAGACTATTTTCATACCAACGTGCTTTTTTCTCCAACATTTACACCTCTAATTCCATGTAGTCTAATTGGTAAACAAAATGTGACTGTAGCCGGTAGTAGTGCACATACAGGTTTTTTAACACAAAAAAATATTATTAACCCATTATTAAATCAATATGAAATAATAAAGACAAAATTATCTACACCATTAATTGCAGGAGTAGAATATCAACTAAGTTTTAATGTGTCAAAAGCGGAAAATACAAGCGCTAACGTCATTAAAATTCAAGCTTTTTTAAGTTCCAATAACATTCCTATTCCAACATCTGGAAATCTTGATATTTCAAATGGTATTTTCTATGAAAATAGCTATTATACAACAAATTATAACGATAATCTCTGGGATACATTTGTGTTCAATTTTACCTCACCTACAGGAGGAGAACAATTTTTATATATTGGAGGTTTAAATAATGTGCAATTTTCTTTACAACCAGCTGTTAGTTCTCCTTCAAACGGATGTACTTTTTCAAATCTAAATAATGTATCTAATGGTAACTTATATTCTTATTATTTTGTAGATAATGTTTCTTTAATCCCAACTAATGGTGCTGAATTTAATTTGCCTACTAACATTGCTTGTGGTGATCCAATTATTTCAAATTTGGCTACTTTTTTAAATGCGGTTCCTCTCTCTGGTTCTTTTTCTGGTCAAGGTGTTACATTTGATGGTAGCACTTACTCTTTTAGTCCTGCACTATCAGGTATAGGTAATATTGCAATAACTTACACTTATACTAATAGTTCGGTTTGTCCTGTTTCACTAATTAAAAATATTATTGTTTCTACTCCTTCTATAGTACCAACTTTTCCAGCAGTTACAGCAATTTGTAATGGTGCTGCTTATGTTTTACCAACAACTTCAAACAATGGTTTTACTGGTACTTGGTCTCCTGCATTTAATAATTTAGCAACTACAACTTACACTTTTACGCCTAGTATAAATTCGTGCGCTATCGCTACAACTTTGACTATACCTGTAAATACATCAATAAATGCAGCAATTCCCACATTTAACGCGATTGCTCCTATTTGTGTAGGAGATGTATTTTCTTTACCATCTATATCTAATAATGGTTTTTTAGGTACATGGTCACCTGCAATAAATAATACACAAACAACAACTTATACTTTTACACCAGATAATGGACAATGCGCAAAAAAAGCTACATTAACAGTTGTAGTTAATAATGCATCAGTTACTATAACTGGAAGTAATAGTGTTTGTAGAAATAGCGGAGAAACATACTCAGCTAGTATTAATGGTGGTATTTGGTTATCATCGGATGTTAGTATAGCAGATATTGAACCAACAACTGGAGAGCTTTTTATTAATCAATCAGGTACTTTTGAAGTTCTATACTTGTTAACAGTTGGCTCTTGCAGTTCAATGACTTCATATGTAGTTACTATTGTAGAACCAGATACTCCACCTTTATTTAGTTTTCAAACTACAATATGTCTAGGTGGTATAAGACCACATTTACCAAATTTTTCAGATGATGGAATACATGGCAATTGGGTTCCAGATACTGTTGATAACTCAGCAACATCAAACTATACGTTTTATCCAGATAATAACTGTACTAATCCATTTACTCAAATAGTTACTGTTATAAATGGTGGTTCATTAGTTGCTAATCAAGATACTATGTTTTTACCCTATTCATCAACTGGTTTTTTAAGCCCGAACATACTTTTAAACGATACCTTTAACGGAAATCCTTTCACATCCAATTCACTAGGATTAAATATTGTTTTAGTTACAACCACAAATAATATAACCATCAATCAAGACGGAACCTTAAATATACCACCAGATTTACCAATTGGGATTTACACAGTTGAATATTTTTTAGAAAATGATTGTTTGCAAAGTAATATTATTAGAGTTGATATTACAATTTATGACTCTACAATCACTGCTGATGAAAAGACCGAAATAAATGTTTGTTATGCACAAAATGCTTATACTACTTCAGAATCAATATTTGAAAAAGTTTCAATAGGAGGATTGCGTGCTGATGCCACTACAATAGATATAAACAACTTAACAACACCATCAGGCTTCTCATTAAACACAGACGGAACCATTAATGTTCCTGCTAACACCTTACCTGGAACCTATAATTTTAATTATAATCTTTGCCCAGCAGGAAGTTCTTCTGGTTGTGTAAATGATATAACATTTCAAGTAATTGTTAATTCGAAAATTAGAGCTAATCCTGGTATTTATACTTTTCAAACCACTGGTGCACAAGTACCTGGAGCAAGCTATAACATTTTTAGCACTGACACATATTCAACAGATTGCTTTTTAGCTGCACCAAATAATGGTGTGCCTGTTAATATAGCTGCAAATGGTAACGCTGTTTTGAGTGGTGCAATTAATTATATTGGGAATACTAATAACTACTTTTTTATTTTACCGAATGGTGAAATCATATATGGTGGAAATAACGCTCCAGTTGGTTCCTATTTTTTTGAATATACAATCTGTGATAAACTATTCCCAAACATTTGTAGCACAGTTTCAGAATGGATTAATGTGGTAGGTTTTAGCAGTAGATTATCTAATAGTGATAATGAAATTAATTTTAATGATTTAGTTGTTGAGCCAAATCCGTCAGATAATAAATTCAATATACATTTTAATAATACTGTATCAAAATTAACAAAAGTCGAGGTTTTTAATTTATTAAATCAACGAGTATATTCTGATGAAATAAATAATGTAAATAATTATGAATTATTTTTAACTAATTTACCTAGTGGCACTTATTTGTTAAAAGTGTCAAACAATTTCGGGACAGTGACAAAAAAAATTATTAAAAATTAAAGTTATGAAAGTAAAATTAGTATTTATAGCTTTATTATTTAAAAGTTTATCATTTTCTCAAATTATTCCAATTCCTGATATAAATTTTAAAAATAAACTATTACAAGCAGATATAAATAATAATATTGCAGGATTTATAAAAATTGATCTTAACAATAATGGAGAAATTGAACAAAGCGAAGCATTAAATGTAACCTACTTATTTTTATTCACATCAAATATTAGTAGCCTCGATGGAATTGAATTTTTTACAAATTTACAATTTTTGTATTGTCATTATAACTCTTTAAGTAGCTTGAATATAACAAGTTTAACTCAATTAAAAATTTTAAGATGTGATTTTAATAATTTATCAAATATTAATTTAACAGGGTTAACAAATTTACAGGGTGTTAATTGTACTAATAATCAAATAAATAATTTGAATTTTACGGGACTTAATAATTTGAAATCGATAATATGTGCAAATAATCAAATAACACAACTTGACTTTAGTCTTAATCCTCTTTTTAAAGAATTAGAATGTAAAAACAACAATCTAACCTCCATCAATCTAAAAAACGGTATTAACCACGATTTTAGTAATGTAAATTTCAACGACTGCTGGAAAACCGGCAATCCAAACTTGGCTACCATATGTGTTGATGCTAGTGAGTTGGCTAGTGTGCAAAATCATTTAAACAATTGTGGTACGGCGCAAACTATAAGCATTACAAGCAATTGTGGTTTGGGTGGTGAGGAGTTTGCAGCTAATAAAGTAGTTTTATATCCTAATCCTACAAGCTCAATAATAAATATTAATGGTAGTGAAACCATCAAAAGTATTGAGTTGTATGATAGTTTGAGTAGGCTTTTAGTTTCTAAAATTGTAGGTGATAATCAATCCTCGTTAGACCTTTCTAATTATAGTAATGGTATTTATTTTGTAAAAATTAGTACAGAAAATAGTGATATAATAGAAAAAGTAGTGAAGCAATAATCTTTTACTTCACTACTTTAACCGACTGTCTTCCAGTATTAGTGTGTAAATTGATGAAATAGATTCCTGCAGGATAAGGAAAATCAAAAGTGTACTTTTTGGTTATAGCGCCTTCAATTTCATCAAGCTTTAGTTGTTTTATAAGTTGTCCTGTGCTAGAATATAATCCTAACATTAAATGATCTACACCTTTAAAATCAATTTCTAAATTCAATTTGTCTTTTATTGGGTTTGGTGCAACCCTAACGACTAATGGTATTCTAGCTTGCTCTTGAAATTGATTGACTGCTAAATTATTAGTCATTTTGTAAATAGTAGTTCCACAAGCATAAGCCAAATCATTATTTAAAATAAAAATTCGATTTAAATTACTTCCTACAGTTGTGTTTGTCCAAGTATCGCCACCATTGGTAGTTTCATAAAAACCTGTGACATGACCACCCATCCAACCATGATTTTCATCTACAAAACCAACTGCTTGAATGTCAACTTCTGGAGCATTTTTTGTTGTCCAAGTAGCGCCATTATTTATAGATTTTATAAGTTTTCCATCGTTAGGAAAAACCGATTCTATGGCTCCAAAAATTACATTGGTATTGTTGTGTAAGGTTTGTAATTTCCAAACATATTCACCAGGAATAGAGCCATTGTAAAGAATTGACCACGTCGTTCCGCCATCGGTAGTTTTTAAGATTACTGCTCCAGTAGCATTATTTCCAGCAGCATAACCTGTATTTACATCCAAAAATAATACTTCTACCAAAGCATTTGCGTGTGCACTCATATCAATATATTGCCACGTAGCACCACTATCGGTAGATTTTATAATGTAAGCTGGAGAAAAATAAGCACCACAGCCATAAATAGTTGAAGTTCCAACACAATCCAAACCACAAATAGCAGCTGGATTTGGGGTTATGGTAACCAAATTCCATGTGGCACCACCATCAAGAGTTTTGTAAAATTTACCATTCAAACTTCCTAAAAAACCAATATTGGCATCAAGAAATTCGATATTTCTAAAATAATGACTGCTACCAAGTATCGCATTATTGGTTTGTAGATTCCAATTTAAACCACCATCGGTTGTTTTGTAAACTGCAGCATAAAATCCATTAGCGGCCCAACCTAAATTTTCATTCAAAAAGAAAACATCATCAAATCGTTGTCCGTTGGTGTTCACCGCAGCATTTGGAAGTGGTGACCATGTTAATTGCGCTGAAGCAAAAGAAGAAATCAGCAATAAAAAGTAGAATTTTTTCATCAATCAATATTTTGCATAAAATTATAAAATTAATTGGCTGTAGCTTAAAATTGGTGAATTTTTTTAAGGATATTTTTAACACAAACCAAAACAATTATGTAACAAGTTTGTTTTACTTTAGTCCAATAAATTTTCACTAAAACTAAACTTTATGAAATTACGATTTATTGCATTATTGTTTTTGGGAGTTATTAGCTTAACTTTTGCTCAAGAAAATCTTAGCTACCAAAAGCCTTCAGCAGAGATTTTAGCTCTTGCCGATTATGAAAGAGCACCATCTGTAAGTATGGATTCTAAAAAAGAATACATGCTTTTAAGTTACAGAAATACTTACAAAACGCTTGACGATTTAAATCAAGAAGAAATGCGATTGGGAGGTTTACGTATTAATCCTGTGACTAATATTTCGAGTACGGTTACGTATATCAGCAATTTAAAAATTAGAAAAATAGCTGCTAAAGACGAAACTCAAGTATCAGGTCTTCCTCAAAATGCTAGACTAACCAACATTTCTTGGTCGCCAGACGAAAAGAAAATTGCATTTACGAATACTACGAATTCTGGAGTTGAACTTTGGATAATTGATGTGGCAACCGCTTCGGCAAAAAAAATAACATCAGACAATTTGAATGCCAATTTAGGAAGTCCTTACAGTTGGATGAATGACAATCAAACGTTATTGGTAAAAGTTTTGCCTAAAAATCGTCCGGCTTTAATTAATGAGAAAAAAGATTTACCAAAAGGACCAACCGTTTCTGTAAGTGATGGTGCAAAATCTCAAAATAGGACGTATCAAGATTTGTTGAAAAACAAAAATGATGAAGCTAATTTTGATGCTTTAGTAACATCCGAATTGTATAAAGTAACGATTTCTGGAGCTTCAACTTTATTCAAACCAGCTGATATTTATGCTGGAGAAAGTTTTTCACCAGATGGAAATTATTTGATGATTACTACAATTCAAAAACCATATTCTTATATTGTTCCATTGAGTCGTTTTCCACAAAAATCTGTAGTTTATGATTTGAATGGAAAAGAAATTAAGCCAGTAAATGAAGTTCCTTTAACGGAAATTATGCCAAAAGGTTTTTCTTCAGTTAGAAAAGGAAAAAGAAGCATGAGTTGGAGAGCAGACAAACCAGCAACTTTAGTTTATGTAGAAGCACTTGATGAAGGTGATCAAGCTAAAAAAGTAGATTATAGAGATGAAGTTTTTCAATGGAATGCGCCTTTCAATTCGGCACCAACTTCTATGATGAAGACGCAACAACGCTTTGGCGGAATCAATTGGGGAAATGACACTTTTGCAATAGCTTATGATAGTTGGTATGATACAAGAAATGCCAAAACTTATTTGTTAAATCCATCTAATCCTAATGAAACTCCAAAAGTAATTTCGGATAGAAACTCGCAAGACATCTATTCTGATCCAGGAAATTTTGAAACCAAAAAGAATGAATTTGGAAGATATGTAATCGCTACCGAAAATGGCAATGCTTATTTAATTGGTGACGGACATACCAAAGAAGGTCAATTTCCTTTTATCGATGAATTGAATTTGAAAACATTAAAAACAAAACGTTTATACACTTCAAAAATAATGGACAAAAAAGAAGATTTGATGTCAATTGAAGATTATAAAAAAGGAGATGTTTTAGTGATGATTCAATCTAAAAATGATTATCCAAATTACTATTTTAGAAATATTAAATCTGGTAAACTAACACCAATTACAGCTTTTAAAAATCCATTTGAAAGCATTAAAAATGTGTATAAAGAAGTAATTAAATACAAAAGAAAAGATGGAGTAGATTTGTCTGGAACTTTATATTTACCAGCAGGTTACGACAGAACTAAAAAAGAGAAATTACCTTTATTAATTTGGGCATATCCAGCAGAATTTAAAGACAAAAACTCGGCAGGACAAAATGATAAAAATCCAAATGAATTTACGTTTCCAAACTATGGTTCGTTTGTTTATTGGGTAACTAAAGGTTATGCTGTTTTAGATGATGCTTCATTTCCTATTATTGGAGAAGGAACTACAGAACCAAACGATACTTTTATTACACAACTAGTTGATGACGCAGAAGCTGCAATTAATGCAGTAGACAATTTAGGATATATCAATCGTAAAAAAGTGGCTGTTGGCGGACATTCTTACGGAGCTTTTATGACAGCTAACTTATTAACTCATTCTAATTTATTTGCTTGTGGAATTGCACGAAGCGGAGCTTACAACAGAACTTTAACTCCGTTCGGATTTCAAAGTGAGCAACGTAATTACTGGGATGTTCCTACAATTTACAACGGAATGTCTCCTTTTATGAATGCAGATAAAATGAAAACACCTTTACTTTTAGTTCATGGCGATGCCGATAATAATCCTGGTACTTTTACTTTACAATCTGAACGTTATTTCCAAGCTCTTAAAGGACTTGGTGCGCCAGCAAGATTGGTTTTATTACCAAAAGAATCACACGGATATGCTGCTAAAGAAAATATCTTTCACTTACTTTGGGAACAAGATCAGTTTTTAGAGAAGTATTTGAAGAATTAAAAAGAGAATAGAAAATAGAAAAAAGATTATAGACCTTTGAAGTAAATTTGAAGGTCTATTTTATTTTTAGATATACTTGAGTTGTTTTGGGAATTTCTGAATTGTGTTCGAAAAATAGAATTTCGTTATCCAATTTTGCTTCAATCAAAAAATGACTTCCTCTGAAATAAGAATTTAAAACCTCAACTTGTATATCTGAGTTTTCAACAACTTTAATTTGATGTGGGTAAATGTATTGTAATTTACCATCAATATTAATTTCATTCACATCTCCAAAAAGTGAAGCAATATATTTAGATTTTGGATTTTCAAAAATTGCTTTTGGAGTTCCACTTTCAATGATTTCTCCATTTTTCATTATCAGAACTTCATCAGCAAATGAAAGAACATCAGTGCTGTCGTGAGTTGCTGTTATACAAGTAATTTGTTTTTCCTTTAGATAGGCGAATAATTTTCTTCGCAAACTGTTTTTTCTAAAGTTATCGATGTGACTGAAAGGTTCATCAAGTAATAAAACTTCTGGCTCTAAGGCTAAAACTCTTGCAATTGCAACTCTTTGCATTTGACCACCACTAAGATTTTTGGCTTTTATATCGAAAAAGTCTTCCATTTCTACAATTTCTAAAAGCTCTTTTACCCTATTCCATTTTTTTTCAGAATCGATATTTGACAAATACTTTCCAACATTTTCTGCTACTGTAATGTAAGGCATCAAATCGAAATCTTGTGCAAGATATTTCATGAAATCCATGCCTGGAATCAAATTATATTTTGGTCCTAAAACTTCTGTATCATTCCAAAAAATATTTCCGTCGTTCAAGTCATACAAGCCATAAATTAATTTTAGAAGCGTACTTTTTCCGCAACCACTCTCGCCAATTATAGAAACATTATGACCTTTATGGATTGAAAAAGCACTTTTTTTAATGGTAACTTCTTTCGAATAAGAAAAAATTATGTCTTGAACTCTAAGCATTTTACAAAAATAACAACTTATTTGATACATTTTATCAGTGATTTACGCCATTTGCGATAAAGTTTTGATAATTAGCTAAATGAAAAAAAAATATTTTATTTAATGAGATAATTTAGTGAAATTTGTAGCCCCAATTCTTTTAATAACCTTTGCAATTGTTGAATCGATATTTTTCAAAATAATTTGAATAACAATGGAAATTAAAAAAATATTATTTGTTTGTATTTTCTTAATCAGTTTTATTTCTAAAGCTCAAGTAGGTATTGGCACTGCTAGTCCAAATGCTTCTTCTATGTTGGACATCACTTCTACAAATAGTGGTTTACTTATTCCTAGAGTAGCCTTAACAAGTACTTCCGATGTAACAACTATAGCATCTCCAACAACTTCATTATTAGTTTATAATTCAGGGTTTGCACCAAACGGTTATTATTATTGGAATGGTACGCTTTGGGTTCAATTAGCAACCGTAAATAATACAAATTGGTCGATTTCTGGTAATAGCGGAACAAGTTCAGCAACTAATTTTATTGGAACTACAGATGATGTAGATTTAGTGATAAGAAGAAATAACATTCGTAGCGGATTTATTGGAAACCCTGCAATAGCTTCTGGTAATAAGAATACTTCTTTTGGAGCAAACTCTTTAAATGCAGCCGGAACAGGCATACGAAATACAGCTATCGGAACCAATGTTATGCCTGGCAATACTACAGGACAATTAAATGTTTCTATTGGTGACCAATCCATGTTTTCAAACTTGACTGGAAATACTAATACCGTGATTGGTGTTGGCGCTTTATATTCTAATTCATCAGGAAGTGAAAATGTGGCTTTTGGAAGAAATGCTTTAACAAGTGCTAATGCTAATAACAATACCGCTCTTGGTTTTGCCACGCTTCGTCAAAATTCAACTGGAACTAACAATGTAGCCATTGGTCATCAAGCTGGTTATAACGAAACCGGAAGTAATAAATTATATATTGAGATGTCTACTGCTGCAAACGGAACTGACTCAAGTATAGATAATGCTTTAATTTATGGTGAATTTAATAATCGAATTGTTAGAACTAACGGTACAATTCAAGTAGGAAATCCAACTACATCTGGGTATTCTTTTCCCACATCAAGAGGAACTGTAGGTCAAGTTCTTCAAACTGATGGTGCAGGAGGAACAAGTTGGGCTAATTCAGTAAATAGCTTATCGTTAGTAAGAACTAATTTATCTGCAAATCAAAATGTTGCATCAACTGGTTGGCAAAAAATCACTTTTAATACTATTGCTTTTGATACCAACTCTGAATTTAACACAACAACCAATAGATTTACTGCAACAAAAGCTGGCTATTATGAAGTAAATGCAGGTTTTCATACTTTCAATAAATCAGATGCTGAATATTATGGTATTGCCGTTTATAAAAATGGTGTAGAATATCAAGAAACTTCTTCACATCATTATGGAGACAAATTGATTTCAAGAATCATTAACTGTACAATTAACTTAATTCCTGGTGATTATATAGAAATATATATTTTTAATGGAAATGCACCTTCAACAATTGATGCTTATGTAGGGAAAAGTTATTTTGAGATTAGGCAGTTAAAATAAGTCAAAGAAACGAGTGTGACTTTTCTAAAAAAGATATTGATATTGCTCTTAATCAATAAGCTTCCTGAATTTGGATTGGCAAAAACTTACTTCTAATTATAAATTTTCATCATCAATCCATTATTTGTCAAAATTTTCTCAGATGATAACTCTGGATAATATTTTGGGAACCGAAAATTGCATAACAAAAACTTATCAAAATAATTGTTGTGACATTTTACTTTTATGGATGCTAAACATTGGTGCGTTTTAAAAACATTTTCTTCTAAATTTTTATATAATTAACAAAACCCAATAACAATAATTACAATATTAATATTTTTATTGTTATTTTTTTTAGACAATACACAACTCAAACGTTGTATTAACATAAATGTAAAGATGTTTTACCTATACATTAGTACAACATTATAATAATTACTATTTAATTATTAAGAAGTAAGTATCTAAACAATGATTGTTGAAACTGAATAATAATCTAATTTTTTATAGTTTTTTTTAACATTTCAAATTTCGTATAGTTTTTATACACTAACACTTTATTAATTGAGAAAATTAAACTTGTAAGTTTGAAATTGAACAAAATCAAACAATTATGAAAAAATTTTTATTATTAATTTTCCTTTTGTCTTTTACATTAGGCCAATCACAAGGTGCTGCACCTGGAGATCCTGGAAGAAATTCTTGGGATGTCATTTCTCTTTTCTCAGCAGCCTACTCGGACGTTCCGGGAACAAATTTTAACCCAAATTGGGGACAAACAGCTGGTTATCCCAGCAACTTAACCACACCGTCATATGGTGGTGATGCAGTAAAACAGTATCAAAATACTGGTAGTTATCAAGGAACTGAAACTCAAAGTGATATTAATGTGTCTGCAATGACTACTTTTCACATTGAAATTTATTCTTCAACACTTACTTCAATAAGATTATCTCTTATTAAAATCACTGCTGGTACAGTTGAAATACCTACAACTTTACCTTTAGTTCCTGGACAATGGAACGTATTCAACATCGACATTTCAGGTGCTTCTTTTGCTTCTGTTCGTCCAAATTTTCGTCAAATTAAATATGATCAACCAGCTGGAGCTGGAAATATTCAAAACTTAATTATTGACAATATGTTCTTTTGGAGGCCAGCAACTCTTCAGCCTCCAACTGTTGGAACTTTTACAGTAGCAGCTCAACCAGTTGGCGCACCAAATTACACTTTAGTTCCGCCAACTTCAAACAACACAAGCACTTTTACTTATTCTAGTAGTAATGGAACTGTTGCAACTATTGTAAATGGAAATGAACTACAAATTAATGGAGCTGGATCTTCTATAATTACAGCTTCACAAGTTTCAGATGGAACATATGGACCTAGTAGTTCTATAGCAACTTTAAATGTGACTTATCCTGCTCCAGGACCTTCTCCAACTCCTCCAGTTAGAGATCCTGGTACAACAATTTCAATGTACACTGGTACTCCAGTTGTTCCTGGATATCCTAATCCTGTTGGGTATAATATGGTTCGTGCTCCATGGACTGCAGGCACAGGGTCTGATTTAAATTTTCCAAATGGATCAAATACTTGTATCAAATTAGAAAATTTTGGTTTTTTTGGTTTTGTAACTAGTGCGGAACCTGTTCGTTTTAGTGTAGTTGGAATGGCAAAACTCCATGTTGATATTTATTTGAATACACCAATTGCAAATATGTTCGTTTTCCTTTTGTCTAATGGAGACCAAAACTATAATACTGGACCTCTTGTTGCAGGTTGGAATTCACTCGATATTCCTCTAACAAGTTATCCTGGAGCAAATTTAGCTAGTATCTACGGATTCAAATTTGAACACAATCAACCTGGTTTAAGACAAATTTATTTAGATAACATCTACTTTTATAACGGAGGAACTGATCCAATTATAAGTGATTTTAATGTTCCTTCTGCTGTTCTTGGAGATTCAAATATTGTGTTAACAGCACCAATTTCTGATAGCCCAGGTGCTTTTTCTTACACAAGTAGTAATACAAGTGTTGCTACTATTGTTAATGGTAATCAAATACAAATAAACGGAATTGGTTCATCTACCATTACAGCAAACCAAGCTGCAAGTGGAAGTTTTGATGCTGGTTCAATAACTGCACAATTAGTCGTTGCTGCTCCACCATTAGCTACTCCTGCACCAAATCCTCCTGCAAGAAATCCTTGGGATGTTGTATCACTTTACAGTGATGCCTACACCAATTTACCATCAGCAGTTTGGGTAGGTGCATCTTCATTAACAGATGAATTACTTGGTGGAAATCCAACCAAAAAAATGAGTAATTTTTTAGTTGAGTTCATTAATTTTGCACCTACTAATGTATCAGAAATGACCATGTTACACATGGATATTTATACACCAGATGTAACTGGCTTTAATATTTGGTTACTTAATAATGGTGATAGAAATGCACAATTTTTCCCAACTTTAAACGGTTGGTACAGTGTTGATATTCCTTTATCTACCTATGTAAATAATGGTTTAAATATGACTGGATTAATCCAACTTAAATTTGAAGGTTTAAATGGACCAGGAAAAACTGCTTATGTAGACAATGTATATTTCTACAGACCAGCAACTTTACAACCGCCAACAGTTGGAACTTTTACTGTACCAGCTAAAAATGTTGGAGATGCTACTTTTACAATTACTCCTCCAACTTCAAATAATACAAGTCCTTTTACTTACTCAAGTAGTAATAATGCAATAGCAACAATTGTAAATGGAGACCAAATACAAGTTGGTACAGGTGGAACTTGTACCATTACAGCAACTCAAGTTTCTGATGGTACTTATGGACCATCATTAAGAACAGCAACTTTTGTGGTTAGCTTTCCTGCTCCTGGCCCATCACCTATTCCTCCAGCTAGACTTCCTTCTAAAGTTAAATCATTGTATAGCGCTGCTTACACTACTGATCCTGGTTTTGATATGGTACGAGCATTTTGGACTGCAGGAACTACATTGACAACAGTTCCAAATGGTACTGACACTGCGCTAAGAGTAGATAATTTAGGATACATTGGATTAATTGACTCTACAGAAAGACGTTTGAATGTTTCAACAATGACAACTTTACATATGGATGTTTATGTTGATACTCCATTTGCAAATTTATTTTTCTGGCTTTTAACTGATGGTGATCAAAGAAGAGATATCACAAATCTTCAAACTGGTTGGAATTCAATTACCATTAATTTATCTGAATTTGCAGGAGCTAATTTATCTAATGTTTATGGTTTAAAGTTTGAACAAAATCAACCTTCACCGTTGCGTTTTTATATAGATAACGTATACTTTAGTGATGATACTGTTTATGCAGATAATGATGGTGATGGTTATGGTGATTTTGCATCTACTGCTATTGGTGCTCAGCCAGGTTATGTATCAAATTCAACTGACTGTAACGATGCTAATGCAGCTATCAATCCAGGTGCAGTTGATGTATGTTACGACGGAATCGATAACGATTGTAATGGTATTATCGACAATGCTTGTACACCAATTGTAGGGTCACTACCATCAGGAACATGTGGTACAACTCTTGCAGGATGGTACTCAACTGTTACGGCAAGCTGGACTAATTTTGCTCAAGGATACAGATTCAAAATCACTAAAGTGGATATGAATACAAATGCACCAATTGCTACACCAGTTATCATTGACAGACCAACCAATAATATTTCATTGGCTAACGTTCCAGGAACGACTTACAACTCAAGATATATGTTTGAGATTGCAGTACGATACAACAATGTATGGCAACCCTTCTTTGGAGCACCATGTTACTTAAACACACCAAATCCAGTTTCAACAATTGGAGCACAATGTGGAAGTACACTAACTGCTATGAACCAATGGATAAATGCAGGAGCTGTTTCTAATGTTACTGCTTATAGATTTAGAGTTACAAAAGTAATTGCAGGAAATCCAACAGGAACTTCTCAAGAAACTACGCAACCATCTAATAAGTTTAATATGACTCAATTGTCAGGAATCTTGTTTGCAAGTACTTATAGAGTAGAAGTTTCATTAAGAAATACTGATGGTACCTTCTTACCTTATGGTACACCATGTGATATCAATACACCGTCTTATCCAACTACACAAGTTAGATCGGTTCAATGTAATAACTATCAAGTTACAAGTAACTCAGAGTTAATTATTGCAGACGGAGTTAATGGAGCAACAATGTATCGATTTAGAGTTTACAACGGAGTTGATTATGATACATTCTATGATAACCAATACAACAGATTTACATTAAACAATTTCCCTGGATTAATTCCAAACGGAGAGCTTTATTCTGTACAAGTAGCGGTTAAGTTACCAAATGAGCCAAATTTTGGTCCATACAGTAAATCATGTACAATCAAAACTCCGATGCAAGCAAGAGCTATAGCATCAGATGTTCAATTAGAAGTAGTAAATGTATTTGAGGCTTTGGCTTATCCAAATCCATTTGCAGAGAACTTCAAGTTGGATGTAAAAACTAATAGCGAAGCTAGCATTCAAGTTAGAGTTTACGACATGATAGGAAAACTAGTTGAAGACAAAATGATAAACGCTTCTGATATTCAAAATTTTGAATTAGGAAACCAATATCCATCTGGAGTTTACAATGTAATAGTATCTCAAGAGTCTAACACTAAAACACTACGTGTAATAAGAAGATAATTTAAATTAAAGCTAAATATTAAAAATACCTCTCTTTCTTTGAGAGGTATTTTTTAATATTTTTTCATGCATATTCAAGAAGTAATTATGAAAAATTTCACATCAATTCGAATCATAATAGTATTTCTATTTACCATAGTGAGTCAAGCTCAAGTAGGAATTGATACACCAACACCTCAAGGAGCGTTAGACATAACATCATCAAATGATGGCTTATTAATACCTAGAGTAGCCTTAACAATTACCACAAGTGCATTGCCACTAACATCACCAACAATATCTGAATTAGTATACAATTCTGCTACTGTTGCTGATGTTACACCTGGTTTTTATTATTGGAATGGAACAATTTGGGTTAGATTAGCAGCTGGAGTAACAAATGATTGGAGCATAACAGGAAATACAGGAATAATTGATGGAACGAATTTTATTGGTACAGCCGCTGCAACAAATGTTGATGTAGCCTTTAGAAGAAATAACTTAGCTGCAGGGAAAATAGGAGCAACAAGTACTTCCTTCGGTGTAGGAGCATTGACCGCTGGAGCAACAACAAATAGTTCGGCTTTTGGAACGAATGCATTAACACTAAATACTGGTGCTAATAATGTAGCTGTTGGGAATGGTTCATTAGCCGCAAATACTACAGGTAATACAAATGTAGCTGTTGGAAATAGCACATTAGCAGCCAATGTAAGTGGAATTCAAAACACCGGCGTTGGAAATAACGCATTATTACTTAATACTGGAAGTGCGTCAACAGCTATTGGATTTGAGGCATTAAGAGCAAATACAACTGGAAATAATGGAACAGCCGTTGGATTTAGAGCTTTATCAGGCAATACAACAGCAAGCAACAATACTGCTATTGGATTTGAAACTATGTTAGGTAATACTATTGGTAACGAAAATACTGCAGTAGGTTTTCAATCAGCTAGATTCAATACTTCTGGAACCAAAAATACCGCAGTTGGTCATATTGCTTTAAACAATAATACAGGATCTGAAAATACCGCTTTTGGACATAGTGCCTTGGTAGGAATTTCTCAAGCAGGATCAAGATTTAATACTGCAATTGGTTATCAAGCTATGTTTGCTATTGGTCTACCTCCTTTTGCAACCACTACCAATGTTGTAGCTGTTGGAGCAAATGCACTTTTTCAAAACAGAGCTTCCAATGCAACAGCTGTAGGATATAATGCTTTACAAGGTCAAATTGCTGGAGGTACTGGAAATACAGGTGTTGGATATAGTGTATTGAATAATAATATTAATGGTGACAATAATACTGCTGTTGGTAATGAAGCAGGGTTTGCAGCAACAGGATCAGATAATACACTTATTGGAAATTTTGCAGGACAATTTACTACTGGTTCCAATAATATAGCTATTGGTTCTAATTCATTGAGAGCAAATGGTCCTTCAGCTAATAGTGTCGCAATTGGATTTAATGCACTTAATTCAAATACCGCAACAAGCAATACTGCCATTGGATATAATGCATTAAGAACAAATGGTGCTGGTACTGGAAATGTAGCAATAGGTAACCAAGCTGGAGAATTTGAAACAACTTCTAATAAATTATACATAACGAATTCAAGTACAAATGCTACAACATCTCTTATTTATGGAGAGTTTAGTCCAACAAGAATTCTTAGAACAAATAGTACTTTTCAAATAGGTGATCCGGCAGGAACGGGTTATGTTTTTCCAGCTGCAAGAGGAACCTTAAATCAAGTTCTTCAAACAAATGCAGCCGGAGTTTTAAGTTGGGTGAATCCATCATCATTAACCATTACTGAAACTGATCCGCAAGTATCATCAGTAACAATCAATAACATTCCAAAATGGAATGGTACAACACTTGTGGATGGAATAGTAACAGATAATGGAACTACCGTTACAGTTGCTGGTACAACTTCAACAACTAATTTGCAAATGACTGCTGGTGCAACGGCGAATTATTTTTTACAAAGTGATGCTGCTGGAAACGGTAGTTGGGCTCAAATTCCTGTAAATACTGTAAAACCATATATTACAACTGGAGTAGCAACTGGTATCTATACCATTTCATTATCTGAATATACTATTAGAGTATTCAATGCGATTTCTGAAGTCAGATTACCAAATGCCGTTGGCAATACAGGTAAAATTTACATAATTATTGGAAGTAATACAATAAGCCCGAAAATACTATCAACAAGTGGAGGAAATATATATGATGACGTTACGAATACTTTCATAAATACTATAAATGCAAACGAGCGATATACGGTTCAAAGCGATGGTACTGATTGGATTGTAATTGGAAGATAAAAAGATAAATTATAGTCAATCCGTTTCTTTTTATGAGTTTTATAATATCTTCAACTAAAATATGTAAAAACTTTTTTTGAAGTAAGGCAAATAAAATAAAATGCAGAAAAAATTATATTTTTTTCTGCATTTTATCGTTTTTAATAGTTTTTTATCGATAAAAAATATCTTTGAATATTTTTTGTTAGTAATTTTAAGAAAATGTTTGAATTTTTCTAAAAACTAATGAATCATGAAAAAGATAATTTTACTCCTCTGTTTTATAGTATTTAATCTATACCAAACCAATGCTCAAATTGGAATTGGAACAACATTACCAAATGCGCAATTAGATATTCGTTCAAGTAATCAAGCGACTCCTGCAAATAATGATGGAATATTAATTCCAAAAGTTAATGTATTTCCTGCTACTAATCCTACAGTTGCTCAACAAGGTATGCTTGTTTACTTAACAACACCTACAACTTTTTTAGCAACTTCAAGACAACCAGGTTTTTATTATTGGAACAATCCTACTTCCGATTGGATTGGATTGAATTCTGTTGCTAATGGTGACCATGATTGGTATGAAGTTGCAACAACATTACCTCCAAATGCTATCACTGACGATATGTTTCATACTGGAAATGTTGGAATAGGAACGTCAACAATAGCAGCAAATACAAAACTTGAAGTTAATAGTGGAACTACAAGTGATGCTATTTATGGTCATTCTAACAATGTTGGTGGTATTTTAGGTAGAGAAGTAAATTTTTCATTTGGAACACCATCACAATCTTTATTAGGAGCTGGCGTTTATGCAAATAATCCTGCTGCAGGATATACAAGTATTTTTGCTCAATCAACTGGTTCGGCAACAGTAGCTGCAAACATTTCATATTCTGATGTATGGATTGGAAGTTATAATTATGTACAAAACAATACTTCTACTTCAAATCCACCAGCAAACTATAATCAACTAAATATAACAAATTCGGCATTAGGTGGTTCTCAAATAGCATTAAGAGGCTACAATTCTAGAGGGACAACAACAGGGAATCCAGGATATTCAATAGGTGCTCAAGGTGTTGCAGACAGTCAAAATCAAGATGCGATGGGTGTTCAAGGTTTATCTTTCAGTAATGGAGCTATAAGAATTGGTGGATATTTTGAAGGATTATCATATCCTGGAGTTTCACAAGCATATGCTTATGTTGGCGGAACTGTAAATAGTGGAGTAACCCAAAGAAAAATTATTGGAACGGGTTCAGTTTCTGAAATTATTCCAACTGAAAACCATGGTAGAGTAACATTAACATGTCCAGAATCTCCTGAATATTGGTATCAAGATTACGGAACAGTAGAGATGATAAATGGTAAAGCTACTATAATAGTTGATGAAATTTTAGCTGACATCATTGTAGTGGATGAAGAAAATCCTTTAAGAGTAATTTGTACACCTGTGGGAATGCCTTATTTTAATGGAATAACAATTATGTCCCAAACTAAAAACTCAGTTGAAATTTTAGAGTTAAATGGCGGAAATCATTCAGGGAAGTTACAATACCAACTAGTTGCAAAGCCTAAAACAAATTTTGGAGAAGGACGTTTTCCTCAAGCTCCAGGTCCAGGTTATCTAAAATCTGACAAAGAACCAATGGCAGCAAAAGCTAAAAACCAACCAACAGATGGTAGAAAAATTTTCAGTTGGCCAACAGATCATATCGTTTACAAGTATAATCCAGAAGATTATGTTTCTATAGGTGATGTAATTCCTGCAGGTCCAAATGCTGGTAAAATTAAACTAGGAGATGGCAAATACGGTGAAGGCATTCCTGCTGAAAAACCTAAAAGATAAAAAACAATAAGAGCGATGCTAAAACGTGTAGCCATCGCTCTTATCAACCTAACCAATAAACAAACAATCTTTTATTTCTTAATATATTTTTCAAACTCTTTTGTTTGAACTCTTGCTTTTAAATCATGTAACAAGTTGTACAAACCAAAAAACGTTCTGTTTATGTACAAAAAGTGTTTTGAACCTCTATTACCATTCATTTTTCTTAATTGAGTATCTTTAGCGAACTCCTCTCCCATTGTTGCAATTTGACCAAAGAAATCATCATCAGAAAAATCGAAGAAGTCTCCGTGAAATGGTTTGGTAAATAAGCTCAATAAGTCATGAAATAATTTTGTAAAATATTTTATTTCTTCTTTAGAATCATCTAATCTTAAAATCTCTAATTCATATAATTTTTCGTTGAACAATTTCGGATTATCAATCACTGCTGGATTTGCTAATTCAAAATAAGGAACATAAAATTCTAAAGGAACATGTTTGATACAACCAAAATCAATTGCAACTAATTTATCGTCTTTATCAATCAAGAAGTTTCCAGGATGTGGATCAGCATGTACTTGTTTTAAATGATGCATTTGATACATATAAAAATCCCAAAGCGCCTGACCTATTTTATCACCTTTAACTCTATCCGTATTGTGAGCTGCAAATTCTGACAAATGTTCTCCGTCAATCCATTCCATTGTCAAAATTTTCTCTGATGACAATTCTGAATAATATTTTGGGAAACGTAAATTTGTAATGTGCTTACACCAATCAGATACTTCTAAACTTTGCTTTAATTCTAAATTATAATCAGTTTCTTCCAATAATTTATCTTCAACTTCTTTGAAATATTTATCAGAATCTTTACCCTTTATGTTAAACATTCTAATCGCGAATGGTTTCACTAAAGCCAAATCAGAACTTATACTATCCGCAACACCTGGGTATTGGATTTTCACAGCAAGATTTTTCCCATCTTTGGTTGCTTTGTGTACCTGACCGATACTCGCAGCATTCATAGCATCTGGCGTAAACGTGTCGTATAAGTTCTCTGGATATTGACCTAAATATTTTTTAAATGTTTTTCTAACTAATGGCGCAGATAAAGGCGGTACCGAAAATTGTGACAACGAAAATTTATCTACATATTGTTGTGGCATAATGCTTTTGTCCATGCTCAACATTTGAGCAACCTTCAAAGCACTTCCTTTTAAATTCTTTAAACCATCATAAATGTCTTCGGCATTGCTTTCATTTAATTTATCACGATTTAAAGATGGATTTACTATTTTTTCACCATAATAAGCAACATAGTTTCCTCCTACTTTAAATCCGGTTTTTACTAATTGACTGGCGCGCTCTATCTTTCCTGTTGGAATTTTATCTAATGTTCTCATACTTGTGCTGAATTTATTTCAGTATTAATTCATTTTTTCTTTCCAAAGGAATTTTCCTAAATCGAATAAACTTTCTAATGGTTTTGTATCTAATAAATCAACCACTGTATTTACAGATTTTTCGATTAAGACATCTGTTTTTTCAAAACCTACAGAAGTATCATCCATCCAAAATTTCAATAAAAATAAGAACTGAATCCATGCTCCTTCTGCAAAAACTGGTTTGGTAATTTTAGAAATTTTATCACTTACCATATTTTCATTCTCATCAATAATACTTACGATAAAATCTTTAAAATGGTTTCTGAATTGTTTTAAACTTTTCAAATTCTTTAGTCCTTCTTTATTTTCTTTTAAAGAAAACATTACATAACTTCTGTTCAAGGATAAAATTTCAAACAAAGTAAAATACAACGTCAAAAGTTTATTTTTATCTGAATAACTTTCAAAAGCTTCATCTTTCTTTATGGAAGCTTCAGCGTTTTCAAAAAATTTAACCCAAATTTCCTGCCTCAATGCATCCAACGAACCAAAGAATTTGTAGAAATCTGCTTCCTCAATTTTGTGCTCTTTACAAAATGAGAATACATTTTTAGGTTCGGCGTTATTGCTTAGAACATAATCCATGTACATAGAAATGATAGCATCATCAGTTACCAATTTCTTTTTGCTTGTTGTTTTCTTAGAAGTTTCCATTTGAAATAAATTTGATTGTAAAATTACTTATTGTTTAACAATTAATGAAATTATCTAAACAAAAAGTTTTGTTAAATGTTGTTCAAAATATTTGAAAATAAAGACACACGAGAAATTATGCAGTATAATTTGGTTTACAATTAAAATTTGATATTGTTACCATTTGTTTGTCAATAACAATAAATTGTTACTATAATTGTTAAAATTGTATTTTTTTTAACAAGTAATCTTCTTTTTAGTATCTTTATGAAAATAATTGTAATAAAAATATTATGAGAAATAATTACTACCACACACACACACACACACACACACAAATTGGGCTTTTACAAAAACGTTTATGATTTTGAGTGTTTTATTTTTATCTGGTTTAATGCATTCACAAACCATTGGAAACAATGTTGCAATTACCTGGGACAATAATGTAGGTTGTCAAATTGTAACAAATACAGGCGATACTCATGACCCCAAAATCTCTGAGGAAATAGAAGAAGGTCAATGTTTAAAAGTTTGTGAATTTAGTACTGTTACCTACAGTTTATATGGAAACCTGATTAATGTGCAAGATGCAGTTTGGTCAATAACAGGAGGAACAGTAAATTCAACTAGTGTTTCAAATACAATTGTGACATGGGATGTTTCAGGTATCGGTGCAGTTCAAGTAGATATTACTTTTAATGACGGAACAACAATAACAAAATCTTTTTGTGTAAATAAAATAAATCCACCTGTAGCACAATTTAACACAATACCAGATATTTTAAATGTTGATACAAGTTTATGTATAAAACAAAATATACAATTTAACAATACTTCTCATCAAAATGGTGGTAGCGAAATTGTTAGTTATTATTGGGATTTTGGTGATAATACATTTAGCAGTGAACAAAATCCAATACATACCTATGATAATTCGGGACCTTACTTGGTTCAGTTAACAGTAACCAATAGCTGTGGATGTTCTTCAAAAGAGAAGCTTGAAATTTATGTCAATGGACCAGGAATAAACATATCATGTCAAAATGTGGAATGTGAAAAGGATACAACTATTTACTCAGTCAATACGAATCAACTCAATGGGTGTAATAACTTTTCATGGTCTGTTGAAGGAGGTCATGAAGGTTCTTTAGGTCATAATCAATCTCAATATGAAGTAATTTGGGACGCGGTGAACTATACTGGCTTTGGAATCATAAATCTAAACTTATTACATTGTGATATTGAATGTCCATCGATTGTTTCTATTAAAGTGCCAATAATTAAAAAAGTAGGAACAATCCTCGGTGAGACAAATCTTTGCGAGAAAAAAAGATACCGTTACAAATTGCCTCAATGGCCAACAACCGATTTTCAATGGACACTAGATGATGGCGGAACTGGAGCAACATTAATTTTAACCGACCAAAGAAATGAAGTAGTAGTTTTAACATCTAACCCTGGATCATTAATCTTAGAATGTATCTATACTAATACATTATTAAAATGTGATGGGAAAGCAGTAATTAAAATGGAGGTTAACAATAGCTTGATTATAAATGGACCAAAAATAGTTTGTCAAGATTCTAATAGTACTTACTATTTGGTAGACAGTTTTGGTAATCCAGTTATTGGTGATTGGACTTTTCAAGGTCCAGGCGGTGTAATTTTTCATCATACTGGAAGTCAATATAATGTACAGTTTGAAACAATTGGCACATTTACTCTTAGCGCATCAGGATATAACTTTTGTTTTAATGAAGATTTTGTTATTAATGTAAAAGAAAAACCAATTGCTCCTGTTGGAATAATTGGAGAATCTGAGGTTTGTACAGCAAGACCTTACACTTTTTCTGTAGATTCACCAGTTTTAGGAACTACTTATCAATGGTTTGTTACTGGTGGTGTTTTTCAAGGTTTGTCATTTGGAACGGAAGTAACTGTAGTTTTTTTTAATAACCAACCAAGTTATAATATCCAAGTTCGTGCAATTGGTGCTGAAAGCCCATTTTGTGTTTCTGATGCTTTTACAAAAACCATTACAAAGATAAATCCTGCAACAACAATAATAGCAGCAAGTAATTCTAATATTGTTTGTGCTAGTTCTTATGAAAATTATTCCACAAGTTACTTAGAAGGAGATACTTATCTTTGGACAGTTGAACCACCAGAAGCGGGAAGTGTTAGTAGTGGCAATGGTACGCCAAATGTAACCGTACTTTGGAATAATTATACAGGTACAGCAGTTCCATTTCTAAAATTGAAAGTTGTAAAGTGTAATTCAAATTTTATAACTGGTTATAATGTGCAAATAATTTTTGCGCCAGAAATTGTGATTCAAGCACCAAGTAATGTTTGTAGAAATACTTCATTTAATCTTAGTGTAACTCATTTAATGCCAAATATTCCTGTAAACTCATTTAGTTCAGTGCGTTGGGATTTTGGTGATGCAACAGTTTATGAAAACACTACATCATTAAATGCTACACATATTTATGTTGATTCAGCAACTTCTCATATAGTTACAGCTACAATTTTTGGTGCAAATGGATGTTTGTCACCAACTACAGCAATATTTAGTATAAATATTTTAGACAATTCAAAACCAACAGTTGCTCCAACAACTATTGATGTTGGCTGTGGTGGTATCAATACTACTCCAGTCGTAGTAACTATTCCGCAACCTGTTACTACTATCGATTATATAGATTGGTACTATGGAAATACTATTGTACATTCTAGCCCAGCTATGTCATATATTCCAACCTCTATTGGAACATATACCGTAGTTGTTCATTACACCAATGGTTGTGCCTCGCAAGAAGCTTATTTTAGTATTGGTCAAAATTGTCCAACTGGGAGTTGTGAACTTGTAGGTAATCCTGTTATAAGCAGTATGAGTGCCGCTTTGACCTCGTGCTATACTGGTGCTGCAAATGTAAGTTATACACCAACACCTATAAGCTCTGGTTGGACTTATAATGGTCCTAATAACGCTACTATTACAAGTCAAACCGCAAATAATTGTACGTTAGATTTTGTGCATGCAGGAATTTACAGAGTAATATTTAGTGCAGAATACCCTGCCGTTGGCGGTGGTACTTGCTTTGTAACTAAAAGTAAATTAATTACTGTTCCTTATGTACCCAAAATTAGATATAATGTTGAATGTAACGGTACTAATTATGCAGTTTCTTTAATTAGTGATTCTGAGATTGAAGTAGCACCGCAACTTATTGAATATTATATCGATGGAACATGGTTTAATGCAGGAACAGCAACAACTTATTTAGCAAATTTAGCACCAGGAAACCACACTATTGGTATTCGTTTGAGCCATAATAGTTATTTTACATGCGACACTACGCAAACCATAAATTTACAACCGCTACCAAACCCAACTTTTACTGTAGCAACTACTACTTGCCAAGGTAACGAAATACAATTTATACCCAATGATACAACACCAGGCAACCAATATCTTTGGAGCTTTGGTGATACATCATTTAATTTTCAATCTAACCCATATAAAGTATATGAAAATCCAAGTAATCCTCTCTATAGTGTAACTTTAACTATTACTAGTGTTTTAGGTTGTACGGCAACTACCACAGTGCCTATTTTAATCGATGTTAAAAAAAATAATTTGAATGGAACAGTAAGTACCAATCAATCTAACATAAATGTATGTCAAGGAACTAATGTTATATTTGAATACACAATGGGACAAGACACAGACCAACCCAACCATTATTATTGGTACAATGGTGAGGATGAATTGGTATTTGATGCAACATCACCACAATTTTTACCAACTGTTTCGGGTTATTATTGGGTCATGGTTACCGATGTAAATGGTTGTTTTACCAATATCACTAGTGGTCAATCGGTAGTATTTATAAAACCGCCAACACCTATTATCAAAGCTCCAAGTTATGTATGTGTTAACAACACGGTCAAACTCGATGGTTATGTGGGATTTTCACCTCCAGTAACTTACAGTTGGTCTGTAAATGGTAATTCGTTTAGTAATTTACCTGTTGTTGAATATCCTTTTTTTACTACTGGCACTTACGTTTTTAGTTTAACCACCAGTATATCTAATGGTTCTGGAGGTTTTTGTTCAGCCACAACACAGCACACTATAACCGTTTTAGATGTACCACTACAACCAACAATTACTATAGATACCACTAGTCCAGATTTTAGTTGCAATTCATATACAATCCCACTTGTGGCAACTGCTAGTGAGCAAGGTTTCTTTTCTTGGAGCAATGGAATGACAGGCGACACCATTTATGTAAATCAAGGTGGTGCTTATCAAGTAACTTTTACCAATTTAGCAGGTTGTACTTCAACTGCTGAACTATATGTACCAAAAGCACCATCTATGTTTATGTGGATTGTACCACATGGTTGTTATAATTTGTGCAATTCACCCAATTTAAGTTCCTTAATAGGTCCAATGTTACCAATGACGGAGTGGAATTGGCAAATAGATGATCAAATAGTTCTTGAAGGAACTAACAGTCAAGTATCAGAATTAGTTGTAGATGACTCTGGTACCTATGCACTATCATTTAATACAGGTTTATGCAGTGAAACTAGTGATGCCTTTAGTATAGATTTAGGTGAGTGTGATGAATGTAATCTTGAGGTGGCTTTAATAGCAATGACTATTTTACCCGGAGAATTTGATGGAACATGTAAATATAAATTTGAGATTACTATTAACAACCCAACTAATTTATTTTTACCCACAACAATAAGCGTTCCAGCTGCTGGTGGAAGTCTTTCGCCATCAACATTCACGATTCAACCCGGTTCAGCTAATTATACCTTTATTTTTACGCCTCCTCTCGGTTTTATCATTGGTAATTATTCGGTCGTATTAACATCACAATTGGGTGAATTGTTTTGTAATACCAACTTTGATGTTAACTTTTTTAGTTGTGTTGCCGAGTCTCCTAATCCAAGAACTACAAACAATTTTATTAGTTCAACCATCATTCTAAAAGCTATTCCTAACCCAATTGGCGATAAAACTGTTGTTTATTATGATTTTGGCAGTACACCTTACGAATCAAAAACAATAGAATTGTATGATGTTTTAGGAAGATTGATTTACTCGCAATCTATAAAGGATTCGCGAGGAGAAGTAGCTCTTGATAGTAGTAGTTTTAGTGCTGGTTATTTTATTATGGTCATGAAAGGCAACCAAGAACCGTTGGCACAGATAAAAATCAATAAAAACTAAAAGATATGAAAAAGATAATTACACTTTTAGTGCTTTTGATTTTAAACGGAGCAGAAGCACAATCATGGCAATGGGGAAAACGATTGGGTAGTGATGATAGTGTTCCCATAACAGGTGAATTTATTGTATCACTGCAAATTGACAGCAACAGAAACACCTATGTTTTGGCTAAAGTTGCTACTACCAACATTGATGTAAATGGCACTTCCTTACCCAGCTATGGTGGTGATAACGATTTTGTTTTAACCAGTTTTAGTTGTGATGGTACTTACAGGTGGGCAACAGTAATAGGTGGTTATGGTGCTGATGATTGCTTAGATATGCGAATTGATGGTAATGGTGATGTATATGTTTTAATCTCACCTGTTTACGGAGGTCAGTTTGACGAAGTTTTTCATTTTGATGCAACTACGATAATTCCTTATAGTTTTGAAAATAGAAAAAAGTTATATTTAGCAAAATATAATGGATTAACAGGAAATGTAATTTGGTACCAATCTCCACAACCGGATGGTTGGACGGAGCAACAATATAATAGTGGGTTGAAAGCTTTACACGTAGATGCTGATGGCACCAGTTATATGTTATGTGTAGTTAAACCGGGCGTTTATGGTGGAATTTACACATCTACCCAATCTCCAACGAGTTATGTAATATTCAAATATAGTTCTGGTGGAGTTGTCTTACAAGCAATACCAATTGTTATGGATGTGACATCAAATAATTCAAGAGGAAGAGAAATTACATTACGAAAAGGTAGTAATAATCAGTTATACATAAGCGGACACATAACTAATAGCACTTATCCACTTTCATTTAATGGTCAACTTATAACTGGAATAATTTATGTTGCAGCATTTTCTGATACTGGTCAGTTTTTATGGGTAAAATCAACTGATAGTAAAACTCTTGGCGGCAGAGTGCCAGACTTTTGTATTGATAATCAAGATAATATTTATATCACCGGAAGTGCTGGTGGTGGACAAACTTTTTTAGGTTATTCTATTAATGGTAATAATGGCGTAACAGGTCGTCCTTATTGTTTTAAATTAAATAGTAATGGCGATTTACTTTGGGGTTCTCACGCAACAGAAGTTGGTGGTCAAACACCTTCAAATGGAATTACGTTCAGCGATAATGAAGTGGTTGTAGCTCCTACAATTTTTAGTGGTATCACATGGGGTTCAATGAATTTTCCTTTAGTAATGAATAATGGTAGTGATGCCGGCATTTTAAGGTTAAACAAAGCTACAGGATCTGTTTTGGGTTATAGTATTCCGCAAGTTACTAATGGTATTAGTGAAAGTGGTAGTTATGTAGTTGCTGATAGTAGCAATAATTATTATTTATCAGGTACTTTTACCGGTAATTACACCATTAATGGTAACACATTAGTCAATGATGGTTCTGGTGTAGACATGTTTATTGCAAAATATGGTGCTGCAACTTGCAATTTAGATACACCTGAAAATAATACTCAAAGCACCGTTCTATATCCAAATCCTGCTCAAGGAAAAGTCAATGTATCTGTTACATCAAAAACGAAATATACCATTTTTAATGTTTTAGGTAGTAAAGTCAGTGACGGTGTAATTGATGAAGTCAACAATGAGATAAATACGCAATCACTAGCAATAGGAAACTATACCTTTTTTCTTCAAAAAGACGATGGAACATCACAAACCATAAAGTTTATGAAACGATAGAAAAAACTTTCTGAAATTGAAAATGCCCCAAAAGTTAAACACTATTTGGGGCATTTTTTTTCAAAAAAAACTCTAAAATTTAGTTTCCTGCTTGTTTTTTTGCGTCTTCAACCATTTTTTCATTTGCTGTAATTGCAAACTCAACTCTACGGTTTTGTGAACGACCTTCTGGAGTATCGTTAGTTGCAATAGGATCAGCAATTCCCATTCCGACCATTTTAAATCTTGACATATTTAAACCTTTAGATTCTAAATATTTTTCTACAGAAATTGCTCTCTGTTCAGATAATGTCAAGTTATATTCTGGTTTACCTGTAATATCAGTATATCCATAAATAACGATATCTGTATCAGCATAACTTTGAAAAACTGGAACTAATTTGTCTAAATTTGCTTTAGCTGCAGCAGTCAATGTAGATTTATTAGTGTCAAAGCGTACAGAATTTTCACCTAAAACCAATCTGATTCCTTCTCCTACTCTCTCAACTTGAGCTCCAGGCAAAGCTGTTTGAATTTCTCTAGCTTGTTTATCCATTTTATTTCCAATAACGCCACCTGCAACACCACCAATTACTCCACCAAGAACAGCACCAATTGCACCATTACCACCTTTTCCGATGTTATTTCCTAAAACTGCTCCAAGAACACCTCCAGCTACAGCACCAATAGCAGCACCACGTTGTGTTTTGTTTGTGTTTTTAACCGACTCACAACTTGTAAAAAGTGAACCAATACTTAAAACTCCTATCAATAAATAAATTGTAATCTTTTTCATTTTCTTATATTTTAATTATTTAATTTTTCTGAAACTGATATACCACATCAATAGATTTTCCACCAACATTAGCTTTATCTATTAACTGAAATGATGTTTCTGTTTGATTAGCTACAGTTAAAATGTAACCTTCAGCAACTTTTTTTGCTTTAGTTTCGTTTATAATTTTCATGACAAAATTTCCATTATCATTGATAAACCAAGTTATTGGCGAAGTGAAACTAGTACAACTAGAATTATTCAGAGCCATTTCACCTTTATTGTTATTTGAAATAAATTTCCAAGTACTTCCAACAAAACATTTAGAATCTGCAATATCAAATGAAGTAACCTTGATATAATCTGAACCTGGATAAGTAACAGAACTTATTGTCCAAGTTCCTTTTACTAAAACTTGAGAACTTTTATCAAGTCTTGTATTTGTTACATTTTGCTTTGGTTTACAACCAATTACAAAAGAAACCAATAGTAATAGAAGAATACCTTTTTTCATATTTTTTTTAAATTTAGTTTAATGTACAAAGGTAATTATAAATCAATTGGAAAATTTACATGATTTCAAAAATAACTTATAGAATTACTTCTACGTCATTTTGTCAGATTAAAGCCTTTGGTACTGAATTTGAATAGTAATAAAGCATAAATTGTTTAACTTAAAAGTTCAAAATATGTCAACAGGAAAAATTAATGTTTCAGTAGAAAACATTTTCCCTTTAATCAAGAAATTTCTTTACAATGACCACGAAATTTTTCTTCGTGAATTGGTTTCAAATGCTACAGATGCAACTTTAAAATTAAAACATTTAACTAGTATTGGTGAGGCTAAAGTAGAATATGGCAATCCGATTATCGAAGTAAAAATCGATAAAGAAGCCAAAAAACTTCACATCATCGACCAAGGTTTAGGAATGACTGCCGACGAAGTTGAAAAATACATCAATCAAGTGGCTTTTTCTGGTGCTGAAGAATTTCTTGAAAAATATAAAGATTCTGCCAAAGATTCAGGAATTATTGGTCATTTTGGTTTAGGATTTTATTCGGCATTTATGGTTGCTGAAAAAGTTGAAATCATTACTAAATCATTTAAAGATGAACCTGCTGCACATTGGACATGCGATGGAAGTCCAGAATTTACTCTTGAAGCATCAGACAAAACGTCTCGTGGAACAGAAATTATTCTTCACATTGCCGAAGATTCTCTAGAATTTTTAGAACAATATAAAATCAGAGAATTACTTACAAAATATAACAAGTTCATGCCTATTCCAATTAAATTTGGAACACGCAAAGAAACTTTACCAAAGCCAGAAGATGCTGCAGAAGATTTTGTTGCAGAAACTATTGAAGTAGACAATATCATCAATAATCCAACTCCAGCTTGGACAAAATTACCAACAGATTTAACGGATGAAGATTACAAAAGCTTTTACCACGAATTGTATCCAATGCAATTTGAAGAACCTTTATTCAATATTCATTTGAATGTGGATTATCCTTTTAATTTGACTGGTATTTTGTATTTCCCAAAACTGTCTAACGACATGCAAATGCAAAAAGACAGAATTCAAATGTATCAAAATCAGGTTTTTGTAACCGATAATGTTGAAGGAATTGTTCCGGAATTTTTAGGAATGTTGAAAGGTGTAATTGATTCCCCAGATATTCCTTTGAATGTTTCGCGTTCTGGATTACAAGCAGATAGTAACGTAAAGAAAATATCGAATTATATCACAAGAAAAGTTGCTGATAAACTAAAAGGTTTATTCAATGAAAATCGTGAAGACTTCGAGAAAAAATGGAATGACATCAAAATCGTTTTAGAATACGGAATGTTATCGGAACCAAAATTCTACGAAAAAGCAGGCGATTTTGTTTTGTATCCTTCAGTTGATGATAAATATTATACTTTATCAGAATTGAAAGAAGCCATTACTGCAAATCAAACTGACAAAAACGGAAAATTAGTAGTTTTATATGCTTCTAATAAAGATACGCAACATGGTTATGTTGAAATTGCAAAAGAAAAAGGATATGAAGTTTTATTTTTAGATTCTCCAATTGTTTCGCATTTGATTCAAAAATTAGAGTCTGATAACGAAAACCTAACTTTTGTTCGTGTTGATTCTGACCATATTGACAAATTGATTCAAAAAGAAGAAACTCAAATTTCTAAATTATCGGAAGATGAGGCTACAAATTTGAAAACAGTTTTAGAAGAAATTGTTCCAAAAACTAACTATTCTGTTCAATTAGAACCAATGGATAGTTCGGCTGCACCATTCATGATTACACAACCAGAATTCATGAGAAGAATGAAAGAAATGAGTCAAACTGGCGGTGGCGGAATGTTCGGAATGGGTAATTTCCCAGAAATGTATAATTTGGTTGTAAATACCAATTCTGAATTAGCAACAACCATTTTAAATACCTCTGACAAATCGGCTCAAGAAAGTTTAGTAAAACAAGCATTAGATTTAGCCAAAATCTCACAAGGATTATTAAAAGGTGAAGAATTAACAGCTTTTGTGAAAAGAAGTTTTGAGTTGATTAAATAAGTATTAAGACGAAAGTATTAAGAATTAAGATTAACCTGTGAGTGAAAACTTGCAGGTTTTTTTTTGTAGATTTGGTTATTAAAATCTTTTCAAGGTGAAAATCATATTTCATATTGTTCTGTTCATTTTTATAAACTTCACTATTGCTCAAAACAATAATGAACAAGAGCTTTTGAAAAAATATAGTAGCTATGAATTAATTAAAAATCCAAAATCAAAATATGGGTGTTGGACTTATAAATTTAAATTAGATAATGGAAAGATTATAACTCAAGAAAATTTTGAAAGAAAAACTCTGGCTTACAAGTCAAAATTCACTTATGATACCATTAATAATATCAAATATGAAATTAAACTTTATGATAGAAATGATGGTCATAAAATTGACACAGTTACTATTGAACAAAAAATATATAATAATAAAAAAGAATTAATTCAACTTTTGCATAAAGGCGAATCTTTTATAAGATACAGTAATCATGATTTAAATGGTTTTCCGCAGTTAGAAGAATATGAAAATCATTTAATTTATGACAAAAGAGAATTCAAATATGATTCAAAAAACAATATCATTGTAGAGAAAATTTATTCAAAATATTTTGACGAAATCAATAATAAAGAATCAGATTCTACTCAAATTGAAACTATTACTTACGAATACAACATAAATAATGATATAATAAGTTTAAATAGACATTTCAAATATCCAGTTAAATTTCCAATTATTTATGGTGGTGGATGGTCTCATTATGAAAACGAAAAATTTCGCTATGAGTATAACAATAGTGGATTATGGACGAAAAAGTATTGGATAATAAATGAAAGAGAAATATTAATTGAAAAAAGAAAGTTTTATCATTAACTTGTAATTTCTTTTAATTAAACATTAAAATATAAATTTAAAAAAAATTCATGAAAAAAAACACAATACTTCTGTTTGTATATTTATTAATAATAAGTTGCAGTAATAACAACGAACCAATAATAAGCTGCAAACTGACTAAAGTCAATACTAATACCTTAATTTATGATGATATATCGCCAATTTCGTATAGTAATACTTTCTCAGGCAACATAATTTTGAATTATGAAGATAATAAAGTTTCAAGAGTTTACGGTGCTTTTCTTAACTATCCTAATGGTTCATCACTTACAAATTGGGTGCTTAATGACAATACGTATGATGAAATGACTTATAATGGGAATATAGTTACTGTAAATCACTCTGCAAATACAAATTCTAAACCATATATAAAAGAATTTAGTATATCAGATAATGGTCAGCTAATTAGTAAAAAAATAACCAATCTATATCCTATATTGAGTTCTCCCATAATTTTTTCATATGAATATATTGGAGAAACAATAATTGAAAAACATAATGGTGTCATACTTAGGACATTTTATTTTTCCAATGGTAATTTACAAAGAATTGAGCAAATTTTGACTAATTTTAGTGGTCAAATCTCAGGGAAAAATGAATATACCTTTGAAAACTATGACAATACTCCTAATCTTTTAAAAGGAATGTATTATGTAAATGGCGCTTTTTTTAAAGCATTTTCGAACAATAATTTTCAAAAATATTCTTATCATAGTTATAATTATGTAAATAATGAATTTGTGTCTAATGGTAACTTTTATTCTATAAACTTCACATTAACATATAACACAGAAAATATTGCGAAAATTTTCGAACAAACTTGTAATTAATTATGAACTTATCCATAGAAACTCCAGCATTATTATTTTCTGCAACTTCATTAATACTTTTGGCTTACACCAATCGATTTTTAACCATTGCACAAATCGTTCGAGGCTTGAAGAAAACCTACGATGAAAAAGAGAACAAAAGCATTTTGATAGAAATCAAAAACCTCAACTTGCGATTGACATTAATTCGATACATGCAACTTTTTGGTGTGCTGAGTTTGTTTCTTTCCGTATTCGGAATGTTAGTTTTGTTTATGGAATGGAAGGTTGTTGGTATTTATATTTTTGGTGCAAGCTTGCTTAGTTTACTTATTTCACTTGGCATATCCTTTTGGGAAATTAGTATTTCTGTCAAAGCTTTACGTGTCCACTTAAGCGATTTAATTGATGATGAAATTGCAAAAGATTAATTATCAAAACGTTATTTTTAATTATATCTCCTTAAAATCCCTATTTGTAGGGATTTTTTTTATAATTTAATACCAGAATTTTGAACTATTAAACCCTTAAAACTAAAAAATATGAGAATTTACGAAACTTGTGGTGAAATAAACTTAGAAAACAAAACAATGAAAGCTTATACTTTTCTACCAGATTTAGAAGACATGGATTATAAATTTGAAAGATATTTCAATATTTCTAATGATAATGAATATGGAGTTTTTGGTGTTTTAACAGCAAAAGGTGACGATTATGATTTACGTGTACATTCAACAGGTAAAAGAACATTAGTTTCACAACCAATTGATTTAGAGTTTATAAATTCCAATTTTGCTACAAGAACTTTTGAAGATATTGATGAAGATAGTCGCATTTACTTTTTTTGTTTTCACGATGATAATTTTGACATGAAATTGTTAAGTGAAATTAAAGATGGAGAAATTAGCCTTGAAGAGTTTTTGGCATACCTAAGAGCTCAAGCATACAATGAAGAAAAATTCCCAAAATTAAATTTTGTACAACCAAAAGTAGGAAATGGTGGAATTCTAACAGTTGATGGTTCTTGCTAAATGACATTAAAAAAAATCAAAATATTTTTTATAAAAGCAACACTTTTGTTTAGTGTTGCTTTTACTTATTCGCAATCAAACGCTTTAAAAAAACTTGAATTACAAATAAAAAATCAGGATTTTGAACAAGCAAAAATTATTAATGAAAAGATAAATACAAAAAAGTTCAATGCATTTGAACTAGCACAATACAACTATTTATTAGCCATTATAAACGTTCAAGAAAACAAAGACGACTTGGCTTTCAATCACTACATTGAGTCAAAAAAACTATTTAAATCAATTGATAGTGTTGATAAAGTTGCTAAAATTAACATTGAAATTGTTTCGCTTTTATTAGCAATTAATAGAAATAAAGTTGATTATAAAAAGTTTTTAAAAGAGTATAATGACTATGCTGAACAGAAAAAAGATCCGAAAATATTAACGGAGTTTTATATTCAAATTGGAAAGTCATTTTATGATACCATTCCAAAAACGGCATTAGATTATTTCAAAAAAGCAGAAAAAGAGAATCTAAAAACAAATGATGAAATTACACAGGTCAGAATTCTTCAAAACATAGGAGCTACTTTTTCACATGACAGAATAAACAAAATTGATTCTGCTCTTTACTCCTATCAAAAAGCTTTAAAAATTTTAAGAAAAAATCAAAAGAATAGTAATCAACAAAAAATTACAGGATTTTTCTTCAACATTTATACAAACACAGGACTAGCATATAGTAAAAAAAAGGATTTTGAAAAGGCACTTTATTATTTTAACAAAGCAGATTCTATTCCGCTGAAAGATTATTTAAATAAAAATAAAGAAATTTTATATGGCTACTTATCCGATTTATATAAAGAAAAAGGAGACTACATAAAATGTATTGAATACATCGAAAAACAAAAAGTTCTAACTAATACATTGAATGAAAATGAGCAAAAAATTGCTATTACAGAAATTGATACAAAGTACAAAACTGAAGAAACAAAACTTCAAAATCTAACCCTAAAAAACAAGCTTAAAACCAACAAAGTAATACAATTTATAGGGCTAATTTTGCTGTTAACAATCACAACAATAGGAGTTCTAGCTTACAAAAACGTTTCAAAAAAGAAAACCATTGCCGAGCAAGAAAAACTTATCCAAACGCAAAAACTTGAAACCTCACTTAAAGAACAAGAGCTACATGAAATTGACATAATGCTTGAGAGTCAGGAAAAAGAACGCCAAAGAATAGCAAATGAATTACATGATAATCTAGGTAGTTTATTAGCAACTTTAAAGTTTAATTTTCAAAACCTTAAACGCCAAAAAGAAGTTGTGGAAGACAAAGAAAATCAATTGTTTGAAAAAACTGATTCACTTATTGATGAAGCTTATCAGGAAGTAAGAAATATTTCACACCTAAAAAACCTTGGAGTTATTGGAAGTCATGGTTTGGAAATTGCCGTAAAAAAAATGGCAGAAAAAATGAGTATTCTTAAAAAGTTGACCATAAACGTAATTCCATTCGGATTAAACGAAAGATTGGAAAATCAAAAGGAAATAACAATTTTTAGAATGATTCAAGAATTGTGCACCAATATCATCAAACATTCTCATGCCACAGAAGTTAATATTTATCTTACACAGCATAATAAAACCGATATCAATATTATTATTGAAGATAATGGGAAAGGATTTGATATTAAAAAAATTGCTACAAAAGACGGAATTGGTCTTAAAAGTATAGAAAAAAAAGTGGAACAAATGGAAGGAACTTTCACCATAGATTCAGTAATAAATAAAGGAACAACCATAATTATAGACCTACCAATATGATAACATTAGTAATTGCAGAAGATCATCAAGCTCTAATTGATGGCATCCGTTCTTTTTTGGAATATGAAGAAGATATTACCGTTTTGGGTGAAGCAAATGATGGTGAAATGTTAATCGATTTGGTTAGAAAAAAGCAACCACAAATTGTTTTAACCGATATAAGAATGCCCAAATGCGATGGAATTTGTGCTACAAAAACAATAAAGAAAGAGTTTCCAAATACCAAGATAATTGCTTTTAGCATGTTTGACCAAGCAGAAGCTATTCATCAAATGAAAGATGCTGGAGTTTCTGGTTATATTATGAAAAACTCTTCCCTTAAAAAAGTTCTAGAAGCCATAAGAATTGTTGCTAAAAATGGAGACTATTTTGATGATTCCATAACAACTACAGATATAACAAGCAAAGAAGAGATTGTATTAAGTTCTCGAGAAAAAGAAATACTAAGACTTATTGGTGAAGGCAAAACTTCTCAAGAAATTGCTGATATTCTATTCATTGGTAAAAGCACTGTTGACACGCACAGAAAAAATATTCTGAAGAAAATGAACATTCAGGGAAAAACGGATTTAATAAGATTTGCCGTTGAAAGAAAATATGATTTTTAGGAAATAATCTTCCATTCAAAAATTAAAAATAGCATTTCATAAACTAAAAAGGCTGTTTCATAAAAAAAATAAATATCTCTCAATTTTTGACTTACCTTACAAAGAAATAAAACTAAAAAATGATAACTTTCACTAAAGACGATTTATTTTATTCAGATTATGAATGGTCGTCCTATATGCCTTCTGATTCTAAAATTTCTGGTAAAATAGATGAAACCCGATTTAATAAAAATCAAGGTATGGAAGTTTTGTATCTTATTAACAAACTAGTCGATTTGTGGGATTTTAGCAAAATTGAAAGTTGTATTAAAATTGAACGCTGCATTAGAGAAAAACTACCTCCTAAAATAACCAAACAAGAAGAAGTAGCAACATGGGTTCAGTTAAATTGGAAAACTATTGAATTCAAAAAAAAATAAAAAAAATTAAACCTTTTATTAATTTCATAGTCTTATGCATAAACTTATTTGATTATGAAAAAAATAACCACACTTTTACTTATCCTTCTTGCAACATCTGTAGGATTTAGTCAAGAAGACGAAAGACCAGATAATACTGGCGACAACTTCAGCTTAGAAGGTGCTTTGGCATTATTCAAAAAATCAAACTCTTTAGAAGAATTTGAAAAATTACTCAACGAAGAAAATAACAATGTAAATAACCTTGATCTAAATGATGATAATGATATTGATTACATTATGGTGGACGACATTCGTGAAGGTGATACACATGCAATCGTTTTGAGTACTTATGTAAACGATAAAGAAAAACAAGACATCGCCATAATTGGAATTGAAAAAACTGGAAATGAAAGTGCAACGCTTCAAATTGAAGGTGATGCTGATTTATATGCAGAAAATACTTTCGTAGAGCCAAATGAAGTTGTAGAATCTTCAACTGGTGGAAAAGGTGGACCAAGTGTTAGCGAATTATACACTAAACAAGTAATTATAAATGTTTGGTTTTGGCCAAGTGTAAGATTTCTTTACGCTCCAACCTATGTAGTATGGCATTCTCCATGGAGATGGGGTTTTTATCCAAAATGGTGGAGACCTTGGCGTCCTTATAAATATCATGTTTTTTACAACAGATGTGCTCCTCATAGAGTTCACTATCATCGCGTTCCTACAAGAAGAGTTGTTGTAGCTCACAAAATATATGCACCAAGAAGAAATCATTCAACTGTAGTCGTTCATAATAATAGAAGAACAACTGTAGTGAAAAGCAATAATCGTAAAACAACCGTTGTAACAAAAAATAAAAGAGGAGAGGTAAAAGCTGTAAGAGTTAAAAAATCAAATCCAAACAGAGTTAGAACTTCTGGAGGAAGAAGATAAAAGTTAGTTAGTTTGATAAATGTTTGAATTAATCTCATGATTTTTTTTCATGGGATTTTTTTATTCAATTATCCAAAGTAAAACTGGCTTTTTTGTTTGCTTCAATTTAGCATCTAATTTCCTCATAAATGCATCTGAAACTGCAGGACAACCCCAACTTAAAGGTGAAACTTTAGGATATATTTCTTCATTTGAAACTGCATTCCAAGAATGTAAAACCACTACTCTTTTCACTGCATTTTCATTGGTTTTTTCTAATCCATGCAACCAATATTTTACATTTATTCCCCAAGAACTATAATCTCTCTTTCCAATTTTATACTTTCCTTTCATGGAACAATGACTATCGGTTTTATTACTAAATTTAGCCTTTTCCCATTTATCTGGATTTTCTTCAAATTGATCGCAACTTCCATGCGTTACCAAGCTCTTATCAGAAATTTTATTTTCCTTGAAATCATAAACAAAAAATCGATTCTTTCCAGGATGAATACTTAAATCCAAAAGAAAATAGTACTCTTCATTAAATCCGTTCTTCTTACAATATTCTAAGGCTTCTGAATTATTCGATTTATAATCTTTTGTTGGAGTTTCAACTTTTGCATTGTTACAACAGATAAAACCTAAACATAGAATAAGGAAAATGTTTTTCATGAAGAAGATAATTTAATTCTTATTCTCAACGTTAAAATTTGAATTATATTTAAACCTTTTGTGTTAAATAAAGTCTAAATTTATATTTCAATTTTTTGATTATGAACAAAAGCAATCTTTGGTCGCTACGATTAGGTTTTTCTGGAAAACAAGCGCAACTTATAGAAGAATTAGGATTTGAAAAATTCCTAAATCAATCTTATGCAACTACATTCGAAAAAACACTTCCAACATTTCTTGACGACGAGCCAAAAACCATTGCTGAGTTGAAAGAACTTCGTCAATCAATTAAAAACGGAACTGCAGATGACCAAAAGAAAGTTATCAAAAAGCAAATCAAAAATGCTACCGAATTGAAAAAATGGTGGATTGATAAATTTCTAACAGAAAAATTTCCGTTGAGAGAAAAGATGACCTGCTTTTGGCACAATCATTTTGTGGCAACTTCTCAAAAAGTAAAATCTACCTACTGGATTTACCAACACAATATGATTTTGAGAGAAAATGCCTTTGGAAACTTCAAAGAAATCACCAAACTGATTGTAAAATCGAATGCAATGGTTCGTTATTTGGATAATGTTGACAATCGAAAAGATAAAATCAATGAGAATTTAAGTAGAGAATTATTGGAACTTTTCACCATTGGAATTGGAAATTACACAGAAAATGATATTAAAGAAGGTGCAAAAGCATTGGCTGGATTAAATCTTGGCGAAGAAAGTGCCGTTTACAGAAGATTTTTTGAAGATAATTCCACCAAAACCTATTTTGGGAAAAAAGGAAATTTTAAAGCTGATGATTTAGTCGATATCATATTTGAACAAAAAAACACTCCTTATTTAATAACCAGAAAAATATTAAAATGGTTTATTTATGATAATCCATTAGAAGATTTAGTAGTTTATTATGGTGATTATTTCAGAAAAATGAATTTTGAAATCAAACCACTTTTAACCAAAATTTTTACCGAAGAATATGCAAAAGAGAATTCTGGAAGCAAAATAAAAGATCCATTAACCTATCTATTTCAATTAACAGACGAGTTAAATATTACAAATTCAAATAGTAATTTAATTAGTTTTTTCTTGAAACAACAAGGAATGGATTTATTCAACCAACCTAATGTTAAAGGTTGGGATGGCGGAAATTCATGGTTAACATCACAAATCTATTTACAAAGAAATAATGCCAGCGATTTACTTTGCAACGGAAGAAACATAAGCCGAAAAGTATTTGACAAAATTCCTGAAGAAGGTGACGAACCTGAAATTAAGTTAGAAAAAATCAACATCAGCATAGATTTTAATAAAAATGGAAATAATAAACAGATAATTTCAGAATTGTCAAACAGATTGCTTTTTCGAGTAGATGAAAATTTGCAAAAAGATATGGAAAATCTTTTGAAATACGATTTTGATGCCAAAGACGCCAATGCTAATTTCGCTGTTTTAAGACTATTCAATTACATTACAAAAACTCCTGAATACCAACTGATTTAAAGCAAAAATTATGAACAGAAGAAACTTTTTATCGCTCACAGGAACGTTCACCGGAGGAATGCTTTTGCTTCCTGATTTTTTACATGCTTTTGGTTCTCAAAATAATTTGGTAATCGGAGAGCAATGTTTGGTTTTTATTCAATTAAATGGTGGAAATGATGGTTTGAATACTTTCATTCCATACGAGAACCCTTTATATTATGACCTTCGAACTAAAATTGCCATCAATAAAAATGATGTAATTGGAAAAAATAAAGGAATGGCTTTTCATCCGGCTTTGAAAGATTTTGCTCAAATGCAACAAAACGGAGATTTGTCAGTAATTCAAAATGTAGGTTATCCAGAACCAGTTCGTTCTCATTTTAGAAGTCAAGAAATTTGGCAAACAGCTACCGATTCTAATAAATATTTGAATGAAGGTTGGCTTGGTCGTTATTTAGATTTGCAATGTAAAGAACACCAACCAACAGCTGGAATTAATTTAGATTCTATTGACAATTTAGCTTTAAAAGGTGTCGAACCCAATTCAATCACAGTAAAAGATCCAAAACGATTTAAAATTAGAAGCGAAAAAGAAGAAAATGTAAAATTATCTGACAATCCACAATTGGATTTTGTTAGAAAAATTGCCAACTCCGTTACAGAAGGTTCAGATGATATTCAAAAAGCATTATCTAAATCAACTGCAGAAATTAGTTATCCAAAAACAGGTTTGGCAAAAAATCTAGAATGGATTTCTCGATTAGTCAAAGGAAATTTGAACTCAAAAGTATATTACACTTCACTTGGCGGATTTGATACACATGACAATCAATTGGACATTCACAAAAGAAAATTAACCGAATTGAACGATGCCATTTTTAGTTTTTATACCGATTTGAAAAAAGCGCAATTACTTCAAAATGTGACGATTGTAGTCTTTTCAGAATTTGGAAGAAGAGTCAAAGACAATGGCAATGGAACCGATCACGGAACAGCAGCACCAATGTTTATTATTGGAGGAAATAACAAATCTAAAATAATAGGAAACAATCCAAATTTATCTGATTTAGACAATGGGGATTTGAAACATCAAATTGATTTTAGAAGTGTTTATGCAACTTTGTTAAAACAAAAAATGAATTTTGATTACTCTAAAATCGGCATCAACAATAAACCACTCGAAGGATTATTCTAAACTTTAAGTAGATAAACTTTTGAACTCATTAACAAAGGACTATCTTTGTCGGCTTTTTAAAAAATAAAAAATGTTAAAGAATAGTGTCCTTAAAGGTGTGATTTTAGTAGGTCTTGGTGCGTCAAGTTACGGAATGCTAGCCACTTTTGTAAAACTTGCTTATCAAGAAAATTATACAACAGCTGAAGTTACCATATCGCAATTCATTTACGGAATTCTCGGAATGCTATTGATTAATGCCTTTCAAAAATCGACTTCTAAAACTGCTGTTGAAAAAGCAACTCCAAAGAACATTTTTCAGTTAATGTTGGCTGGAACTTCTTTAGGAATGACAAGTGTTTTCTACTATTTATGTGTACGCTATATTGATGTATCAATTGCTATTGTCTTATTAATGCAAACTGTTTGGATGGGTGTTTTATTAGAATGGTTTCTTGAAAAAAGAAAACCATCTACTCAAAAAACTATTGCTGTATTGATAGTACTATTAGGTACCATTTTAGCTACAAATATTTTAAATAGTAAAGTAGCCATAGACTGGAGAGGTATTTTTTGGGGATTACTAGCTGCTGCTTCATTTACAACAACGATGTTCACCGCCAATAGAATTGCTTTAGGAATCTCATCTGCGCAAAGAAGTTTATATATGCTATTGGGCGGAGCGATTATCGTTTTTGGATTCGCATTATTTACACAAAATACACCTTTCAATTTTGATATTTTCTTAAAATGGGGAATCTTCTTAGCCTTATTTGGAACTATCATTCCTCCTATTCTTATGAATGCTGGATTTCCTATTACTGGAATTGGTCTTGGCAGTATTGTTTCTGCACTCGAACTACCTGTTTCTGTGCTAATGGCCTATATTATACTAAGTGAAACAGTAGTTTTCATTCAATGGATTGGTATAATTTTAATCATTATTGCCATTATTATTATGAATATTAAATCTAATTTTTTGTCAAAAAACCAATAAGTTTGTCAAACTAATTCTACAAGTTCATTTTTTTTGTTAATTTTTATTTACATTCGTAAAACAAAACAACAAACTAAATGGACAAACCTTGGCACCTTTATGTCATGGCAGTGTTTTACATACTCGCCGGAATCAATCATTTTAGAAAGCCTGAAGTATATTATAAAATAATTCCTCCTTTCTTAACAAATAAAAAATTCATAAACGAATTAAGTGGTTTATTAGCAATAATGTTTGGAATATACTTATGTATACCTATTTTTTCAAACTTGGCAGCAATTTCAATAATAATACTTTTACTACTTATTTTTCCTGCTAATATCTATATGCTAATTAACCCAAAAGCTAGTTTAGGTCTTCCTAAATGGCTATTGTACTTGAGAATACCATTACAATTTATTCTCATGCTTTGGGCATATCAATATGCAGATTTCACAAGAATTATATAGAAATAAATAATAACTAAACTAAATAAATATGAAAAAACTATTAGCAGAATTTTTTGGAACTTATTGGCTTGTTTTTGGCGGATGCGGTAGCGCATTATTTGCAGCAGGATACGTAACTCCTACTGGTGTCCATTTAGGTATTGGATTCTTAGGTGTAGCTTTGGCTTTTGGACTTACTGTGTTAACAATGGCTTATGCTGTTGGTCATATCTCTGGCGGACATTTTAATCCAGCTGTATCATTTGGACTTTGGGCTAGCGGACGTTTTTCTGCAAAAGACTTAATACCATACATTGTTGCGCAATGTGTTGGAGCTATTGCAGCTGCTGGATCACTTTTTTATATTTGGTCGGGTAAAACTGGAAATGTTATAGACAACACTAGTGCTGGTGCTTTTGCATCTAATGGTTTTGGTAAGTTTTCTCCGGATGGATACTCAATGATTTCATGCTTTACTGCCGAATTTTTGTTAACTATGTTTTTCTTATTAGTAATTCTTGGAGCAACAGATAAATTTGCTAACGGAAAATTTGCCGGAATTGCTATTGGTTTAGCTTTAACTTTAATACATTTAATTAGTATTCCAATTACAAATACTTCTGTAAATCCAGCTCGTTCTCTATCTCAAGCATTGTTTACACAAGGAGAACCTTTAGGACAAGTATGGTTGTTTTGGGTAGCTCCAATATTAGGAGCCATTGTCGGTGGGCTTATATATAAAAATCTTCTTCAAAAAACAGATAACGAATAATTAATTCATCTTAATTAAATTGAAACGACGGAAAATATTCCGTCGTTTTTTTTTATTTTTGAAAGATGAATTCATTATTCCCTTCCGAAAAAATAATTTTTGATTTACCCAATGCAGATATTGCATATTACCCTAATTTCTTTGATGCAGAAAAATCTAAAATGCTTTTTGAAAAACTATTAAATGAAATTCCATGGCAACAAGACAACATTACCGTTTTTGGCAAAACACACCCACAACCTAGATTAACTTGTCTTTTTGGAAACGAAGGTAAGCCCTACTCCTATTCCAATATTGTGATGCAACCTCATCATTGGAATCCATTATTGATGTTTATTAAAAATGAAATTGAAGAAGTTTGTTTTGAAAATTTCACAACTGTATTACTCAATTTATATCGAGATGGTAAAGATAGTAATGGATGGCATGCCGATAATGAAAAGGAATTAGGTCGAAATCCAGTAATTGCCTCTGTAAGTTTTGGAGCCGAACGAAGTTTTCACTTACAACATAATACTATCAGTGATGCTAAACTTAAAATCACTCTAGAAAATGGAAGTCTATTACTTATGAAAGGAGAAACACAACATTTTTGGAAACATCAAATTCCGAAGACTGCCAAAACTTTACAACCAAGAATTAATTTAACCTTTCGCATTATCAAATAATATTTTGATTATTTTTGATAAAAATCAAATTTCTATGAATGACATAATACATTATTTTGAAAGCATTCCCTCTTTACACAGAGCTTTAATTCTTGCTGGTGGAATTGCTATATTTTGGTTGATTGAAAGCGCAATTCCTTTTTTTAAATTTCAATATAATAAATGGCAACATGCCGGAATTAATATCTTTTTTACAATAACTACAATTATAGTAAATTTTGCATTGGCTTTTATTTTATTAAAAACAGCTGATTATACAACTATTAAAGAATTCGGAATATTAAACTGGTTACCAAAAATGAATCCAATAGCTTTTACTGTAGTTGGAATACTTTTATTGGATTTTATTGGAGCTTATTTGGCACATTTTACTGAACACAAAGTAAAATTATTGTGGCGTTTTCATTTAATTCATCATTCAGATACCTACATTGATACCACATCTGGAAATCGTCATCATCCTGGAGAAAGTGTAATTCGATTTGTTTTTACAACTTTAGGAGTTCTTATTGTAGGTAGTCCAATGTGGATGGTATTTATGTACCAAACACTATCAGTTGTTGCAACTCAATTTACTCATGCCAATATTTGTTTGCCAAAAAAATTAGATAAAGTCATGAGTTACATATTAGTTTCACCAGATATGCATAAAATTCATCATCATTACAAACTTCCTTATACTGATAGTAATTATGGAAATATCTTCTCAATTTGGGATAGAATTTTTGGGACATTTAGCTATATGGAAAGAGAAACTATCATTTATGGAGTTGACACACACATGGATCCAAATGAGAATAATAAACTTGTTAGTTTGTTGAAAATTCCATTTCAGAAAACTCGTATACCACAAGAAGAATAAAATTTTTATAAACAAATTAAAAAGTAATTATTTTTTTTCTTAATATTGGTATATAAATTGATTGATAAAAAAGAACTAACATTAAAATTGTGCTTTTCGACTAATGAAAAAAAGTAAAAGAGTAGAACTTGACGACGAACAATTAGAGCGAGTTGTAAGTATGGCTCAAGAGGAGAGAAAACCTTTTGAAGTATTAAAAGCTGAATTTGGAATAACTGAAAATGAAGTTACCGAATTGATGCGAAAAAGATTATCCAAAGACAATTTTGAACTTTGGAAGAAAAAAGTTGCAGCAAGTAAACCAAAGCCAAAACCAATGGTTGATGATGACTTTGACGATTTAGATGGTAAATATTACATGAAAAATAAATTTGATTAAGACATAATCAGATAACTTCCAAGCGATAAGAAATTATCGCTTTTTTTATTTTATAACATTCTTTATTTACTGACTTAAAAAACATTTTAATAAATTTATTTAAAATAAATATTAATTTTATTAATTATTAATTAAATATAATTTAATTTTGTTTATTATAATTTCAATATTATGCAACCAAAACTTCCAGTTCAATGTCCAAGTTGTGAAAGTTCTCTTTCAGTAACACAATTAAGTTGTAGCAATTGCGCTACATCTGTTTCTGGTAATTATTCCCTTCCATTACTGCTTCAAATTACCGAAGAAGAGCAGAATTTTATCTTACAATTTTTTCTAACCAGCGGTAGTTTAAAAGAAATGGCTACTCAAATGGGAAATAGTTATCCAACTGTAAGAAACAAATTGGATGATATTATCAACAAAATAAATCACTTAAAATCCAAACAATAAGTATGAAAAAAATAATATTTAATCCTTTTCAAAACTATTCCGAAAAGCAATTAATAACATTTGGAATTTTAGCAGGTATCATCGGATGCTTTCTAGCACTTGCCTTTAATGGACGATTCGATGGTGTTCTTGATTTACATTTTATAGAAAAAACATCTATTGCAACAACAGCAATTGATTTAACAATAAATATTTTTATTCTATCAGCACTTTTATTTCTTGTTGGCAAAATAGTAAATAAAAAAACACGCTTTATTGACATTATAGCAACAAGCCTAATTGCAAAAATTCCTTTTTACTTCCTATTATTTTTCAATGTAAACAACAAAATGTATTTGGTTACTGAAAAACTAATAAATATGGTTTCAAAAAACAAACAAATCAATATTGAAAATTCAGAAATGGCTCTACTTGTATTTTCTGGAATTGCAACATTTGCCTGCTTAATTTGGTCAATAATCCTTCTTTTCAATGGATTCAAAACTGCAACCAACTCAAAAGAAGCAAAACATATTTTACTTTTTGCTTTAGCAATAATTCTAGCTGAAGTGATATCAAAAATTATAATACTAAAACTAAACTATTAGATAAAATGAAAAAAGCATCAATAACAATCGTTATATTCTTCTTGTCGTTAACAACTTTCGGACAAGATATTACAGGTAAATGGTATGGATTATTAAAAGTTCCAGGAGCTCAATTACCTATTGAAATTAATGTTACCAAAACTGAAAATGGTTATAAATCAACAATGGACAGTCCTGAGCAAAAAGCATTTGGCATACCAATTACAACAACAAGTTTTGAAAATGCTACTTTCAAATTTGCAATTCCAGCAGGTAGAATTGAATATGAAGGAACTTTTGAAAACAATAAAATAAAAGGAATTTTCAAACAAGTTGGACAAAGTTTCCCAATGGAATTATCTAGAGAAAAAGTGGTAAAAGTGGCTTTGGTTAGACCACAAGAACCAAAAAAACCTTATCCTTACTATACTGAAGAAGTTACTTTTGAAAACAAAAAAGACGGAGTAACACTTGCTGGAACTTTAACACTACCTAGCAAAGAAGGAAACTTTCCAGTAGTAATACTAATTACGGGAAGTAGTCCACAAAATCGTGATGAAGAACTTCTTGGGCATAAACCTTTTTTAGTAATTTCAGATTATTTAACAAGAAACGGAATTGGCGTTTTACGATACGACGACAGAGGAACTGCTTCATCTAAAGGAAATTATGCCTCTTCAACAACTTTAGACTTTTCTTATGATACAGAAGCAGCAGTAAACTATTTACTTAGCAGAAAAGAAATAAACAAAAAAAGTATTGGTCTTATTGGTCATAGTGAAGGAGGCGTTGTAGCTCCAATGGTAGCTAGTAGAAACAAGAATGTAAGTTTTATTGTATTACTTGCAGGAACTGGGTTGAGAGGCGATAAATTACTTTTATTACAACAAGAATTAATTTCAAGAGCTGATGGTACAACTGAAGAAAACATAAACGAGGGAAAACTTTTCAATGAAAAAATATTTGATTTAATAATTAAATCTACTGATGATTCTATACTTAATGCTGATTTAACCAATCTTTTTGAAGAGGCAATTAGTAAAACTCCTAATATAAAATATCCTGAAGGAATGACTAAAGATCAATACATTAAATTTCAAATAAATCAATATACAGAAACATGGATAAAATATTTTATAAAACTAGATCCAAGTATTGCCTTAGAAAAAGTAAAATGTCCAGTTCTTGCACTTAATGGATTAAAAGATTTGCAAGTTCCAGCAAAAGAAAATTTGGAAGCCATAAAAAATGCTTTAGCTAAAGCTAAAAACAAAAAAGTTACAATCAAAGAACTTCCTAATCTAAATCATTTGTTTCAAGAATGTACAACAGGTGCTCCAAGTGAATATGATAAAATTGAACAAACCATTTCACCAATAGCTTTGACTGAAATATTAAATTGGATAAAAATTCAGGTAAAATAATTTAAATACTTTGTAACAAATCTATTAGATTAGCTACCTATTGTTAGAAATTTTGATACTTTATGAAAAAAATAATCCTATCCTTAGCAGTTGCTACTTTACTTTTCGGTTGTAAACCAACTTCGACAGCAGTTTCTTCTGAAAAATCTGAAGTTGTAGTAAGCATCAACTTAAACGACGTAAAAGATGATAAACTTTTAGTTTCTATTAGTGCACCAACTATCACAACCGATGAAGTTGTATATCACCTACCAAAAATAATTCCGGGAACATATTCTGAGGATGATTATGGGAAATTCATTGATGATATGAAAGCTTTTGATAGTAAAGGAAATGCTTTACAAGTTGAAAAACTAAGCACTAACTCTTGGACTATAAAAGAAGCTAAAAAATTAGATAAAATTACCTATTTAGTTAATGACACTTATGATATTGAAGGCGGAGGTGGATTTGGAAGTGGTGTATTCTCTCCTGCAGGAACAAACATCTTAGAAGGTAAAAATTTCATGCTAAACAATCATGGATTTGTAGGCTATTTTGAAGACAAAAAAGATTTGACTTATAAGCTAAATATTACCCATTCTGAAAATCTTTTTGGAGCTACATCATTAGTCGATTCTGACAGCAGTAATTTATCAGATACTTTTGTTGTTTCAAGATATAATGACTTAGTAGATAATCCTATAATGTATTCTAAACCTGATTACATTACTTTCAATGTAGACGGAATGGAAATCCTTTTTAGCGTTTATTCACCAAATGAAAAACATACTGCTAAAGCACTTTCTGCTGATTTAGAAAAATGTATGCGTGCTCAAAAGAAATTTTTAGGAGCTGTAAATAGTAATAAAAAATATACTGTCCTTCTTTATCTTTCTGAAATGAAAAAGACTGATGCAAAAGGTTTTGGAGCTTTAGAACATAACAGTTCTACAACAGTAGTTTTTCCAGAAATGATGCCAACTGGTGTATTAGGAAAACAAATTATTGATGTAGTATCGCACGAGTTCTTTCATATTGTAACACCACTTGGAGTTCACTCTAATGAAATTCATTACTTCGATTTTAATTCACCTAAAATGTCACAACATTTATGGATGTATGAAGGTGTTACCGAATATTTTGCAAACTTATTTCAAGTAAACCAAGGTTTAATTACTGAAGATGCATTTTACAGAAGAATGGATGATAAAATAAAGGGTGCAAAACGTATGAATGACACCATGCCTTTTACAACCATGAGTCAAAATGTTCTTGTTGACCCATACAAAGGTCAATATCTAAACGTTTATGAAAAAGGAGCCTTAATTGGAATGTGCATTGACATCATTATCCGTGAAAAAAGTAATGGACAAAGAGGAATCTTAGATATGATGCAAAAACTTACTAATGAATTTGGTCCAACAAAACCATTTAATGACAATGAACTTTTTGCTAGAATAACCGAAATGACTTATCCAGAAGTAGGTGAATTTTTAAATACCTATGTTGCTGGTCCTACTCCAATTCCATATGAAGTTTATTTTGCTAAAGTTGGAATTGCAAAAGGGAAAATTAAAAAAGCGGTAAATCCATTCTTAAACAGTTCTAAATCGGCTGGAATTTCTGGAAACCCAACAACCAAAGAAATCATAGTTAGAAACAATACAGAATTAAGTACTTTTATGACCAATATCGGATTGAAAGCGGATGATGTCATTCTTTCATTAAATGGTACTAACTACAATCTTGATACTTTGTCTGAAATGATGACTGCTTCTCAAAACTGGAAAGACGGTGAGAATGTAACTATAAAAGTAAAACGAGATGGTAAAGAACAAACATTGACTGGTAAAGCAATCTTGTCTTACCAAGAGTCTGAAGGCTATCAAGTAGTGGAACCAGCAAAACAAACTTTAAAAGAAGCTTGGTTAAAAGGATAAACTTGAATATATCCATTTTTTAAATCCTCAATTTATGCAATAGATTGAGGATTTTTTTATTATTTTGCCGAAAATAAAATAAACCATGCAAAAAATAATTATTGCTTTACTAGCACTTGTAGTAATCACTTCATGTTCTGAAAAAAAATCAGACAAAAACCTTCAAATAACCGGTAATATTAAAGGTTTAAAAAAAGGAACTTTATACATTCAAAGAATTAAAGACACTACTCTTGTAGCTATTGATACCATTATTATTGATGGTGACTCTCATTTTACAAGCGAAATGAATATTGATTCACCAGAAATGCTTTACCTTTTCTTAGATAGAGGAGTTTCTAATTCTGTTGACAACAATCTTCCGTTCTTTGTTGAACCAGGAAAAATTAATATTGAATCATCTTTAGAATTTTTTACTGCTGACGCAAAAATTACAGGTTCTAAAAATCAAGAGTTATATGACGAATACAAAAAAGTAGTATCGCGTTACGTAGATGAAAATTTAGAATTAGTTAAAAAAAGGTTTACTGCGTTTAAAAATAAAAACACTGCAGAATTAGCCAAAATTCAAGTAGAACAAGATAATATCTTAAAGAGAAAATATCTTTACACAACAAATTTTGCTGTTAACAATGCAAGTCATGCTGTTGCTCCTTATGTAGCCGTTGCAGAAATCTACGATATCAATTTAAAATATCTTGATACCATTCAAAAATCACTTACGCCAGAAATTTCAAAATCGATTTACGGAAAACAATTAAAACAATTAATTGAAGAAAGAAAGAAGTTAGAAGAAACTAAATAAAAAAAATGCCGTTCAAAATTTTGAACGGCATTTTTTTTATTAATCTTCTCCATAAGGAGGTTTACATGTTGGATCTAAATGTCTTCTTAATCTTTCTGGATCAGTAAAATCTGCTTGTACTCCTTGAATCGTGTTAGTAGAAGTATTAAATCCAGTAAACTTTCTCGGAATACCTCTTCTTTCATCTATAGGAGTTGCAGTATTATCAACTGCAGCGCCATTAAATGGATAATAATAAGTATTAACAATTATATTTGGAGCAACTCCTGAAGTTATGGTATATTTTCTTTCAAGCTTAGTAGGAATACCATCAGCATCATCATCTATATCTAACATATTTGGTGTTCCATCTCCATCAGTATCGTAAATTTCTACGTCTCCATCTCCATCATAATCATATCCTAAAAATGGATTCTCTCTCCATCTAAATTTTACATTATTCGGCGATAAAAGATCAGCAGGATTAGAAGGTGCATTAGAACTTAACCATCTTTCATCTTTAGATAAAATTCCATCTCTATCATGATCACGATATCTTAATTCATATAATTTAAAGCTAAAAATTATTGGAGCGTAAGAAGGAATGGAACCAGCACCATTATTATAATATGCTAAACCAGATGGCAAAAACATAACACCTGCACCAAAATTGTTAAATGTAATCGGGTTTGAACCAGAAGCTACGGTATAAGTCCCTGTTTTAAAACGTGGCATAATATGCGTCCAACCAGTAATGACATCTTGCAAACCAAACCAAACAGGGTTTGTAGCTTCATCAAATTGATCGTCGGTCAATCTAGTTCCTCTATAAGAAACGTAAACAGAATCTACTTGTGTTGGTCGTCTACCATTTACAGCATCACCTTCTCTAAACTTAATATAATATACTTTATACTCAATACCATCCTCTTTTACAAGAGTATCTTTAAGTGGATATAATGTTTGCGCTCTAATAGATTGTTGAGTTCCACCAGTAGGAATTTCAGTAAAAGTCACATCAAAATTTGTTGGATCAACTGTCATGTAATGCGTATCGATGTAATCATCAATTGAGTCAATATCAGCTGCATATTGTTCTGCATAATCTCTTAATGGCGTTACTGGGTCATCACTCTTGCTACAAGATGCTAAAAGACCACAAAATACTACTGCTGAAAGTATTTTAAAAATATTATTCATTATTAATCAATTTTAAGTGCGCAAGATACAATATTGATTTATTTTTGTAAACTATTTAACGTTGATTTTAGATATTTTTATGAGAGTAGATAAATACCTATGGTGTGTTCGATATTATAAAACCCGAAATATGGTTACTGAAGCTTGTAAAAAGAACCATATAACTGTGAATGGTCAAGTTGCCAAAGCATCTAAAGAGGTTTTCCCGAGCGATAAAATTACCTTTAGAAAAGACCAAATTACTCATATAATTTCTGTTTTGGATGTTCCTGCCAATCGTGTTGGCGCAAAACTTGTTGATGTTTATCGAAAAGATGAAACTCCAGCCGAATCTTTTGCTCATTTAGAATTATTAAAATTATCAAAAGAACATTACAGAAAAACTGGAACTGGTCGACCAACTAAAAAAGACCGACGCGATTTGGATGACATAGAATTTAGTACTGATATTGATGAAACTGAATAGCAACTATTGGGAAGAACGTTATCAGAATAACGAAATTGGTTGGGATATTGGCACTATCTCAACTCCTTTAAAAGAATACATCGACCAAATTGAAGACAAATCCATCAAGATTTTAATTCCAGGAGCAGGAAATAGTCATGAATTTGATTACTTAATGGACAATGGTTTTCAAAATGTTTTTGTGTTAGATTTTGCCCAATCTCCTTTGGATAACATTCAAAAAAGAGTACCTAATTGTAATCCAAATCAACTAATAAAATCAGATTTTTTTGAACATGAAAACAACTATGATTTAATTATTGAACAAACCTTCTTTTGTGCCTTAGAACCTTCTTTAAGAAAAGATTATGTCCAAAAAATGAAAGAGTTATTAAATCCAAATGGAAAATTAGCAGGATTGTTATTTCAATTTCCTTTAACCGAAGTTGGTCCGCCTTTTGGTGGTTCGAAAGAAGAATATAGTTCTTTATTTGAAAATGATTTCTATTTAAAAACATTAGAAACTGCACATAATTCAATAAAACCTAGACAAGGAAACGAACTCTTTTTTATATTTACAAAAAAATAAAACCATGAGCCAAAATATCATTCTTACACATCAAGAAATTGAACATAAAATTAAGAGAATTGCTTATCAAATTTATGAAACTTTCGTAGAGGAAGAAAGCATTGTTTTGGCAGGAATAGCTTCCAATGGTTATGTTTTAGCAGAAAAACTAGCGGTTTCTTTACATTCAATTTCACCAATCAAAGTAATTTTATGCGAAGTAAAAATCGATAAAACAAATCTAAATTCAGAAATAACTACCTCAATCTCAAAAGAAGAATATCAAAATAAAGGCATTGTTTTAGTTGATGATGTATTGAATTCAGGTTCAACGTTAATGTATGGCGTGAAGCATTTCTTGGATGTTCCTTTAAAGAAATTCAAAACTGCGGTTTTAGTAGATAGAAACCATAAAAAATATCCAATAAAAGTTGATTTTAAAGGAATTTCGCTTTCAACATCTTCACATGAACATGTTTCTGTTGTATTTGAAGACAATAATAGTTTTGCCGAATTAAGCTAATAAACTTGCAATTTCAGCAACGATTTCATCAATATTTTTACCATCAACATTTACTTTTAAAGTCGCTTGATTGTAGTAAAAACTTCTATCAAAAAGATGTTTTGCTATGAATTCTTTAATTTCATTATCATCTAAATTGGCTATCAAAGGACGCTTTTGTTTTCCTTTTAAAAGACGATTATATAATGTATCAATCGATGCTTTTAAATAGATAGAAACCACGTTATCTCCATTCAATAACTCATGATTATTGAAATAACAAGGTGTTCCTCCACCGGTACTTATGACGCTATTTTTCTCATCTGAAAGTAATTCTAAAAAAAGTTGGTGTTCTTGTTTTCTAAAAAATAATTCGCCTTTGGTAGAAAAAAGTGCTTCGATAGACATTTCGCATTTTTCTTCGATCATTTCATCCAATTCCACGACGGAAAATCCAATCTGTTGTGCTAATTTTTTAGACACAACCGACTTACCGCTTCCCATATAACCTATTAAAACAACTTTTTTCATAAAATAAAACCTTATAAATTAAGGCATTAAGAGATAATATTAAAAAAAGGTAAATTTAAAACAAAATTGCTTTGAAAAATAAATAATATCGCCTTATATTTGCACCCGCATTGAGGAAATGCAATGACTTGGTAGCTCAGTTGGTAGAGCACATCACTTTTAATGATGGGGTCCTGGGTTCGAGCCCCAGCCAGGTCACTTTTTTTTATAAAATTTCTTCAAGCAATGACTTGGTAGCTCAGTTGGTAGAGCACATCACTTTTAATGATGGGGTCCTGGGTTCGAGCCCCAGCCAGGTCACAAAATAAAGTCGAGCATTTTGCTTGGCTTTTTTTATTTACGGCTTCGTGGAGAAATTGGTAGACTTGCTACTTTGAGGTGGTAGTGCTGAAAGGCGTGTGGGTTCGAATCCCATCGAAGTCACGGATGAATGAAATTCCAAGTTAAAATTTAAAGTTATTTAAGTTTTGGCTTGGATTTTTTTGTTTTTAATGAGGTTTGTTTTTAGTATATTTGATTTTTATTAATACTGTAGCTGCTATTTATAAGTTAGTGGCAACCGCTCAAAAAACTTACCGCAAACAATATGAAAAGAAACATTGTACTTTTATTATCAATATGCATATTGCTGCTCAACTGTAAAAAGAAGAATTCTACTGTAACAGAAAATAGTTTAAAGAAGGATTCCGCTGTAATAGAAAATAAAGTTGTTACCGAATCTGATTCCGAAAAATATTGGGACGCTGATACTTTACTTATTCAAAAATATAAATCCGACTCAGAAAATGAAATCGAATTGCGAGGAAGTCAATCAAAAGATTTATACTATTTGAATATCAAGACTAAATCTGGAAAAATATACAGATATCAAATTGCAGATAATCCTTATGCAGCTTCACATTCACTCATTGAATGGGACAATTCCGACTATGTGTTTGTTCGTCAAGGTTGCGGCACAATGTGCTGGAATGGAAAGCTCTTAAATATAAGTGGTAAAGAAAAGGTTAGTGACTTTCTATTTTATCTTTATTCCGATAGTATCAAAAATTATATAGCTTTTGCTGATTCAATTGACACAAAGAAAATAATTCTGCAAAATCTAAAAACATTAAAGAAGAGAGAAATCAGTTTAGATTTATGTGAAGAAGCAGTGATGCCCAATTTAACAATAGACACTATTTATGAAACGGGAAACAAAAGTTTACTTATTAGGTATACGAAAGGAAACTGTAAAGATAAAAGTGAAACTCAGATAAAGTTACCATAGCGGCAGCCACTAACAGCGGTTTCAAGAGACTGCGAAATATCCGGTAAATTCATATTTTTCTATCGCAGGAATTTTTATCTTAGCCGAAAGTACGCGGTTACGAAGTTCGCAGCCTCTTGAAGCCGCGGAACGTTAAAACCTTCAAAAATTTCCTAATTCCCAACCCAATTTCCCAAATAATTCCAAAATTTTATCATTTGTTTAATTTTTTTAGTACTTTTGTTTAACAAAAATATTAAAACAATGAACAGTGTTAAAAATACTTTCAGCATAAAAGACTTAGAAAACCTATCTGGAATCAAGGCGCACACCATTAGAATATGGGAAAAACGATATAATGTTTTGGAACCAATGCGTACGGATACCAACATTCGTTTTTATGATTTGAATGCGTTGCAAAAACTTTTGAATATTACATTGTTGCACGATTATGGCTATAAAATTTCGAAAATTTCAAAAATGTCTCAAGAAAAAATTCCTGAATTAGTTCGCGATATTGTTTCTGCTAAAAGTGCTAAAAGTCATGCTATAAGTTCTTTTAAATTGGCTATGATGAATTTTGATCAAACGCTATTTTTCAATACTTACGACACTTTACTTTCTGAAAAATCATTTAGAGAAGTTTTCTTTGAAGTCTTCATTCCATTGATGGAAGAAATTGGTTTTCTTTGGCAATCTGATACGATTACGCCAGCGCACGAACATTTTATTAGTTATCTAATAAAATTGAAATTACTTACTAATACAGAGAAAATTCAGACACAAAAACCAACCAAAGAAGACAGATTATTCGTACTATATCTACCTATGAATGAAATTCATGAATTGGGATTGATGTATTTGAATTATGACATTCTTTTGAATGGTTACAAAACCATTTACCTTGGCGAAAGTGTTCCCATGGAAAGTTTAAAAGATTTAAAAAAATACTTCAATAACATCACTTACATTTGTTACATGACGGTTGAGCCCGAAAAAGCTAATGTAAATAATTACATCAAAGAATTAAAAGAGCAAATTCTAGACGATACTTCTGAACTATGGTTGATGGGAAGAATGACAGAACACGTTGACCAAAAGAACTTAAATAACAAGATTAGACAGTTTAAAACAATAAATGAACTAGTTGAAAACTTATAAAATTTTCATAAAAATTTTTTATTGTTTAACTTTTTACTATTTTTGTTAAACAATATGAGAAAAAATATAAAAATAATAGGTTCAGGATTTTCAGCTTTGGCTGCAGCTTGCTATTTGGCAAAAGAAGGCAACAAAGTAACTATCTATGAAAAAAACAGCACCATTGGTGGTAGAGCTAGACAACTAAAGAAAGATGGTTTCACTTTTGACATTGGACCAACTTGGTATTGGATGCCCGATGTTTTTGAAAGATTCTTCAATGATTTCGGCAAAAACCCTTCTGATTATTACGAATTAATAAAACTTTCTCCAGCATACCAAGTGTATTTTGGAGTGAATGAATTTGTAACCATTGCAGATAATCTTCCAGAAATTATTACAACTTTCGAGTCTATCGAAAAAGGTAGTGGTGAAAAATTGGCCTCTTTTATGAAAGAAGCGCAAAGCAACTACGAAATTGCCATCAAAGATTTAGTTTATCGTCCAGGAGTTTCTCCTTTGGAATTAATTACAGTTGAAACTGCCTTAAAAGTAAACCAGTTTTTCGGGAATATTTCTAAAGACATTAGACGCCGATTTAAAAACAAAAAGTTAGTTCAAATATTAGAATTTCCTGTTTTGTTTTTGGGTGCAAAACCATCTGACACACCATCTTTCTATAACTTTATGAACTTTGCCGATTTCGGATTGGGAACTTGGCATCCAAAAAACGGAATGTATTCAGTAGTTCTTGCGATGGAACAATTGGCTAAAGAACTTGGTGTTACTATCAATGTGAATTCCAATATTGAAAAAATTGAAGTTACTGATGGAAAAGCGACCGCATTGGTTGTAAATGGCGAAAGAGTTACTGCAGATATTATTTTATCAGGAGCAGATTATCATCATTCAGAAACTTTATTGGATGAAAAACACCGTGCTTATTCAGAAAAATATTGGGAAAAGAAAACTTTCGCACCTTCTTCTCTCCTATTTTACGTAGGTTTTGATAAAAAAATTGCAAATGTAGAACACCATTCATTATTTTTTGACGTAGATTTTGATGTTCATGCACAAGATATTTATGATAATCCGAGATGGCCGAAAGATCCATTGTTTTATGCAAGTTTTCCTTCTAAAACCGATTCAAATTCGGCTCCAGAAGGCAAAGAAGCTGCTATATTTTTGATTCCCTTAGCACCAGGATTGAACGATACAAATGAGTTGCGTGAAATGTATTTTGAAAAAATTATGACACGTTTAGAAAAATTAACAGCGCAAAGTCTAAAAAATAATGTTATCTTTAAGGAGTCCTTCTGTGTAAATGATTTTATAAAAGATTATAATTCTTATAAAGGAAATGCCTACGGAATGGCAAACACGTTATTACAAACAGCATTTTTGAGACCAAAATTGAAAAGTAAAAAAGTTAAAAGTTTATACTTTACAGGACAATTAACAGTTCCTGGACCAGGAGTTCCGCCAGCATTAATTTCGGGAAAACTTGTTGCAGATTTAATAAAAAAACACCGCTAAAATTTAAATAGATGAAATCACTTTTTGACACCGTATCTTTTGAATGTAGCAAGAATGTAACCAAGTCGTACAGCACTTCGTTCTCCTCTGCTGTAAAAATGTTGGCTCCAAGTATCCGACAAGATATTTATAATATTTATGGATTTGTGCGCTTTGCTGACGAAATTGTTGATTCCTTTCACGATTACAACAAAGAAGAGTTATTCAATTTATTTGAAAAAGATTTGGAAGCCGCTTTACAAAGTAAAATCAGTTTGAATCCGATATTAAATTCGTTTCAGCACACGGTTCACAAATATGAAATTCCAAATGATCTGATCGATGCTTTTATGAAAAGTATGAAACTTGATTTGGTTAAATCGGAATACAAAACAAAAGAAGAATACAACGAATACATTTACGGTTCGGCAGATGTTGTAGGTTTGATGTGTTTGAAGGTTTTTGTAAACGGAAACGAAGCAAAATATGAAGAGCTTAAACATTCGGCAATGCGATTGGGTTCGGCTTTTCAAAAAGTAAACTTTCTTAGAGATTTAAAAGCCGATTTTGAAGATTTAAGTCGTACTTATTTTCCGAATACCGATTTAACAAAATTAGACGAAGCTTCAAAAAATGAAATCATTAGAGAAATAGAAGCCGATTTTGAAGCAGGTTACCAAGGAATTGTTGGATTGCCATTGGAAGCTAAATTTGGTGTTTATACAGCTTATATTTATTATAAAAAATTACTTTCAAAATTAAAGAAAACACCTTCAACAGAAATTAAAAATACTAGAATTAGAGTTCATGATTATCAAAAATATGGTCTTTTTGCAAAATGTTATTTCTCTTATAAATTAAATATTATATAAATTATGTGGTTACATATCTTAGTTTTTTTTGTTACTTTTTCCGTCATGGAGTTCATGGCTTGGTTTAGTCACAAATACATTATGCACGGATTTCTTTGGAATCTTCATGCAGACCATCACAACAAAGATCACGATTCGTGGTTTGAAAGAAATGATGCGTTTTTCATCTTTTATGCTGTAGTTAGTATTGGTTTTTTCTTGCTTTGGCAAAATGACATCTTAGAAATAGGTTTAGCTATTGGTTTAGGAATTTTCGCTTATGGATTGGCTTACTTCACAGTTCATGATATTTTTATTCACCAACGCTTTAAAATGTTTAGAAATGCCAATAATCGTTATGCTAAAGCCGTGAGAAGAGCTCACAAAATGCACCACAAACATATTGGAAAAGAACATGGAGAATGTTTTGGAATGTTAGTAGTTCCTTTTAAATATTTCAAACAAAAATAAAAAAATCCGATTCGTAATGAATCGGATTTTGTTTTACAACTAACCTCAATTTTATAATTATTAAATAACTATTTCATTAATCCTTTTAATGCTTCTAATTGCTTCATATCGATATTAGATTCTTTCAAAACCGATAGAAAAGTCATTGCGTCTGCAGGATTCATATCTTTTCCTAAAATTCTAACTACTGCAAATCCGTTATCGCTTTTAGCTCCGTAAAGGATGAATTCATCTATATGGTCTTCATCACCAACAAAACTTATTGAAGCTCCATCTTTACCAGAACCAAATTTCATTAATTGCTGATAATTGGTAGTATCTTTCAAAATCTCATTGATTTTCTTTCTTTCTACATCAAACTCCGATTTATTTTTATCGTTAATTTGATAAGCCAAAATATTCATTTTTTCAAAAGATGACAATGCTTTACTTTGATCTGCTGTTAACTTAGTTTTATCTAAATTCAATATACTTGGAGAAACATCTACAACCACAAAACCAGGTTTTTCTTGATTGTCAACAAAATATTTCTGTAAACTTGGCTCCGAATTACAACTGAATAAAAGTAAACTCAAAGCGATAGCTAAAAAGGTGATTACTCTCATGATATTATTTTTTACCAGCTTTTTTCAACTCGGCACCACCAGGTAAATTCATTTTATCTGTAAGTGCAGAAAGCTCATCTAAATCAAAGTTTCCTGTTAAAGACATCAATACAGACTCTTCTTTTCCTGAACCTTCAATGAACATTAAAAGTTCTTTTACTTGAGATTCGGTTGCACCAGATTTAACATAAATTCTTACTGTTTTACCTTTTTCATTTATTCTCATTAACTCTTCTAATCCAACAGACTTGACATATTTATCAGCAACTGCTTTCATATCGTCACTCTTTTTGTCATTAGCAGTTACAAACACTTTTAAGTTGTCTAACTTCTTGATTAAGTTGATGTATTGTTGTGATTGCTTGTCTTTAGCATCTACTTTACTCAACATGGTAAACATTTTTTTGTTTACAATAATAGTAGTGATATCGTCTTGATTATCAAATTTATCAAAGACTGATTGTGCAAATAATGTATTAGAAACTAATACTAAAGCGATAATTAAAATTAATTTTCTCATGATTTCTATTCGTTTTTTGACTGATTATTTTTTAAAAATTCTGTTTTTTGATTGCTCATATTCATTAATATAACTTACACTTTCTATGCCAGTATTTAAATGTTCTGAAACTAATGCTAAAGCTTTCTCTGTTTGTTGAAGTGCCAACTCCGGATTGTCTTCTGGAGAACAAGCTACAAATTGTTCTTCTTTATCATTATTAAAGTACATCATCGTACCAACACCAAGCATTACCACAACTGATGCTGCAATAGATAACCACAATACGACATTTCGTTTTTTAGTTTGTAGTGGAATTTCTTGCGTAAACTGTTGCTCTTTTGCTTGAGAGAAATAACCAAAAATGGTTTGGTATTGTTTCAAATGCTGCGCAACATCTGTGGAAGAAAAATAAACTTTTAATTCATTTTCTTCGGCAATACTTGTTTCTCCTTCAAAGTATTTGTCTATTAAATTTTCTATTCTATCCAATGCCATAATTATGTGTTTTGGTCATTATTTCTCTAATCGTTTTTCTAGCTCGTGAAAGTGATACTCTAATAGTTGCCTCACTCATGTCTAGTATTTTTGCAATATCTTCAAATTCGTATTGCTCAATGTCTCTCATTTGAATAATCAACTTTTGCTGTTCTGGCAAATCGTTAATTATTTTTTCAACCCAACTCAAACTATCTTCATCCTCTAACTTTTGTTGCAAACTCGCCTGATTGTCAGCGTAATTATTGTGAACAATCGTCATATTACTTGCTCGTTTCGACTTTAATTGATCTAGACAATAATTCTTTGTCATGGTCATTGCCATAGCTTCAACACTTTTCAATTCTGATAGTGTTTCGTTTTTAGTCCACAATTTCACAAGAACTTCCTGAGTTGCATCTTCTGCTTCTTCTGTGCTTACGAGTAGTCGTTTTGCCAATCTAAAGAGTTTATCTTTAAATGGTGAAACTATCTTTATGAACTCGTTTTGTTGCATTTGTTTGGTTGGTTATATAGTGAAGACGAGTCACTATTTATTTTGTTACAAGATACTTTAATTTTTTTACAAAAAAAATAACGCTTTCAAAGAAAATCCTCTGAAAGCGTTATAAAAAAAACAATTTAAAAAAATCTTATAAACTGATATTCAATCCCAATCGGAAGTTTCGACCACGTGTTGAATAACCAATATTTTCTGTAAAGTCTTCATTTAAAATATTAGTAGCTGCGCCAAAAATTGACAATCTATTTTTTATCAATTTATATTTTACTAAAGCATTAACCAATTGATAGGAACCTAGTTTTACAGAAGCAGTTCCAAAAGTGTTTCCATCAAAGTAAACATCTTTTCTACCATCTAAGTATTGATAATTTACATTAAAAAATAATCTTTCAGAAGCAAAATAATCAACTGAAGCATTAGCTTTATGCTTTGGTATCAATCGATCTAAATTTTTATCTACTTGAGTAAAGGTATAATTTGCGTTTAGTTTAAACTTACTATTTAAAGTATAACTCAACTCAGTCTCTACTCCTTTTGCTTTATTAATTCCTTCAATATTAACATAATAGGAATCAAAAGTTACATTATCAAAATAAAATCCGAAACTATTATTTTGTTCTCTATGAAAAGCTACTGCATTAAAAATTAATTTCTTATTCAATAATCCAACTTCAAATCCAGCTTCGATAGTTGCATTTTTTTCTGGTGTTAATTTAGTATTTCCAAATTCTGAATACAATTGATATAAACTTGGAGTTACATAAGCTGTACTATATGAAGCTAACAATTTTACCGGAACTTCTTTTCCAAAACTAAACGATGGATTGATGTTATAAACTACTTGATTTCCATATTCACTATGAACGTTTAGTCTTGCACCAGCATTAATATTTAATCCAAATTTAGAAGTATAAACTCCTGTTAAATAAGGATCAATCATATTGAATTTTGTTGATTCCCTAGTGATATTAGCATAAGGAGTTTCACTAAACATATCGTAAAATTGATAATTTACACCTGTTACTAAAAAGAAATCATTTGTAACTTTATATTTATTGAAAGCATCCAAATTAATACCTCTTGATTCATAAAGAGAATTTTCTATAACACTTGTCCAAGAATTAAACTCCGAATAATCACGTTGCAGCTTTGTAAAACTCGAATTAATTACAAACTCACCTCGATTGTATTTATATTTTGGTGAAAATCCGAAACGAAATTGTTCAGTATTACTTTTATTCAAATCGGTGTCATTAAAACCTGTATTATCAAACGAAAAATCATAATCGTTTTTTAGCACATCATAATTTCCGAAGAAATCTAAAGTCAACTTCTCTGATGCTTTAAAACCAATTTTAGACATATAATTGACTCTTGAAAATCGGTCGTTTTCATAGGTTTGATTTTCTAGAGCAGCAATTTGAGACATTCCATCTGATTCTGTACTATTGATTGACGCTAAATAATTCACTTTTTTTACTGTTCCATTTACAGAAAAACCTTGATTAAAATCTTGACCATTGTATTTACTATTAGTAGAAGTATTATTGGAACCAATATTTAGATAAGCGTTAGCTTGAAGTGGCTTTTTGCTTGATTTTTTAAGAATAATATTGATAACAGCAGTGGCTGCACCAGTTCCATACAATGTACTAGCAGCACCTTTCATGATTTCGATACTCTCTACTTGATCAACCGGAAGTAAACGCAAGTCATATTCGAAACTAATTCCGGATGCATCTGTTACAGGATTTCCGTCTATCAAAACTAAAACTTGTTGATTTTTTCCACCACGAATGTAATAACCTAAGTTCTTTCCGTTGGCAGATTGATTTCCGTTAATTTCTACTCCTGCAACCGAACTTAAAACAGTAGCTAAAGATTGTCCCGATTTTTTCTGAAGTTCTTCGGCAGAAATTTTGGTGATTACTTTTCCAGATTTTTCTTTGCTTTGTGCAAATTTGGTATCCGAAATTACCAATTCTTGAAGTTGATTCACTTTAGTGGAATCTTTTTCTTGGGCATAGCCACAAGTTGACATCAATGCTACAATTGCACTGATACGAATGAAATTCTTGTTCATTTTTTTTGTTAAACAATAATTTAATAATAATGGGAGAAAAGCACAGAATTACCCATACCCAAACCTTTTTTCCCGAAAGTTTGATACTCAGTGTATATGGCAGGTCTCCTGGCTTGCGTCTTGATGTTTACCTTCTCATTTTAGATTTAGGATTTAGGATTTTTAGATTTAGGATTTTAAAGTCTTAATCAAAAATTCTTCGTTCCAAAATATTCAAACAATGGTTTTGTAGATAACAACAAGCTTTGTAGCATACAGTTGCGGGTACAGCGTAAGATTTTTGAATTTTGAAGATGATTTTTGAATTTTGATTTTACATCTAAAATCAGAAATCGCTAATCTTCAATCTTCAATTACTTCCTTCCCTTTTAATGTTTCTCTGAAAAAATTCAAAGTCACAACCGAAATACGAGTGCAAATGTAATTTTTTAAAAACCATTTGACAAACTAATTAATTACAAATAAATTATCGTAACTTCGTAATTGATTTAATCATCTGATTATGAAATCGCAATCAACAAAACGTTTGTGTAAACAAACACAAATAAATAAATGTGATACCATATATGATTGCTAAAAAATAAAATTTTACATATATGAAAAAACTATTACTCATATTATTATTTTCTAACATTGGCTTTACACAAAACAATGTTGTTGAAATTAGATTAGCTAATCAAAATATTGGAGCACCAGCCTTCAATTTTACTACAAATAATACAACTGAATCAAATGATATTGGTTTAAATCAGATTTTACAAGCACATAATGTATTTCAATATATATCAAAAGAAGGCCACCTTTATCCTCCATTTAATGGAAGACATGTAGAAATATGGTGTAACAATTGCAATTATTCTCAACTAGCATCTGACCTTTTGGCCTATTCAAGTGTGATTCAAAAAGCAAGGGTAACAAATTATGCAAGCCCATTTAAGGATAACTTACTAGCTCAAATTTCAAATATAAATATTGGTGTTCCAATTGGAGTAAATAATGGAATCATTGTAACAAACGATGCAGGATTGAATCAAATATTTCAAACTTACAACGTATATTATTATGTACAGTATTCACCAAATTCAACGAATAATGACTTATTAAGATATTACAATGTTGTTTGTGATTGTGATAATGTTTTACTTAAAAATGCTTTAGATAATTATAACTCTGTAATTAGTCAAACTGAATACCCATCGCCTGCCTATCTACTAAAAACAACTGAGTTTGAAAAATATAATATCTCAATTTCTCCAAATCCATTTTCAAGTGATTTTGATATTCAGACAGAAGAAACTATTTTAAACTATTCTCTTGTAGATATATCTGGAAAACTGTTAATTGCAACAACTTCAAAAAATGAACTTGACACTATTGCATCACAACTAAATTCTGGAATTTATTTTTTAAACCTTGAATTAGAAAATGGTAAAAGCGGAAATTTTAAATTAATTAAAAAGTAAATTATTTATCGTCTTTCTTTTTAGAAAATTTAAAAATCAACCAAACAAATCCAACGACAAAGTGAAGTAGAATTATTCCACCTACGACGTACATAAAAGTATTTGAATTATCTCTCATGATTTAATTTTCATCAAAGTTACTTTACTTTAAATTTAGATTTTGCATCAAATGTTACACAAAAGTCAATTTGTAAAAACATTGTTTTACTTTTGCAAAAAAAATAATCAATGTCGCGTTTTTTAAAATCCTTCTTTTCGTTACTAATTGTTTTCAGCTTTGTTCAATGCAAAAAAGAAGTTAGCAATGCCGATGTAATAATTCCTGTAAACGAAGTAAAATATGCCAAAGGATTTTCGATTATAAACTATGAAGGGTTTTCTATTGTTAAGGTTTCTAATCCTTGGCCAGAGGCAAACAAAATCTACACTTACATTCTTAAAGAAAAAAATGGAATTGTTCCAGATTCTTTAAAAAACAATCTTACAATAAATGTTCCTATAAAAAATATTGTGGTTACTTCTACCACTCATATTCCTTCATTGGAAATGCTTGGAGAAGAAAATTCTTTAATTGGTTTTCCAAATTTGAAGTATATTTCATCGCAAAAAGTTCGTGCATTAATCGATGCAAAAAAAGTAAAAGAATTAGGAACCAATCAATCCTTAAATACCGAAGTTCTAATTGATTTACAACCTGAAGTCATTATTGGATATGGATTAGATAACAGCAATCCGACCTTAGACAATTTAGAAAAAAATGGTTTAAAAGTGTTACTTAATGGCGATTGGAACGAACAAACTCCTTTAGGAAAAGCAGAATGGATTAAGTTTTTTGGAGCATTATATGGGAAACAAGAATTGGCTAATAAAATATTTACTAAAATTGAAAAGGACTATTTAAAAACATTAGAAATTGCTAAAAAAGCAACCTCTAATCCAACAATATTAGCTGGTGATATGTTTGAAGATAAATGGTATTTACCACAAGGTACAAGTTGGGGTTGTCAATTATTAAAAGAAGCTAAAGGCAACTATTTGTGGGCAGAGACAACTGGTACAGGAAGTTTATCGTTATCATTTGAAACTGTTTTAGAAAAGGCAAAAGAAGCCGATTTATGGATTACATCAGGACAATTTTCTACTTTGAAGGAAATGACAGACGCTAATCCACATTACGCACAATTTAGTGCATTTAAAAATAAAAATGTATATTCGTTTAGTGGAAGAAAAGGTAAAACTGGTGGTATTTTATACTATGAATTAGCTCCAAATCGACCAGATATTGTCCTAAAAGATATTGTCAAAATACTACATCCCGAATTATTGACTGGTTACAAACCATTCTTTTTTGAAAAATTAAAATAATTTGAAAACACAAAAACGAAATTCTTTACTCTTTATATCACTTTCATTGCTATTGCTTTTAGCACTGTTATTGAACATCAGTTTAGGACAAGTTGCTATTCCTTTTAAAGAAGTTATCAAGAGTCTTTTTGGTTCTCATGCAAGCAAAGAAACTTGGGAATATATCATTGTAAACTTTAGACTTCCAAAAGCAATAACTGCTATTTTAGTGGGAATAGGATTATCCATTTCGGGTTTATTGATGCAAACATTATTCAGAAATCCACTAGCTGGTCCTTATGTTTTGGGATTGAGTTCTGGTTCGAGTTTGGGAGTAGCTTTTGTAATTCTTGGAGCCGGAATTTTACCCTTATCATTAGCAGATTTTTTATTGTCTTCCTACGGAATTATTTTGGCTTCTTGCTTAGGAAGTTTTATGGTATTATTATTGGTTTTAACCATCTCCAAATTCTTGCGCGACACCATGACTATTTTGATTGCTGGATTGATGTTCAGCAGTTTTGCAAGTGCTATTGTTTCGATTTTAACCTATTTTAGTTCTGCAGAAAAACTACAAAAATTTACTTTTTGGAGCATGGGAAGTATTGGAAATATTTCATGGCCAAACATCCTTATTTTATTTATTGCAATTTGTATTGGATTGTTAATCAGTTTGTTTTCTATTAAATCATTAGATGGTTTACTATTAGGTGAAAATTATGCCAAGAGTTTAGGCTTAAAAATCAAAAAATCAAGAAGAATGATTATTCTTGCTACAAGTATTTTAGCAGGAAGTATCACGGCTTTTGCAGGACCAATTGCCTTTATTGGATTAGCAGTGCCACATTTGTCAAAACTTATTTTTCAAACCAGTAATCATTTAGTTTTGTTTTGGGGAACAATAATAATCGGTGCAATTATTATGCTTTTTTGTGATATGGTTTCACAAATGCCAGGATTTGACTTTACATTACCGATAAATGCTATAACTTCAATCATTGGTGCGCCAATTGTGATTTGGTTATTGGTTAGGAAAAATCGACTGATTTAAAATGATATCATAAAAATGAGTAATAACAATAACATACTTACAACCACAAATCTTTCGATTGGATACAAGTCTAAATCGACAGAAAATGTTATTGCTAAAAACCTCAACTTGAAACTACAAGAAGGAAAACTAATTTCTTTAATTGGCGAAAATGGAATTGGAAAATCAACTCTTTTAAGAACGCTTTCAGGACTTAAAAAACCATTAGATGGTTCAATTCATTTAAATGATATAAACCTCAATAACTTCAATCAAGTTGATTTAGCCAAAAGTTTGAGTTTAGTTTTAACAGAAAAATTACCTCCAAGCAACTTGACTGTTTTTGAACTAATCGCTCTAGGCAGACAACCTTACACCAATTGGATAGGAAAATTAACTTCTGAAGACTTTGAAAAAGTAAATGAGGCAATTCATTTAACTCAAATTGAACATTTAGCTACTAAAAAGTATTACGAAATCAGTGATGGACAATTTCAAAATGTACTTGTAGCAAGAGCTTTAGCTCAAGACACACCTCTAATTATTCTTGACGAACCTTCAACCCATTTAGACTTATTTCATAAAGTATCGTTGTTCAAATTATTAAAAAAGCTTGCTACTGAGTCGAATAAATGTATTTTGTTTTCAACTCATGATATTGATTTAGCGATTCAATTATCTGATGAAATGATAGTTATGACAGAGAATTTAGTTATTCAAGATCAACCTTGTAATTTAATTTCAAAAGGCGTTTTTGATACACTTTTTAAAGATGAAAACATAAAATTTGATAGCGAACGAGGAAAGTTTATTATCAAATAATTATGATTTGTTTTAATTCATAAACTAATTCGAAAATTTACTTTTGCTTAAAATAATCAACCATGAAAAATCTATCTATATTTCTTTTTGCTCTTACAATGATTAATTCACAAGCACAACAAGCGATTTCTTATAATGATGAAAATCAAAAATTAGAAGGAATAGTTGCTGTTCCTGAAAAGAAAATTGCTAATGGTAATGCCGTTTTACTTCTACCTGCATGGATGGGAATTGATAACAATGCAAAAGAGAATGCTGCTGAATTAGCAAAACTAGGATATCTAACATTCGTTGCAGACATATACGGAATTGATAAAAGACCCACAAATCCGAGCGAGGCTGGAAAATTAGCCGGTTTTTACAAAACAAATATCAAAGAATACCAAAAAAGAATTCAATTAGCTTTGAACGAACTAATAAAACAAGGCGCAAATCCTGATAAAATTGCAGTTATTGGTTATTGCTTTGGAGGAACAGGTGCTATTGAAGCAGCAAGAACAAACATGAATATAAGAGGTGTTGTATCATTTCATGGAGGATTAGGCAGAGATGCTTCAAGAACAATTGAACCAATCAAAACTAAAGTTCTAGTACTTCATGGTGCAGATGATTTTTATGTTCCTGAAACAGAAATCAAAGCTTTTCAAGACGAAATGAGAACTGCAAAAGCCGATTGGCAAATGGTTTATTATGCAAACTCAGTTCATGCATTCACTCATAAAGATGCAGGAAATGACAACAGCAAAGGCGCTGCATACAACGAAAAAGCAGCAATGCGTTCTTGGGAAGCAATGAAAGTGTTTTTTGAAGAAATATTTAGATAATTAGAAACTACTCTTTTCAAATCTAACTCGGTAAACACGCATAAGTTGCTCTAATTTTTCTGGAGTAATTGCCAATTCATCTATGTGATATTCCTGATGTTTATTGCGGTATTTGAAAACCAAATAATAGTTAACGTGTTTACCACTTCGTCTCATATCAACATATTCATTGTCAATAAATTCCCATTCCATTAAACTTGATTTATAGAATTGAATTCCTTTAGAGTTGACACTAATTTGAGGTTGATTGTTAATCAATTTAGGAATTGAATTGTAGAAAAAGTATAGTCCTAATCCTAGAAAAAACAAGTAATAATAATCTTTCGAATTCTCCATTAGAACATAAATACCAACAGATAAAAATAAAAGTCCAAAAACAATTCCGAACGCAATAGTAGCTTTAGAATAATGAATGAGCGTTTCTTTCGGAACATTTATATCATCATGATATACATCTTTTTCAAGAAATTTTCTTTCAAGAAGTTTTAATTTTTGCTTTTGTTCATAATTGATGATTTCGGTTTTATTAAACCAGCTATCATCTTTCCAAATCAAATTATTTTGAATCGCTTTTCGTTTTAACTCGTGAACATTTCTAACATTTTCAAAAGCCCAAATTTTCCATTCAACAACAAAATAACTCCAAGCTAGCCAAGCTAATAAAAATCCTCCTACAGCAAAAACTGCCATCATCCAATCTTCAATTAATTCGATAGTTTTTAGATAAACTCCTACTCCAATAAAAACTAAAATAAGAAATAAAGGAAGGTAAACCAACTTGATTTTACCTTTGCTTAATGCTTGCTGAACGGTTATATTTTCTCGCATATTATAATTTATTAAATATCGTTAAGAATCTTTTATTGTATTGTTTCTATTAAATCGTTCTCTATGGATTTTAGCAGATTTCATTAATTCAAAAAAACCAAAACTTAATATATCGGTTCGAAATCGCCTTTCCCTATTCTGAATTTTATCATTGAAAACAAAGTCATGTCGTGAATTTTTTCTCTTTCCAATTCTTATAATTCGCTCGTTTTCTATATTATCCCAACTAATTATTGGTTCATTTTTAACTTTTATTCCATAAGAGTTAATAGTCAACTGAATTTCGTTCCTTTCAATAAATAATTTCTTTATTTTTTTAACTAAAAAGTATGTTGGAATTAGTAATAAAATTGAAACTATATAATTGTTATTTATTATAGAAAAGTAAAACAATACAAGAATTAAGATTTGTATAAAACATCCACCAATTATCTCAAATCTAGACACGTAAACTATCGTTTCCTCAGAACTCCATGTGTTATTTAAGTCGATAATTGGTCGCATAAACTATTTCAAATTAATTTGCCTTTTCGCCTCACCAACTACAAATGCTACCGAATTAGCAATATTATAACTTCTAATTAAATTGGACATAGGAATCGTTAAATGATTTTCAAATTTAGCTAAAACTTCTTGAGATAAACCAACACTTTCTTTTCCGAATACTAACCAATCTTCATCTTGAAATTCGACTTCGTAAATAGATTTTGAAGCATGAGAACTCATTAAAAAAACTCTCGATTTATCTTTTATTTGAGTCATCCATTCCTCAACGTTTTGGTATTCTGTAACGTCCAAATGTACCCAATAATCTAATCCGGAACGCTTCAAATTTTTGTCGTTAATAACAAATCCAAATGGATGAATTAAATGTAAACGACTTTCGGTTCCAACGCTCAAACGTCCGATATTACCTGTGTTATTTGGGATTTCTGGTTCTACTAAAACTATGTTTAACATTAAATTAGATTGTTAGATTTTTAGACAATTAGATTTTTAGACATTAAAATTTTCAACTTCTAGAACTTCTCCTGGATTTAAATCACTTAAATAGATGTTTCCAACTCGAACTCTGACCAACCTTAAAGTTGGAAATCCAACAGCCGAGGTCATTTTTCTAACTTGTCGAAATTTGCCTTCGTTAATGGTTATTGAAAGCCAAGATGTTGGTCCGTGGCGTTCATCTCGAATTTTTTTTGCTCGCTCAGGAAAGTTTGGAATTTCGTTTAAAATTTTGGCTTCACACTTTTTGGTTAAATATTTCTTTCCGTTAAAACCAATTAAAACACCATTTTTCAAAGTTTCAATTGCATCTTGTGTTACAATTCCATCAACTTGAACGTAATATTCTTTTTCAACTTTTTTACTGCGAACAATTTCACTCATCATTCCATCAGTAGTCAACAAAAGTAGTCCTTCTGAATCTTCATCTAATCTGCCAATAGCCATTGTATTCTCTGGAAAATTATACAACTCTCCGAGTAACTTTTTTGGCCTTTTGAGTTCGTAAATAAACTGCGACAAATAGCCGTAAGGTTTGTAAATTAAAAAGTGTTGGTGATTAGACATGAATTTATTTTGTGGCAAAAATACTATTTAATCTGATAAACAACTATTACATTTTTTAGTACATTTACATTCTTATAATATTCAATACCATGAACGCAGTTTTACCCTTTTTATTAATATTTATCGTCGCCTTAGCCATTGGACTTTTCCTTGGTAAACAATTATTTTCAGCCAATTCTAAATCGGAAAAAGCTTCGTTAGATGAAAAAATTAATGGATTAATTTCACAAATCAACCAACAAAAAGAGCAAACTGTCTTAGAACGAAATCAATTTGAAAAACAATTATTTACCTCTAATCAAGAAAAAGAAACCATCCGTTCAGAAAAAGAAGCATTAGCCATTCAATTGTCTAAAAAAGAAACCGATTTTGAAAATCTTTGGCAACGCAACAAAGAGCAAAAGCAAGAAGTAGAACAACTTCAAGAAAAATTTACCAAAGAATTTGAAAATTTGGCCAACAAAATATTAGAAGAAAAAACAACCAAGTTCACTGAACAAAATAAAGAAAACCTAAAAAATATTCTTTCGCCATTGCAAGATAAAATTCAACTCTTTGAAAAGAAAGTTGAAGATACTCATAAAGAAAGTATAGATTATCATGCCGCTTTACGTCAGCAAATATTAGGCTTGCGCGAAATGAATGAGCAAATGAGTAAAGAAACACTTAACTTAACTAAAGCTTTAAAAGGTGATAGTAAAATGCAAGGTAATTGGGGTGAATTGGTATTAGAACGTGTTTTAGAAAAATCTGGTTTAGAAAAAGATAGAGAATATTTTGTACAACAAAGTTTTGTGACAGAAGAAGGTAATCGAGTTTTCCCTGATGTTATTATCAATCTTCCTGATGGAAAGAAAATGATTGTCGACTCAAAAGTAACACTGACGGCTTATGAGCGATACATCAATGAAGAAGACGATAATTTGAAAACTCAATTTCTAAAAGAACATGTTATTTCTATAAATCGCCATGTAGAACAATTGGGAAATAAAAATTACCACGATTTGTATCAAATGGAAAGTCCAGATTTTGTATTGTTATTTATACCTATCGAATCGGCCTTTGCTCTAGCATTAAATGAAGATACAAGCTTGTACAACAAAGCATTTGAAAAAAATATTGTGATTGTTACTCCTTCTACTCTATTGGCAACTTTGCGAACAATTGATAGCATGTGGACCAACCAAAAGCAACAAGAAAATGCTTTAGAAATTGCTCGTCAAGCAGGAGCTTTGTATGATAAATTTAATGGATTTGTTGAAGATTTAATTCTTGTAGGAAAGAGAATGGATGAAGGAAAAAAAGCCTATGAAGAATCAATGAAAAAACTTTACACAGGAAATGGAAACTTGATAACAAGTGTAGAAAAATTGAAAAAGATGGGAGCAAAAGCTAAAAAATCACTTCCAGAGAATATTATAAATAGAGCAAGTAGTTCTGACAATTCATTAACAGAATCTGAAATAAATTAAAACAAAAAAATCATGTTACGTAAAATTATTATTTACCTAGTAGTATCAATTGCAATATTTGCAACTGCTTATTTTTCATTTGTTTATTATGCCACTTATAGCGAAGGTGTTCGTTCAGGCGAGTTAATCAAAATAAGCAGCAAAGGAGTGTTATTCAAAACTTGGGAAGGTGAAATTAGTCAAGGAATTTCTGGTGCTCAAATTTTCAAATTTTCGGTATTAGACAAAGACGAGAAAGTTATAGAACAACTTAAAGAATTTCAAGGAAAGTATGTAAAAGTTACTTATGTAGAACGTTACAGAACTTTTCCGTGGTGGGGTGATACCAATTATTTTATTACTGAAGTTCAGCAAGATCAGTCTCCTTTTAAAATGAAGTAACATTATGAGTGAATTTAAATCCGTTAAGTCTTCTCGAGTAACAATTTCACAATTGATGTTGCCTTCACATACCAATTTCAGTGGTAAAATTCATGGTGGTTATTTGTTGTCATTATTAGACCAAATTGCCTTTGCTTGTGCTTCAAAATACTCAGGAAACTATTGTGTTACTGCATCTGTAGATACTGTAGATTTCTTAAATCCAATAGAGGTTGGCGAATTGGTTACACTCAAGGCAAGTGTGAATTATGTTGGAAATAGCTCCATGATTATTGGAATTCGTGTTGAAGCAGAAAACATTCAAACCGGCAAAGTAAAACATTGTAATTCTTCATATTTCACAATGGTTGCCAAAGATGAATTAGGTAAAAACACAAAAGTTCCAGGATTGTTACTTTCCAATTATGAAGAAGTGAGACGTTTTTATAATTGTATCAAACAAATTGCACTGAAAAAGGAAAGAAACTTGCACGAAGAGATTTTTGATTATAAATCAGAAGAAGCATTGTTGACATTGAAAAACTACAATGTAAAACTTGAATTAAATTAAGACTATTATTTAATAATTCATTTTTTTATCCACAATTTTATAAGTTAACTAAATAAAAATTAGGAATTTGTAATATTTTTTATATTTTTGGTTGCAACAAACTATACCTATGAAAAAATATTACGCATTAACATTATTATTTACCGCATTAACTACAATAATCATCTCATGTTCAAAATCTGACGATGAAGAATACATAGAAGTTTCACCAGTTAGAGTAGACTTGACTCAAGTTCCTTATGCAAAATTATCGGATTATCATTTTTTTGATGGTCCAATGAAAAATCAAAAACCAGCATTAGATGTTTTGATTTACGAACCTGCTTCTGCTCTTTTTACGGATTACGCTCACAAAAAAAGATTTGTTTGGATGCCAAAGGGTACAAAAGCTATCTATGAAGGTGATGGTAAAGTTTTAAATCTACCTGTTGGTTCTGCAATTATTAAAAATTTTTATTACGATAATGTTCAAAATGTAACTCCAGTTGGTTCAACAAGAATCATTGAAACTAGAATTATGATTCGTAAAACTACTGGCTGGATATTCGCAGAATATGTTTGGAATGCAGCACAAACCGAAGCATATCTAGACATGGCTGGAAGTAATACAACAGTTGAATGGAAAGATGAAAACAACATTACTCGTGTTGTTGATAGCTACAGAATACCTTCCGATCAACAATGTATGACTTGTCATAAATCTAATGAACTGCCTATTCCAATTGGAATTAAACCTCAAAACTTAAATAATAATTTCACATTTACAACAGGATTAAAAAATCAGTTGGCTAAATGGATTGAAGTTGGCTATTTAGATAATAACTTACCATCTACAATTACATCAACTGTAAATTATAATGACACTTCAAAATCTTTAGACTTGAGAGTAAGATCCTATTTAGATATAAATTGTGCACATTGTCATCAAACCAATAGCCATTGTGATTACAGACCGATGCGTTTTGCATTCAGTGAAACAACAAATTTAGCTAACATGGGAGTATGTGTTGATACACAAGATATGGCAGATTTTCCGCCTGCATTAGGCAAAATAGTTAATCCAAACAACATCAATCGCTCAATGTTGCATTATAGATTGAATACAGATAATGAAAGTTTCAGAATGCCCTTGATTGGTAGAACAGAAATACATACTGAAGGAGTTGCATTGATAGAACAATGGATTAACTCTCTTTCTCCTTGTCCATAATTAATTTTAAACAAAACTAAAACTCTGAATAAATGAAAAAAATTACTTTAATTTTAACCCTATGCCTTTTTTCAAGTTGGTCATTTGCTCAAGACACTTGTGCTTCGGCATTACCAATAACTGCAGGTTTACATATAGTAGCAGCTGTTAATGGAACAGATATTCCTTCTCCAATTTGCGCAGACAATGGTGTTATAGCAGGAACAAATGGTAAAGGAGAATGGTATACTTACACTCCAACACAAAATTACACAGTTACAATTTCAACAAATATTTCACAAAACAATCCGTTGGTAGATACAAGATTTCATGTATATACCGGAACTTGTGGAAATCTAACTTGTTATGCAGGTGATGATGATTCAGGTGCAAACTACTCCTCTGTTGATGTATTTAACGTTATTGCAGGAACAACTTACATAATTGCATTTGATAATAGATGGTCTTCTAATGGATTTACATTCCAACTTAGCGAAGGACCATTTGTACCAACAACTCCTCAAAGAATTACTTACACTACTCAAAATATAGCGACTATTAATAGTACTTACAATTTGTGTGTAGTTGATATGAATGGTGACAGAAAAGATGACATTGCTGGTGTAAGTGCTAACAACCTTAGAATTCATTATCAAGGAACTGGAGGAACATTTACTAATACAGATTTTCCAATTGCAAACACAAGTAATATGCCATCATGGAGTTTGGCTGCAGGTGACTACAACAAAGACGGATATAACGATTTAATTTTAGGTGGAGGAAGTGCTGTTACTTTTTGGAAATCAAATAGTACTGGTACAGCTTATACAAACGAAACATTTTCACAATATGTTTTTTGTCAAAGAACCAACTTTGTTGATTTAAATAATGATGGAAATCTAGACGCTTTTTCTTGTCACGATGTTGATCCAAACGTATATTTCATGAATAATGGTCTAGGTGTATTAACATTTTATCAATCAGGTATAACTCCTGGTGCAACTACTATGGGAATACATCCAGAAGGCGGAAATTATGGTTCTATTTTTGTTGATTATGACAATGATGGAGATCAAGATTTGTTTATTGCAAAATGTCGTGGTGGTGCAGGAACTGCAAAGTTTAATGAATTACACAAAAATAACGGTAACGGAACATTTGCTGACGTATCTGTAGCTGCAAATCTATATGACCCAATTCAAACATGGTCTTCTGCTTGGGCTGATTATGATAATGATGGTGATTTAGACATTGTTGTTGGTGCAAGTTCAACAGCAGATGGAAATCATAAATACATGAGAAACAATGGTGATGCAACATTTACTGATATAACATCTGGATCTGGTTGGGATACCAATACAAGTACAAGCATTGAGCACGTAGCTCATGATTTTGACAATGACGGTTTTGTTGACGTTTTAGGTGGTGGAAACAAAATCATGTTCAATTTGGGTAACGGAACTTTTGCTCCTGCAAACTATAGCGGAATAGCAGTTGGAGGAATTGGAGACTTAAACGATGATGGTTTTCTAGATTTCTTAAACGGAAGCACAATTCGTTACGCTGTACCAAATACAAACAATTGGGTAAAAGTATCACTTCAAGGAATTGCTAGTAATAGCTATGGTATTGGAGCAAGAGTTGAAATCTATGGTGCATTTGGAAAACAAATTAGAGAAATTCATAGTGGAGACGGATTTAAATACATGAGTTCATTAAATGCTCATTTTGGAATTGGTGCTGCAACTGCAATTACACAAATTATCATCAGATGGCCATCTGGAACAGTTGACACAATAAACAATCCAACTATCAATTCAAGAGTTAATGTGGTTGAAGGATCTACTTTAGCAGTTGGAACATTTGCAAACTCAGAATTTAGTGTTTATCCAAATCCTGCTAAAAATGTATTAAACATTAAATCAAATGATTCTATCACAATGAAGAATGCTTCTGTATATGACTTAAATGGTAAACTAATATTATCAAGTTCAATAGTAAATGATAGCATTAATGTTGATTCTCTTTCAACTGGTTCTTATATCTTAATTTTAAAAGATAACAACGAAAAAGAATACACTCAAAAATTCTTAAAAGAATAGATATTATTACATACTAAATCACTAAAACTTCTGTTATAAATAAAAATATAACAGAAGTTTTTTTTTGTATATTTCGAAAAAATTGAAAATCAATGAAAATCACTACTCGATTTGCACTTCTATCTTTGATTATTCCAACAATGGTAGTTGCTCAAAAAAATATCGATCCTACTCCAGAAGATGTTGTTTTAGCTAAAAAAATTAGAACTACCTATGATAAAGACGATGTTGCTATCTTAGAAAGTACAGAAAACGTAACCTTCGATTTAAACAAAACTGAATCAAAAGTTATTGTTAATCATTCTATCAACGAGAAGTTAATGAATATCAATCATAGAGCCGCCATTCAGAAATATGAATTTTATGATAGCGAATCTAAAATTGAAACTTTCAATCTTAAATATAGAAATGACAAAAGTGTAGGAAGTTATGTTGTAGATGAATTTTACAAAGACAATGACCTTTTCTACAATGACGCACGAGTAAAACATATGGTAGTAAATTTTCCAGTACAAGGATACATTTACAACTATGAACTTGAAAAAAAATATGAAGATGTTAAGTATTTTACTTCTTTGTATTTCAATGACGAATTCCCAGTCTTAAAAAAACAAATTGTAGTTACAGTTCCTGAATGGCTAAATGCAGAATTAAAAGAATTTAATTTTGATGGTGCAAAAATCACTAAATCTCAAACTAAAGATTCTAAAAACAACACTATTTATACTTATACAATTAACGATGTTCCTGCATTATATAAAGAAGAAGATGCACCAGGACGAAGCTACTTGTATCCACATATTTTAGTTATTGCAAAGTCATACAAACTAAAAGGTAAAGATGTTGCTCTATTTGGCTCAACGGCCGATTTATACAAATGGTACAAGTCGTTGGTAGATTTAATGAAAGATGATACTTCCGTTTTAAAAAGCAAAGTAACAGAACTCACTGCATCAGCAAAAACCGATGAAGAGAAAATAAAAAACATTTATTATTGGGTTCAAGATAACATCAGATATATAGCTTTCGAAGATGGAATTGCTGGTTTCAAGCCAGATGAATCTAATCATGTTTTTGAAAAACGTTATGGCGATTGTAAAGGAATGGCTAATCTTATCAAGCAAATGCTAAAATTAGCAGGTTTTGATGCCAGACTTACATGGATTGGAACCAAACATATTGCTTATGACTACAAAACTCCATCATTAGCAGTAGACAATCACATGATTTGTACTCTATTTCACAAAGGCAAAAAGTACTTTTTAGATGGTACAGAAAAATTCAATTCCTTTGGTGAATATGCAGAACGAATTCAAAACAAAGAAGTAATGATTGAAGATGGTGACAAGTTTATTATAGATAAAGTTCCAACAGCTTCTCACGAAAGCAATAAAGAAATTTTTAAAGCCAATCTTTCTATAGAAAACGAAAAACTTCAAGGAACTTGTTCTAAAAGTTATTTAGGAGAAAGCCGTGCACAATTCTTATACATTTACAGTACTTTCAAAAATGATAAAAAGAACGAAACACTCGACAACTACTTATCAAAAAGCGAAAAAAATACTTTGGTATCCAACATCAAAACATCTGATTTAAAAAATCGTGATGCCAAACTTACTATCGATTATAATGTAAATGTTGCTAATAAAGTTTCAAGTTTTGATAACGAAATGTATGTAGATTTAGAATACATGAATGAGTTTAAAGGATTTGAATTAAAAGATAGAAAAACCGATTATCAATTTGATTTCAAGAAAAATTACGAATCAACGGTTTCATTAGCTATTCCTGCAGGTTATTCTGTAACCAAAATTCCAACAGATTTAGTTGTTAAAGAAGGTAATTTTGATATTGCTCTTACTTTTCAAAAAACAGACAAAGAAATCATTTACAAAAAATCATTCATCTTTAAAAACGGAGAAATAAAAGCTTCTGAAATGACAAAATGGAATGATTTTATCAAAAATCTAATCGCCAATTATAACCAACAAATTACCTTCACAAAACAATAAAATTACTAATGAAAAAACTATTTCTTTACTTATTCCTAATAATAAGTAGTGCATCTTTTGCCCAAGACAAAGCCGAAATCAAAGAATTTTTCTGGGGAAAATCAGACAAGTACAAAACAGCAACAACAATTCCTGAAAAATGGAAAAATGAATCAGCTGTAATTATTTATAAATATGAATATTACAATTACCATAAATTTGGAGCAAGTGTAACCTACACTTCTGCCATTAGAAAAAGAATTAAATTACAAGATCAAGCTGCAGTTACTGAGTTTTCTGAGTTTTCTTATAAAGATAAATTTTATTCTAACAAAGGAATGCGCTCTTTAGGAAGAGGAACCAATGTTGTAGGAATCAAAATTGTAAAATCAACAGGAAAAGAAATTGATGTTGACATTGAAAAAAATGCCAAAGAAGTTGATAAAGAAAAGAAAATAGCTATCGCAAATCTTGAAATTGGTGATATTATTGACTTCTATTACTACAGCGTTGAGCCTTTCAAATCTATCTATGAATTTGGATTCGAACCAGAAGAATCTCCACTTGGTGATGTTTATCCTACTATGGATATGAAACTGGCTTTCGATACAGAAAATGACTTTTTTGTAAATTTCAACACTTACAATGGAGCACCAGAATTAAAAGAAATTCCAACTAAAAATAGTGGTGAAAGAAAATACGAATTAAACGCTAAAGACATTGAAAAGAATGAATTTCCGCGTTGGTTTTTACCTTTAGCTGAATTACCTTGTTATAAATTTCAAGTGTTTTTTGCACGTTCAGGAAAATTTGAAAAACGTGCTGACGCCTTTTTATCAAATTCTGAAAAAGTTATAAAGAAAACCGTTTCTAAAGAAGATATTTTCAATTACTACGACGAGAAATTTCGCCCAGACGGAAGTTTAGGTGTAATAAACGATTTCCTTAAAGGTAAAACATTTGCTAGTGATGAAGAAAAAATTAGAGAAGTCTATTACTACACTAGACACATGTTCTTCACACAATTTATTGAAGCATTTATTATTAGTGATGCAACAAAGTTCTACGCGTTAAGTGTGTATAGCAATCCAATCTTTTTTAGAACCGAAGAATCGTTTGTAAACTACTTCATGGAATTTCTTAAAAAGAACAACTATGATTATGATATTATAGTAGCTACACCAAAATATAATGGTTCAATAGATGATTTATTGATTCAGAAAAACGTAAATGTATTATTGAGAGTAAATACAAAAACACCAATGTATTTAGAATATTTCTCTCCATATACTAGCGCTGACCAATTCAATTACAATTTAGAAAACAGCAAAGCTTATGCGCTTCAAGTTGCTAAAGGAAAGAAAGTGGTAGATGCTGTAAACGTAAATTTACCAGCGAGTACAATGCAAGACAACGTTTCAAAAATCAACTCTTTGGTAAGTATCTCAGATGATTTTTCTGGACTTAAAGTCAAAAAAGAATCTTCTTATTTCGGACATTTGAAAGAAAACGAACAAAGCGACAAATTTTACTACTTTGATTATGCTTTTGAAGACTATGCTAAATACGGAACGAAGTCGGTAATCGAATATGTAAAAAACAAAAAAGATAAAGAACGCTATGGTAAAGAAATTGACGCTGTTGTAAATAAATTGAAAGAACAACAAAAAGAAGCGTTCAAAAAAGCTACAGCCGAAGAATATGATTTTGAAATAGACGACCACAAATTTACCATCAAAAGTACAGGACGTTTCGGAAAAAAATCTCCATTAATCTACGAAGAGGATTTTGCAATTAAAAACAACCTTATCAAAAAAGCTGGTGAAAACTACCTTATCGAAATTGGAAAACTAATCACGTCTCAAGTAGAAATTGACAAAAAAGAAAAAGAACGTAAAAACAACGTTTATATGGTTTACCCACGTTCATTCGAAAACGAAATTACTTTAGACATTCCTGCTGGTTACACCGTTGCCGGATTAGACAAACTAAACAAAAAAGTAGAAAACGAAACTGGCGGATTTGTAAGTTCAGCAACAGTTAGCGGTAACAAACTTACTATCAAAGCCGTTAAATATTACAAAAACTACTACGAACCAAACAGCAATTGGAACAAAATGATTCAGTTCTTAGATGCTGCTTATCAGTTCACACAAGAAAAAGTTTTATTAAAGAAAAACTAAACCAAAAAAAACGCTCGAAATATAATCGAGCGTTTTTTTTTTATAACCTTACTTTCTCAAAAAGATTGAGTTTATCAATATGCAAAATAGTCTTGTTTTCATCTTCACTTCTAGTAAACATAGGCAAATATTTAGCACCATAAACCACTTCGTCAAACGTATAAGAAGTTCGTTTTACAACCGCTGTACTATACATATCGTCAAACAATTTGATGAAAACAATAACTTCACCAATCGTGTTCTTTATATCATCGGCTGTCATTTGGTATAACGGACTATCCTCAGTTATAGGATGAACCAAAGTCCAACTTAATGTCAACGCATTTACCTTTTCTAATTCTAATTTCAATTGGTAAAACTTATTAACCATTTTGCCATTTTCCTCAACATGAAGACCAAGCGTTACTTTAGCTTCAGCTTCAGTCAAGTTAGCATTTTTATATGGCGCCAATCTTAACATTAAAGCCGTTATATCTTGATATGGAGCTATAATAGCATTTTCAGAAAAAACAATATGCGCTCTTGGCTGACTAAATCTACCATAAAATAAACCTGTTGCAATAGCAAAACTCAACAATCCAAAAAGCGCTTCAACAGAAGCCACAAAACTCGCCAAAAAACCACTCGGACTAATATGTCCATAACCAACAGTCGTATAAGTTTGAATACTAAAGAAAAACGCCTGACCAAATTTATCTAAAGCCGAAACCGCACTAATACCTCTCAAATGCTCCACTCCTATCAATACATAAATCGAAGCAAAAGCACAATTCACCAAAAAGTAAAAAGACAAAATAATAAAGAAAAACTTCCATCTCGGAATCGTCAACATCGTGTGATACCAACTGATTCCTTCAAAAAAACCTATTCCTGTTTTTCTTACATTCGCATTACCCGATTTCGTCACAAAACGACCACCATAACTCGATGCGTTTGCTCCAAAACCAGAGTTTTTATCATCTTGAGCCTTACTATTTATTTTCTTTTTAAAAGCCATTATCTTAAGTATTAGAAGCCAATCCAGCTATACGTTGCAAGCATTATCTAAAAAAGCACATTTTTGTAAGTTGTAAAAAGAGCTTCTCAGGTCGCTTTTTTACAACAACAAAAATAGCACTTTTTTACACAATGGCTTTCCACTACTATCTGGGCTAAAAACGTCCTGATTTTCATAGCACTATTAGTTTAATTCACTACATTTGATAATCTAAAACAATCCCATGACTACTAAAAACGACCTAAAATTTGCTGTTCTCATAGATGCAGACAACGTTCCTTACGCCAACGTAAAAGAAATGTTTGAAGAAATCGCCAAATACGGAACACCAACATTCAAGCGAATTTATGCCGATTGGACCAAACCAACCGTTTCGGGTTGGAAAAATGTTTTGTTAGAAAACGCCATAACTCCCATTCAACAATACAGTTATTCTACAGGAAAAAACGCAAGCGATAGCGCATTAATAATAGATGCCATGGACATTCTTTACACCGGAAAAGTAGACGGATTTTGCATTGTATCAAGCGATTCCGATTTTACACGATTGGCTACAAGACTTCGTGAAGCTGGTATGAAAGTTATTGGAATTGGAGAAAAGAAAACCCTTACACCATTCATCACAGCATGCGATAAATTCATCTATATAGAAATTCTTAAAAAACCAGATTTAGAACCAATTATAGAAAATAGCAACAAAAAAACAACTAAAACTACAAAAGCTACCAACAGTCCAATAAGTAAAATAGACCCAAAAATCATTAAACTTCTAGCCGATAGTATTTCCGATTTAGAAGACGAAAACGGTTGGGCATTTTTGGGAGAATTAGGAAATCTAATGCTAAAAAAGAAACCCGATTTTGACCCAAGAAACTATGGTTTTCCTAAAATGTTGGCGCTAATCAAAAACATCAATCGTTTCGAAATTGACGAACGCGAAAGCGGCAAAAACAACATCAAACACATTTATGTAAGAAGAAAGTAAAAGTCGAGAAGTAACTTACTTTTAGAAGATTTACATATAATAAGTTTCCTCCACTTGAATACCATTTTTTTCTAAAATGGCAAAAAGATACATACTTTGGTTTGGATCATATTTTTCTGTGCCACTTTGATACCATTTTGCCAAAACATTCAACTGAAAATTAGTGTAACCATCAGTATCTGGTGGCAAACCTAGCAAACCAGCTAACAGAAAATCTTCCAAAACCTTTTTAGTAACAATACGCTTCGGAATTCCGTCAATGATGTAGCCGTTTCTATTTTCATAATCCAGTCGACCCGAGACGAATCCAGAGTGAAAAGCATCATTGTACTTTACCTCATCATAATCGATGTAAGGATTCAAACCATTTGAATAACCATTCAAATAATCTTGTCTATAAGTTGGATCAAAAATATTTTCCATAGAGCTAATTGCTATGTTATTGTAAATTTCAAATCAAACTTAATAACAATAAAACAACAATTAATTAAAAATCGTTTAACGGAAAAAAAACTCTTTAAACCACAGCCACCTTGACGTTCATCGATAAAATTGGAAGTTTTTCAAGTGCTCACAATTAAATTCACAACCAAGAATAAAATTACATTTCTAAGAGATTCTTGCCTTTTTTGATTATTTTTACTTTTATAAATTGTGTTAATAGCGGATATTTACAAGTTGGCAGTAATTTTAACCAAAAAACGAAGAATTCAATAACTTAATAATTTTAAAATGATAGATCCAGGAACTGGCTTAACAATATTAGGAAGTGCAATTGGTGGTGCAAAAATTGCAGAAAAAATTCTTGGACCAACATCAGATTATATTGGAGAACAAATAAAAGAATGGACAACAAAAAAAGTAAACAATACCGCTAATATTTTTAAAAATGCTCAAAAAAAATTAGGTGAAGATATTAATATTGATGGTAAAGTTCCTCCAAAAGTTTTAAAAGGTATATTAGAAGACGGAGCTTGGTGTGAGGAAAATTTACAAATTGAATATTTTGGTGGTGTTTTAGCATCTTCAAGAAGCGGAATATCTAGAGACGATAGAGGTGCGTATTTTACTTCTTTAATTTCACGTTTAACTACATATCAGTTAAGAACTCATTATCTGTTTTATAAATGTTTAAAAGCAAATTTTGAAGGAGAAAAAATAAATATTGGAAATAATGATGATAGAAACAAACTGCAAATGTTTATTCCTATGGAAACTTATTATAAGGCTATGGATTTCACAAATGATGAAATTCCAAACATAGCAAACTTAATGTCTCATTCAATGTTTGGACTTGTTAAGGAAGATTTAATTGGACAACATTTTAATTATGGCGGTGTTGAATATTTAAAAAAGTTTTTTAGCGAAGTTCCAAATCAAGGCATAATTTTTTATCCAACAGCTCTTGGAGTTGAATTAATGATGTGGGCATATGGATATGGAAAAAAACCATTATCAGATTTTTTTAATAATAATATTACGTTTGAAAATGAACAAGAGATAGTTTGTGGAAATTCAATTCCAGTTAAGAAATAATTAAAAAAACCAGCTTCGCAAAAAAGTTCCTCATAAAAGCTACGCAAATGTCTCCTTACTTTGCGTCATTTTTACAATTACCTATACGTTCATCAATAAAATCAAACATAATAAATGAAACCAATTTTTAAATATTTCTTTTTACTTTTTTTTGCTATTAATATTAATGCGCAGAATATAGGAAATGCAGAAAAAGACAGCTTAAAAATAAAATCAATTGAACTTTTTAGAGAAATTTATTGGAATAATATACCAAAGCCTGTAAGTTGGACAAATGATTATGAAGACTTATTTTCCGATTTAGAACAAACAAAACTTGATAGTATTATCTCAAAATTTGAAAGAGAAACATCGATTGAAATTTCAATAGTAACAATAGATACAATAAAAACATCTAAAGAAAAGTTTGATGATTTGACTTTGCATATAGCACAAACTTGGAAAATCGGAAAAGTTGAAAAAGATAACGGAATATTAATCGGAATTTCAAAAGGCTACAGAAGAATTAGAATTCAAAATGGTGATGGAATTGAAAAAATTGTAACAAATGAAGAAACTAAAGAAATAATCGAAAACTATTTCATACCAGAATTTAAAAAAGGTGAATATTATAATGGTACTTTAAATGGTTTGTGTGAAATTATTAGAATTTTGAAAGACAAATCGGAAAAATAAAAAAACCAAGTTGAGAAACGTTGAAGCGATAGTAAAGCAGAAGACGAAAAAATAAAAAATGAAGTCAAAAATAGATATAACTGAATTTAGAAATCGATTAAAAGAGAATACTAAAATTGGCTCGCCAAGACTTAAAATTCCATTAGGTTTCTTTTCGCTTTTTGCTGAAAATTCAAAATATTTTTATGGAAATTTTGACAATTCAACCTTTGAGATCATAAAAAATTCTAATTTTTTTCCAAGTTTTTATTTTCTAAAAGGAACTTATAAAAACATTGAGAAAAGTTTAATTGTAAATTATACCATTGAACCTTTGGGCAAATTAAGAGTTGCTTATATAAAATACTTTCCAATTATTGCACTGATTATCTTTAACTCTATTTTTTACCTTCATGCAAAACCACCAATAGAAATATACATCATATCTAATTTATTCATAGTTTTTATCTCTATCATTGCGAGACTAAACATAATATGGCAAAATAGAAACTTGAAAAGAAAATTCAATAAAATGTTTGAAATAACTGAGTAAAAAAAACATGCAAATTTTTTACAAATAAAAAAATCCCAAACTTTCATTCGGGATTTTCTATTTTATTTACTCAAGTACATCTTACGTCTGCTATATAATTCGTAGAATTGATCGTCTTTTAAATCGTCTATGAACAAAATACTTTCACCTGTAGATTTCATTTCTGGTCCGAGTGCTTTGTTTACATCTTTAAACTTACTGAAAGAGAAAACCGGTTGCTTAATCGCATAACCTTTCAACTGCGGATTGAAAGTGAAATCGGTTACTTTGTTTACACCAAGCATTACTTTAGTAGCATAATTCACGTAAGGTTCGCCATAAGCTTTCGCAATAAACGGAACCGTTCTCGATGCTCTTGGATTGGCTTCGATGATGTAAACCGTATCGTCTTTTATCGCAAATTGGATGTTTATCAATCCAACTGTTCTTAAAGCCAAAGCAATTTTCTTTGTATGATCTTTTATTTGTTGCATCACAAACTCACCTAAATTAAACGGTGGCAAAGTCGCATTCGAATCACCTGAGTGAATTCCGCATGGTTCGATGTGTTCCATAATTCCTATGATGTACACATTTTCTCCATCGCAAATGGCATCGGCTTCTGCTTCAATTGCGCCATCCAAATAATGGTCAAGTAATAATTTATTTCCCGGAATCGATTTCAATAAATCAATTACATGTTCTTCTAATTCTTGTTTGTTTATGACAATTTTCATTCCTTGTCCACCTAAAACATAAGAAGGACGAACTAACAATGGGAAATCTAAACTATCAGCTAACTTAGAAGCTTCATCAGCACTTTCAGCAATTCCGAATTTTGGAAACGGAATATTTAATTCGGTTAAAAGTTCTGAAAAACGACCTCTATCTTCAGCTAAATCTAAAGCATCAAATGAAGTTCCAAGAATTTTAATTCCGTATTTAGATAATTTTTCTGCTAGTTTTAATGCAGTTTGTCCACCTAATTGCACGATAACTCCTTCTGGTTTTTCGTGACGAATGATGTCGTAAATATGTTCCCAAAAAACTGGTTCGAAATACAATTTATCTGCTGTATCAAAATCAGTTGAAACCGTTTCAGGATTACAATTAATCATGATTGTCTCATAACCACATTCCTTCGCAGCCAAAACTCCGTGAACACACGAATAGTCAAATTCAATTCCTTGTCCAATTCTATTTGGACCAGAACCTAAAACAACCACTTTCTTTCTATCGGTCACAATACTTTCGTTATGAACGTATCTTTCACCATTTGCAGTTTGAATTTCAGCTTCAAAAGTTGAGTAATAATAAGGTGTTTGCGCTTTAAATTCGGCAGCGCAAGTATCCACCAATTTATAAACACGCTTAATGTTCATCTCATCACGCAATTTATAAACCTGACTTTCCAAACAACCCAACATGTGTGCAATTTGTCTGTCTCCGTAACCTTTTTGCTTTGCTTCAAGCAATAATTCTTTTGGTAAAGTATCTATTTTATAGTTTGTGATTTCTCTTTCTAACGAATACAATTCTTCGTATTGTTTCAAGAACCACATGTCAATTTTAGTAATCTCGTGAATTCTACTTAACGGAATTCCCATAGCAATGGCATCGTAAATTACAAAAACTCTATCCCAACTTGCGAACGTTAATTTCTCAATAATTTGTTCGTAATTTTTGTAACCTTTTCCGTCAGCTCCTAGTCCATTTCGTTTAATTTCAAGTGATTGCGTTGCTTTATGAAGCGCTTCTTGAAACGAACGGCCAATTCCCATAACTTCACCAACCGATTTCATTTGAAGTCCCAAAGTTCTGTCGGCACCTTCAAATTTATCGAAATTCCAACGCGGTATTTTTACAATTACGTAATCTAAAGTTGGTTCGAATAAAGCCGAAGTTGATTTTGTAATTTGGTTTTGAAGTTCATCTAAATTGTAACCCAAAGCAAGTTTTGATGCAATTTTTGCAATCGGATAACCTGTAGCTTTTGACGCTAAAGCAGAAGAACGAGAAACTCTCGGATTGATTTCGATAGCAACAATATCTTCTTTTTCATCTGGCGAAACAGCGAATTGCACGTTACAACCTCCAGCAAAATTTCCGATAGAACGCATCATCAAAATCGCCATATCACGCATCTTTTGAAACGTCGTATCCGATAAAGTCATTGCTGGTGCAACTGTAATGGAATCACCTGTATGAATTCCCATTGGATCCATGTTTTCAATCGAACAGATGATTACTACGTTGTCGTTTTTATCACGTAAAAGTTCTAATTCGTATTCTTTCCAACCCAATAAAGCTTTGTCAATCAGCACTTCATGAATTGGTGACATTTCTAAACCATAAGTTAGTTTTTCGTCAAATTCTTCTTTACTATGTACAAAAGCTGCTCCTGTTCCACCAAGAGTAAACGAAGGACGAATTACTAAAGGAAAACCAAATTCTTGTGCAATTTCTTTTCCTTTTAAGAAAGAAGTTGCAGTTTTAGCTGGTGCTGCAGGAACACCTATTTTTTCTAATAATTGCTTGAATTGCTCACGGTCTTCAGTAATATTAATTGCATTTACATCAACACCAATTAATTTTACACCAAAATCTTCCCAAATTCCTTTTTCATCGGCTTCCAAACAAAGATTTAATGCTGTTTGTCCACCCATTGTTGGAAGAACTGCATCAATTTGAGGGTGTTCTTTTAGAATTTGAATGATTGATTTTGTTGTTAATGGCAATAAATAAACATGATCCGCCATACTTGGATCGGTCATGATGGTTGCTGGATTGGAATTGATAAGAATGACTTCAATTCCTTCTTCACGAATAGAACGTGCCGATTGTGAACCTGCGTAGTCAAATTCGCATGCTTGCCCAATAACGATTGGACCTGAACCAATAATTAAAACCGATTTGATTGAATTGTCTTTTGGCATTGTAGTTAGTTTGTTGTGTGTTGTATTGTTGTTTTTTCAAAGATAATCTGTTTGATTTGAAAAGTAAAAAATGATGGTTTAAACTTATCAAATTTTATAAACAGGTTTAAAAAAAAGCCGCTACTAATAAAAGTAACGGCTTGATATTGATTAGAATCTAATCATTATTTTTTGTGTCTTGGTTCGCAAGATACTGTCAATTTATGTCTTCCTTTAGCTCTACGACGCGCAAGGACTTTTCTTCCATTTGCAGAAGCCATTCTGTCCATAAATCCGTGTTTATTTCTTCTTTTTCTTTTCGATGGTTGAAACGTTCTTTTGCTCATTGCTTTTTATCTTTAAAATCGTATAATAATCTTTTCTTGAGGTCTTTTTTAAACCGAGTGCAAATATACAACGATTTTTATTACTTGCAAGTAGTTTTTTAAAAATATTTTAATTTCTATTTATTATCTTTGCAAACTTAAAAATACACTATTATGTTTCACAGAAATATCAAACTTATTTTAACAGGTTTAATCTTTATCGCCGCTATTTGGCAATTTACAGAAGGTAATATCGGAAATGGAATTTTCCTTATCTTATTGTCATTAATTCCTTTGTTTCTTTATTTTAAAAATGAATATATTTTAATGGCTTTCTTACAGTTACGTAAACAAAACTTTGAAGGTGCAAAAAAATGGTTAGCCAAAATAAAAAATCCTGAAACGGCTTTGGTACAAAAACAACAAGGATATTATAACTACCTTCAAGGATTAATGTTATCTCAAACTAATTTAATTCAAGCTGAGAAATACTTCAAGAAAGCAATTGAATTGGGTTTAAATATGGACATGGATTTAGCTGTAGCAAAATTAAATCTAGCTGGTGTAGCCATGTCTAGAAGAAGAAAATTAGAAGCAACCAACCTTATCAACGAAGCTAAAAAACTAGACAAACAAGGAATGTTGAACGATCAGATAAAAATGATGAAAGAACAGATGAAGAAGATATAGTATTCAGTTGGCAGTGTTCAGTATTCAGTTATGATGATACTTAAATAAAAAAGTTCGCAAAAATTGCGAACTTTTTTATTTTCAAAATATTTATGCCAACTGAACACTGCCAACTGACTAATATCCTTCCGTTGGAATTTCAATCAAATACTTTTTCTTAGTTGCGTTAACTAATTTCTTATCTCTCAACCAAGGATTGTGGATTTTTAAAATTTTGTAATTGATTCCTTGCGATTTTGCAAATGTTGCTAAATCAGTTATAGAACTATCAACTTCAATAGTTTTAGTTGGAATATTATCATACAATTCATATTTTGAAACATCAAAACCATAAAGTGATGGGTTTTTCATGATTTCTTTCAAAGCTAAAATTCTGAAAACATATCTTGATGTTTCGTCTGTTAACAATAAATCATAATAATCTGTAACTTTTTGCTCCGTAATTTTGTTGTTCACTCCTGTCATTCCTCCATTATAAGATGCTGCCGCAAGTGTCCAGCTTCCGAATTTCTCTTTGGCTTTCAATAAATATTTACAAGCTGCTTCGGTAGATTTTTGAAGATGGTAACGTTCGTCAACACCATCATTAACTTCCATTCCTTTTTCTTTGGCAGTATCTGGCATAAATTGCCAAACACCTCTTGCTCCTGCTGAAGAAACCGCATTAGTTAATGAACTTTCAATAACAGCCAAATATTTAAAATCATCTGGAACTCCATATTGTTTTAAGATAGGCTCAATAACAGGAAAAGCTCTATTAGCACGTTTTAAAATTAGTATTGTAGAAGAATGTAAATTAGCATTGATTAATAATTCTCTGTCAAATCGCTCTTTTACGTCAGCTATTTGTAATGGTGCTTTTTCACCAGCAAAGTCAATTTTTGCTGGAAAATATTGAGACGTACCTTCTTTAAATTGTTTTTCCTTTTGTTCGCCAGAAGTTGCATAAATAAACGCTCCACTTGCTAAAACTAATAGTGCACTTGCACCTAAAATTTGTATCTTTTTCATATTCCAATTGTATATTTTTCAAAGCTACAAAAATCAATCCAAAATCAAAATCATTCTAAAATTATCTTTGGTAAATTTGTGTTAAACCATCGATATTTACTTAGAATCATTGCATGAGTTCCTCCTTTTACATTAATAAAACCTTTAATATGTTTGGCAGGAAAAACTTCGTCAGCATCACCATGAATATGAACAACTTCCATATCAATTTTAGTTCTATCCCAACAAATCATTTGCTCAATTGCCCAATCTAAGTATTCTTTATTGCGCATATGAAGGTATTTCTCGTAAAGTTTTAATTTCTTTTTCAAAGTGTCGCCAAAAGCGTATTTGGTCAATAGTTCAACATCTTGAAGCAAACCTGTAGGAAGTAATTTATAGGCTTTAGTAGTTTTAGCAATTTTCATTCTTCGAGGTAATTCATTATTGCTACGAACACTTGAAACGATAATGATTTTTTTAGTAGTAAGAAACTGTTTCATTTCCTGAACTAAAACGCCTCCAAAGGAAACTCCAATCAAAACTGCATTTTCATGAGTTACTTTTTTTGCCATACGTTTAGCATAATCAACAAGTAATTCATTCTTTTCCGGCAAAAACCAGTGTAATAAGTGTACTTCGAAAGTGTCTTTTGGCAAATCAATCATTTCAAAGATTGTTGGACTTGCTGCTAGACCTGGCATAAAATAAACGTGTATCTTACTCATATTTTAACTTATTTCGGTGGCTTTATCCATATTTTATTCCGAAATTTGCATAAAATTAATTTATTTATCCCACTTATACATGAACTCAGAGTTAATTTTAGAAAAAATGGAAATTAAAGACAATACATTCGCTAGACAGTTTGAAACTTTGGTCGATGGAAAGTTGGTTTCTGTTGAATATTCGTTTCAAGAAAAAAAGATTTTCCTAACAAGAATCAATACTTTTGATGGATTTGACAATGAAGAATTTATCAATGATTTATTGAAGAATATTATGGAAATTGCCTACGAACGTAAATTAAAAGTGGTTCCTATTCTTCCTAAAATTGCATTGTTTTTTAGAAAAAATACAACTTATAGAGATTTATTACCACCGGGAATTAAAATCTAATTTTTTATGAAAAAAACATTATTGTTTTTATTTTTCTTTACTCTTTCAATTTCATATGGTCAAATTCCTGGACCTCCAGGATGTAGAACTTTTGACAAATTAGACACCAATAATGATGGATTTACTTCATTTGAAATTGATTTTTATTTGAATTATGTAAGAAGTTATGCTTTGTCTGAATTAGGTTATAATTTGAATGGTTATAATTTAACTTTATTTCCATCTCAGACTGATTATGATAATAATACAAACGCAATTTTGAGCGCTAATTATAGTAATATTGTTGCAAATCAGCAATATTGTTATTTAAAAATCACATATTCTGGTAGCGGAACATTATACAACCAAGCGGATTTAAATTATAATTTAACATGCCATATTTTGGTCGTTCATCAACCATCTAATAATTTTGACAATGATGGTGTTGCAAACGGATTAGAAGATTTGAATACTAATTTAAGACTTGGCGATGACGATACTGATAGTGACGGAATTCCAAACTTCAAAGACACTGATGATGATAATGATGGTGTTTTAACAATAAACGAAGATTATAATGCCAATGGAAATCCAGTTGATGACGACACCAATTCAAACGGGATTCCTGATTTTCTTGACAATACTAACACATTACAAATTATTGAAAATAATTCCTCTATTTTCTATTTGCAACCAAATCCTGTTAATGAGATTTTAAACATTACTTATTCTGAAAACACTTCTTATAGTGTTTCAATTATTGATATAAATGGAAGAATTTTGAAAAACAGTAACAATTCACCATCATCAATTGATGTATCAAATTTTGAAAATGGAATTTATATCCTTCTAATTCAATCGGATGGAAAATCATCGCATCAAAAATTCATTAAAAATTAATTTATTATCAAAATATATTTAAACCATTTCAGATGTTGAAATGGTTTTTTTTTGAATAAAAAAATTATCTTTATCAAATGAATTCAGAAGAACTAAATCTCAACATTATTTCATTTTTTGAAAACATCCAAAAATATTATGGTTGCAAAACCGAAATTACTGAAGGATTATTTTCAGAATTGGAAGATTTAGATGCTAATCTTACTACATGGAATTTATCTGAATTTGATTTAATTCGCTCTGCATATCGTAACAATGGCAAACGATTTATGTTTGAAGGAAACTCAATGTACTATGAAATTTCAGGCGAAAGAATCATAGATTTCAAACAACCAGGAAGAAATAAATATGAATTTATTGAACAATACAGCGAATCTGTTTTTAGGATTACTAAACTTCGTTTTCACTACAAATATTAGTTTTCAGCCACAGATTCACAGATTTTTATATCTTTGAAAGATGCCTAAATATGTTTATAATTATTTATAAATGTTTGTAACCCTTTTTATGATGACCATTCGCCTATAAAAGAGTTAGTGGCAATGTGACCGCGAGCCTAGAAATTATAACTAAAACTCTATTAATTGATGAAATCAAAATTAAGTATTGTTCAATTCCGAAATAGAATAAAAGAGAATACTAAAATTGGTTCACCGAAATTTAAATCAAGTTTATTTGGAGTTTTTACAGTGTTTGATGGAAGTACAGAAAAGTTTTATGGGTTAATAGATGACTCCAATTTTCGCTTAACAATGAATACAACTCTCTATCCTACATTTTATGTCTTAAAAGGCAAATATAAAAATGTAAATAGCGAATTAAATATAGATTATACTATTGAATCAAGTAATAAATTCCAATTAATATGGATGAAATATTTTCCTTTTGTGTTCTTATTTGTATTTAATCTTATGTTCATTTTAAATCAAAAAAACACACCTCTTTTTGTAAGTATCGTTTTTAATTTATTCATTGTCTTTATAATATTTTTTTCAAGATGGGATATTAATCGAAAAAAGAAGAAATTGGAAAAAGAGTTTATTGAAATTTTTGAGATAATTCCATAAATGATTTAATAACCCACACTGCCACTAAAAGCCGTTACAAGAAATTGATAGGCTCGGTGTGTATTTGAATTGTTAGTTTTTTATTTAAAAATTTGTCTATATCTGTTATAGTCAGTGAATGAAGTTCGCAACTTCTTGTAGCTGCCAAATGTTAAAATCACTAAATCTCAACATTTAGAAACTCCATTCTAACACTACCATCTTCATCTATTCTTGTCAAGTTGATTTCGTGCAAAGTATTTACTAATTCAGGATTCCAAGGTGTTTTAACTTTTACGTAATTTTCTGTAAATCCGTGAATGTAACCTTCTTTATTTTCACCTTCAAACAAAACAGTTCTGTTGGTTCCAATTTGGTTTTCGTAAAAAGCACGACGTTTTTTAACTGACAATCCACGAAGCATTTTACTTCTTTTAGATCTCACATTCATAGGAACAACATTTTCCATAGTTGCTGCTTCAGTATTGTCTCTTTCAGAATAAGTAAAAACGTGCAGATAAGAAATATCCAACTCATTTAAGAAATTATAAGTTTCTAAGAAATGTTCATCGGTTTCACCTGGAAAACCTACAATTACGTCAACACCAATGCAAGCATGTGGCATCACTTTTCTAATGTTCTCAACCCTATCAACATAAACTTCACGTTGATAACGACGTTTCATTTTACCCAAAATTTCATTACTTCCAGATTGCAATGGAATGTGAAAATGAGGTACAAATGTTCTACTTTTTGAAACAAAATCGATTGTTTCGTTTTTCAACAAATTAGGTTCAATGGATGAAATTCTAAGACGTTCAATTCCTTCTACTTCATCTAAAGCTTTTACTAAATCTAGAAAAGTATGTTCGTGTTTTTTGTTTCCGAATTCTCCTTTTCCGTAATCACCAATATTTACACCTGTTAGAACAATTTCTTTAATACCTTGTTGTGAAATTTCGAAGGCATTTTTCAATACATTTTCCAAAGCATCACTTCTTGAAATTCCGCGTGCTAATGGAATGGTACAATAAGTACATTTGTAATCGCAACCATCTTGAACTTTTAGAAAAGCACGAGTTCTATCGCCAATGGAATAACTTCCTACGTAGAAATCGGCTTCTTCAATTTCGCACGAATGCACTTCGCCCATATCGTTTTTGGACAAATCATTAATATAATCGGTAATTTTAAATTTTTCTGTAGCACCAAGAACTAAGTCAACACCATCAACGGCAGCAAGTTCTTCTGGTTTTAATTGCGCATAACAACCAACAGCAGCAACAAATGCTTTATCGTTGAGTTTCATGGCTTTTTTTACTATTTGCTTGAATTGTTTGTCGGCATTTTCTGTAACTGAACACGTATTGATAACATACATATCAGCAACTTCTTCAAAATCTACTCTATCAAAACCTTCGTCTTGAAAATTACGAGCAATAGTTGACGTTTCTGAGAAGTTCAACTTGCATCCTAAAGTGTAGAATGCTACTTTTTTTCTGTTTTCCATAAGTAAACTCAATTAATGAAATCGTTGTCAAAAAATTGAGAGTGCAAATTTAGGCAAAAAATAAAAAAAGCCACAGATTCACAGATTAAAATTATTTTAAAATAGTAAAATAACAAGTAATTATGCAATATAACTTTACAATTATGTAATATTTCTAATATAAAAATAGTGAATTTTACAATGATAAAAAATTAATATTATGATAGTAGAAATAGCAAACGAAGGAAAAAAGTTTATTGGTTTTAGAGCTGTTGGCGATATTAATGCCGATGATTTTACAACTGAAGTCATTCCAAAAGTTGAAGCTTTTGTAGCTAAATATGATACCTTAAATTATCTTTTACAAATTGAAACCGAATTATCAAATTTTACAGTTGGAGCGTGGCTTCAAGATGCAATCTTAGGAATAAAAGTGTTTTCAAAATGGAACAGAGCCGCAATAATAACCGACACTCAAGGTATCAAAATTTTTACTGAACTTTTTAGCAAAATTATGATTGGAGAATTTAAATGCTTTAATCATGATGAGTTGGACGCCGCTATTTCTTGGGTTTCTGAAGAAGGTAAAAAAGAGTAATCTCAAAATTTAAAACAAAAAAACACATAACATTAATGCTATGTGTTTTTATTTATGCTAGTTAAATAATTTACTCTTTTCTATATTTTTTAGTTTCTTCAAAAATGTGTTCTAATATTTTAGCATCTTCTTCTGTAAAATCAACGTGACGACGCGACATTACAATTTTAGCCGTTTGAAATGCTTTTGAAGTTAAGTAAGTTGTAAAACCTGAAGCGCCACCCCAAGAAAAACTTGGAACAAAATTTCTAGGAAAACCACTTCCGAAAATGTTAGAAGAAACTCCCACAACAGTTCCTGTATTAAACATGGTGTTGATGCCACATTTGCTATGATCACCCATCATTAGCCCGCAGAATTGTAATCCAGTTTTGGCAAAACCTTCTGTTTCATAACTCCATAGACGCACTTCTTCGTAGTTATTTTTTAAATTAGAATTATTACTATCGGCTCCAATGTTACACCATTCGCCTAGAACAGCATTTCCTAAAAACCCATCATGTCCTTTATTTGAATATCCAAAAAGCACTGAATTATTAACCTCTCCTCCAATTCTTGAATGTGGTCCGACAGTAGTTGCTCCATAAACTTTTGTAGCCAATTTTACTTGTGCTTCTTCACACAATGCGAATGGTCCACGAATGACAGAACCTTCCATTATTTCAGAATTTTTTCCTATATAAATTGGTCCTGTTGAAGCATTTAGTGTTACGAATTCTAGCTTTGCTCCTTCTTCAATAAATATATTTTCTGGAGATAAAACATTAACACTTTTTGGAATTGGTAGCGATGATCTACCTTCAGTAATTAGATCAAAATCTTCTCTAATTGCAGCATCATTTTTAGCAAAAATATCCCATGTGTTTTCAACTGTTAGGCAATCTTCGTTGAATTCTATAATTTCGTAGGTATCAAAATCTATTTCTTCTTGAGTATCGTTAGTATAAAAAGCAATTACTGCATCACCTTTAAAAATTGCCTGATTTTTTTCTAAACTTTTAACCATTTCAGATAAAACATCATTGGGCAAAAAAGAAGCATTAATCATTACGTTATCTTCAAGCTCTACCATTGGATACTTTTCAGAAAGATATTCTTCAGTTAGAGTGGTTGTTGTATAACCTAAATATTTTTCCCACTTTTCACGAATAGTTAAAATTCCAATGCGAATTTCAGCAACTGGTCGTGTAAAAGTAAAAGGCAAAAGTGCGTTTCGAACGGTTCCGTCAAAAAGTATGTAGTTCATTTTAATTTCAGATTTCAGATTTCAGATTTCAGATTTCAGTTTAATGGTTGAAAACAAAATTTAAAATCATTAGTAATGTTTTGTCAAAGTTACAAAAGTTTAGTTCATAAAAAAACCTCCCAAAAAATTGGAAGGTCTTAATAAAATTTGAACAGCTAAAAAATTATTTTCCGTGTTTAGCGTATTTAGTTTTAAATTTATCAATACGTCCTGCAGTATCGATAAGTTTAGATTTACCTGTGTAAAATGGGTGAGATGTTCTAGAAATCTCCATTTTGTAAACTGGATATTCAACTCCTTCGTGAGTGATAGTTTCTTTAGTTTCAACTGTTGATTTAGTGATAAAAACATCTTCATTTGACATGTCTTTAAAAGCAACTAATCTGTAATTTTCTGGGTGAATTCCTTGTTTCATTGTGTAAATCTTTTATTTGTTATGAAGTAGTTTGTTGTGAAGCTTTCATTATAAAAGGTATCAACTGGCTACAACTTTTAATTATTGTTTTTTATTTGAGAGTGCAAAAATACAACTATTTTTTAATTATCAAACCTTTAAAGCACTTTTTTTAATTGAATTATATATTCTACAATAATAATGGAATTACTATATTTGTGGATTAATTTTAAAAGACTTAAAAAATGGATAATACTATTTCACCTGCAAAATCGGGTTTAACTTATGGACTTCTTTTTGGTGCGATTATGATTTTGGAATTTGTTATTGGATATGTTATGAACATTGATCCTCAAACAAATCCTACTTATGGAATTTTTATTCAATTACTAAATTATTTAATTCTTCCACTCCTTTTCATTTATTTAGGTTGTAACAACTTCAAAACTAATATCAATTCAGGTTTTGTTTCATTTGGACAGTGTTTAAAAATTGGTGTAACTATTTGCGTTATTGCAGGATTATTGTCAGCTATATTTATGGTGATTTTTAATTTCATTTTACCAGAATATATGGTGGAAATGTATGATAAAGTTGGGAAAATGATGGTTGAAAAGAATCCTGAAATGACAACAGAGCAAATAGAAATGAGTATTTCAATGATTAAAAAATTCTCACAACCAGCTATCCTCCTTCCAATATCTGTACTTATGTATGCTTTTATAGGACTTATTTGGTCACTTATAGTTGGTGCAATTGTAAAAAAAGATAGTAATCAAGGTTTCTAAAATGAATCTATCCATAATTATCCCACTATTAAACGAACAAGAATCGTTACCAGAGTTGCATTCATGGATTGTAAAAGTCATGAAAGAAAACAACTACACTTATGAAATTCTATTTATAGATGACGGAAGTACAGATGATTCTTGGCAAACTATTGAAAATTTATCAAAAGAAAATCCTTGTGTAAAAGGCATCAAGTTTTTAAGAAACTTTGGGAAATCTCAAGCACTTCATGCAGGTTTTGCAAAAGCTCAAGGTGATGTTATCATTACAATGGATGCAGACTTACAAGATAGTCCAGATGAAATTCCGGGATTATTCAAAATGGTGACGGAACAAAATTTTGATTTAGTTTCAGGTTGGAAAAAGAAACGTTACGACAATGCAGTAACCAAGAATTTACCTTCCAAATTATTCAACTGGGCAGCTAGAAAAACTTCTGGTGTTTACTTGAACGATTTTAATTGTGGTTTGAAAGCATACAAAAATGTGGTTATCAAAAACATTGAAGTTTCTGGTGAAATGCACCGATATATCCCAGTTCTAGCTAAAAATGCTGGCTTTGGAAAAATTGGCGAAAAAGTAGTTATTCATCAAGCAAGAAAATACGGCGAATCTAAATTTGGAATGAGTCGTTTTGTTAATGGTTTTCTTGATTTAATTACGATTTGGTTTTTATCTCGCTACGGAAAACGTCCAATGCACTTGTTTGGAGCTGCTGGAGTTTTAATGTTTATTATTGGTTTTTTAGCAACTGGTTTCATCATTACTATAAAACTTATAAAACTTTACTCTGGATTTGATACCATTCTTGTTACGAGTAATCCATTATTTTATATTGCCTTAACTTCAATGATTATTGGAACTCAATTATTTTTAGCTGGATTTTTAGGTGAAATCATTCTTCGCACAAAAAACAACGAAGAACGTTATAAAATTGCCTCAGAAATAAATTTATAAACCAAAATAAAACTATACGCCATGAAAGAATTAGAAATTATCACAAAAAAAATACATGAAATTAGAAATCAAAAAGTAATGCTAGATTATGATTTAGCAGCTCTTTACGAAATTGAAACACGTGTTTTAAAACAATCTGTTAAAAGAAATGCTTCAAGATTTCCTTCAGATTTTATGTTTGCTCTAACCGAAAATGAAATAAATGACTTGGTATCACAATCTGTGATACCATCTAAAAGCTATTTTGGTGGTTCGCTACCATTTGCCTTTACTGAACAAGGTGTTGCTATGCTTTCTAGTGTATTAAAAAGTGATAAAGCAATAGAAATTAACATCTCTATTATGCGAACTTTCGTAACAATCCGACAGTTTGCATTGAATTATACTGAACTACAAAATAAAATTAATGAAATAGAAGGTCAATTACCTGAAATATATAATGTTCTGAATTATTTAGTTGAAAAAGATGCTACTAAAAATGAAACAGAGCGAACCAAAATAGGTTTTAAAAAATAAGATTATGCACATAGAACAAACTATTTTAGACAAAGTAAACGAGTGGTTAACACCAACATTTGACAATCAAACGCAAGAAGATATCAAAGAAATGATGACAACTTCTCCTAAAGATTTAGAAGAAAGTTTTTTTAAAAATCTTGAATTTGGAACTGGCGGAATGCGAGGTATTATGGGTGTTGGAACCAATAGAATCAACAAATATACACTTGGAAAAAACACACAAGGTTTATCCAATTATATGATAAAATCATTTCCTGGAGAACAATTAAAAGTCGCTATCGCTTACGATTGCCGTCATAATAGTGATACTTTGGCAAAAGTTGTTGCCGATGTTTTTTCGGCAAATGGAATACATGTTTATCTATTTTCTGATATGCGTCCAACTCCTGAATTGTCTTTTGCTTTAAAATATTTGAATTGCCATGCAGGAATCGTTCTTACGGCTTCACACAATCCACCAGAATATAATGGATACAAAGTATATTGGCAAGATGGTGGGCAGTTAGTTCCACCACAAGACAAAGAAATTATAGAGGTTATCGAAGCATTAAATTATAGCGAAATTAAATTTGAAGCTAACGAAAATCTTATTGAATACATTGATGTTGCTATAGATGAAGCTTTTGCAAAATCTACTGTTGAAAATGCAAGTTTCAATACACCAGCAGCAGCAAAAGAAAATTTAAAAATTGTTTATACTTCACTTCACGGAACTTCAATAAAAGCAATTCCGGGAGTTTTAGCAAAAGCTGGTTATACTGATGTGAATATTGTTGCAGAACAAGAAGTTCCCAACGGTGATTTTCCAACTGTGAAATCTCCAAATCCTGAAGAACCAGAAGCTCTTTCAATGGCAATAGCTTTATCTGATAAAATTGGTGGCGATATTGTAATTGGTACCGATCCTGATTCTGACAGATTGGGTGTTGCTGTTCGTGATACTGATGGTAAAATGATACTCTTAAATGGTAATCAAACTATGGTTATCATGACTGCTTTCTTGCTAGAACAATGGAAACGAGCTGGAAAAATTGATGGAAAACAATTTATTGGTTCAACTATTGTTTCAACTCCAATGATGTTAGAATTAGCATCTGGATACAATGTGGAATGCAAAGTTGGATTAACTGGTTTCAAATGGATTGCGAAATTTATAAAAGACTTCCCAGAACTAACATTTATTGGTGGTGGAGAAGAAAGCTTCGGATTCATGGTTGGCGATGCTGTTCGTGATAAAGATGCTGTTGGCGCTTGTTTACTAGTTTGCGAAATTGCTGCGCAAGCCAAAGCTGCTGGAAGCACATTATACAAAGAGTTATTAAATTTATACGTTGATTTTGGTTTTTACAAAGAGCATTTGATTTCGTTAACCAAAAAAGGTATTTCAGGAATGCAAGAAATTAATCAAATGATGATTGATTTACGTGAGAATCCGATGAGTGAGATTAATGGTCAACGTGTGGTTTGTATTGAAGATTATGAAAATTCGACTTCAAAAAATATGTTCACTCAAGAGATTGAATCGATTTCAATTCCAAAATCTAATGTACTAATCTATTATTTAGAAGATGGCTCTAAAATTTGTGCTCGTCCGAGTGGAACAGAACCAAAAATTAAGTTTTATTTTAGTGTGAATGCTCCTCTAGATGCTGTAGAAAACGCTAAAGAAGTAGAAAAACAATTGGACGAAAAAATCAAAAATATTATTGCTGAGATGCAGTTAAGCTAAATGAATACAACCTTTTTCAAAATACTACGTTTTGCATTACCTTATAAAAGGTTTGCTTTCTTGAATGTATTCTTCAATCTTTTTTACGCACTCTTCAATGCATTATCAATGGTGATGTTAATTCCGATGTTGAATGTGATGTTTGATAAGACCAAGAAAGTATATACGAAACCAGTATATGAAGGATTATCAAAATTACCAGCATATGGAAAGCAATATTTAGATTATATTGTAACAACAACTTCTGAAGAAAAAGGACCTCAAGCAGCTTTACTTATTATGGTAAGTCTGGTTATATTGATGTTTTTTCTTAAGAATATTTTCAACTATTTAGCAATGTATTATGTTACTTTTTTAAGAAATGGTACATTAAAAGATTTACGTTTAGCTATTTACGAGAAAGTAATACATCTTCCACTATCTTTTTATTCAGAAAAACGTCGAGGCGATGTTATGATTCGAATGACTAACGATGTTGGTGAAGTTCAATTTTCGTTTTTATCAATTTTAGAAATTATCATTAAGGAACCTCTGACTATAATTTCTGTAATAGTTACCATGTTTTATATAAGTACAAAACTTACAATATTTGTATTTATTTTCATTCCAGTTTCTGGATTCATTATTTCATTAATTGGAAAAAGTTTAAAGCGAAAATCCAATCGTGTTCAACAAGAAACCGGTATCTTTTTATCAATAATAGATGAAACATTATCTGGTTTAAAAATCATTAAAAGTTATAATTCTGAAGATAATTTTCAAGAAAAATATAAAGAATCCGCTCAAAAACTTTACAAATTTTCTAACAGTTTAATTAATAGAAACAACCTCTCTACTCCTATTAGTGAATTTTTAGGAATTGTTGTAATTGCAATTCTACTATGGTTTGGAGGAACAATGGTTTTGATAGAACATAGTTTGGATGGTATTCAATTTATAACTTACATGGGATTGGCTTATCAAATTCTTACACCTGCAAAAGCATTATCAAAAGCATCTTATACATTAAAAGGTGCAATGGCTGCTGCGGACAGAGTTTTGGAAATTTTAGAACAACCCAACGCTATTGAAAACAAACCTAATGCAATTGTAAAAGAATCATTTGAAGATAAAATTACGATTGAGAATATCAATTTCAGATATGAAGACGAAAACGTACTAAAAAACTTTACTATTGAAGTTCCTAAAGGTAAAACCATTGCTCTTGTTGGTCAATCTGGTAGCGGAAAAAGTACGATTGCTAATTTGCTAACTCGTTTTTATGATGTTCAAGAAGGTTCGATAAAAGTTGATGGCATCGATATCAAAGATATTGAAATGAAGTCCCTTCGTCATTTACTTGGCTTGGTTACTCAAGATTCTATACTATTTAATGATTCAATCAGAGGAAACGTTGCACTTGGGAAATTAGACGCTACTGATGAAGAAATCATTGAAGCTTTAAAAATTGCAAACGCTTACGAATTCATAAAAGATTTACCTGAAGGAATTTACACCAACGTTGGAGATGCTGGAAACAAATTTTCTGGCGGACAAAAACAACGTATTTCTATTGCTAGAGCTGTTTTGAAGAATCCACCGATTATGATTTTGGATGAGGCAACCTCAGCATTGGATACCGAAAGCGAAAAATTAGTACAAGTTGCACTTGAAAATATGATGCAAAATAGAACTTCTATTGTTATTGCACACCGACTTTCAACTATTCAAAAAGCAGATAATATCATTGTAATGCAAAAAGGTGAAATTGTGGAACAAGGAACGCATACTGAACTTCTGTCTAAAAACGGAACTTATTCTAAATTGGTAATGATGCAAAGTTTTGAATAATGTATTTTAATCTAAAAAATATTGATTATGAAAAGATATTATTTTGCAGCAATTTTTATTTCACTTTCAGTTGTAATCATTTTTTTGTTTGATTACTTTTTTGGTCAGGATTTTGTAAAAGAAAACACTTATAGATTTATTGTGGTTTGGTTAGTTATTGCTTTCTACGCAGGTCAATTTTCAACAAGATTCCCTAAAGAATAAATTATGTATTTCAATAATCCAAATATTACGCTACCAGAAAATCCAGATACGATTGTATGGAAATACTTGGATTTATCTAAATTTTTGGATTTATTGATTTCCAAAAAACTCTTCATGTCTCGTTCAGATAAGTTTGAAGATCAATATGAAGGTACATTTAGCGAACCAACTTTTGAGGAAATAAAAAAATTGTCTGCCAATAATCCAGAATTTCTTGATTACTATAAATCACACAGAGAAAAAGTTGTAGTAAGTAGTTGGCATATTAACGAATATGAATCGTTTGCGATGTGGCAAATTTTCACACAAAATAGTGAAGGTTTAGCTATTCAATCTACGGTTGGAAGACTCCAAAAAGCTTTAGAAGCTGAAAAAGATTTCAAGCAATACATAGGCGAAGTAAATTATATCGATTACAAAAAAGAATATATTCCTTTTGACGATATGTTTTTTCCATTTCTATTTAAACGTAAAAGTTTTCAATATGAACGTGAAGTTAGAATTATCGCCGATTTATCAGAACAAGAAATTAAAATCAATGATGGTTTAAAAATTGATGTTGATATTTCACAACTTATAGAAAAAATCTACATTCATCCAAAATCGGAAAATTGGTATAAAAAATTAGTCATAGAATTAGTTGACAAACTTGGGTTTGACTTTGAAATTGAAAAATCTGATTTAGAAAGTGATATTTTGATTTAAAAAACACTTACAATTCGGTAAGTTTTAACTTTTAGGTATACTATATTTATCTAAATTTACAAAACTATATTTCACACCAATTGGAAATCAAATTCTTTAAGCCGAAATCTGAAATTCTTCAAAAATACATTGAAGGATATTACTTTCTTACCAAAAAAGAAACCGAACCTACGGTTGAATACCTTACGTTTCCAAATAACTATAGTATAATTTCTGTTTATCAAGATACCGAAATTGTTTTTACAGAAAATCAAGCGTTAGTGAAGGAAAAAATTGGCAATCCATTCGAATCAGATTTAATTTGTCATTATAAAAAACCAATTAAAATTATTTGTGAAGGAAACCTAAATGAAGTTACTTTTTATTTCAAACCACTTGGTTTAAATGCATTTATAACTAAATCGCTTTGCTATTATACCAATAATTTTTTCTCTAAATTCTTTCCTTTTGAAGATTATGAGAAAACAATGCTTCACATTTTAAATGAAAATGATTTTGAAAAAAGATGTGAAATGATAGAAAATTATTGGTTGTCAAAACTAAATGGTTTTAGCCATCCATTTCTGAATGAATTGATCGTTGATTTAAAAAATGATTATTCAATGGCTGAATTAGCCAAAAAATATAATACTTCACGTCAAAATATAAACAAACATTTTGAATCTAACTTGTGTAAAACACCTTCAGATTTTAAAAAAACACAACGTTTTAGAGAAGCTTTAAAGTCACAAATAAATAGTAAAAATAAAAACAATCTAACTTCATTGAGTTACGATATGTTGTTTTATGATCAATCCCATTTAATAAAAGACTTTAAATCATTGACTGGATTGACACCTAAAAATTTCTTCAAAAACATTTCATCTCAAGAAGATGGTGAAGTGAATTGGTTATTTGTATAAGATTACATTTTTACAATTTTATTAATTTAAGTAATGTTAATTTTACTAAAAATAACAAATACTTTTTATCATGATAAATCTAATTGTAAAAATCGTTGTTACTGCTTTAAAAATAGTAGTTAGTTGTTTGTTCTAAATTTAGTTAATAAATAATTGGAAATTTAAAAACAAGTTTTATTTTTGAATAAAATAAAAACTTTTCCATGAACCATCATCTTTGTAAAAACTGCCAACATACATTTGAAGGAAACTTTTGTTCTAACTGTGGACAAAAAACGAATACAAAACGTTTGGATTGGAACTATGTTAAAGATGAAGTAAAATATGTCTTTTTACATATAAATAAAGGTTTTTTATATACTGTAAAACAATTACTTACTCGTCCTGGCGATACAACAAGAGATTTTTTAGAAGGTAAACGAGTAATCATTATAAACCTATTCTATTAGTATTTGTTCTTGCTGGACTTAATGGATTTATTTCCCAATACATTGATTATAGTGGATTTATGCCAGAATATGGCAATAATGCAATTGCAAAAGAAATGCCTAAGATGATGAACTGGATTTTGAGTCATTATGCTTTGGTAGAACTAACGTTACTTCCAGTATTTTCCTTATGTTCTTGGTTTGCTTTCAAAAAATATGGTTATAATTATATTGAAAACATCATTATTAACTGCTTTGCCTCAGCTCAACGTTTAATTTTAGGTTTAGTTTCGTTTCCAATATTGTTTTTAGTTGATTCTAAATACACAATGATGATATCAAGTTTATTATCATTACCTGTATATGGAATAACTATTTGGCTATACCTTCAATTGTATAAAAAACAAGTAATTGGAGATGTTATTATAAGATTGCTTTTATTTGGTTTTTTAGCAACAATAGCATTCTTTTCAATGATAATAATTTCAGAAATTATATACTTTTTTTACTTGTATAAAACCGGACATTTAAAATTTAAATAGGATTATATTCCAACACTTTCAATTCTTTATCCATTAAATCCACATATTGATAATGAACTTTATCGTCTTTGTCAAAGGCTCCATTTTTATTGATATCTTCTATTGTTCTGAAGTATAATCTGTTTTGCGAATCAATTACATTCCAATCTATAAACTCTTGAAATTCAACAGAAAGTTTTTTAAAGTTACTTCCATCGATTGCACTTATATATAAATCTTTGATGTCATTACTATCTAATTTTCCGTCCTTGTTAGAATCCATATCTTCAAGAACATAAACTAAAAATTGCTTTTTTGTTTTATCAGCAATCGATTTCAAATAAGTTACGCGTTCTATTAAAACAGGTTTGTCGGTTAAAACCTTCAATGAATCAGAACCAATTTGTTGGAACTTAAAATTGCTTAAATAACCTGTAATTTCGTATTCATTAGAATTAGAAACCACAAAACTTTCTCTTTCTGAACTCGAATATTTTGTTTTAGACCTTCCGCTAGCAACGGTAAACTCACCAATTGGAAATAACAAAACCGAAGTTCCTTCCATTTGAATTGGTAAATCAGCTACTAGTATTTTAGAAGTATCAATCTTTGGTTCTGAACGCTCTTTAGAAGTATTTTCATAAATTACTTTAGGCTTTTCCGTTTCTTCTTTACAACTAACTAAAAGTATGATTAATGCAAGGACACTATATTTTGAGAAATTTTTCATTTGAACAATATTTAATCTTTATCAAAGATATGATTTTTGATTGTATTTTCTATTTCTATTGAATTTTAGTAATACAAAAATATTTAGAAATATGATTCCTATAAAGGCTAAATATAAATACCACACTTTTTTATAATAAAAGTTCAAAAGTTCATTTTTAGCGTTTTTCAATTCAATTGACTCATCAATAAAGATACCTCCTACTCTTTGATAACAAACAAAAGCTCTTCCATCATTATAAGTTTTTTCAACTTTCTCTCTTCTTTGATTACCATTTAAAATCCATAAATAATTTTGATATTCAATATAAGTTGGAGTTTTTTCAGATTGCAAAATATCTAATATTCTAATATAAACTTCATAAGTCATTTTCTTACCAAATTGAAGTTTAATTCCATTGATAGTGTCTTTAAATTTATTTTGAATTTTAAGAGACTTTTGAAAATTTATTAAATTATTTTTCTCCTTTTCTAATGTATTATTAAAAACAAATATTTTATAATTTCTTAAATTGGGAAAATCAAATTCATTTAATATTTCATAATATGATTTTTTGTCAGCAAGACCTAACTCTATACATGAATATTCCTTAAAAGAATTACTAAAGTATAAAAACCACAAAAATAGAATTGGCAAAACCACCAAAGAAATCATTCCAGGAGCATAAAAAATCTTTCTATGTTTCTTGAAACTCATTTACAATCTTGCAGTCAACTTCACATTAAAAACTCTCGTGGTCATATAATTTGGAATTCCGTATTGATTTTTGGTGTAAGCATCACGAACCCAAGTATTGGTTATAGCATTTTGATTATTAAACAAATTAAATGCTTCTACTCCCAATGACAATTCTTTAAATTTTTTCAACCAATGTCCATCTGGTTTTAACTCATTTTTTTCAGTAAATGAGTAGAAAAATCCAACATCGGCTCTACGATAATCTCTCAAACGACTTTGATATTGATACACATCAGCATAAGATGGCGAACCACCTGGAAGTCCTGTATTGTAAACCAAATTCAAATACAATTTCACGTTAGGAATGTTTGGCATATAATCTTGGAATAAAATACCAAATTTTAAACGTTGATCTGTAGGACGAGCAATATTTCCTCTATTATCTTGATTTTCTTCTGTTTTTAAATATCCAAAACTAAACCATGATTCTGTTCCTGGAACAAACTCACCATTTAATCTACAATCAAATCCGTAAGCATAAGCAGTAGCATCATTATTAGCTCTGTAACGAATTCTCACATTCTCCAAAGTATAAGTGTTTACATCATTCATAGTTTTATAAAATGCTTCTGAAACCAATTTGAATTTACGATTCCACATTTTGAAATTATAATCATTTCCTACTACAAAATGAATTGATTGTTGTGCTTTAACGTCTGATTGAACGGCTCCATTTTGATCACGCAATTCTCTGTAAAATGGTGGTTGATAGTAAAATCCTGTTGAGAGGCGAAAAATCATATCCCTTTCCCAATCGGGTTTGAGCGAAATTTGTGCTCGCGGACTAAAAACTGTTTGACTTGAAGACGTAATATTATCACCAGAAACCATCCAATTGTGTGCTCTAACTCCAGCGTTTAAAAACAATTGACTGTTTCCAAGTGTAGTTTTTGTATTCCATTGTGCAAAAGCTGAAATTCTATCAATATTTACAAAATTTAGCGCTCTTACATTCTGAAAAGGTACTAACGGACCAACATAAGGATTGTAAGGTTGATCATTAGGAATATCTATAATTGGTGGATTAATAGAAAATCCAGCCGAATCGATAACTTCCCATTCTACTATCCTATCGCGAATACTTTCGTGCGTATATTTTACGCCCCAATCTATTTGAAATCTCTTTTTTACATTGTGACTTCCTTTTACTTCTGCATTAATTATCAATGCATCTAAATCGTTTCTGGCATGATTCAATTGCGAACCAACTGCACGATTGAAAGTCACATCACCAAAAGTTTCAGAACCAATATTACTATCTACTTCTCCTAAAAAATAAGCAGCATCTATATCAAAATATTCTTGCTCTTGTGTGTGATAGGAAGATGCAATAAACTTATAAGTATTATCTTCATTTGATTTGAATGTAGATTTAATAGCGCCAAAAAAGGTTTGAAATTGAGTATCTTCTTGACCTTCATAAAAAACTTGTAAAGCAATTGGTTCACTTAAAGTACCAAAATTGGTTTGACGTGTTAAAGGTTGGTAGCTGTATTTATTTTGAGCAATATTTCCTAAGAAACTCCATTGCCATTTTGCAGAAGCATCATAATTCACAACAGTTTGTACATCGGCAAAAGTAGGTCTGAAATTACTTTCTGTTTCTTGACTGTTAACCAAAAGTGAATTGTCTCTGTAACGAATACCTGTCATGGCACTCCATTTTTTATTTTTAGAAACGCCTTCAGCAGAAATACTTCCACCAAGGAAACTTGCTTCAAGTGAAGCTCCAAATTTTGTAGGTTTTCTGTAAGTAATATCTAAAACCGAAGACATTTTGTCTCCAAATTTAGCTTGAAATCCACCAGCAGAAAATTCTATATTTTGAATTAAATCAGTGTTAGTAAAACTCAATCCTTCTTGCTGACCAGAGCGCACCAAAAACGGACGATAAATTTCAACTTCATTTACATAAACCAAGTTTTCATCATAATTACCGCCTCTTACAGAGTAAGCAGAACTTAGTTCCGTGACAGAAGTTACACCTTGTAATGTTTTAATCACACTCTCAATTCCACCAGATAAACTTGGATTTCTCCTTATAACTTCGGGCTCAATACTTATAATACCTTGAACTCTACCTCTATTATTTTTAATAATAACTTCATCCAATTGTGCATTTTTAGAACTTAAAACTGGATTATATTCTACGATTTCACCTTCTTTTAATGTAAAACTTTTGGTTGATTCTTTTAAAGTAACATGAGTAAAAACCAAAGTTGCTTTTTGTTTAGCTGGAACAGTAATTACATAAAAACCATATTTATCGGTAACAGCTTTATTGTTTTGACAAGTAACATTGGCACCTTCAACAGGATTGTTATTTTCATCTAAAACTAAACCAGTAACTTTTGCTGTTTGTCCTAAAGACGCAATGCTAAATAGAAAAAAAACTAGGTATATAAATTTATTTATTGCTTTCAAAAGATATTATTTTTTTTGACTTCTGTTAAACTGAGTTTCAAAGATAGTAGAATTTCCAACATTATCGGTAACAACTACTTTCAATTTATTAGCTCCTTCTTGTAACAAATCATCATTAAAAACGTGAGTCAAGCGCTTTAATTTTGATTCATATTCAAACAAAACCCATTTATCATTGATATAGCCATTGTAAGTTTTAACGCCAGACAAATCATCAGAAATCGTTACGTTAATGCTTTTTTGATTTGTAATCCATTTACCTTCAATGCTTTTTGCCATACTAATTTTTGGAGCAGTTATGTCTTTTGCTAATGTGAATTGTCCCAAATTTCTTGTTTTACAAGTAAACGTATTATCTACTAGTTTTGTTGTGATGTATCCTAATTTAGTTCCGTTTACTGTTGCAATAAACATTTTTTTCTTTTCTTCCTCTGACGATTTAGTGTCTTCGACAGAAATTGTAAAATTGGTATGTGCAGGAACGGAATCATCATGAAGGAAAAGCGTGTTATTTCTTACATCAAAATTTAGATAGAAATCTTCATAAAATGTTCCTGCTGGAAAATAAACAGATAAATTATCCTTTTCAAAATTGGATTCAACTTTAGATTTTACCAAATACTTTGTCACTTTAGTATCTTCTTTAATAAGAGCTGGCTTGGCTGAATATTTTACCGGAATTGAAATAACTGTTTTGTTTTTAAAGAAATCAGACACTTCAATACGTTGAATTTCTAAAGTATTTGGTACAATATTTAATATCCCATTTTCATAATTTTGATAAATATTACTCCAAGGAAATGGATTTTTCATAAAAAGCTTTTGCACTCTTTGATGCATCTTCTTATATCTAGCATAGTCGATAAAAGCATTAATATATTTAGCTTCATCAAAAACCATGGTATCAAATTCGTATCCAAAAATCACTTTCCCATTTGAAATTAATTCCGTTTTGTAAACACCATTTGCATTGTATGAGACATTATCATTGTCTGTTGCGCTAATTCCAAATCCAATTTTACCACTTGCAAAAACTTGTTGAGACAAATAGGTACCATCTGATTGAAGAGACAAATTAAGAAGAACTGGCCTTTTAGATTCATTAACCACTGCTGAATTATCTAAAGGATAAACCATAAGACTCGAAACAATTGGATTTTTAGTGTCTTGAGTTTGTATTCCAAAAAACAACGGATTTATAATTTTCTCTGTTTTGTTATCTCTGAACTCAAAATGCAAATGTGGACCTTCTGAACCGCCAGTATTTCCTGAAAGTGCAATGATGTCGCCTTTCTTTACTACAAGTTCGCCAGGTTTAAAAAAAGCTTCAATTTCATAACTCTTTTCAGCATATTGCAATGCAATAATCTTATCTTGAATAGTTCCGACAGCTTTTTGTAAATGTCCGTAAACAGAAGTATAACCATTTGGATGTGTTATATAAATTGCTTTGCCATATCCAGCTGTGGAAACTTTGATTCTTGAAATATAACCATCAGCAACAGCATAAACATTTAAACCCTCTTTCTGATTGGTTTTAAAATCAAATCCGGCATGAAAGTGATTTGGACGCAATTCTCCAAAATTTCCAGATAACTGTAATGGAATATCTAAAGGTGATCTAAAATAATCTTTCGGATACTCATTTTGGGCAAGCGAAAAAATCGAAAATAACAAAATCAATGGGATGTATTTCATTCTATATGGGTTTTTTGCTAAAGTATAAAAAACTTTATAATTACAAAAAAAATACCACAAACAGATTTATAACTAACTATTTTACAAAATATTAGAAGTTAATAAAAAAATAAATTTAATTTTTAACGAAAAATATTGCTTTAATAGATTAGGAATTATAAATTTGTAAGATTAAGTAATGAATTGTGTCATAGATGAGTGAAATTGCAGAAATAATTGATACTCTTGAGAATAAAATTCAAAAATTGTTTAAAAAGATAAACGATTTAGAAGAAAAAAATCAAGCGTTGCAACGAGAAATAAAGATTTCTGTACAATCAAATCAAAATCAAACTTTGGCGTATGAGTCGTTAAAAAAAGAATTTGAATCATTAAAAATGACTAATTCGTTACTAGGCAGTGAAGATTATAAAAGAGATACGAAGCTTAAAATAAATTCATTAATTCGCGAAATTGATTATTGTATAGCGCAACTTGCAGATTAAAACTATGGATGAAAAGCTTAAAATTAAAATATCAATTGCAGACAGAGTTTATCCGTTAACGGTAAATATGCAGCAAGAAGAAGCCATGAGAAGTGCTTCTAAAAAGATAGATTTAATGATAAAGCAATTTGAAGAGAATTATGCTGTAAGAGATAAGCAAGATGTTTTAGCTATGTGTGCATTACAATTTGCATCACAGTTGGAACAGAAAAAAGTGGATAATGCTATAGATGGAACAGAATCAATTGAACGATTAACAAACCTAAATAGCCTTTTAGACGACTATCTTAATAAATAATAAGTTACAAGAAAAAACGTTCTTTTAAATAAACTAAAAATACTGCCTACATTAGTTCATTTTTGGTAAACTCAACACTAACAAATTAAAATGAGTAAATCGTCGCTACTATAGTAAGCCCATTAAGTTGGGAAACTTGAACAGCGAGTTAACTCAAAACTTGTCCTTACGAGTTTATACAAGCAATTAATGTAGGTTTTTTTTATATATAAATTTTTTACACAACCATGGACATAGTATCTATAATTATCGGCGTAGTCGTTGGAATAGCTGGAGGTTTTGCAATAGCAAAAATGCTCGAAAAAAGCAATGTTTCTAACCTTATAAAAAACGCAAAAAAAGAAGCATCTTCTATTTTGAAAGATGCCAACCAAGAAGCAGAAAACATCAAGAAAGACAAATTATTACAAGCTAAAGAGAAATTTCTTGAATTAAAATCGGAACACGAAAAGGAAATTTTATCGAAAGATAAAAAAATGGCAGAAGTTGAAAAGAGAATTCGTGATAAAGAATCGCAAGTTTCAAGTGAATTAGCTAAAGCTAAGAAAGTGAACGACGATTATGAAGCCAAAACTCTTGAATACAACTCTAAAATTGAAATGCTTGATAAGAAATATCAAGAAGTAGAGAAAATGCACAAAAGCCAAGTAGAACAATTGGAAGTAATTTCAGGACTTTCTGCTGATGAGGCTAAAGAACAATTAGTTGAAAGCTTGAAAGCTGAGGCCAAAACTAAGGCAATGGCACACATTCAAGAAACTATTGAAGAAGCCAAACTTACTGCTGCTCAAGAAGCTAAAAAAGTAATCATCAACACAATTCAACGTGTTGGAACAGAAGAAGCAGTAGAAAATTGTGTATCTGTTTTCAACATTGAATCGGATGATGTAAAAGGAAGAATTATTGGCCGTGAAGGTAGAAACATTAGAGCTTTAGAAGCTGCAACTGGTGTAGAAATTATTGTTGATGATACTCCAGAAGCAATCATCCTTTCTTGTTTTGACCCTGTGAGAAGAGAAATTGCTCGTTTGTCTTTACACAAACTTGTTACTGACGGACGTATTCACCCAGCTAGAATTGAAGAGGTTGTTGCTAAAACAACTAAACAAATTGATGATGAAATCATTGAAGTTGGAAAACGTACCGTTATTGATTTAGGAATTCATGGATTACATCCAGAATTGATTAAGATAGTTGGTAGAATGAAATACCGTTCTTCTTATGGTCAAAATTTATTACAACACTCACGAGAAGTTGCAAAACTATGTGGTATCATGGCAGCAGAATTAGGATTGAATGTAAAATTAGCTAAACGCGCTGGTTTACTTCACGATATTGGTAAAGTGCCAGATGCAGAAAGTGATTTACCACACGCTTTACTTGGTATGCAATGGGCTGAAAAATTTGGTGAAAAAGAAGAAGTTTGCAATGCAATTGGTGCTCACCATGATGAAATAGAAATGAAATATTTAATTTCACCTATCATTCAAGTTTGTGATGCTATTTCTGGCGCAAGACCTGGTGCAAGAAGACAAGTATTAGATTCTTACATTCAACGTTTAAAAGACTTAGAAGAAATTGCTTTTGGATTTAATGGTGTAAAAAATGCTTACGCTATTCAAGCCGGACGTGAACTTCGTGTTATTGTTGAAAGTGAAAAAGTTAGTGACGACATGGCATCGAATTTATCATTTGAAATATCACAAAAAATTCAAACAGAAATGACTTATCCTGGTCAAGTGAAAATTACTGTAATTAGAGAAACTCGTGCAGTTAATATAGCTAAATAAGGTAAGCTAATAAATATAAAACAAAAAAAGGTATCCGTTTGGATACCTTTTTTTATGCGAATATAGTTTCGAAATCTTCTTGAGTCATAGGTTTGTAATAGTACTTTTTAACCTCATCTTGATATTCTTTCGACTTATTTAAGTCAGTTACATCATTGGAAGAACTCACCAAATAAACTGTGATTTCTTTCGTAAGCTTTTGCTTTATTTTTTTAAACTCTTCTAAAAACTGCCATCCATCGTAAACTGGCATATTAATATCTAATAGAATTAAATCAGGAATATTATCCGTTTCTACTTTATCTCTTAATTCATCAATAGCTTCTAGACCATTGAAAAAGTATTTTGTATCAACATTAATATTGCATTTAGAAAATAACTTTTTTATAATAAAATGATAAACCATATCATCATCTACAACAAAAATAGTATTAAATTTCTTCATTAAAATTTATTTTAAAAGTGGTTCCAACATTTACTTTACTTTCTACCTCTATACTTCCACCCATCGATTCTATTTGGTTTTTTGTAATAAACAAACCAATTCCTCTTGCGTTTTCATTCTTATGAAATGTCTTATACATTCCAAACAACTTTTCACCATGCTTAGCTAAGTTTATTCCTAAACCATTATCTTCAATAACCAAAACTAATTTTCCTTTTTCTACTGAAGATGAATAACTTATCTCTGGATGACGCTCTGGATGTGAGTATTTTATAGCATTGGTTGTAAAGTTTAAAAATAAACTTTCTAAATATGCTGGATTAAACTTTATAGTATCTTTTTCACCAATCTTATTAACAATTTTTACCTTATTATCTTTTATCTCTTTGCTTAAAACTTCAAGTGTTTGATTTAAATAAACATTAAGATTCAAATCTTCTTTCTTATGAATTATAGTATTGTGAATATCAACCAATTCTTTTAAATGGTCAATAGTTTCAGAAAGTGCATTGGAGGTTGTTTTTAAATACGATAAACACTCCTCTTTGCTTTCCTTATCATTTGATTCATCTAAAATATTCAATAACATTTTAAAATTTCCAGTATGTGATCTTAAATTATGAGAAACAATATGTGCAAAGTTCAGCAATCTGTTATTTTGTTCAACGATAATGTCTAAATTACCTAATAATTCATTTTCTTTTTGCTTGTTATGACTAACATCACTATGCGTACCAATTATTCTAACAGCATCACCATTTTTGTCTCTTTCAATGATTTTACCTCTACTTAAAACCCATTTGTAGGTACCATCTTTAGCTAAAACTCTTTTGGTATTTTCAAAAAAAGGTGTTTTATTTTCTTTATGAGATTGAATACTTTCTAAATAATCATTTAAATCATTCGGATGAATTCGATCATCCCACTTTGAATTAGTATTGATATTGTCAAATTCGTCTAATTGAAGCATATCTAATGATTCTTTTGAGAAGAAAACATTTCCAGTAGTAATATTATAATCCCAAATTCCTTTTTCTGAAGCTTCAAGAGCAAATTGATATCTTGTTTCTGATTCTTGAACTTTGATTTCTCGTTCTTTAATGTCTGTTATATCAGTAAGTATACTATAAAAAACTGTATTTAGATCTTTATCTAATAAAACATTAGCATCAACTTTAAACCATGAAATCTTTTTACTTTTGGCAATAATACGAAACTCACAACGCCAAGGTTCAAGATTTTGTTTAGAATAATTTAGTGATTTGAAAAATGCATCTCTATCTTCTGGATGAACTTTATTGCTAATAACATCAATAGGATTGGATTTTAATTCGAATTTATTTAATTCAAAATAAGACAAAATATTCTTATTAAGATAGGTAAAATTAAATTCATCGTTTGGAGAAATAGTTAACTGAAATATTAAATCTGGTATTTGATTTAATATTTGTTTGAAAAAATTAACTTTTTCTTCCAATATACAATCATTGGAAATTGAATTTACTTTCATAATGTTTAGTAGGTTTGGGGCCAATAAATCTTTAAAATTATATAAAACAACTTGAAAAACTTAAAACAAATATAAAATTAATATCGATTAAATGCACTTTTTATACGTTAAAAAACACTTTTTTAATAATTTTACACATATTTATAAGAATTATATTACTTTTTTAATATCTTAATTTTGGAAATAAACTTTAAAAACAGAACCATGATTAACAGTGCTTTCTACCTCTATTTTACCTCCCAAAGCTTCAATTTGATTTTTGGTAATATGTAGCCCAATACCATTTGAATCTTTATTAGAATGAAATGTTTTGAACAAACCAAAGAGATGATCTCCAAAACGTTCTAAGTCAATTCCGATTCCATTATCTTCAATCTTTAATACTTTATAACCATCAATTGAATAAACAGAATAAGTTATCTTTGGCACTCTATCTGGAGAAGAATATTTTATTGCATTTGACGTTAAATTAAGTAAAATACTTTCTAAATAAGCTGGATTAAAAAATACAGTTTCATCTATAGCAACCAAGTCAACAATATTTACTTTCGAATGATGAACATCTTCCATAAGAATATTAAAAACTTTTTTTAAATACACATTAAGATTCAGCTGTTCTTTATTTATATTCTGATTGTTTTGAACTTTTATTAGGTCAGAAAGATTATCAATAGTACTTGACAACTCATTAGAAACAGTTTTTATATATGATAAAAACTCATTCTGTTCAAACATTCTATTTTCATTCAGTTTTATTAAAGTACCTAAATTTCCAGCATGATTTTTTAAATTATGTGAAACTATATATGCAAAATTGAGTAATTTATTTTTTTGATTATTTATTAAAACTATCGTTTCTTCCAGATTTTGCTCTCTCTCCTTTTGTGAAGAAATATCGGTGTGAGTTCCAACAATTCTTAGTGGTTTACCTTCATCATCTCTTAATACCACTTTACCTCTATCAAGAATCCATTTATATTTACCATTACATAATACTCGATGACAAGTTTCGTAGTATGGAATTTCATTTTCAAAATGCTTTTTAATATTTCCGAAATACAGATCTCTATCATCAGGATGCACTTTTTCATCCCATTCTTCTGGGGTAGAAATAGCAAAACCAAAATCATCCATTTCAAGAATTTTTAAAGATTCTTGTGAATAATATACATGATTAGTAACCAAATCCCAATCCCATATTCCAATTCCTGAAGCTGAAACCGCAAACTGATTTCTAATTTCGTTAATCGTTTGATCGTCAATATAAAGTGTTTTCAAAATTGTATTTTTTTACAATACAAAGGAAAATATTAAAATCTCTGAAAGTAAAAATTAAGCGTAGAAAGATTTCTACAAGAAAGAAAATTAACTTTTACTTCCTTGGATGAAAGGAATTCATTATTTGAGTTAAATGCTTTCTATCTAGATGGACATAAATCTCTGTAGTAGTTATTGATTCATGACCAAGCATAAGCTGAATGGCCCGTAAATCAGCACCATTTTCGAGTAAATGAGTTGCAAATGAGTGTCTAAAAGTATGAGGACTTATCGATTTATTAAGATTAATCTTGACGGCTAAATCTTTAATAATCGTAAAAACCATAGCTCTTGTAAGTTGTCTTCCTCTTCTATTGAGAAACAAAGTATCTTCATGTCCTTTATTTATTGATAAATGATTTCTTACAAGATCTTTGTATAGTAAAATAAACTTTTGTGTAACAGTACTTATAGGAACAAATCGTTGTTTATTTCCTTTTCCTGTTATTTTAATGAAACCTTCGTCAAAAAATAAATCAGAAATTTTAAGATTAACTAATTCGGAAACACGCAATCCACAACCATATAGTGTTTCAAGCATTGCCCTGTTTCTTTCACCTTCTGGTTTAGATAAATCAATTGCTTCTATAAGTGCGTCAATATCTTGAATAGATAAAGTATCTGGAAGTTTTCTACCTAATCTTGGAGCTTCAATTAACTCCATTGGATTGTCAGAGCGATAATCTTCAAATATAAGATAGGAAAAGAAACTCTTTAAACCAGAAATTATTCTTGCTTGAGAGCGAGCGTTAACTTCTTTTGAAATTGTATAAATAAATTGTTGAATGGTCTCTTCTGATATTTTAATTGGAGAAACAGCGATTGCATTTTGTTCTAAAAAAAGACAAAGTCTCTCTATATCAAAAGTATAATTATCAATAGTATTTTTTGACAATCCTCTTTCAATTTTTAAATACGACTGATAACTTTTTATAATAGTAGTCCAATTCATTATTACAAAGTAACGGGAAAGGATTGAATAAAAAAAACCTCACCGAAGTGAGGTTTTCAATAATATAATCTAATATTTAGATTAGAATTTGTAGTTAACTCCAAAAGAGATAGCTCTCATGTTAGCTCCTAAACCAAAAGAAGTTTCGTTTTCTGCACCAGCTACATCAACTTTTTTAGAACCAAAGTTTAATGCTGCAAAATTAGCCTCAATTGACCAATTTTCAGCTACGAAGTAGTTTAAACCTAAACCTAAAGTTACATCAAAACCATTAGTTTTAACTTCTGGATTTGATAAATTGTTAGTTTCTGAATTGTAATCAAATCCTAAACCTGTAAATAAAGAAAATTTAGAAGCTGGAGTAAAGTAATATCTACCTTGTAATCCAAAAGTTACAGTTGATACATCTTTTGTATCAACGTTTAAAGTTTCTTCTTTATCAGAAGAAAAACCAACTTTAGCACCTAAAGAGATATTCTCAGTTAAAAAATAATTCACTTGTGGAGCAAGTTCGAAAAAGTTAGTTTTTGATTCTGGAGCATTGTTGTCTTTTGTACTATTAAAAGAAAAAGCACCAGTTACAAATACATCACCTTTAGAAAAACCTTCAGAAGATTCTTTTTTGTCTTGAGCGTTAGCAAATCCGAAAGCGAATACTGCAGCTACTGTTAAAATAATTTTTTTCATGTTTTATTTTGTTTAAAATTAATAGGGCAAAGTTAAACCTATTCTCTTTTTATTCATTTATATTAACATTTAGAGTTATCAACAGAGTTATCAACAATTTCAACGACGAAAGGTTTTGACATACAATAACTTATAAACAATTTCGTTAATAACTAAAAACACGTCTCATTTTAAAACCCTACTTTTTTTATGCTAAAACTCAAAAAAAACGTCGTATTAGTAGTAATCATACTACTTTTTGGTTCAAAAAGTATTGCCCAAGAAACATCCTTCGCAAGACTTGGACTTAAAGCAGGAATTAACTATGCTAATTACACTGGCTCTGATGTAAATACAGATGCCATTACCAATTTTCATGCAGGATTGCTTGTTGAATTAAAGATTTTTAAAAATTTCTCGCTTCAACCAGAACTACTTTACTCTACTCAAGGCGCAAGTCTAAAGAATCTTAATGAAGAATTCAAAAATGAATTGGGTTATATTTCAATTCCTGTTTTGGCTAAATTCTATCTTACAGACCATTTAAGTATGGAACTTGGTCCGCAAGCATCCTTTTTATTAAGCGAAAGAAATGAAGTTAAAGCAGGAGATTCCAATACTTTTGATTTTGCAGTTGCAGGTGGTCTTAGTTATAAATTTGGAAAACATTTCTTCGTTCAAGGAAGATATGGACTAGGATTAACAGAACCTAAACGCGATGCCGATGTAAAGAATAGTGTTGTTCAAGCATCACTGGGTTACCTTTTTTAAAAATATCATAAACTTTTCTAAAACCGCTTATTTATATGAGCGGTTTTTTTACTTTTACATAAACCAATTCATATGAAGATTATCATTATCAACGGCCCAAATTTAAATCTCTTAGGAAAAAGAGAACCTGAAGTTTATGGGAATGAAACTTTTGAAGAGTATTTCAATCAATTAAAATCTAAATATCCTTCTATTGATTTAAGTTACTATCAAAGTAATATAGAAGGTGAATTAATTTCAAAAATTCAAGAGGTTGGTTTTTCTTTTGATGGCATAATTTTGAATGCAGCTGCCTATACCCATACTTCAATAGGAATTGGCGATGCTGTAAAAGCAATAACTTCACCAACAATAGAAGTTCATATCTCTAATACCTTTTCGAGAGAAACTTTTAGACATCAATCTTTTATCTCACCAAATGCAAAGGGAATTATTATTGGCTTTGGTTTGAAGAGTTACGAATTGGCTTTGCAATCATTTTTATAACACAGAGACACACAGAGGTTTCACAGAGAATAACATTACTATAGGAAAATAAATAAATATTGATGATTGTTAACGATTTGACAGATAAAATTATAGGTTGTGCAATTGAAGTCCATAGAACACTTGGACCAGGATTGTTAGAATCTGCCTATCAACAATGTTTGTTTTATGAATTAAGAGAGCAAGGTATTTGGGTTGAAAAAGAAATCTGTTTACCTATTACCTACAAAGAAATAAAAATAGATCATGGTTATAGAATTGATTTATTAGTAGAAAATAAAATAGTCATCGAACTCAAAACAGTTGAAAAATTTACAGATGTTCATAGTGCACAAATATTAACGTACATGAGATTAGGAGAATATTCTACAGGATTATTAATAAATTTCAATACAAAACTTTTGAAAGATGGATTAAAACGATTTATAATTTAAAAAAACTCTGTGAGACCTCTGCGTTCTCTGTGCAAATTTAAAACAACCATACAACCTTTTCACATTAATAATCGTCTATAAATTAAACACCATACAAATGAAAAAAATTACCTCTATCCTATTATTGTTATTTTCAATTTTAAGCTTTTCTCAAATTAAAGGAACTGTTACTGATTCTAATGGCAAACCCATGTCTTTTGTTAATATATATGTAAAAGACACCTACATAAGTACTACTTCTAATGAACAAGGTAAGTATGAACTGAATCTAAAAACAACTGGCTCTTATGTTATTTTGTATCAATACCTTGGTTATAAGACTGAAAAAAAAATAGTTGAAACTGGTAAAACTTTTCAAACAGTAGATGTCACTTTGGTGGAAGAAGAAATTAAACTTAACGAAGTTGTCATTAATCCAAATGTAAATCCTGCTATTGAGATTATTAAAAATGCTATTGCAAATCGTAAGGAAAACTCAAAACTAACAGAGAAATACAATGCCGATTTCTATTCGAGAGGAATTTTTAGAGTAAAGAATTTACCTAAAACTATATTAGGACAAAAATTAGATTTCTTTGATGAAGTTATAGATTCAACAAGAAGTGGAATTTTATATTTATCTGAAACCGTTTCGAAAATTACTTTTCAAAAACCAGACAAATTAAAAGAGACTATCATTGCATCAAAAGTTAGCGGAAATGATAATGGATTTAGCTTTAATAATGCAGCACAAGCCAACTTTGACTTCTATGAAAATTATTTAGATTTTGATGTAAAAGTAATTTCTCCAATTGCAGATAATGCTTTTAATTACTACAAATATAAATTTGAAGGTTCGTTTGCAGACGAAAACAATAAAGTAATTAATAAAATTAAAGTTACGCCCAAAAGGATGTCTGAACCAGCAATGGAAGGATACATATATATAGTAGACGAATCGTATGCAATTTATGCTGTTGATTTATCTATAACTGGTAGTCAAATGCAAAATCCTGCTTTGAATAAATTAACTTTAAAACAAAATTATAGTTTCAATACAAAAACTAAAATTTGGACAAAAAACACTCAAACCATCGACTTCGAGGCTGGAATGCTAGGTATAAACATCAACGGAACTTTTACTCATGTTTTTTCAAATTTTGAATTCCCAGAGAAATTTGAAAAGAAAACCTTTACAGCCGAAGTGCTGAAATTTGAGGAGAACGCCAATAAAAAAGAAGATGCTTTTTGGGAAACCATTAGACCAGTTCCATTAACTGTTGAAGAAAGTACAGATTATACAAAAAAAGATATTCTTCAAACCAAAAAGAAATCTGAAAAATATCTAGATTCTATCGACGGAAAGAGAAACAAATTTAAATTTACCGATATCATTACTGGATATAGTTATTCTAATTCCTTTAAAAAATGGTCTTTAAATTATGATGGACCTTTACTTTCAACAACGTTTAACACAGTTCAAGGATGGAAAACTCAAGTTGGATTTTCATTCAATAAAAGAGATGAAGAAAAAAGAAGTTTTACAAGAATAGCTACAAAATTAGATTATGGTTTTTCAGAAAATCAATTACGTGCTATTGGAATGTTTTATCATAAATTCAATAATACCAACGATAGTTACATAAATATATCTGGAGGAAGCGCTGTAAATCAATTCAATTCGAGCAACCCAATTTCTAATAATGTAAACTCGATTAGTAGTCTGTTTTTCAAAAATAACTTTATGAAATTGTATGAAAAGAATTTTGTTTCAGCCAATTTTGGACGCGAAGTAGTTAATGGATTAAACTTAAATGTAGGCTTAGAATATTCAGAAAGAAAACCTTTGTGGAACACTAGTGATCAAAGTTCTGTTAAATCATCCGATATTTATACTTCAAATAATCCGTTGGCGCCATTTGATTTTGTAACACCAGCTTTTGAGAAATACAACTTGATGAAAGCTTCTGTAAACACGAGAATTAAATTCGGACAAAAATATTGGACTAGACCTGATGGAAAGTTTAACATTGGAAATGAAAAGTCACCAACATTGTATTTTGGTTACGAAAAAGGATTTTCAGCTTCAGAAAAGAAATATGAATATGATTTTGTTAGCGGAAGAATTACACACGATTTATCTATTGGAAATAAAGGTGACATGAAATTAAATTTAAAAGCCGGTAAGTTCTTCAATGCGGAAAACATAGCTTTTGTTGATTACAAACACTTTAACGGAAATCAAACACACATAACTGGCGGAGATGGTTATACCAATGTTTTTAATAACTTACCGTATTACACAGCAAGTACAAATGATAGCTTTTTAGAATTCCATGCAGAACACAATGACAAAGGATATATTATGAATAAAATTCCGTTGTTAAATAAATTAGGTTCGCAGTTGGTTTTAGGATTTCATAACTTATCAGTTCCAGACAGAAAACCTTATCAAGAATTTACTATTGGTTTAGATAATTTAGGTTTCGGAAAATTCAGAATGTTTCGTGTAGATTACGTTCGTTCCTATCAAAATGGTTATCAAGGCGATGCAGTTATTTTTGGTTTAAAATTTTTGAATATTGTTGAATAATAACTTAATAGGTTTTTCGTTTAATTTAAAACTAAATGAATGAAAAAAGTACTATTATTTATTGCCTTAGTTCTACTGACCTTTTTAATTATTGGTCTAAAACCAATAGATACTTCAAAGGAAAACAGTATCGAAATTACAGGAATTATCAAATCAGTTTCTGAAGGTGGCGCGAAAGATTTAGTGTTTGAATTAGAAAATGAGGAAACCACTTATTATATCAATCGAGGTTTAGAAAACGGATTCTATTTGGATAAATCCAAAAGTGATTTTATTGGAAAAAAAGTCACTTTAAACTATGCCAAAAATTGGACACCATTAGCGCCTTTCGGAACAACTTGCAAACATATAACACAAATTTCAATAGATAATAAAGAAGTTTACTCTGAGTTTGAATAAAAAAAATTATTACATTAGCTTTATCTAACCAATAAAACTAAACAAATGAATACAACAAATTCAAAACCAAGTGCTTCATTTTGGGCAATTTCAATTATTGCATTACTATGGAATATAATGGGTGTAAATCAGTACATTCTAATGGCATACAAATCTGAAAGTGTAAGAGCTGGATTATCTGCAGAAAAATTAGCATTAATTGATGCCACTCCTGTTTGGTCAACAGCCGCTTTTGCAACTGCTGTTTTTGCTGGTGCATTAGGTTGTATAGTATTACTTCTGAGAAAAAAATTAGCTAACACCTTGTTTTTAGTATCATTTTTAGGAATTATAATACAAAACATCGATGCCTTTATGAGATTTAAAATTTCAGAGTTTACCGGTGCAGAAATAACATTTACATTATTAATCCCTTTGATTGGACTATTTTTAATTTGGTATTCTAAAAAATGTATTTCAAAAGGTTGGTTAAAATAATCACAAGCTAAAAAATCCAATTTTGTCTAAAAGCTAAGATGAAATTGGTTTTTTTTATTTTATAAAGACATCATAACCAAATCTAATCAGTGTTCCGATCACAATAATCAAAAAGAAGATTCTTATAAATCCATTTCCTTTTTTGATGGCTAATTTTGCTCCAATAAAACCGCCAAGTGCATTACAAACTGCCATTGGAATTGCAATTGCCCAAATAATTTTACCTTTCAAAACGAAAAGACAAATCGAACCAAAATTGGTTGCCAAATTCACCATTTTAGCATTGGCAGAAGCATGAAGAAAATCGAAACCAAGAATGGCTACAAATCCAAGAACTAAAAAACTTCCTGTTCCTGGACCAATAAATCCATCATAGAAACCAATTACAATACTCATCAAAATACCATAAAAAAGCAAATCGCTTTCTGATAAATTCTTTGCTTGATGGCTACCAAAATTCTTTTTCATGAAAGTGTAAATCGCTATTAAAATCAAAACGACGAAAAGCAATGGTTTCATAAAATCATTACTAACATAAGTCAAAAGTGTAGAACCCAAAAAAGCTGAAACGAAAGCCACAATTGCCATTATTATTAGCAATTTCCAATTCATAGTTACTTTCTTCAAATATTGTCGAGCCGCAAATGAAGTACCACTAAAAGCTGGAATTTTTAAAGAGCCAATAATGGAAGAAACAGCAACATTGGGCAATAAAATCAACGCTACTGGAGTTTGAATCAATCCGCCACCGCCAACAATAGCATCGACAAATCCTGCGAAGAAAGATGCAATGCAAAGAAGTATGATTATGTAGGTTTCCATAATTGTAAAATGAAAAGAGGCACAATTTGCGCCTCTATTTTCTATATTCTTTTTTCTATATTCTAAAATTATACACGAACAATATTCGCTCCTAATGCTCTCAATCGTTCGTCAATTCTTTCGTAACCTCTATCAATTTGCTCAATATTTTGAATAGTTGAAGTTCCTTTGGCAGAAAGTGCTGCAATTAATAACGAAATTCCGGCTCTAATATCTGGTGAACTCATAACAGTTGCTTTCAATTGCGATTTGAAATTATGTCCCATAACCACAGCTCTGTGCGGATCACACAACATAATTTTGGCACCCATATCAATCAATTTATCCACAAAGAATAAACGGCTTTCAAACATTTTTTGATGAATCAATACATCACCATTTGCCTGCGTTGCAACTACTAAAACAATACTCAATAAATCAGGTGTAAATCCTGGCCATGGCGCATCTGCAATAGTCAAAATAGAACCATCAATATCGGTTTTTACTTCGTAGTTTTCATGCGTTGGAATATAAATATCGTCACCGCGTCTTTCAAGCGTAATTCCTAATTTTCTAAACACACTCGGAATTACACCTAAGTTATCCCAAGATACATTTTTAATTGTAATTTCACTTCTTGTCATCGCCGCAAGACCAATCCAAGAACCAATTTCAATCATATCAGGAAGAATTCTGTGTTCGCATCCTCCAAGAGAATCAACTCCTTCAATAACTAATAAATTTGAACCAACACCTTTAATGTTTGCACCCATTGAGTTCAACATTTTACACAATTGTTGCAAATAAGGTTCGCAAGCAGCGTTGTAAATTGTAGTTGTTCCTTCAGCTAAAACAGCAGCCATAACAATATTGGCAGTTCCTGTTACAGAAGCTTCATCTAACAACATGTAGGCACCTTTTAGTTTTCCATCAACTTCTACACCATAGAAATGGTCTTCTCTTTCATAACGGAATTTTGCACCAAGATTGATGAATCCTTCAAAGTGTGTATCTAATCTTCTTCTTCCAATTTTATCGCCTCCTGGTTTTGGAATATAACCACAACCAAAACGAGCTAAAAGTGGACCAACAATCATAATAGAACCTCTCAAACTTCCACCTTCTTTCTTGAAAGCTTCTGTTTTTAAGTAATCAACATTTACTTCGTCGGCTTGAAAAGTATAATCGCCAGGACCATTTTTTTGGATTTTAACTCCTAAATTTCCTAATAATGTAATTAATTTATTGACATCAATGATATCAGGAATGTTTGTAACTCGTACTTTTTCTGATGTTAATAAAGCAGGACATAAAACTTGCAATGCTTCATTTTTTGCTCCTTGCGGTGTAACATCACCTTTTAGTCTAATGCCTCCTTCAATTTGAAAAGTTCCCATAGTTTATCAGTTTCGGGTTAAAAAGTTTCGGGTTTCGAGTTTCAAAAAACTCGCAACTCGCAACTCGTAACTCGCAATTATTTTGGATTATTATTATTTTTTATAAAAGGTTTTTTACCAGGAATTGGTTTTTTGAACCCTTGAATTTTCATGTTTTTTTGTTGTAATTGTGATTTGTTTGAAACCTTTTTGTTAGTTCTAATCAAATCATTTGTAGTCGAAAGTTCTTCTTCGCTTCCTGTTAGATTGATTCTTCCGTCGGACAATTCGAATAAATGTTCGAAAATTACGGCATCAGTTACCGTATCTTTATTCCAACTCAAATACGATTTTTTCATATGATTGGCAATTACTTTTACCAACGCACTTTTCATTTCTCCTTCTTCCCATTTGTTAGCAACTTCTATCATGTATTTGATATTATTACCATAAAAACGATACTTTGGATTCTTCTGCGGATACGCCAAACGTTCTGGTTTCAAATTGATTACATCACGCGTCGGAATTGGATAAGGTGAATCAACATCCAATTTGAAATCGGACATAATAAAAATCTGATCCCACAATTTGTGCTGAAAATCTGGAACATCACGCAAATGCGGATTCAAACTTCCCATCACTTGAATGATATATTTTGCCGCTTTGTTACGTTCCGTTTTGTCTTCAATTGCCACAGCCAAGTCAATCAATTTTTGCAAATGACGACCATACTCTGGAATGATTAAATGTGAACGCTCTGCATTGTATTCTAAATTGAATACCACATCGTTAGCATTTTCTTTTATATATTTTGGTACCATATTAAAATGAAATTATTCCTTCAATCGAAGAAACTTCTATGTATTTTTCAACCACATCTGTTGGCGATTCCATCATTACATTGATAGAAACACTCGTATATTTTCCTGCTTTAGATTGATGTGTTTTTATTACTGCGCCCATATTGTCAAAAGCATTTTCAACTTCCTCAATTTTTTTAGCATCAGTTGGCACAATAAATTTGTAAAGGTATTCTGTTGGCCACTCCGAAGTATTTCCCAATTCTTCCTTCAGCCGAATGTAAAATTCTTCCGTCTTCTTATCCATTCTTGAAATTAAAATAAACGCAAATATACATTTTTGATATTACAATTTGTTTAGTTTTTAGTTTTTTTTAGGAGCGAATGGGTTGGGCTTTCTTGGTTCCCTTATTCCTGCTTTTCGTTCTACTTCGTGCCACTACAATCAGGGCTAATCTGTAATTGTATCGAATAGAAAATAAAATTACAAAACAACCTCAATTATCTAAAACAATTCAATAAATTTGCGCCTTATTTCAAAAAATTTTGGAAAAAGAAATTGTAGTTATTATTGGCGGTCCTGGAACTGGAAAAACAACAATCATAGATAATTTATTATCAAAAGGGCATTGTTGTTATCCTGAGGTTTCGCGCGAAATTATTAGCGAAGCACAAAAACAAGGTATCGAACAACTTTTTTTAGAAAAACCACTACTTTTCAGTGAATTACTCCTTGAAGGAAGAAAAAAACAATTCCAAAACGCCAAAAACGAACCTCATAAAACTGTTTTCCTAGACAGAGGAATTCCAGATGTTTTGGCTTATATGCATTACATTGGTGATAGTTATCCTTCTTTTTTTGATCAAGCTTGTCGCGACCATAATTATGATAGAATTTTCATCCTTCCACCATGGGAAGAAATATACGTTAGCGATGATGAGCGTTATGAAAACTATGAACAAGCCAAATTAATCTATAATCATCTTGTAGAAACTTATGAAAAATACGGTTACAACTTAATCGAAGTTCCAAAAGGAACTGTAGAAGAACGTACTAATTATATTTTACAAGCTTTGCAATAAATGACGTTTCAAGAACTAGAAAAGACTTCAAGCTTAGTTTTTGAAAAATTGGATTTAAAAATCCGTAATCTCATTATAGAAAAAGAAAGTCAAGAGTATTGCGCGGCTCAACTTGAACTCAAAAATTCAAAAATAATTTTTCGAAAAGCAAAAATCACTCCAACCAAAATTGGACAATTCGTTACTTTATGGAAACGTATTGATAAAAAACCAATTCAGCCGTTTTCATCAGAAGATAACTTTGACTTAGTAATAATTAATTGCGAAACTCCTAATCACTTTGGACAATTTGTTTTTCCGAAAACTGTTTTAGAAGAAAAAGGATATCTTCAAAGTCAATCTAAAAAAGGAAAATTAGGATTTAGAGTTTACCCTTCTTGGGATAAAACTGAAAATAAACAAGCGCAACGAACTCAAAATTGGCAATTAAATTATTTTATAGAAACTCCGATTTCTATTTTGAAAGCACAATCACTTTATTCAAAAAACCTCTAAGTTCTATTATATTTATTGTTTTTACTACTTTTACGAAATATTCCTAATTTTAAATTCCTAATTCGTAATTGAATACAATGTCTAAACCATTAGAAATCCTTCAAAAATATTGGAATCACGATGCGTTTAGAACTCCGCAAGAAGACATAATTGCCTCCGTTTTAGCAGGAAAAGACACTTTTGGATTAATGCCAACTGGCGGTGGAAAATCAATCACGTTTCAAGTTCCAGCCATGATGATGGAAGGCATTTGTTTGGTCATTTCACCTTTAATTGCTTTAATGAAAGACCAAGTTCAAAATTTGCAAAACAAAGGAATTAAAGCCATTGCATTAACTGGCGGAATTGCATCAGATGAAATCATTGACTTATTAGATAATTGTCAATATGGAAATTATAAATTCCTGTATTTATCACCAGAACGTTTGCAAAGCGATTGGATTTTAGAACGCATAAAAGGTCTTCCTATAAATTTAATCGCTATTGACGAAGCACATTGTGTATCGCAATGGGGACACGATTTTAGACCAGCCTACTTAAAGATTTCAAAGCTCAAAGAATATTTCCCTAAAGTAGCTTTTTTGGCACTTACAGCTTCGGCAACTAAAAGAGTTCAGGAAGATATCATTACACAATTGCAACTTGAAAATCCTGCGATTTTTGTAAAATCATTTGCTAGAGAAAATTTAGCGTATATGGTTTTTAATGTAGAAGACAAACTGCATTTGATGGAGCAAATTTTGAAGAAAAATCCGCAACCATCAATTATATATGTTACCAATAGAAAATCATGTTCAGAAACCGTTAAACAATTAGAATCTTTAGGATTTTCAGCAACATATTATCATGGAGGTTTGTCTCCAAAAGACAAAGAAAATCACATGAAACTTTGGATGGACGAGAAAGTGCAAACCATGGTTGCAACCAACGCCTTCGGAATGGGAATTGATAAAGCCAATGTAAAAACGGTAATTCATTTACACATTCCACCCAATCTCGAAAACTATTATCAAGAAGCCGGACGCGCAGGAAGAAATGGCGAAAAAGCATTTGCAGTTTTGCTAACCAATCCTTCCGATGTTATTCATGTTGAAGCACAATTTCTTAGCATTTTATCAGATAAAGTATTCTTGAATTTAGTTTTTGTAAAACTCTGCAACTATTTTCAAATTGCTTATGGTGAAGGAATTGACGAAAAATTTAGTTTTAACATCAATCATTTTTGTACGAAATACAGCTTTCCAGTTTTAAAAGTTTACAATGCTTTACAATTTTTAGACGGACAAGGAATCATCAGTTTATCACAAGAATTTACTGAGAAAATCACTTTGCAATTTATAATTCCTTCTAAAGAAGTCATTCGTTACATGAGTTTGAATCCACAAGATGAGGAAGTTATTTTAACCATTTTACGAACCAATCCAGGAGTTTACGAATCACAATCGGTAATTAACATTTCTTTGATTGCAAAAAAATCCAATTGTGATGAAATCAAGGTTTTAGCTATTCTTCATAAATTAAATGAAAAACAAGTAATCGAATTGCATGCTAAAAACAATGATGCCACACTTACATTCAATGAAGTTCGCGAAGATGAACGAACGATTAGCCGAGTTGTAAAATATCTTGAAGCACAAAATCAATTAAAAACTGAACAACTAAAATCAGTACTACATTATATAAAGGAAGAAAAAACTTGTAAGAGTAAATTGCTTTTAGAATATTTTGGAGAAACAATCAAAAAAGATTGTGGTGTTTGCTCCTATTGTATTTCCAAAAAGAAAAACAAGACGGATACTTCAAGTTTATCAGATAAAATAATTGGTTTGCTGAAAATTCAAGAAATGAGTTCGAGAGATATTCAAAAGTTGACCAAATATCCAAAAGACGATGTTATCTTTGCACTTCAAAATTTAATGGAAAACGATACTATTATTGTTAAGCCAAATAATTTATATTCGATAAAAAAAATAACCACATAGAATCATAGAAAAATATAGTTGTTAAGGTTTCATAGACATTTTATTTTACATAGATAAAACTATGAAATCTATATAGAGTGAAACGACTTAACCAAAAAAAACTATGATTTCTATGCGGTTTAAAAAATAATCATAATGGAAAAATTAAGAATCGTATTTATGGGAACTCCAGAATTTGCTGTTGGCATTTTGGATACCATAATTAAAAATAACTACGAGGTTGTTGGAGTAATAACAGCAGCTGACAAACCAGCAGGTCGTGGACAAAAAATAAAATATTCCGCAGTAAAGGAATATGCTTTAGAAAATAATTTGAATTTATTGCAACCAACCAATTTAAAAGACGAAAGTTTTTTAGCAGAATTGAAAAGTTTAAATGCTAATCTACAAGTAGTTGTTGCTTTTAGAATGTTGCCCGAAGTAGTTTGGAAAATGCCTTCATTAGGAACCTTTAATTTACATGCTTCACTCCTACCTAATTATCGTGGTGCGGCGCCAATTAATTGGGCAATTATAAATGGAGAATCTAAAACAGGAGTTACCACCTTTTTTATTGATGATAAAATTGATACTGGTGCTATGATTTTGAGCAAAGAAACTGCAATTTCATCTACAGAAAGTGCTGGAGAATTACATGACCGATTAATGTCGATTGGAAGTGAAGCTGTTGTTGAAACATTAGCTTTAGTAACAGAAGGAAATGTTGTTACTACAATTCAAACCGATTCATCTGATATTAAAACTGCTTACAAATTAAATAAAGACAATTGTAAAATTGATTTTTCGAAATCAGGAGTTGAAATTTACAACTTAATTAGAGGATTATCTCCTTATCCAAGTGCATGGTGTTTCTTTAAAGACGGAACGGAAGAATGGAATGTAAAACTATACGAAGCAAAATTGGTTGAAGAATCGCATAATTTTGAAACTGGAAGTATCATTACAACTAAGAAAGAAATCAAAATAGCTGTTAATAATGGATTTTTAGAAATACTAAGTTTACAGTTTGCTGGAAAAAAGAGAATGAAAAGCTTCGAATTGTTAAACGGAATAACGTTTTCAACCAACGCGAAAGCGGTGTAAGGCATTGCAATCATTGAAAAAATAAGATTTTTTTGCTCAAAACCAATGCTTTTATTAACAAACTGCGCGAGTTATTAACAAAATAGCTAAAAATGATGTGAATCACTTGTGTAGTCTGTAATTTCTACTAAATTTGTTTTGATTAACAAAAAAGTTTAACCAACAATTAATAACTATTATTATGAACAAATCAGAATTAATCGATGCTATTGCTGCTGACGCAGGAATTACAAAAGCAGCTGCAAAATTAGCTTTAGAATCATTTTTAGGAAACGTAGGATCAACTTTGAAAAAAGGTGGAAGAGTATCTTTAGTAGGTTTCGGATCATGGTCAGTATCTAAAAGAGCTGCTAGAGACGGAAGAAATCCTCAAACAGGAAAAACTATCAAAATCGCTGCTAAAAATGTAGTAAAATTTAAAGCTGGAGCAGACTTAGAAGGTTCTGTAAACTAATCTAGTTTATCTTTGATATAGAAAACCATTCGTTTATCGAATGGTTTTTTTTTGCTCTAAAATTTGGTTTTATAACTTTTATTCGTACTTTTAGTTAAAATTGCGTCAAAATGACATCTGAAAAACTCCAAAAAGGACAACTTTTAATAGCAGAACCATCCATAATTGGCGACTTATCTTTTAATAGGTCTGTTATTTTATTGGCCGACCATAACGAAGAAGGTTCTGTTGGATTTATTTTGAACAAACCTCTTGAATATACCATCAACGATTTGCTTCCAGAAATTAACGGTTCGTTTGTCATCTACAATGGCGGACCAGTGGAACAAGACAATTTATATTTCATTCACACCATTCCTGAGTTGATTCCAAATAGTATTGAAATTTCAAATGGAATTTTTTGGGGTGGCGATTTTGAATTGACCAAGAACTTAATCAACGATGGTAAAATCAATAAGGAAGATATCCGCTTTTTCTTGGGTTACACCGGTTGGAGTTCTAACCAATTGGAAGATGAACTACAAGCCAACTCGTGGATAATCACTCCTAATAATTATCAAGCTTCGATTTTGAGTAAATCTTCAAAGCAATTTTGGAAAGAAAAAATTATCGAATTAGGTGGCGAATATGTTATTTGGTCTAACGCACCAGAAAATCCAATTCTAAATTAAGTCATTTATTTTCTCCAATAGTGTTTTTGACAAATCACTTTTGTATTCTTTTTTGCGGTATTTTGTAATAGGTTGAATTCCTGTAATTACATTGGTAATAAATAGTTCGTCCGCTTTTTGCAAATCGAAAGGTGAAATTGATTGCTCTAAAACTTCAATATTTTCAATTTTTCTCGCAACTTGGAGTACTTGCTTTCTCATGATTCCATTTAAACAGCCGTCTTCAATAGATGGTGTTATTAATTGATTTCCAATTAACATTAAGATATTTCCATTCAATGCTTCAACTACGTTTTTTTCGTTATTCAGAAGCAAACAATTTTGCAAATCATTTTCATCAGCAAAAATACTACCAGTTATGTTTATCATCTTATTGGTAGTTTTGATCGTAGAAAGTAATTGCTTTGTGATGTAAAAATCTTTGTATAAATCTACTTCATACATTGCATCGGTAAAGGAATAATGAGTTTCATTTAGTGGTGAAACTTGAATTAAAAACGAAACAGTTCTTGTTTGTGGAAGATAAAATCCGCCATCATTTCTAAAAACAGTTAATCTTACTCGAGCTGAATTTTCACAATTGTTAGCTTTCGCTAAATTCAAAACTTGCTCTTCCAGATATTCTAAAGTAAAATTATTTGGAATTTGCATTCTTACAATTCGCATAGAAGCCATTAATCTAAAATAATGATCTTCAAAAAATAAGATTTTATTATTTACGATTTTTAGTGTTTCAAAAACACCATCACCATATAAAAAACCTCTATTAGCATTAGACAAAGTAGTGTCTGAAGATTGAATTTCGCCGTTGTAATTAATCATAAAAAAAATCTCGTCTCATTATTAGAAAGAGACGAGACAAATATAAGTTTTAAAAATGATTTCTAAACAGAACCAATAACATGTTTTAAATCGGAAACTTGATTTTCCCATAGTTGTTTAGATTCGTCTAATTCTTCTTCGATTGCAAAATCTACAACCATTAAAGAAACATCTTTTGTAATTTCATCTTCTAAAATTCTTAACTCAAAATAGTATTCTGTATCTTTTTTGTTGTCATCAATCCACTTGAACTTTACTTTTTCGCCAGTTTTCTTTGCGGCTAATCTTGCATGTTCTTCAGTATCATCCCACTCAAAGGTAAAAAACTCACCTCTAGAATTAACAATATCCGCAAACCATTCTTGTAATCCAGAAGGAGTTGAAATATATTGATATAGTAATTGAGGAGAAGAATTTATAGGAAATTCTATTTCGTAACGTACTTTTGGTGACATATTCTAATTTTTGCGAAATATATAATTTTTATTTAAAAAAGCAGTCAAGAAAAAAAATATTTTTTTTCAATTTATTATTTGGACAATGTTATATTAGTCTTATATTTGCACCCGCATTCAGGGAATGCCATATCAGGCGAGGTAGCTCAGTTGGTTAGAGCGCAGGATTCATAACCCTGAGGTCACGGGTTCAACTCCCGTCCTCGCTACTACGAATTAAGTTTTAGAAATCAACGGTTTAGTGTACGCTAAACCGTTTTTTTATGTCTAAAATTTTTATACATTTACAAAAAGTACACGATACAGTACACGATTCTAAATTTAACTCCTTCAAAAATTGTTTGAAAATATTTATTATAAACATTTGTAAATGTTTAATTTATTGTTGTACAAATTTTAAATCCGAGCTAAAGTGATTTATGACATTCATTAGTATTTAAGAAGTATAACTCCTGGAAATAAAATTTTTAGATAAAAAAAATTAGTATGAAAATTAATTTGGGCATTCAGTTTTCTCGAGAATTTAGTATTGAATATTTATTATCAATAAATACCTTTGAAGATGAATTAAATAATTATTTTAATAAAAAAAAGTATGGTGAAAAAATTTTAAAAATATATGTAGGTATCATTTGTGTTTCCAAAGGATTTGAACCTTTTTTTACAGTTCGTCCTCTTAAAATTCTTAGGAAAGAACCTTCATTAGAGTATGAATTTAAATTAGACTTTAATGAATTTATAAACTCTGATAAAGAAAAAAGAGATAAAATATTATCATTTGAGTTTTTAAAAAAATCTAAAGAAATTCTATCTACAAAAAAGATAAAAGGTTTTGATACCGAAAAATTTCTAAATGACTTAGAGTCATTTTTTAAAGAAAATAACTATATCTAAATTATGCCAGATTGCTCGCAATTGTATTCCTTGCCCACAAAGAAAAAAAAACTTTAATTTCTAACAAGCAACGCAAAGTCTTCATATAAAAAACTGCGCAAATGTCACCTGGCTTTGCGCAGTTTTTTTAGATGTGATAAAGTAGACTACAAAAAAGAATGTAAATTACTATTTGTAAGATAAATATTTCATTAAATATCTTTTTATGTATTTTATCGATATTATATGCATTTTATCGATAAAATATTTTGTCAGAAAAGAAGTATTTTTTAGGTTTGTCGTTCAAAACCCTAATAAAATGAAAAAATTTACTCTTGTATTATTGTTAACTATCTTATTTTCAAGTGCTTCATTTGCACAGAAAGGTAGTTCTTACGAAAAAGCAATGTATTATTTGAAAGAAAAAGGTGAAGTCATTTTTACTTTTAAAGCAAATAGTAAAGCGCAGTTCTTAGAAATCAATAGAATTGTATCTGTCAGCCATAAAGCTGTGGATGAAAATGAATTGAAAGCAGAAGTTTATGCTAACAAAGAGCAATTTCAGAAGTTCCTAACTTATGGATTGCCTTATGAAGTTACTGCTGAAGACAACGAAATCCCTCAGGAGCTTACAGCAAATAGAGCTGCAGCTGCATGGGATACTACATGGGATGCTTATCCTAGATATTCTGAATACGTAGCAAAAATGCAATATTGGGCAACAACATATCCAAGTTTGTGTACTTTACAAAGTATTGGCACAACTGCTCTTGGAAGAACATTGTACGTTCTGAAAATTTCAGATAATGCAAGCACAGATGAAACAGAACCAGAATTTTTCTATACTTCTTCAATGCACGGTGACGAAATTACTGGTTACCCAACAATGCTTCGTTTTATTGATTATTTGTTAACTAATTACGGTTCATTATCTGAAATTACTAACTTAGTTAATGGAACTGAACTATACATAAATCCACTAGCAAATCCAGATGGTTCATATAAAACTGCTGGAAATGATATTTATAATCCAGGTGGAGCTACAAATACTCCTACAAGAGCTAATTCAAACGGAGTAGATTTAAACAGAAATTATGCTGATGCAATTGGTGGTTTGCACGATGATGGTTTAGTATACCAACCAGAAACAGTGGCGTTTATGAACTTTCAAGCTACTAGAAATTTTGTATTATCAGCAAATTATCATGGAGGTACAGAAGTTGTAAATTTCCCTTTGGATACATCAAATACTCCTGGAACAGGAAACTTTAGTTATCACCCACATGATAATTACTTCAAATTTGTTTCTACAGAATATGCACAATTGTGCCAAACTGCAGATGGTAATTTAGATTACATGGATACTGTTTATAATACTGGTCAATTTCCTGGAACAACTAATGGTGCTGCTTGGTATTCGGTTTATGGAGGAAGACAAGATGCAAGTAATTATTTTGATCATAACAAAGAAATTACAGTAGAAATATCAAATGATAAAACACCAGCTGCTTCAAGTTTGCCATTTTTTTGGACAAGAAACAGACAAGCACTTTTAAACTACGTTAAACAAGCTAGTTATGGCTTACATGGAATTGTTACTGACCAATCTGGAAATCCAATTCACGCAAAAGTGTATGTTGGAGGTACTGTTGATAATTTTGGTTCATGGGTTGAAACATCGCCAACAAAAGGTGATTATCACAAAGTTCAAATAGCAGGAACATACAATGTAATTTTTGAAGCTCCGGGTTATACCTCTCAAACAATATCTGTCACTTTAACAAATAATGCCACAACAACACTTAATGTTACTATGGTACCAACAACTTCAGTACCAACAGCAAGTGATGCAACAATTTGTACTGGACAGACTGCTGCTTTATCTGCAACTGGAACGGGTACAATAAGATGGTACAATAGTGCTACGGCAACAACACCTTTAGCATCAACTGCTACATACACTACTCCAACTTTAACTTCAAACACATCATATTGGGTTGAAAGAGAAGTAACTCCAGCAAATGTTGGTCCTACTACTGTTTCTGGAACTGGTGCAACTAATGCTGCTCTAGCAAATAGATATCTAATATTCAATTGTACCACTCCAACTAAACTAAAATCAGTAGCTATAAACAATACTGTAGTTGGTGACATTTTAGTAGAATTACAAAACAGCTCAGGTGTAATGCTTGAATCAAAAGTAGTTAGATTAACAACTACCGGAAGTAAAGACATCGATTTAGATTTCTTTTTACCTGTAGCAACTGGTTTAAGATTAGTTTCAAGACAACTTTCAGGAACAAGTAATACATTGATTAGAGCTACTACCGGAATAACTTATCCTATAACAAGTGGTAATATATCTATAACGGCAAATAGTGGAACAGGAACTTTCTTTCAATTTTTTAATTGGAAATTAGGTGCTGTAAAAAGTAATAGAGATGAAGTTATTGTTACTGTAAAACCAAATCCAACAAATGACTCGGTTAATCCAACATCTAGACTTGCAGGTTCAGGTGCCTTTACTTTAACTGTAAATGGTACAAACTTTGTTAGTGGAGAATCAATTGTAAGATGGAATGGAACAAATAGAACAACAACTTTTGTTAGTTCAACTCAATTAACTGCAGCTATCAATGCAACTGATGTTGCAACTTCAGGAACAGCAAATGTAACAGTATTCAATACTTGTAATTCAACTACAACAAGTGCAAGAACATTTACAATAAATGTAAATTGTACTGCACCGGTTCCAAATGTTGCTTCATTACCAACAATAACGGCTCAATGTTCAGCTACTGTAACAGCTCCAACTGCAACAAGTAATTGTTACGGTCAAATTACTGGTACAACTGCTTCACCTTTGACATATAATGCTCAAGGAACTTACCAAATTTATTGGACATACAATGATGGTAACGGAAATACTTCTAATCAATTTCAAACAGTTACTATTACAGATACGACTGCACCAGTAGCTAACGTAACAACATTACCAACAATTTCTGGACAATGTTCTGTAAATATTACTCAAACTCCTACTGCAACAGATAATTGTATGGGAACTATTAATGGAACTACCACAGATCCATTAACTTATTCTGCTCAAGGAACATATTCAATCCTTTGGACTTATACTGATAATAGAGGTAACCAATCATTCCAATCACAATCTGTAATTGTTGACGATACTATTGCTCCAGTGGCAAACGTAGCTTCTTTACCAACTGTAACTGGTCAATGTTCTGCTACTGTAACGGCTCCTACTGCAACTGATGCTTGTGTTGGAACTATTACTGGTACAACTACTTCACCTTTAACATACAATGCTCAAGGAACTTATAACATTACTTGGACTTACAATGATGGTAACGGAAATACTTCAACTCAAACTCAAACAGTAATTGTTGATGATACTATTGCTCCAGTAGCAAATGTAGCTTCTTTACCAACTGTAACTGGTCAATGTTCTGCTACTTTAATGGCTCCTACTGCAACTGATGCTTGTGTTGGAACTATTACTGGTACAACTGCTTCACCTTTAACATACAATGCTCAAGGAACTTATAACATTACTTGGACTTACAATGATGGTAACGGAAATACTTCAACTCAAACTCAAACAGTAATTGTTGATGATACTATTGCTCCAGTAGCAAATGTAGCTTCTTTACCAACTGTAACTGGTCAATGTTCTGCTACTTTAATGGCTCCTACTGCAACTGATGCTTGTGCTGGAACTATTACTGGCACAACTGCATCACCTTTAACTTACAATGCTCAAGGAACTTACACTATTACTTGGACATACAATGATGGTAACGGAAATACTTCAACTCAAACTCAAACAGTAATTGTTGATGATACTATTGCTCCAGTGGCAAACGTAGCTTCTTTACCAACTGTAACTGGTCAATGTTCTGCTACTGTAACGGCTCCTACTGCAACTGATGCTTGTGTTGGAACTATTACTGGTACAACTACTTCACCTTTAACATACAATGCTCAAGGAACTTATAACATTACTTGGACTTACAATGATGGTAACGGAAATACTTCAACTCA
>NZ_BAAHCF010000028.1:0-551 GCF_054776075.1 Flavobacterium koreense | reverse complement strand
CAACTATGTTTGGACCGTTCCAACAGGAGCGACTGACCCAGGAAACGTTGCTACATTTGATGCAGCTATTTCAGGAACTTACTCAGTTGTAATTACTGACCCAACTTCTGGTTGTAGTAGTTCAAGTGTTTCTTCAGTTGTAACTATTAATGCTAATCCTACAGTAACTGTGAATAGTCCAACAGTTTGTGCTGGTACTCCAGCAACAGTAACTGCTACGCCAGGTACTTCAGGAACATATAATTATGTTTGGTCAGTACCAACAGGAGCGACAGACCCAGGAAACGTTGCAACATTTGATGCAACAATTTCAGGAACTTACTCAGTAGTTATTACAGATACAGCAACAAGTTGTACTAGTTCTAGTGCATCAGGAATTGCTACAATAAACGCTAATCCTACAGTTACCGTGAATAGCCCAACAGTTTGTGCTGGTACTCCAGCTACAGTAACAGTTACGCCAGGTGCTGCAGGTACATACAACTATGTTTGGACCGTTCCAACAGGAGCGACTGACCCAGGAAACGTTGCTACATTTGATGCAGCTATTT
>NZ_BAAHCF010000027.1:0-818 GCF_054776075.1 Flavobacterium koreense | reverse complement strand
CGTCAGTTACAGTAATGTTAGTAAGAGTTACGTTACCCGTATTAGTTACTACGAAGTTGTATACAATTGTATCACCTACGTTTGTAATACCATCACCATTGTTATCTACATAAGCTCCGTCTTTAGTAATTGCTATACTAGGAGATTCAACAAATACAGTTACAGTTGCTGTATCACAATTTGTTGGATTTAAAACTTCACAGATTTGATATGTTACTGTATATGTTCCTCCAGGTGTAGTTGGAGTAACATTTATTGAACCATCTACTGGGTTCAAAGTTACACCAGGATTTGTTGTGTTAACTTGAGTTAAAATAATATTTGAAAGTGTTGCTGGATTTCCATTCAATGTATCATTTATTAATACATTAGGATATGATTGTCCACCAATTCCTGTTAAAACATTATTTCCGTTATCATTTACAGCATCAATGTTTGCATTATTTACATTAACTGTTACTGTAGCAATATCACAATTTGTTGGATTTAAGATTTCACATATTTGATATGTTACCACATAATTTCCAGAAGGAGTACCTAATGCAACATTTACTGAACCATCAACTGGGTTTAAAGTAACTCCAGTATTTGTAGTACTAACTTGAGTTAAAATTACATTTGATAATGTAGCAGGGTTACCATTTAATGTATCGTTAATTAAAACATTAGGGTAAGATTGTCCACCTGTAGCACCAATTATTGAATTACCATTATCATTTACAGCATCAATAACTGCTGCTCCAACTGGAACAGTTACAATAGCAGTATCACAATTAGAAGGATTTAAAACTTCACAGATTTGGTAAGTCAAAGTATAA
>NZ_BAAHCF010000026.1:0-1531 GCF_054776075.1 Flavobacterium koreense | reverse complement strand
CAGTTCCTACACCAAATACCAACATGACTGGTTTTGAGCTTGAAGCTTGTGATGATATTGGTCCAAATGATGGAAGTGAAATTTTTGATTTAACTACTAACGCTGCTTACATTGCTAATGGTGATCCAAATGTAACATTACATTATTATCCGAGTTATAATGATGCTATTGCAATACCACCAACTAATGAAATAACAAGTCCAACAAACGCTAGTGTAAGTGGTAATGTATGGATTAGAGTAGAGAGTAATGTTTTTACAGGAACCAATGGACAAAATTGTTATGTTCTTGTAGAGCAACCAGTAATTGTTAATCCAGTGCCAATTATTGTTTCGGGGTTAAGTTTTCAAGAATGTGATGATGATACCGATGGATTTACTTTGTTTAATTTAAGTTCAAATACACGTATAGCACAACTTCTAGCAGGAAATGCTTTACCATTATCGGGTTACACCTTGAATTTCTATTTTGATTCAGCAGCAACCATTCCAATTTCATCAAATTATACTAATATAAGTAATCCACAAACGATTTATGTAAGAGCTACTAATATCGCTACAGGATGTCCAGGACCAGTTGAGGCATTAACAATTTTCGTTAATCCAAAACCAGAACTTAATGAACCATCACCTTATTCTACTTGTGATGCTAGTGGAGCTAATGATGGATATTCAACTTATGATTTGACATTATTAATCCCAGCTATTTTAGGAGCTACACAAACTACAGCAGATTATGATGTGTTTTTCTACAATACAGAGTACAACCCAGAGGCAACTCCAGCTTTAACACCAGCTCCTATTACCGATTTAGTAAACTATCAAGCTTACACACATACGCTTTGGATTAGTGTTAAAAATAAAGTAACAGGTTGTGAGAAAATAGGATCGTTTAATATTTATGTTGAACAACCACCAACACCGCTTATAATAGCGCCTACAGATGTGATTTGTGTGGATTATAATACGCAACAAGTAGTTAGATCATTAGTTTTAACAGCAACTAATACAACAGTATACTTACCTGGAACAATACCATTAACTTACACTTACCAATGGTATGACCAGGCTGGTGTTGCAATACCTGGAGCTACCAGCCAGACTTATGAAGTAATTGATCCTCTTCCAGATACTATAAGTAGTGATTTTACAGTTGTAATGACAAGTACAAGTACAGAAGCATGTAATGATGAATCTTTACCATTTACAGTAATACAATCAGGACAAGCAGTGGCTATTGGCGTAGGCTATGAAGTAAGCAATGCTTTTTCAGATATGCAAACCATCACAGTAACTGTAACAGGATATGGAACTTACTTATACAGCCTTGATGGAGGTCCAAGACAAACCAGCAATGTGTTTGAAAACGTACCACTTGGAGTTCACACCATAACGGTATGGGATGACAAAGGTGGCGTAGCAAGCAGCTGTGATCCATTCCAATTAACAGGTGTACAAATCATCGATTATCCTCACTATTTTACACCAAATGGTGACGGAATTAACGACTATTGGAATATTGTTGGTTTGGA
>NZ_BAAHCF010000025.1:4956-9216 GCF_054776075.1 Flavobacterium koreense | reverse complement strand
CAGCTTATCCTACTACACAAGTTAGATCGGTTCAATGTAATAACTATCAAGTTACAAGTAACTCTGAGTTAATTATTGCAGACGGAGTTAATGGAGCAACAATGTACAGATTTAGAGTTTACAACGGAGTTGATTATGATACATTCTACGACAACCAATACAACAGATTTACATTAAACAACTTCCCTGGATTAATTCCAAATGGAGAGCTTTATTCTGTGCAAGTAGCGGTTAAGTTACCAAATGAGCCAAATTTTGGGCCATATAGTAAAGCATGTACAATCAAGACTCCAATGCAAGCAAGAGCTATTGCATCAGATGTTCAATTAGAAGTAGTAAATGTATTTGAAGCATTAGCTTATCCAAATCCATTTGCAGAGAACTTCAAGTTGGATGTAAAAACTAATAGCGAAGCTAACATTCAAGTTAGAGTTTACGACATGATAGGAAAATTAGTAGAAGACAAAATGATAAACGCTTCTGATATTCAAAACTTTGAATTAGGAAACCAATATCCATCTGGAGTTTACAATGTAATTGTATCTCAAGAGTCTAACACTAAAACACTACGTGTTATTAAAAGATAGTTTCTAAACAAGAACTAAATAGTTTAAAACCTCCTCAAGAAATTGAGGAGGTTTTTTTATGGCTAAAAGTTTATAAAGAGCAGGTAAATACATTTAAAATACCCATTTGTAGGGATTTATAATATTTAATATTAAATCAATTTTGTAAAGTCATTTAAACCCTTATATTATGAAAAACTTTATTCAATTGAAGTGGTTAGTCCACAATTTTAACAAGTTTACTTTTCTTAGTAGACACATTTTGGATGTACTATATTGTATTTTTTCATCTAAGTTTGTTAAGCAATCAACAAACGGTATGAATGCTTTACAAAGAAGTCAAATGATTGTAATTTTTATTTTGCTGTCAAATTTTTCTTTTGCTCAAATTAATTTTACTAATTCGCAGGCAGCAAGTTTAGTTGTTGGTCAAGCAAATTTTACTGCTAATGTTGCTAATTGTACACAAAGTGGACTTTATGCGCCATCTTATACTGCTATTAGTTCTAAAGGAGTTTTAGCAGTTAGCGAGCAAACAGGTGGAAGAGTAAAATTATGGAATCCAACACCGAGTGCTAATGGTGCTAACGCAAGTGTTGTTGTTGGTAAAACAGGATATACTGATTGTACTAATGTTGGTGCTAATCAATCAAATGTTAGTAATTCTAACGGTGTTGCATTTTCTCCAGATGGAAATAAATTGATAGTAACCGATTTTAGCAATAATAGAGTGTTAATTTGGAATACGATTCCGACTATTAATGGTCAAAATGCTGATGTGGTATTAGGACAGTCTAATTTTACATCTAGTTTTGGCGGAGTTTCTGCTACGGCAATGAATGGGCCAACAGGTGCTTTTGTGAGTAGTGACGGCCGATTATTAATTGCGGATAGAGGGAATCACAGAATATTAATTTGGAATAGCATACCAACTACCAATAATAAGCCTGCCGATGTTGTTGTAGGACAAACCGTTTTCAATGCTCCTGGTGGCGGTAGTTCAGCTACTAGCATGGTAAATCCTTGGGGTGTATGTGTTTCTCCTGACGGAAAACTTTTGGTAGCAGATTCAGCTAATAATAGAGTTTTGGTTTGGAATACGATTCCCACTACAAATGGCGCTGCAGCAAATGTTGTAATTGGTCAAACTATAATGGGAACAAATGGTGCAGGGACTACATCATCTAATTTAAATGCACCAATTGGAGTAACCGTTTCACCTTCAGGAAAGGTAGCGATTGGTGAATTTGGAAATAGTCGTGTCCTTATTTACAATTCAATTCCAACTACAAATGGAGCAGCTGCAAACATAGTTTTAGGTCAGGCCAATTTTACTTCATCAACTGCTTTTTATCCTTCAGGTTCACCAACTAATAATAATATGTTTAGTGTTTATAATGCTTCGTTTGACTTGTATGGAAGATTATATGTTGCTGGTAGAGAAATGAATCGAGTTTTAGTTTTTGGTGCTGCTCCTGCAACGCAAGCTAATTTGGGTATTGGAATAACCTCAAATATTGCCACCGCTTGTTTGGGAACTAGCAATACAATTACCATTACTATTTCAAATGCTACTGCAACAGCCGCTAGTGGTGTAATTGCAACAGCAAGTTTGCCTGCCGGTTTCACATATTCTTCGCATACAGCTTCTACCGGAACATATAATCCAAATTCTAGTTATTGGACAGTTGGAGCTGTGCCAGCAAGTGGTTCTAGAACTTTAACTATTAATGGTATAGCTAACGCTTCAGGAAATTTATCAGCTTATGCTTCAATAATTCAGTCTAATCAATTAGATTCTGTTTTGTCTAATAATGGTGCTAGCGTCTCTTACTCAATAGTTGGAGTAGTGCCACCACCAACTGGAAGTGCCAATCAATCTTTTTGTAATGCTGCTACGATTTCTAATTTATCGGTAACTGGTACATCTGTTTTATGGTACGCCAATCCAACATTAGGAAGCCCATTGTCTACCTCATTTTCTTTAGTTGATGGCGTAACTTATTATGCATCTCAAACTATAGGAATTTGTGAAAGTACAACTCGTTTTCCTGTAACAGTTACAATTCAACCATTGAATACTTATTATCAAGATATTGATGCTGATGGATTTGGAAATCCTCTATCAACAACTAGTTCTTGTATTCCAGTAGTAGGATATGTTTTGAATAACAATGATTGTAACGACAATCAATTACAATATTTAGATACCGATGGAGATGGATTTGGATCAACCACTCAAGTTGCCTGTGGAGTTTCTAATAATTTAGATACAAACGATAATTTATTAACCTATGTTGATGTCGATAATGACGGATTTGGTTCAACAACATTTGCACCGAGTGGAGTAACCAATAGTTTAGATACTAACGACAATTTAGTAACTTATGTTGATGCCGATAGCGATGGATTTGGTTCAACAACATTTGCACCGAGTGGAGTAACTAACAATTTAGATTCTAATGACAATTTATTAACTTATGTTGATGCTGATAGTGACGGATTTGGTTCAACAACATTTGCACCAAGTGGAGTAACAAATACGTTAGATTGTAATGATAATCAATTGCAGTATGCTGATTTAGATGGTGATGGTTTTGGTTCAACAACAATAGTTCCTTGTGGAGTTTCTAACAATTTAGATGCAAACGATAATCTATTAACTTATGTTGATGCAGATAATGATGGATTTGGTTCTATAACATTTGCACCAAGTGGAGTAACGAATAGTTTAGATACAAACGATAATTTATTGACTTATATTGATTTTGATGCTGATGGATTTGGCTCAACAACATTTGCGCCGAGTGGAGTAACTAACAGTTTAGATACAAACGACAATTTATTGACTTATCTTGATTTTGATGGTGATGGATTTGGTTCAACAACTTTGGCTCCAAGTGGAGTAACTAATAGTTCAGATACAAACGATAATTTATTAACTTATGTTGATGCCGATAGTGATGGATTTGGTTCTACTACATTAGCTCCAAGTGGAGTAATAAATTCTACCGATTGTAATGATAACGAAGTTCGTTATTTAGATGCAGATAATGATGGATTTGGTTCTGTTACAATGACTATGGTTGCCTGTGGAGGAAGTTTATTCTCAACAGACTGTAATGATGCAAATGCTGCTATCAATCCAGGTGCAGTTGATGTATGTTACGATGGAATCGACAATGATTGTAATGGTATAATTGATAACAATTGCACACCAATTGTAGGGTCATTACCATCAGGAATATGCGGTACAACTCTTGCAGGATGGTACTCAACGGTTACAGCAAACTGGACAAATTTTGCTCAAGGATACCGATTCAAAATCACTAAAGTGGATATGAATACTAATTTACCAATTGCTGCACCAGTTATCATTGACAGACCAGTAAATAATATTTCTTTGGCTAACGTTCCAGGTACAACTTACAACTCAAGATATATGTTTGAGATTGCAGTACGATACAACAATGTATGGCAACCATTTTTTGGAGCACCATGTTACTTAAACACACCAAATCCAGTTTCAACAATTGGAGCACAATGTGGAAGCACATTAACAGCTATAAACCAATGGATAAATGCGGGAGCAGTTTCTAGTGTTACTGCTTATAGATTTAGAGTTACAAGAGTAATTGCAGGAAATCCAATAGGATTACCACAAGAAACTACTCAAGGTATCAATAGATTTAAT
>NZ_BAAHCF010000025.1:0-4946 GCF_054776075.1 Flavobacterium koreense | reverse complement strand
ACAACGGAGTTGATTATGATACATTCTACGACAACCAATACAACAGATTTACATTAAACAACTTCCCTGGATTAATTCCAAACGGAGAGCTTTATTCTGTGCAAGTAGCGGTTAAGTTACCAAATGAGCCAAATTTTGGTCCATACAATAAAGCATGTACCATCAAAACTCCAATGCAAGCAAGAGCTATTGCATCAGATGTTCAATTAGAAGTAGTAAATGTATTTGAAGCTTTAGCTTATCCAAATCCATTTGCAGAAAACTTCAAGTTGGATGTAAAAACTAATAGCGAAGCAAGTATTCAAGTTAGAGTTTACGACATGATAGGAAAACTAGTAGAAGACAAAATGATAAATGCTTCTGATATTCAAAATTTTGAATTAGGAAACCAATATCCATCTGGAGTTTACAATGTGATTGTATCTCAAGAGTCTAACACTAAAACACTACGTGTTATTAAAAGATAGTTTTTAAAAAGAACTAAATAATTTAAAACCTCCTCAAGAAATTGAGGAGGTTTTTTTATGTTAAGTATTTATTGATTTAATAGAATATTTTACAAATTTAACTAATGAATTAAGTTTAATTATTTTTTATAATTTTCGCATTCAAAATATTAAATATGTTAATTATTGATAATTGTAACAAAAAAAACCATACTTGATTCAATTAATTAGATTTTTAATTAATGGAAAGATGTGTTTTAACGATTTTTTCAAACATTTTATCGTTTTTGTGAAATAATCATTAGTATATAATTAACTTTTTTATAAATTAACCCATTAATTAACCCAATTTTATAAATTATGATGAATAACTACAATTCTCTGAGTTATCGAAAATTATCGAAACTCAGCTCGCAAGAGTCCGGAGTAGTTGGGAATTCTCCCAATTCAAAAGGTAGTATGCGAACGTCGTGGCTTATGAGTTTAATGATGATAGTTGCCTTCTTTATTGCAGGTAATAATGTTTTTGCTCAAACGACAATTATTAATCCTGCTACTTCTGGTGCATTTGAAGGTGCTTCTTTTGCTGCAGATGGTTGGACAGTATTAAATAATGCAACTGCAGGTGCTTCTTGGGTTCAGTCAACAGGAGCTACGGCTGGTTTTAATGGTTCACAATGTGCTTACATTACCAGTAATACGGCAGGAACACCTCCGCCACATACTTATACGAATAGTCCAACATCACGTGTTTCGGCACTATACAGAGATGTGACCGTTCCTGCTGGTGAGACTACTATTAATCTTTCATTTAGATGGATATGTGTAGGTGAGTCGGGTTGGGATCGTTTACAAGTATGGGCAGTTCCTACAACTTTTACTCCTTTAAATGGTACGGCCAGTATGACAACTACTGGTACAGCACCTACAGGAAGAGTTCAACTTGGAGCTGGTGCTACAGGTTATCAAAGTTCAGGTACTTGGACTACAGCAAATATTACAGTGCCTGCTGCTTATGCTGGTACAACATTTAGGTTGGTTTTTCAATGGAGAAATGATACTGGTGGTGGGTCAAATCCACCTATTGCAGTAGATAATGTGTCTTTAGTTTCGTCATGTTCAGGGCCTGTTGCTATTGCAGCATCAGGTATTACAAGTGTTTCAGCTAACGCAAATTGGAATGCATTTGCAGGAGCAACGAGCTATGATGTTCAATATAGAGTAGTTGGTTCACCAACTTGGACAACAATATCAGCAGTTGTAGGAACAACTACACCTATTACTGGATTGACAGCAAATACTAGTTATGAATATCAGGTAAAAGCTAATGGACCAGTTTGTCAAGCTTTTTCATCTTCAATTACTTTTTATACAGGATATTGTTTGGCTTCGTCAGGTGATCAAACTTCTTACATAAGTAATTTTACAACTACAAATGGTTTTGGTGATAATATTACTCACACTGCATCATCAGGTGCAACAGGTGGTTATTTAAATTTGTCTTCAACGGTAAAGGTTTCTAATTACATTGGAAATTTAACAAATTTATCTATGACTGCGGCTGGGCCAACTTGTGGTTTTGCTGTTTGGGTAGATTGGAATAATAACCTAGTTTTCGAGGCTGGTGAAAGAATGTTTGTAACAACTGGTTATGTTACTACAACATCTGGAAGTTTTACTGTTCCGCCAGCAACTCCTAACGGGAATTATAGAATGAGAGTAATTACTGATTTTAATAATTCTGCACCTTCAAATTCTTGTGGAAATATTACAAGAGGTGAATATAAAGATTTTACTTTTGAAGTTGTTAGTGCACCAACATGTGTTCCTCCAACAACTTTAACATCATCTGCAATTACGAATAATTCTGCTACAATTGGTTGGACTGCTTCTGTAACTCCACCAACGAATGGATATGATTATTATGTTGCAACATCTGCATCTCCAGTTCCAAATGCTGGTACAACACCAACAGGAAATGTTGCTGGTCTATCAGCTAATCTTTCTGGATTATCAGGTAATACACAGTATTATTATTGGTTGCGTTCAAATTGTTCATTAGGTGATCAATCTTCTTGGACTGGACCTGCTACTTTTACTACTCAGCTAGTTGTTCCAACTCCGTATAGTGAAGGTTTTGCTACAACAACTACTCCAACAGGATGGTCTTTATCTTCCTTTGCTTTAGGAACCTCAGGAGGAGGAAATCCTGGTAATGCAAGTTTTATAAATTTATACTCAACAGTTCCATCTGGAAACTTTAATTCAGTTAATGTTGGTCCAGTTTTAGCAAATCAACTTTTAACATTTGATTACAGACATGTTAATTGGTCTGATTCATCCGTTTCAACTGGTGCTGGAAGTTATGTGGTGCAAGTTTCAACTGACTTTGGAGCAACTTATACAACATTAGAAACAGTTTCTGTTGATTCAAATGTTGCTTGGAGAACAAAATCTTATTCTTTAGCATCTTATGTTGGTCAAAATATCAGACTAAGAATTAATGCTACTTGGACTTCTGGTGATTACTATTTAGCTTTTGATAATTTTGCTGTAAGCACTATATGTACAGGTACTCCTATTGGAGGAACTGTATCACCTTCTTTACAAAGTGTATGTCCAACTTTACCTGTTTTAGCAATAACTGCAACAGGTTATTCTTCAGATGCTGGAATTACATTGCAGTGGGAGCAATCTACTGATGGTGGTGCAAGTTGGGGTAATGCAGTAGGAGGTTCAGGGGCTACTACAAGTATTTATACTCCACCAGTTTTTGCAGGGACTACTATTCAATATAGATTAAAAGTGACTTGTACTAATTCAAGTGAAATCAATTATTCAGGAGTTTCTGAAATTAATTCTAATCCAAATCCACTTCCTTTAAACCAACCATTTACTAATTTAAATACATTAGGTGGATGGACTCAAATAGGTAATTTTGGTATTGGTGCAACTAGAGGAGCAACAGGTAATCCGGGTAATAACGCTTATGTTAATATTTACAGCGGTAACACTAATGCATCTTTTGCATCAGCTAAGTTTGGACCAGTTACTGCTGGTCAAGCTTTGTCGTTTGATTTAAAATTATCAAATTATTCATCTCCTTATGCTCCACCAGCATCAGGATGGGGAACAATAGATGTTCAAATTTCTACAGATTGTGGTGCTACATATACTACTTTATCTACTATCAGTGCAGCTCCTGGAGCTAGTTATGTTAATTATAGCTATTACTTAGGTGCTTATGTAGGTCAAAATGTAAACGCAAGAGTAGTTTGCTCTTGGTTGGCAGGTGATTACGATGTTTCTATTGATAATATGATTATTGATGTTCCTGCTCCTCAAATTACGGATGTTTTACCAACAACTCTTTGTAGTGCAGGTGGACAAACGGTAACTATATCTGGATATGCTTTCACTGGAGCTTCTTCTGTTCAATTTAATGGTGCAGCAGCAGCTTCTTACACAGTAGATAATGATACTACAATCACTGCAGTTACTCCAACTGGTGTTACCTCTGGTGTTGTTAGTGTAACTACTGTAAAAGGAACAGGCAATAGTTCATCAGTTACAGTAATTAATAATCCTACAGTTGATCCTATTATCGCTGCAGGAAGTGCTACTGCATTATGTATGCCAAATACATTGTCTTTAACAAATGCTACTGCTTTAGGTGTTTGGGGTGTTGTTAATGGTACAGGTACTGCAACTATTAGTACTAGTGGAGAGCTTACAGGTACTTCAGCCGGAACAGTTACAGCTACTTATACAGTAACAGATGGAGGTTGTCCAACGACAGTTTCTTATGCTGTTGATGTTAGAGAGCCAGTGGCTATTTCTACTCAACCAGTTGATCAAACTGTTGTTTCATCTGGTGGATTGTTTAGTGCAACATTTAGTTTAGTTGCTTCAGGAACAGGGATTTCTTACCAATGGGAAGAATCTACAGATGGAGGAACAAGTTTCAGTCCAATAACAGATGGCGGAATTTATAGTGGAGCAACATCAAATAGTTTATCTATAACTAATGGTGCAGATACTATGAATGGTAATTTATACCAATGTGTAATTACAGGAACTTCTCCATGTGATCCATTAGTTTCAAATTCTGTTTTATTAAATGTAGGAAATACAGGTATTGCAACACAACCAAGTAATAGTAATTTATGTGGTTCAGGAACTGCTACTTTTACAGTTGTAGCTTCAGGAACAGTTGTTGATGAAGATTTAGCTGCTTTACCAAGTCCGATATATTCTTACCAATGGTATGAAGATACAGGTTTAGGTGGCGTAGCTATTGTTAATGGTGGTGATTATTCAGGGGCTAACACAGCTACTTTAACAATTGCTAATAGAACAGTTGCTAATTCAGGAACGAATTATTATGTAATAATTAACGGTCCTGCAAACGATCCAATATCGATTACTGTTACATTAAATGTAAATACAGCTCCGGCAATTGATACAAATCCATCTAACCAATCAGTTTGTTATACTGGA
>NZ_BAAHCF010000024.1:0-1601 GCF_054776075.1 Flavobacterium koreense | reverse complement strand
TATTACAATAAGGCGTTGTTGTACTTATCGGATTAGAGCCTGTTTGTGCATCAGTTGGTGTTAAATGATAACTAATCTGAATACCCGATTGTGTCGATATTTGTGAATTCTTTGTCGTTAAATCAAATAAACAACTCTCACCATCATTGTTCTCATCACAAACCACATAGTTGCTTGGTGTGGTGACCAATGGTAAACTTGGTTGAGGATTTACTACAATGTTAGCCGATGATGGTGATGTACAACCAGATGCATTGGTAACTATAAAAGTATAAGTGTTCGCATTAGCAGTTACCAATCCTGTTGCTGAAATACTTACAACTCCTGGGTTAAAGGTATAGGCGTTTGAAGAGTTGTATCCTGTGATTTGAAAACTTCCTGTGGCTGATATACATGTTGGCTGTGTAACCGGACCAACTGTTGGTGTGCTTGGCGGACTTGGCTGAACATTTACTACAATATTGGACGAAGATGGTGAGGTACAACCAGATGCATTGGTAACTGTAAAAGTATAAGTATTCGCATTGGCCGTTACTAATCCTGTTGCTGAAATACTTACAACTCCAGGATTAAAGGTATAGGTATTTGCAGCATTGAATCCAGCGATTTGAAAACTTCCTGTGGCTGTCGTACATGTTGGCTGTGTTACCGAACCAACTGTTGGTGCACTTGGCACACTTGGTTGAGCATTTACTACAATATTGGTCGATGATGGTGAGGTACAACCAGATGCATTGGTAACTGTAAAAGTATAAGTGTTCGCATTAGCAGTTACCAATCCTGTTGCTGAAATACTTACAACTCCTGGATTAAAGGTATAGGTGTTTGAAGAGTTGTATCCTGTGATTTGAAAACTTCCTGTGGCTGATATACATGTTGGCTGTGTAACCGAACCAACTGTTGGTGTGCTTGGCGGACTTGGCTGAGTATTTACTACAATGTTAGCCGATGATGGTGAGGTACAACCAGATGCATTGGTAACTGTAAAAGTATAAGTATTCGCATTAGCAGTTACCAATCCTGTTACTGAAATACTTACAACTCCAGGATTAAAGGTATAGGTATTTGCAGCATTGAATCCTGTGATTTGAAAACTTCCTGTGGCTGTCGTACATGTTGGCTGTGTTACCGAACCAACTGTTGGTGCACTAGGCACACTTGGCTGAGCATTTACTACAATATTGGCCGATGATGGTGATGTACAACCAGATGCATTGGTAACTGTAAAAGTATAAGTATTCGCATTGGCCGTTACTAATCCTATTGCTGAAATACTTAAAACTCCTGGATTAAAAGTATAGGTGTTTGCAGCATTGTATCCTGTGATTTGAAAACTTCCTGAGGCTGTTGTACATGTTGGCTGTGTAACCGAACCAATTGTAGGAGCGCTTGGCGGACTTGGCTGAGCATTTACTACAATATTGGCCGAAGATGGTGAGGTACAACCAAATGCATTGGTAACTGTAAAAGTATAAGTGTTTGCATTGGCTATTACCAATCCTGATGATGAAATACTTACAACTCCTGGGTTAAAGGTATAAGTGTTTGAAGCATTGAATCCTGTGATTTGAAAACTTCCTGTGGCTGTCGTACATGTTGGC
>NZ_BAAHCF010000023.1:0-906 GCF_054776075.1 Flavobacterium koreense | reverse complement strand
CTGCTGAACATTCTACTGTTACATTAGCTGGTAAAGCTTCTACGAAACTTGGAGCTGTTGTATCTTGAACAGTTATTGTTTGCGAAACATTAGATGAATTATTACAAGCATCTGTAAAAGTCCATGTTCTAGTAATTATAAATGAATTAGGACATTGTCCTGGAACAATAGAATCTAATGCTTGAGACGTAACATTTCCTGAACAATTATCTATTGCCGTTAAAGGTAAAGCAGTTGGTACCTCTGAAGCACAAGAAACTTGCAATGGCTGAGGAGCTACTGGAACAACTGGTGCAGTAATGTCTTGAACTGTAAAAGTACCAGATGTTGAAATAAAGTTTCCACAAGCATCTGTTGCAGTAAATACTACTGTAACTGCTGTTGAACAGTCATTTGATAAAGAGTTAAAATTATTTGTCCAAGTTACATCAGAACATAAATCATTGGCAACTGCACCTCCATTGGTTTGCAACCAATTCGTAATAGCTGTTTGATTTCCACTACCATCACATTCAACAATTAAGTTAGAAGCTTGAGTAGTAATAACTGGAGCTGTTGTATCTGTTACATTGATAGTTTGTGATGCTGTTGATGCGTTGCCACAAGCGTCTGTTGCTGTCCATGTTCTTGTTACAGAATAACTTCCTGCACATTGTCCGTTTGTTGTAACATCATTGAATGTTAATGTGAATGTACTTCCACAAGCGTCTGTAGCTGTAGCTGTTGCAAAACTTGGCGTTGCTGGACAAGAAATTGTACTTGACGCTGGTAATGCTGCAATAACTGGTGCAGTTGTATCCGTTACATTGATTGTTTGAGATGCAGTTGATGCGTTGCCACAAGCGTCTGTAGCTGTCCAAGTTCTAGTTACTGAGTAACTTCCTGCACATTGTCCGTTTGTTGTAA
>NZ_BAAHCF010000022.1:0-525 GCF_054776075.1 Flavobacterium koreense | reverse complement strand
TTCTAGTTACTGAGTAACTTCCTGCACATTGTCCGTTTGTAGTAACATCATTGAATGTTAATGTGAATGTACTTCCACAAGCATCTGTAGCTGTAGCTGTTGCTGTCGCAAAACTTGGTGTCGCTGGACAAGAAATTGTACTTGGCGCTGGTAATGCTGCAATAACTGGAGCTGTTGTATCTGTTACATTGATTGTTTGTGATGCTGTTGATGCATTTCCACAAGCGTCTGTTGCTGTCCAAGTTCTAGTTACTGAATAACTTCCTGCACATTGTCCGTTTGTAGTAACATCATTGAATGTTAATGTGAATGTACTTCCACAAGCATCCGTTGCTGTTGCTGTTGCAAAACTTGGCGTTGCTGGACAACTGATTGTTGATGGCGCTGGTAATGCTGCAATAACTGGAGCTGTTGTATCTGTTACATTGATAGTTTGTGATGCTGTTGATGCGTTGCCACAAGTGTCTGTTGCTGTCCAAGTTCTAGTTACTGAGTAACTTCCTGCACATTGTCCGTTTGTAGTAA
>NZ_BAAHCF010000021.1:0-5076 GCF_054776075.1 Flavobacterium koreense | reverse complement strand
ACAGGATTCGTTTGCACATAAACTTACGGGTTATTAGTACTACTCGACTATGACATTACTGCCTTTACATCTATAGCCTATCAACGTTGTCATCTCCAACGACCCTTAAAAGAAATCTCATCTTGTGGTGGGTTTCGCGCTTATATGCTTTCAGCGCTTATCCCTTCCAAACGTAGCTACTCTGCGGTGCTCCTGGCGGAACAACAGATACACCAGAGGTTTGTCCAATTCGGTCCTCTCGTACTAGAATCAGATCCACTCAAATTTCTAACGCCCACAGTAGATAGAGACCGAACTGTCTCACGACGTTCTGAACCCAGCTCGCGTGCCACTTTAATGGGCGAACAGCCCAACCCTTGGGACCTTCTCCAGCCCCAGGATGTGACGAGCCGACATCGAGGTGCCAAACCCCCCCGTCGATATGAGCTCTTGGGGGAGATCAGCCTGTTATCCCCGGCGTACCTTTTATCCTTTGAGCGATGGCCCTTCCATGCGGAACCACCGGATCACTATGCTCTACTTTCGTACCTGATCGACCTGTATGTCTCTCAGTCAAGCTCCCTTATGCCATTGCACTCTACGCACGGTTACCAAGCGTGCTGAGGGAACCTTTAGAAGCCTCCGTTACTCTTTTGGAGGCGACCACCCCAGTCAAACTACCCACCAAGCAATGTCCTCTCATTAGAGAGTTAGGCCTCAGATAAGCAAAGGGTGGTATTTCAACAATGACTCCACAACGCCTAGCGACGCCACTTCATAGTCTCCCACCTATCCTACACATCACTTATCCAAGGTCAATACTAAGCTATAGTAAAGGTGCACAGGGTCTTTTCGTCCCACTGCGGGTAATCGGCATCTTCACCGATACTACAATTTCACCGAGCTCATGGCTGAGACAGTGTCCAGATCGTTACACCATTCGTGCAGGTCGGAACTTACCCGACAAGGAATTTCGCTACCTTAGGACCGTTATAGTTACGGCCGCCGTTTACTGGGGCTTCAATTCAATGCTTCTCCGAAGATAACATCTCCTCTTAACCTTCCAGCACCGGGCAGGTGTCAGGCCCTATACTTCATCTTACGATTTTGCAGAGCCCTGTGTTTTTGATAAACAGTCGCCTGGACCTTTTCACTGCGGCCAGCATTGCTGCTGGCGACCTTTCTCCCGAAGTTACAGGTCTATTTTGCCTAATTCCTTAGCCATGAATCTCTCGAGCACCTTAGGATTCTCTCCTCGACTACCTGTGTCGGTTTACGGTACGGGTTCTTATAATCTAAGTTTAGAGGTTTTTCTTGGAAGCCCTTAGGCACACTATCTCTTTGTCCGAAGACTCCGAGTACTATCGTATTTCCCCAAGCCGCGTGGATTTGCCTGCGCAGCTTATAGGTAGGTACTTCAACGAACTATTCCGTCAGTTCGCGGTGCTTTCATCACTCCGTCACCCCATCACAATTATAAGAAGTACGGGAATATTAACCCGTTGGCCATCGACTGTCCCTTTCGGGTTCGCCTTAGGACCCGACTAACCCTCAGCTGATTAGCATAGCTGAGGAAACCTTAGTCTTTCGGTGTGCGGGTTTCTCGCCCGCATTATCGTTACTTATGCCTACATTTTCTTTTCTAACTAGTCCAGCATACCTTACGATACACCTTCAACCCTGTTAGAATGCTCCCCTACCACTTATACTTACGTATAAATCCATAGCTTCGGTAATATGCTTATGCCCGATTATTATCCATGCTCGTCCGCTCGACTAGTGAGCTGTTACGCACTCTTTAAATGAATGGCTGCTTCCAAGCCAACATCCTAGCTGTCTGGGCAGACAAACCTCGTTTTTTCAACTTAGCATATATTTGGGGACCTTAGCTGATGGTCTGGGTTCTTTCCCTCTCGGACATGGACCTTAGCACCCATGCCCTCACTGTTAGTAAACATTATATAGCATTCGGAGTTTGTCAGGAATTGGTAGGCGGTGAAGCCCCCGCATCCAATCAGTAGCTCTACCTCTATATAACTTTATGACCAACGCTGCACCTAAATGCATTTCGGGGAGTACGAGCTATTTCCGAGTTTGATTGGCCTTTCACCCCTACCCACAGGTCATCCGAAGACTTTTCAACGTCAACCGGTTCGGACCTCCACTATGTGTTACCACAGCTTCATCCTGCCCATGGGTAGATCACACGGTTTCGCGTCTAACACTACTGACTAAAGCGCCCTATTCAGACTCGCTTTCGCTACGGATCCGTGACTTAATCACTTAACCTTGCCAGCAACGTTAACTCGTAGGCTCATTATGCAAAAGGCACGCCGTCACCCCACGAAAGGGCTCCGACCGCTTGTAAGCGTATGGTTTCAGGATCTATTTCACTCCGTTATTCACGGTTCTTTTCACCTTTCCCTCACGGTACTGGTTCACTATCGGTCTCTCAGGAGTATTTAGCCTTAGCGGATGGTCCCGCCAAATTCAGACAGGGTTTCACGTGCCCCGCCCTACTCAGGATACCACTATCGTTATCTTCTCTTACTTATACGGGACTATCACCCTCTATGGTTAACCTTTCCAGGTTATTCTAATTCAATCCGCAACAAATGTCGTGGTCCTACAACCCCAATATTGCCGTAACAACATTGGTTTGGGCTAATCCGCGTTCGCTCGCCACTACTTACGGAATCACTTTTGTTTTCTTCTCCTCCGCCTACTTAGATGTTTCAGTTCAGCGGGTTTGCCCACCTATCGGTGTACTATGTCTTCAACATAGTGGGTTGCCCCATTCGGATATCTACGGATCAATTCGTGTGTGCCAATCCCCGTAGCTTTTCGCAGCTTATCACGTCCTTCTTCGCCTCTGAGAGCCTAGGCATCCCCCATACGCCCTTATTTTGCTTATGCGCCGCCTAAATAATAAATTATTTAGGACTTATAATAAATACGCGATAAATCGCGCATCTACTGTGCTTTCTATTTCTTATTATTTTCTTATCTCAATATGTCAATGAACTTTTCTTCTTATCGAAGTAGTGGAGAATAACGGAGTCGAACCGTTGACCTCCTGCGTGCAAGGCAGGCGCTCTAGCCAGCTGAGCTAATCCCCCGATTTTTTAGTCGGCAGTTAACAGTTTTCAGTTAACAGACTTCAAACGGCTCACTCAACCTCTAAAATTTCCTTTAAGCTAAAACAAAGTAGTCCCGCCCAGACTCGAACTGGGGACCCCTACATTATCAGTGTAGTACTCTAACCAGCTGAGCTACGAGACTCTGTTTTTTGCTTTTGTATTATTTGAATTAACAGCAGAAAGTAAAACCTATCTCCTAGATATAGTCTTTTATCATTCTCTAGAAAGGAGGTGTTCCAGCCGCACCTTCCGGTACGGCTACCTTGTTACGACTTAGCCCTAGTTACCAGTTTTACCCTAGGCAGCTCCTTGCGGTCACCGACTTCAGGTACCCCCAGCTTCCATGGCTTGACGGGCGGTGTGTACAAGGCCCGGGAACGTATTCACCGGATCATGGCTGATATCCGATTACTAGCGATTCCAGCTTCACGGAGTCGAGTTGCAGACTCCGATCCGAACTGAGAACGGTTTTGTAGATTCGCTCCTACTTGCGTAGTGGCTGCTCTCTGTACCGTCCATTGTAGCACGTGTGTAGCCCAAGGCGTAAGGGCCGTGATGATTTGACGTCATCCCCACCTTCCTCACAGTTTACACTGGCAGTCTTGTTAGAGTTCCCGACTTGACTCGCTGGCAACTAACAACAGGGGTTGCGCTCGTTATAGGACTTAACCTGACACCTCACGGCACGAGCTGACGACAACCATGCAGCACCTTGTAAATTGTCCGAAGAAAAGTCTGTTTCCAAACCTGTCAATCTACATTTAAGCCTTGGTAAGGTTCCTCGCGTATCATCGAATTAAACCACATGCTCCACCGCTTGTGCGGGCCCCCGTCAATTCCTTTGAGTTTCATTCTTGCGAACGTACTCCCCAGGTGGGATACTTATCACTTTCGCTTAGCCACTGAACTTGCGCCCAACAGCTAGTATCCATCGTTTACGGCGTGGACTACCAGGGTATCTAATCCTGTTCGCTCCCCACGCTTTCGTCCATCAGCGTCAATCCACTAGTAGTAACCTGCCTTCGCAATTGGTATTCCATGTAATATCTAAGCATTTCACCGCTACACTACATATTCTAGTTACTTCCTAGTAATTCAAGTCTGACAGTATCAATGGCCGTTCCATCGTTGAGCGATGGGCTTTCACCACTGACTTATCAAACCGCCTACGGACCCTTTAAACCCAATGATTCCGGATAACGCTTGGATCCTCCGTATTACCGCGGCTGCTGGCACGGAGTTAGCCGATCCTTATTCTTACAGTACCGTCAAGCTCCCTCACGAGGGAGTGTTTCTTCCTGTACAAAAGCAGTTTACACACCATAGATGCTTCTTCCTGCACGCGGCATGGCTGGATCAGGCTTGCGCCCATTGTCCAATATTCCTCACTGCTGCCTCCCGTAGGAGTCTGGTCCGTGTCTCAGTACCAGTGTGGGGGATCTCCCTCTCAGGACCCCTACCCATCATCGTCTTGGTAAGCCGTTACCTTACCAACTAACTAATGGGACGCATGCTCATCTTTTACCGTTGGAACTTTAATGTATAAACCATGCGATTCATACATACTATGGGGCATTAATCCAAATTTCTCTGGGCTATTCCCCTGTAAAAGGTAGATTGCATACGCGTTACGCACCCGTGCGCCGGTCTCATTACCCGAAAGTAACTACCCCTCGACTTGCATGTGTTAGGCCTGCCGCTAGCGTTCATCCTGAGCCAGGATCAAACTCTTCATCGTATATTTTAATATTGTCGATAATTCAATAATATCTATTTTTCGATTTGCCTTACTTTCTTTTTCTTTGTCTTATCTTTTGGATAAGACGGCTGTCAATTCAATATGTCTATGAACGTGTCATTCTTTTTTATGTCGCCATTCTCTCGTTTAGCGGGTGCAAAAGTACATCTTTTTTCTTAACTCGCAAGTAAATCGAAAAAAAATATTTTTTTTCTTTTT
>NZ_BAAHCF010000020.1:0-1213 GCF_054776075.1 Flavobacterium koreense | reverse complement strand
TAGTTCTTGTCCAAGTTCCACCTATTTGCTCACCAGTAATTAATGTAGATAAATCGATTGCTGCTGTTGATGTCTCACAAACCGTTGTTGCTCCATCTGCTCCTGCAACTGGTTGTGCGTTGATATTTACTGTAGCGATACTTGCATCATTAATACAAGGTGCTGCGCCAGTTAAAGTATAAGTAAAAGTACTTGTTATAGCTCCAACGGCTGGCGTGAAAGTTCCTGCTGCTGCACTAAATACTCCGCCTGTTCCTGTTGTTCTTGTCCAAGTTCCACCTAACTGCTCACCTGTGATTAGGGTAGCTAAATTAATGGCTACTGCCGATGTCTCACAAACTGTGGTAGCTCCATCTACTCCTGCAATTGGCTGTGGGTTGATAGTTACTGTAGCAACACTCGTATCATTAATACAAGGTGCTGTTCCAAGTAAAGTATAAGTAAAAGTACTCGTAGTTGCTCCTAAAGCTGGAGTAAATGTTCCTGCTGCTGCATTAAAGACTCCTCCTGTTCCTGTAGCTCTTGTCCAAGTTCCACCTATTTGCTCACCTGTAATTAGTGTAGATAAAGTAATTGATGTTGTTGATGTTTCACAAACTGTAATACCACCATCTGCTCCTGCAAGTGGTTGTGGGTTGATATTAACTGTAGCGATACTCGTATCATTAATACATGGCGCTATACCTGTTAAAGTATATTCAAAGGTACTTGTTGTGGCTCCAACTGCTGGGGTAAATGTTCCTGCTGTTGCATTGAACACTCCGCCTGCACCTGTAAGCCTAACCCAAGTTCCACCTGATTGCTCACCTGTGATTAAGGTAGCTAAATTAATGGCTGTTGTTAATGTCTCACAAACTGTGGTAGCTCCATCTACTCCTGCAACTGGCTGTGCATTGATAGTTACTGTAGCCACACTTGTATCATTAATACATGGTGCTGTGCCTAATAAAGTATATTCAAAGGTACTTGTTGTTGCTCCAACTGCTGGGGTAAATGTTCCTGCTACTGCATTAAAAACTCCGCCTGTTCCTGTAGTTCTAGTCCAAGTTCCTCCTATTTGCTCGCCTGTAATTAATGTAGCTAAAGTAATTGCTGCTGTTGATGTCTCACAAATTGTAATACCACCATCTGCTCCTGCAACTGGTTGTGCATTAATAGTAATTGTAGCTACACTTGAATCACTAATACATGGAGCTATTCCTGTTAATGTATA
>NZ_BAAHCF010000019.1:0-3345 GCF_054776075.1 Flavobacterium koreense | reverse complement strand
GTCATGTTAAACTTATTACCTGCTTGTGTAGTTTCTTGTGGTAATCCTGTTGGATTTCCTGCAATTACTCTTGTAACTCTAAATCTATATGCAGTAACATTAGACACTGCTCCTGCAGTAATCCATTGGTTCATAGCTGTTAATGTACTTCCACATTGTGCTCCAATTGTTGAAACTGGATTTGGTGTGTTTAAGTAACATGGCGCTCCATAGAATGGTTGATAAACCCCGTTAAGTTTAACAGAAACTTCAAACATGTATCTTGAATTGTAAGTAGTATTTGGTACGTTAGCCAAAGAAATGTTATTTGTTGGTCTTTCAATAACAATTGGATTAGCTATTGGTGCATTTGTATTCAAATCTACTTTAGTAATTCTAAACTTATAGCCTTGTGCAAAATTATACCAAGTAGCTGTTACTGTTGAATACCAACCAGACAATGTAGTTCCACATGTAGCAGGCGCTAACGAAGTTGTTGTTGGACATCCTGACGTTGCTATTGTAAAAGATTTAGTTGCAGTTCTTGTGCATCCTAAACTTGTTGTAGAAGTTGCAGTGTAAGAAACAGGTCCATCAATTTTAGTATACACAGTTGAAGCAGTACCTCCTGTATATGGTGTAGTTGCCTCAGAATCAGTATACAATCCTAAAATTGGAGACCAAGTTATTGGAGCTGGAGCAATATAATTGATTACTAATTGAGCAGAACCAAATGTTGCATCATTTCCAGTATCATTAAATGTTTCTGATAATTCTAAATTTATAGTTCCAGAAGAAACATTAAATCCAGGAAGATTTATAACTGGATTTGGAGATATTAAACCTGCACTTCCCAAAGTTGAAATTTGTGTAGCTGCTAAAGTATAACCACCTGTCAAAGCAACTCTAATTTCACTTCTATAAGAACCTCCAACCGCATTAACATTAGTCAATTGCAATTGAGCAGAAGTAATTGTTGAACCAACTGGAATTCCAGAAATTGTTACTGGATAAATTGCAGTATCAGTTCCTTCAGATACAAGATTTAAACCAAATGAAGCATTAGCTACACCAGGATTAGACATAGCAACAGCTGACAAAGTTTTAATCTCACCTATACAAGCTGTTGAACTGTTTCCAGAATTTGTAATAGCAGGAACTGGATTAAGATTAACATTTACTGCATAAGTAGCTGTATTAATACATCCAGCGCTATTAGTAGCAGTTAATGTATAAACAGTAGTAACAGTTGGGTTAAATACATAACCTGAACCTGAATTTCCACTTACTCCTGTTGAAGGAGACCAAACATAATTATCATAATCTCCAACAGTTGAAGTTATAGATACAGTACTAGTTGAAGAACCTTCACAAATTGTTTCACTAGCAGCGCTAATTGACAATGCTGGTGGAGTATTTACTGTAGCTGTTACAGCAGTTCTTGCTGAACTACAACCAGTTGAAACATTTAAATTATAGAAATACATATTAGTTGAAGAATCAGCCCCAAACCAATATCCACTAGTTACACTAAATCCTCCTGATAAAGTAGAACTTGGGTATGTAGTACTAGAATATCCTAATGCACCAACTGTACCAGAAACACCTGTAAGTATAAGTGAATAACTACCAGGAGTCGCAACTGTAATTCCTAAAGGAATAGTAACAGGAGTTAATCCTGAACCTGTAACAGAACCTGTTGTAACAGAAGTAACAGTAGTTCCGTTTGCTCCATTTTTAAGAGCAATTGTAAGTGTTCCTGTACCAGTAAATGGTATATTTACACTATTAATTACTACGTTAGGAACTGTAGTTGTAAACAAAATACCATGATTACCTGTGCTAGTTCCATTTGTTGAAACTGCATTTCCTGTTGCTCCAGCATTTCCTGATGCACCGGCAACTTTAGCTTCAACATAGTAAGTTGTAGTTGTTGAAATACTTGGAGTTGTATATGAATTTCCTGAAGCAAGAGATAAACCACCTGTTGCCGAAGTATACCAATTTAATGTTGCTCCAGATGATGGAGTTGCACCTAAAACAACTGTTCCTGCTCCACAACGCTCACCTGGAGTTGTTGTAGCTACAGCTGGTGCATCAACACCAATAACAATTGAATTAGAATCACTAAACGCACCACCGTTTGCACATGTAACTCTAAAGTAATAAGTTTCAGATGCGCTTAAAACTGGAGTTGTATATGTAGTAGTATTTGCTCCAGAAATTGCTCCTGCAGAATTATACCATTGGAATGAAATACCTGTAACACCTGTAGTGTAACCAGTAGCTGTCAATGTAGCTGTACCTGAATAACAAACATTTGCAACTGAAGAAGTGATAGTACCTGCATTTGGAGCACCAGCACAAGCAGGAGCAGCAATTACATTGATTGTATAATCTTCAAAAGAACCATATGATCCTGTGTAACATGGATTTGTTAATGGACCTGCATCAACACCACCAATTCTCAATCTATGATTACCAGGAGCTGCAGTTAATGGAATAGTAAATGAACCTGATAATGTAGTTGGATTATTTGCTAATGAAGTTCCTTGATAAACAATTTCACCTGCTTCAAATACTGCATTATTATTTATATCCAACCAAATAGTTGTATCGTATGTATATCCTGTTGAATAAGTTATACTAAAAGATTGTGGAACCAATTGCGTTACGTTAGCAACTAAATTAGAATAATTACCATATCTTCCAGGTTCAGCGCCTGTAGTATTGTTTATTGTACCAAGATTAACATTAGTTATACCAGATCCATCAACACTTGATGGTGCAGGGTTACAATAATTAGTTATTGTTAATTGAGCACCTGTTGAATTAACTGAACATCCACCTGGATTAACAACTAATCTATAGAAATTAGCTGTTGATGCAGTAGCTGTACCAGCTACATTTACAGTTAAAGTATTAGAAGTTGCACCAGAGTAAGTAACATTAGCTGGAGTACCATCAACAACATTAGAATAAGTTCCTCCTAAAGTTGTTGCTCTTTGCCATTGATAAGTCAAAGGCATTACAGCAGCTGTAGCAGATGCAGTAAAAGTAGTTGAATTCCCTGCTAAAACAGATGTTGCTGTTGGAGCAGCAGTAATTGTTGGGTTATTTATGATTAACTCAGCTCCCATTGAATTTGTATCTGAACAAGGAGATGAACCCAATGCAACTGATCTGTAATAATGAGGACCAGCTACTGGAGTTGCAGCTGTTGTTGTAACAGATAATGAACTTGTAGTAGCACCTGTATAAGAAGCGCCAGTTGGAGTTCCTGCTACAACATCGTTGTAATTTGTTCCATCAGATGAATATTGCCATTTGTAACCTGTAAATGAACCTGAAGCTGCTGTTGTAAAT
>NZ_BAAHCF010000018.1:0-4184 GCF_054776075.1 Flavobacterium koreense | reverse complement strand
CTTCTACTCTATAAGTACTTGCATATAAGATTCCTGACAATTGTGTCATGTTAAACTTATTACCTGCTTGTGTAGTTTCTTGCGATAATCCTGTTGGATTTCCTGCAATTACTCTTGTAACTCTAAATCTATAAGCAGTAACATTAGACACTGCTCCTGCAGTAATCCATTGGTTCATAGCTGTTAATGTACTTCCACATTGTGCGCCAATTGTTGAAACTGGATTTGGTGTGTTTAAGTAACAAGCAGGACCATAGAAAGATTGCCATACACCATTCATCATTACAGCAACTTCAAACATGTATCTTGAGTTGTAAGTAGTATTTGGTACGTTAGCTAAAGAAATATTATTCACTGGTCGGTCAATAATAACTGGTGCTGCAATTGGTGCATTAGTATTCATATCTACTTTAGTGATTTTGAATCTGTATCCTTGAGCTAAATTAGACCATGTAGCAGTAACTGTAGAGAACCAACCAGCTAAAGTAGTTCCACATGTTGCTGGAGCAATAGTTGAACAATTTGTATTAACTAGTAAAGCTACACTTGTACCACTTGTTGGAACTAATGGACAACTTGGCGTTACGTCAACTCTTGTTAAACTTGTAACAACAACCGATTGACCAGTTGTAGCCAAGAATACTGCGAATGTACCAACACCAGAAGCATTAGCAACAACGTTAGCTGGAGTTTGTGCAACACCTCCTAAAGTATAAGCAATCGATGAAGTGCTATTTGGTACTAATCCAGAAACTGTTAAAGTAGCATTTGTATTTAAACAAGCTGTAGTAGTCGAAATTGAACCATATGTTACTGAATTAACAGTAACCATTACCACGTTACTTGTAGTAGAAGAACAAACTCCACTAGTTACAACAGCTTGATAATACGTTGTAGAAGTTAAACTTCCTGTATTAAGTGTAGCTGATGTTGCACCTGAAATGTTAGACCAAGTTGTTCCGTTAGCAGATTGTTGCCATTGGATTGAACCAACATAACCAGTTAAAGAAAGTGATGTTCCGCTTCCTGCACATAAAACAGTAGCATTTGCACTAGCAGTACCACCAACTGAAACTGGAGAAACTGTCAAATTAACTGTAGCTGTAGAGAAACAAGTTGTCGATGGATTTGTAGTTACTACGCTATAGGTTCTATCTGATGTTGGTCTAGCATAAACAGAAGCTACATTACCTCCTGTATATGGAGTTGACATCAAAGCATCTGTAAATAACTCTGTGGTTGGTGACCAAGCATATTGAAGTATAGCTGATTTAGTTAATACAATGTTTGGTCTAGAAGTACCAGAACCAGTAGGTGTAGCGGCTGACAATACTGCAGCAGCAGTAGCATTATCAACTCTGTACCAATTTGATGAAACAAAACCTAAAGTAGAATTAGTAGATTGTACAAAATCTGTTGAAGTACCTGGATTTGCATTACTATATGAAGTTTCAATTACCACATTGCTAGTTCCATCCCATGTAAAATTAGAGTTAAATGGAATAGAAACGTTCGTTGGCAATCCAGATGTAGGAATAGTTAAATTCGCAGCTGTTCTTACCGTAGTTAAGCCTCCAATAAATGCAGTAGAAGTAAGAACTGTATTAGTTGTATGACCCATTGCTACACTATATGAATTTAAAGTTCCTGTAAAAGTAGTTCCTACTGCAGTTACATTCATCGCAATCGCTGATATTTGATCACCTGGATAAAATCCTAATGCAGTAAGTTCACTAGCTCTAATTAACATTTGATGTTTAGCACCTCCATAATAATTTGAGAATGGTGCTGGATAAGCAGTAGTAGCATTAACAGTAGTTCCTGTACCTAAAACTAAATTAGCAGGAACAGAAGCAGATGCTGTCAATAAAACGGGACTACCTGTTTCACATAATGTATTGCTAGAAGCAACTATAGTATTCACTGGTAATGGATTAACAGTTACATTATAAGTAGCTGTATTCACACAACCAGAAGAATTACTTGCTGTTAAAGTATAAGTAGTTGTTGCAGTTGGATTAAATGTAAATCCAACATTCTCATTTCCACTTACTCCTGTACTTGGTGACCAAACATAAGAATCATAATCTCCTATTACAGAAGTTAAATTAACTACACTTGAATTACCATTACATAGAGTTGCAGAAGTTGCACTCAATGTTAAAGCAGGTGGTGGAGTAACAGTAGCAGTTACCATAGTTCTTGACGAAGCACATCCACTACCAAAAATCCAATTGTATAATCCCATAAAATAGGTGTTATCAAATCCATTTCCTGTAATATTAGCTAATGCAGAAGTATATGGATAAACAGCACCCGAGTTATTTCTTCTTATTCCTCCTGTCGGAAGCGTATCAGTATATAAATTATAACTACCAGCTGTAAGTGGGGCGTCAATTATAATTGTTTGTGGTGTATTTCCTCCACTAACATTTGTTGTATAATTGATAGTTTTAATAACTGTTCCTGAGGTAGTTGAACCATTTCTAACTGTGATAACACCATTAACACCCGATGTTAATGGATAAATATCTACAGAAGTTAAGGTTGTAGCTGAAAGTGTTGTGAAGTTTACATTCCAAGCTACAGTTTGTGTAGAAGGAGTTCCTCCACCAGCAGGTGAAACTAATCCAACATTTGAAGATGTACCACCAATGTTTGACTCTACATAATAATTAGTTGTTGCTGAAATACTTGGTGTCGTAAATGTATTACCAGTAGCTAATGATGTACCTCCGGTAGCATTAGCATACCAATTTAAAGATGCTCCAGATGATGGAGTAGCACCTAAAACTACTGTACCTGTTCCACAACGTCCACCTGGAGTTGTTGTAGCTACAGCTGGAGCATTAACACCAATATTGATACTATTTGTATCTGCGAATAAACCACTATTTGCACAAGTAACTCTACAGAAATAAGTTTCTGGAGAAGATAAAACTGGTGTTGTAAAAGTAGTATTTGTAGCTCCTGAAATAGCACCTGCAGAGTTATACCATTGGAATGAAATTCCTGTAACTCCGGTTGTAAATCCTGATACTGATAAATTAGCTGTTCCTGAATAACAAACATTAGCAACACTAGATACTGCTGTACCTGCAGTTGGCGTGCCTGTACAAGCTGGAGCTGGTAAAATATTGATAATATAATCTTCTGTTTCCCCCCAAGTATATGTACCACAACCAATTGGTGTTGTAGTAGCTGTACCTGATTCATTCAATAAAACCCTCATTCTTGTGTTTCCTAAAGAAGCAGTTAAAGGAACTGTTATAGAAGAACTAAAAACTACTCCATTTGCCGGAGCTGTTGATGGTCCATCAACTCCACCTGTGTGATTATATGCCTCACCTGCATCTGAGAAATCTCCATCTTTATTCCAGTCGATAAAAATTTTAGTCCAACTCACCCAATAACCATTCATACTAGATTGTTTTACCTCAATAGGATATGTTGTTAACTGAACAAAATCTTGAACAGGTAATGATGTAAAGTCTGTATAAGTTGCAATAGAAGCTGGGTTATTAATAAATACCGTTGGAGCAACAGCTGGATTCACAAGTGAACCAAAAGTTACTTGAGCCACATCTACATCTGAAGTACTTGTAGCATTTGAAGTACAATAATTATTAATTGTTAATTGTGCTCCAGTAGAAGTTCTAGAACATCCTCCTGGGTTTAATACAACTCTATAGAAATTAGCTGTACTTGCAGCTATTGATGAAGTTGTAATTACAGAAAGTGTACTTGATGTAGCACCTGAGTATGTAACATTTGCTGGAGTACCATCAACAACATTAGAATAAGTTCCTCCTAAAGTTGTTGCTCTTTGCCATTGATAAGTCAATGGTAAAGCTGCTGTTGCAGTAGCATTAAAGGTAGCTGTACCTCCACCAAGAACTGTTGTAGCAATTGGATTAGCAGTTATTGTTGGGTTATTTATGATTAACTCAGCACCCATTGAATTTGTATCTGAACATGGAGATGAACCCAATGCAACTGATCTATAATAGTGAGGACCAGCTACTGGAGTTGCAGCTGTTGTTGTAACAATTAATGAACTTGTATTAGCACCTACATAAGAAGCGCCAGTTGGAGTTCCTGTTACAACATCGTTGTAATTTGTTCCATCAGATGAATATTGCCATTTGTAACCTGTAAATGAACCTGAAGCTGCTGTTGTAAAT
>NZ_BAAHCF010000017.1:0-12386 GCF_054776075.1 Flavobacterium koreense | reverse complement strand
TGTAATTGTAACTGTTGCTGTTCCTCCTGTTAATGTTACTGTAGTATTAGAACCACCATTTATATTATAAGTAACCACAGCACCTGATGTTCCTGTTAAAGTAAAGGTAGCATTAGCACCTGAACAAATTGGTCCATTATTTCCAGAAATACTTGCTGTTGGTAGAGCATTCACATTAATAACTGATGTAGCAGTTGCAGTACAAGCGCCATTTGTTGCAGTTGCAGTATAGGTTCTTGAAATTGTTGGTTTTGCATAAACAGTCATCGCTGGAGTTCCTGTATAAGCTATGGTTGCTCCTACGTTAGTATATAATTCAGTACTTGGTGACCATGTAACAGGTGCTTGAGATGTAAAAGTAAATCTCATATTATTTCTTGAAGAGTACGCAGCAAAACTTGCAGTAGTTGCTGCTTCTACAACTGCTGCCGTTTGATTATCAGCTCTATAAAACAATGAAGACGCAAAACTTGTAGTACTGTATAAAGCAGTATTTGTTCCTACTCCACCAGCATCATTATTTGAAAAAGTAACTTCAATTAAAAGATTATCTGTTCCGTTCCAAGAGAAAGGCGTATCTAAAGTAATGTTATTCCATCCGCTAACTGGTGTAAGATTTGCAGAATTTCTAACAACAGTAAATCCAGAAGCAACAAATGTAGTTGTTGCAAAAGAAGTTAATGTTGTATGTTGCATTCTAATAGTATAATTTTGTAATACTCTTGATTCTACAGCACTCAAATTAAAGGCTAATGTATTTATTGAAGAACTATTTATCATCCCCAAAGCTGTAAGCTCTGCAGCTGTAACCAACATTTGTTGTTTAGTACCACCATAGTAACTTTGCAAAGGATTTGGCCCAAGAGTTGCTGCAGTTGTAGTAGCCGTTGTTGATGTTGTTCCTGTGCCCAGTACGGCAGTAGTTGAAATAATACCTCCAGAGGCAGTTAAGGTTTGAATAGCATTAGCACAAATTGAAGTTGTAGCTGGTGTTACTGTTAATGAAGTTACTGGTGAAGAAACATTGATCGTTATCGTGTTAGTAACTGTAGTTCCACCCAAAACACCTGTTACTGTATATGTTGTAGTCGTTGTAGGAGAAGCAACTACGGTAGCACCTGATGTTCCACTTAATCCAGTTGAAGGCGACCATGTGTAGGTATAACCAGCAGTACTTGATGCTGTTAAAGTAGTTGACGAACCCGAGCAAATTGAAGGACTAGGAGATGCGGCTATCGCAATTGGTGCAACACATTTTACAGTGGCCAGCCAACCTGGATTATTTAATAAATTATCAGATCTAAATCGAATAGTTATTGCTCCTGAAGCATCTGTTGAAATTATATTTCCCGGACTTGTAGTTCCATAAAAAGAACCAGCAGGACAATTTGTAGCATTTGTTCCAACAGGTAAACCTGAAGAAAATATTGGTGAGGAAGTAGTTGGCCCATTATAAATTACCATTCCATCATAACCACTTTCTGTATCAAAAGCTGAAAAATTTAAGTTTATTTTCTCTCCTGAAACAGATGGTGTGAAAGTTATAGTATAATCGGTTGATAAATTATAAGTATCATTGGCTGTACCGGCATCGCTGAAAGTATAATCTAGACCACTTGTAATCGTTTGAGAACAATTTGATAATGCAGGAATCAAAAGAGTACTAGAAGCAGAAGTAGATGTCCATGATATATCGTCAATATATCTAGCTTGAGTTCCTGAACCTCTTGTATCAAGAATTCTAACAACAACATTGGTCAAACCCAAAGCACCTAAATCAACAGAAAATTGTTGGTAAACAAAAGCTGTTGTAGGCGTTGTTGTTGTACCTCTTGAAGTCCAAGGTCCAGCTGTTGAAGTTGCTGTTTGAATATTTAAAGAATGTGCAGTAGCATTATTATTTCTTGCATACCAAAATGAAAAGACTCCAGGATTTGAAATAACCGGAGTTACAATTGCATCATTAACTGCATTGAAATTCATTTGGTTATCACCAGTTCTAGCATTTCCTGTACCATAACCAACGGAAGTTGCTGTCCATGTACCACCCGATGTAGGTATTGCAGTTCCAACGCTCTCAAAAACCTGATATTTTGAACACTGGCCATGAACAAAATTTGAAAACATAAAAATGAAAAATAAAAGCATTATAAAAACACTTTTGCTACTTCCTTTTTTAAACTTAGTAATATTCTTTTCCATAAACCAACATTTTGAAATTTATAAACTATATAAATTAGACTATTTTTAAACAAAATTACGGATGCATCATAACTACATCCAATTTACTTGGACTATAAGCCAATAAAATCGATGAATGGCTCATATTTATAAATTAAGCGTGAAAAATCAAATTAATACTACGAAATCTATGACACATCCGAGCATTGAATTATTTAATTTTCAAAATTAGTAAAAAAAGGAAAATGAAAACATAAAAAACATCGATAAAAAGCAATTTTAATCGTCAATAAGCAATATTTAACAATTATGTAATCTATATATTACAATAAATTAACAAAATTTATCTTTTAAAACTTAAATTAATATTTTAAAAACTTATAAATAAAAAAGCCCTTCCGTTTCCGAAAGAGCTTTTTCTATATATTTCGAGTCCAAAGGACGAGTTAACCTAATAACTGAACACTGAACACTGACAACTGATCACTAATTAACCACTTTCTTAGTAGCCTTAAACCCATCAACAGTAGTTACTTGAACAAGCAATACTTGATTGGTTGTTCCCACATTGATTTTAGTTTCTGAAGCATTGATGTTGGTTTTTGCAACCAATACTCTACCTCTAATATCGTAGATAGTTACTTCTTTCATTGTAGTTCCTCCTGTACGGATAACTACATCATTTTGTTGTTTGATAACATTGATACTGTTTGCTGTAAAGTTGTTATCATTTGTTGTTAATGAAGTTTGGTAAACCAATTCAAAACGATCAGCAAAAGTTCCAGCAGCCGATGTGAAAGTATATGGAGTACTCAAGTTATGGTAAGAACCATCTTGGTTGTCTTTAATATAAATAGCTTGAGCACCTCCTGCAAACAATCCGTCAACATGATCTATTGCAAAAGTATAGTTACCTGCAGTAGTTACTTTATAGTTTAACGGAACCACATCGGTTACTTGGAAGGTTGGACGACCTTGAATAACATATGCTGTACTTCCGATAAGCATATTCAATGCAACTGCTCCATCATTAAAATACTTACTATCATAAGCATCAGCTCCTAAAGTAGCATTTGCAAAGTAACTAACAACTGCTTGAGAAAATTCAGCACCTGTTCCAGTTAAGTTTAACCAAATAGCATCTGCTTGCGTTGTTGGCGTAGCTATAGTAGTAGTTCTGAAGAACTGATTAGCATTATTTGCTACACGTTGACCGTTGTTAAATTCTAATGACGTAGCACCATCTTTTGCTTCAACCAAGAAACCTTGTCCTGTTTGGATTACACCATTTGGTGAATTAGTAAAAGCTTCTCCATTATCTCCGTATAAACCTGAAGTAGTGTTCCAAGTACAATAGGATGCACTTGCAGCATTATTAGTTTTTCTCCAAAAGTATAATGTTGGTTCAATTGCGTTAGTATTATCAGTTGCAAATTGAGCAATAGTAATTGGTGATGGATAAGGATTACCCACAGCATTGAATTGTTGCGTTGCACTTACATTAGCCAAAGTAATAGTTTTGGTTCCATTGTTTGGAACTCCTGTAAAGCTACCATTAAAAATAATCGGTGCTGTTGGGTGATTGTAAGGCAAACGAATTAAGTATCCTTTTCCTGTCGTAAATAATACGTTAGCATTATCAATTCCGTTTACGCCTGCTGCGTTAGTTCCTGTAACATTAAATCCGATTGAACTATTGTTATATAAGTTTGATGTTGTATCATAAACATAATAACGATTAGCAAATGTAAATGGTGAAAATGCATACAATCCTTGTCCTGTAACTGGTGAAGACCATAAGGTATAATCCAAACGAATTAATGGATTGGTTTGACGTCTTACTATGATATTTCCAGTATTAACTGCAGCTGGGTCAGATTGTAATAAATTAGCATTGTTGTTTAAGGTAAATGAACTACCAGAAGCCACAGTAATAGCTCCATTTAAAGTTACATTAAATCCAGAAGTAACACTTACAACGGCATTGTTAGAAACTGAAATAGTACAAGCATCAAGGTTAGCACCGATAGTATAATTTCCTGTAAAGCTTACCGCTTTAGTACTTGTTGGTGTACCATTACTCCATGAAGTTCCATCCCAAGTTGTAGATTCAATAACTACTGTAGAAGAACCAGATAAAGTAGCTGGACAAGTTCCATCTGTTACAGAAACTAAATTCAAGGTTTGTGTAGCTGTAGCTCCATTAACAGTAACCGTAGCCGAACCACCTGTTAAAGTAGCAGTAGTATTAGAACCACCATTCAAATTATAAGTAACCACAGCTCCAGAAGTACCTGTTAAACTAAAAGTAATATCACTTCCTGAACAAACTGCCGGACCATTATTGCCCGAAATACTTGCTGTTGGTAAAGTATTTGCATTTACTACAACACTAGCTTCAGCGGTACCACAATCACCTGTCACAAAAGCATAGTACGTTCCAGGACCTGCAACTAAAGTAGCGCCTGTGCCTAAATTAGTCCCTGTCGCACCTGTACCAGTGTACCAAGTCACAAGAGCATTATCTCCAACTACTCCATTAGCAGTAAGCGTTGTAGTTGCGCTTGGACAGATAGAACTTTCTGCAGCTGTAGCAGAAGTGATTCCAACTGGCGTTTTAATTGTAACTTGAGTAGTAGCTGTTTTTGTACAAGAACCTAAAGTAGCCGTAGCAGTATAGGTTGTTGTAGAAATTGGTTTAGCATAAACAGTTCCTGCAACGGTTCCTGTATAAGCAACAGTAGCACCTGAATCTGTATATAAACCTGCAGTTGGTGACCAAGTAATTGGGTAATTTATTGTTGCACCAAATGTCATAACTGGTCTATTGGCATTAGTAGAACCACCAGTATTAGTAGAACAAGCTCCAGTACCTGAATTAGAGGTAGTAGCTAAATAACCTGGATTAATAACAGCAACCTGCGTATTACCACTTCCGTTTCCACTGTGACAAATATTAATCAATAGGTTTGAAGTTCCATCCCAAGCAAATGGAGTTGAAAAAACATGTGTATTTAATCCCGATGTAATAGTAACTGAATTACTAAAAACTGTGGTAAATGTCGGCGATTGAAAAGTTGTAGAAAGTACTGTCGCAGATGTATTAGCCATATTAATTACATATGAAGACGCTGTAGTTCCTGACAAAGATACCACATTAAATGTCAACGAATTTATAGAAGATGCAGCAGTAATTCCAGCAGCATTTAATTCTGCCTTAGTAATTAAATATTGAACTCTATATTCTGTCGTTACATTAAATCTATAAGGTGTATTTCCATTAGCTCCAGTTGTTGTCCCAGAACCGACACTAAAATTACCAGTAGATAAAGAACTTGCTGTTAAAGGACTAATAACATTAGGACAAGTAGATGTGCTTGGTGAAATAGTAACTGCTGCTGGCGATGGATTTACAGTAACCGTAATAGTTTGTGTAGTACTCATAGCTCCAGCAGTACCAGTAACAGTATAAATTGTAGTTGTAGTAGGACTTGCAGTTACAGTGGCTCCAGTAGTAGCACTCAAACCAGTAGCTGGCGACCATGTGTAAGTATAACCTGCAGTACTAGAAGCTGTTAAAGAAGTACTATCACCAGTACAAATTGTTGCGCTTGGTGAAGGTGTTATTGTAATAGGATCTGGTGTAGGTCTTATTACTACATTATCTAAATATAGATTATCTCCATATTCCGAATGGAATTTAAAGGCAACATAAACTAAACCTTGACTTCCAGCTCCAGATGGTAATGTAACTAATTTCTTATTCCATTGTGCAGTATTAGAAGCTAATGAACCATCATGACGTGGGAAAAACGAACCTGCATCAATCCATGTAGTACCATTAGTTGAATATTGTACTTGAACTCCTTCATTTAAATAAGCACCACTATTATAAGTTGTGTTATTTTCATTTCTCCAATAAAACTCAACATCAACACTAGGATAAGTTGTTGTAATAAAAGGTGCACTAATCAATCGTTCCTCACCTCCAGCATCTCCACTAACTGCAAATGAATTGTACTGAACCATATGAGAACCTTCTTGTGCAGAAGTAGTTGGATTAGATCCTGAAGCCAAATAAAATAGTTTAGTAGCTGTTTGTAACGTTGTAGCTGTACCACCAATTGGTACAATAGCTGTTGACCAACAAGCAGGAATAAAAGTGTTATTGAATCCTTCAGAAAGGGTTAAATTAGCACTAGCACAAGCAGTAACAAACGTACCACTTCCAACCCAGTCACTCTTATCTGTACCATTACAATTAGCACGAACCCAGAAATAATAAGGTGTTGCGGCACTCAATCCTGTAAGTGAAGCTGTTAATGTTCCTGCGCCAACACTTCCAGAAGGTGTCGTACCTGAAGTTGGTGCTGTAGCACTAGTACTATAGTAATATTCATAACCATTCGCAGGTGCTGGTGTTGCAGCATTCCAATTTATAGTTGCTGTTGATGTTGTAATACCTGTTGTAGTTAATAATCCAGCAGGTGTGGCCAAACATAATGGTGTAGCGATAACTGTAAAAGTATAGTCCTCTGCTTCTCCTCTTGTTCCATTGAATGAACATGAAACTGGTACAGTAGCATTATAATCTGTAAGAACTCTCATTCTATAGTCTCCAAGAGCCTGTCCACTTGGCACAGCAAATGAACCTGTAGTAGTTCCTGTTGGCTGATAAGCATTTGAATTGTAAACATTTTCACCTGAATCGGTAAACAATCCGTTACCATTCCAATCCACCCAAATGGCAATACCTGCAGTACCTCCTGCAATGGTAACACTGAAATTTACAGTTCCAGTTGCATATTGGCTTATAGTTGGTGTTACAGAAGTGTTATTAATATAACCTCCAGTAGTGTATGTAGAAGTACTATTTAAATTGGTAGCACCACCAGTAGTTGTAACATTACTGATAAATGTAGCTGAATTTGAAGTTGAAGGCGTACAAAAAACAATATTTGGTACAGCAGAAACTTCTACTCCTGTACTCCATAAAGTTCCTTTTCTTGTAAATATTTTATAATAATAAGTTGTACCATTGGTCAATCCTGTTACTACTTGTGGAGTCGCAGTACCTTTATATACAACAAATCCACTTCCTAAAGCAGAACCTGAACCAAAAGATAAATTAGCCGTGTAAGCCGTTCCATCTCCTGTAGGTGTTCCATCATTGGCAGCACCATCTCTTGCAACAATAAGCACTTGATCATAACATCCTGTTGGAGCTGTCCACGAAATGGAAGAAGAAGTATAAGCTATACTAGCCGCTGGTGAAGTAACATTATTTGGTGTTGGAATTGTTATCGTTTGATTCGTTCCTGTAGTAAGCGTTCCAGTAGCTGTCCCTAATACAAAAGTGGTATTAGAACCCGTTACAGCATTTACTGAAATTATATTTCCTCCTGTTGCAGCACAAGGTACATCAGCAGTAATAAAAATATATCCTGTAGCTCCATTTGCAATTAATTGAGAAGTAAAACTTGGGAAAGTCTTAGTTCCAGCAGCTCCTGGAGTAGTTAATGTAGATAATAAAGTTGCGGTACCTGAATTGAAGGTCGCAGAAGTTTGATAATAAGCTTTCAAATTGGTAACATCTGCAGAAACGTAAGTTCCAGCTGTAACAATACTTAATCCTGATAATGTTGCATTGGCAACAGTAGGTGAAATACTAAAGCTATATATTGGATTAAGCGTTGTTCCTAGATTAGGAGTGCCTGCAGCAATAGCATTATCTGCCAAAGCTATAACTGGTGTAACTGAAGCCGTAACCGTTACAGTATAATCTTCTGTTTCACTATTACCTAAAGCAGTATTACAACTACTAACGGCACCAACAGCATCTTTTACAACAATACGCATTCTTGTGCTTCCTAGTGTAGCTCCTAAAGGAACAGTAAAACTTCCAGATGGATTTGTTGTAATTTGTGTTGGAGAACCTAAAGAAACTACTGTTTCATTAGCATCTGCAAAATCACCATCTTGATTCCAATCCACAAAAATTCCAAAACAAGAACCATTACCAACTCCAGGTAATGTAGCAGAATAATTAATCACGCCTCCTTGAGATTCTGTTACTGCTTGTGCAGTAAAGTTTCCATAACCATTAGTCGAATAGGTACTTGTATTAGAAATATTAGTAGCACTTCCTGTAGTTGTAAAATTGGTAATAGTATCGCTTCCTGCTGTTGCTGGACCAGTTGAATTACAATAAACAATATTTGGAATAGCAGAAACTTCTACTCCTGTACTCCATGTTGTACCATTTCTTGTGAATATTTTATAGTAATAAGTAGTACCATTAGTTAAACCAGTTACTACTTGTGGTGAAGTTGCTCCTTTATAAACAACAAAACCATTTCCTAAAGCAGTTCCCGATCCAAAAGCTAAATTAGCTGTGTAAGCGGTTCCATCACCTGAAGGTGTACCGGTATTTGAGGATGTTGCAGCTACAATTAAAACATCTGAAAAACAGAAAGCCGGAGCCGTCCATGAGATAGATGAAGAAGTAGATAATACAGAAGCTCCTGCTGCTGTAACATTATCAACAGTAGTACAACGAATAGCATTAGAATTTCCAACCACTATTAAATTAGAACCATTTTGTAACGCAACACCAGTTGCAGTAGTTGTGGTTGTACTTAATGTTGTTGGATAAGTAGTATAAGCACTAGGTATGTAATTACCCAATTCTCCAGCACCTGTATTAGTAAAAGAACCTGCTTGATTTGCAGCAACCCAAACTGGAGTTATAGTAGCCGTTGTAGCAGCACTTGAAGTTACATTCCATTGTAAATTTACAATCTTAGCACTATTCACAACAGCATTCGTAATAGTACTTCCTACATTTACTGATAAATTAGAAGTACCTGTTGTATTGGTTAAAGTAACAGGTGTATAATTTGTAACATTTAAACCTATTGGGAATAACGTTGCCGTATTACCAACGGATTGGCGAACTAAATTTCCTGCCCCATTAGTAACTATATAATTAGTTGAAGTAGCGCCTGTAATTGTTCCTGTACTACCTATTGTTAAATTATTTGCTCCTAAAGTAATTTTACCAGATGTTAAGGCTAATGTTTGATTAACAGTAACTGGGTTGGCAAGTGTTAAACCCAAAGTATTATTTAAGGTCAAAAAACTAAATGTTGTTCCGCCTGTAATTGTTTGAGCAGCAGTTCCATTGAAAGTAACCAATCTGTTATTTGGATTAAAAGTACCAGTATTGGTCCAATTTCCAGCTGTACTGAAGTCACCACCAATAGTTCCAGATAAAACTAACGTAGCGCCTGTAGCAATAGAAACATTTCCTGCAACCGACATAGCAGTTGTAGTTTGGTCCATATTAAATTGACCTCCTAAAACATTTAAGTTTCCTAAAACAGTAGTTGCTCCATAACTTCCGCCACCACTACCTAAGTAGATAATTCCATTTCCTACTACTAAATTTCCAGCAATATTCCAATCTCCGGCAGTTGCACCACTTCTTGAAATTAATCTACTGCTTGTATTCATTGTAAAATCATAAGCATTGATAGGGCCAAAAGCATTTACGTCTGAGGCACTATTAAACACATAGCTATTTCTACTAAAAGGTAAAGTAGAACTTCCTGTAGTCGTAGAACTAACAGTATAATATCTTGAATATCTTGCTCCAGTACCAATTGAACCACCTGCATTTTCTGTTGGTGTTTGCCCATAAACAAATCCACCAGAACTAGTTACATAACTAAAAAAGTTGAAGGCAGCTGGCTTTCCACCAATAGCAGACCAAGGAATAGAGAATTCCCTAACATTTCCGCCAGACTCAGCATAAGCACCAAAAGCGGTTGTTGGAGAAGACCATCCATTACTACCATCGGCAGTTCTATATTCTCGGTAGCCATTTTTTACATACATCACTAGATCAGCTCGGTATTGCAATTCGGCAAAACCAGAACCATCATAAGTATTACCCACATTAGTACCATTAGCATTAGTACCACCATTAACCGGAATCTGTGGATCTTTATCTAAATACAATACAAAACCTTCTCCTGTATTAGCATTGGCAACACCAATATGCAAATTAGTATCATCCCAATACATATAAGTATCTCCTTGCTTGTTAGAACCATCAGTATGAACTCCATATTCTCCAGCTGCGATAGTTCCATTCACTGTTGGTGAATTTGTTGTAGTTGAAATTGTTATATCATCAATAGCCAATCTATCTCTTGCACCACCAGTTGCATCTTCATAATATATCCATCTAATTCTTAAATCACTAAGATTATTAGCTCCTGCAGGCAAAGTAACACTGTTTGTAGTAACAACCCCTGTAGCTCCAAGATAAGGATAAACGCCCGAAGTAGTTACTCCAGTTACATCATTCCATGCACCAGCAGTACCATTTCTCCATTGCAAAGCAATATAATTATTGTTAGCTGAATTAGTGATTGTTCTAGAAGTCCACTGAACTACTACATCTTTTCTTCCTGTAGCGTTTCCTCTAAATAAAAAAGAGGCTCTTCTTGATGAACCACCACCTTGAAAACTTATCCCATTAGCGCCTTCACCATTCCAATTTGTCGCTGCAGTTCCATTTGTAGCATCAGTAGTAATGTCGGTTGTAAAAGTTCCGGTTGTAGATGTTCCAGCTCCAACAGTAATATTTGTTGGAAATGTCGTTGCCGAATAAGTCGCCAACGTAAAACTTGCACCTCCTGTAAAATTAAAGGAAGTTGGCGAAGTTGCTTGTCCAAAAGTGACTGTACTTTGTAAAAACACAAATACAAAACCAAGGAAAGCAATAAATTTGTTAGTAAAACCACCACAATTTGTGGCAGCAGATTTAGTAAAGTTAATCATAAAAATCAATATTTTTAAGTAGTTTTTTAGGGTTGCATCCATTTGGGAATGAACACTTTTTTTTAGCTCGTAAAAATACATTAATTTTTTAATTAACAAAGCATTAGCATTGTAGATTTTAAACTACAACGTTTATCCAAACTAAATTAAGTAAATAATTAAGAAAAGTAGTATTTTTTAATCTTCCTCTTTTAAACTATTTTAAAATCCAAAAGCCCAAAACTCACCTCAACATCACGCATCCAAGCATAACTTTTTCCTTCTTTAGAGCATTTGCCCACGAAAAGAAAGGCTGCCATAAACACATTTTCATTAGGTAATTGCACTTCTAAATCAATAGTTTGGTTCATACCATCACAATACTGCATACCACTCCCAAAGACTTGATAGTCATAAGTATTCAAATCTATTTGCAACAAAAGTAATTCCATTCCCAAACACATTCTAGACTTGAGTTTATAATGGTGAGGTGTAACACTAACCGTTCCAGTCTCAAAATTAAAAGGAGTATTGATAATAGTTCCAGCGTTCAATGAACGCTTTGGGTTCAATTGAAACTTTCTAAAAAGAGAAGCACCAGCAACTGTAGCAATACCTTTCTCAAAAGTCTTAGAGCCTTTCTCAGACAAAACATCACAATTCTTCACACCCATAACCACCGACTGAATATGGTTATAAATCATATTCTCAGGAACCCATTGTAACCACCAAGCAAAGGCACGCTTAATCCCAGAAGCCAATTTAGCGCATTTCCCAAACTCACTCTGACGCTTCCGAACTGACTCATAACGCTCTTCTGTCTTAAGCCGCTTACCATTAAAACCTCCTTTGCGCTGTATAATTAAACTCCCATTACGATGATAAGCAACCAAATCACCAATAGAACCCTCAAATTGAATTAATCCAACATTTTTTGCCATAAAATCAAAATAAAATCCCTACATTAGCTCCTGATTTCTAAATCATTAAGCATTTTTCAAAACTACTGAAAAAGCAAACAAAATCCTAATGTTTTATCAAAAACCATAACGCTACCATTACGTAGCCATGACGCTACCATTACGCTATCATTACGCATTTTGCTTTTAATTACCTCCTATTTAGTCCATAATTAAACACATACTTAAGACATCGAACAAACTACGAACGAAATACGAACAAAACCCTAAACTTATAACTAAAAAACCTCCTCAGGAAACTGAGGAGGTTTTAAAATATTTAGTCTTTCTTAAAAAACTATCTTTTAATAACACGTAGTGTTTTAGTGTTAGACTCTTGAGATACAATTACATTGTAAACTCCAGATGGATATTGGTTTCCTAATTCAAAGTTTTGAATATCAGAAGCGTTTATCA
>NZ_BAAHCF010000016.1:0-1439 GCF_054776075.1 Flavobacterium koreense | reverse complement strand
ACTTACCAATTATGTGAAGTAGGAGCAGTACCAACAAATTGTGATACAGCTACAGCTACGGTTGTAGTTCTTAATCCAATTGTAGCATTAGATGATTCTAATCCAATTGCAATTAATGGTTATGATGGAGGTATAGCAATCCCTACAGTATTAGTTAATGATACTTTGAATGGTGTTCTTGTTAATACTTCTCAAGTAACTATTACTTTGACTAGTACATTGCCTTCAGGTATTACTTTTAATACAGTTACTGGTCAAGTTGGTGTTAATCCACAAACAGCTGCAGGAACTTATACTTTTACATATAATTTATGTGAAGTAGGAGCAGTTCCAGCAAATTGTGACCCAGCAACTGTTACAGTAATTGTTAGTGCAGCACCAATAAATGCTGAAAATGACGACTTGTCTACAAATACAATCAATGGATATGAAGGTGGTACTCCAGGAAACATATTTGTAAACAATGGTAATGGACAAGATACTTTGAATAATTCAACTATTATTCCTAATCAAGTTACAATTTCAGTTGTAAACAATGGAGGTATTGTTGGTTTGTCAATAGCTAATAATGGTGATGTAATTATTCCAAGTGGTACACCTGCTGGAAATTATATTGTTACTTATAGTATATGTGAGGTATTGAATCCAACGAATTGTGATCAAGCAACTATTACAATTGTTATTACTGCACCACCAATTGATGCAATTGACGATTTAGATAATGATACTGTAAACTCTGAAATAGGAGCAACTATTCCTCTTTACACTAATGATACGCTTAATCAAGATCCTTTAATCCCAATTGAAGTTACATTCACTTTAGTTGATAACGGAGGTATTAATGGAGCAGTAATAGATCCTTCAGGTAATTTAATTATTCCAGCAGGAACACCAATTGGTACTTATACTATTGTTTATCAAATTTGCGATATTATTAATCCAAATAATTGTGATACTGCAATTGCTATAATTACAGTGAAAGATCCATGTGATTTCGATGATAGTGCAGATTCTTGTGATATTGTTATATACAACTATTTATCTCCGGGTAATGATACTAATAATGAATACTTCATTCTTGAGGGTATTGAAAAATATCCTGATAATTCAGTTGAAATATATAATCGTTGGGGAGTGTTAGTATATGATGCTAAAGGATATGATAATAATACTAAAGTATTTAGAGGTATTTCTGAAGGTCGTGTTACTATTAAACAATCTGAAGAGTTACCAGAAGGAACTTACTTCTATATCATAAAATACACTAAAACTAGTGGAATTACTAAAGAAAAAGCAGGATACTTATACATTAATAGAAAATAGTTAATCTTCCGAGGATAGAAATATCCTCGGAATAAACACCCAAAAAATGAGAACAAGAATAATACTTTTCGCTATGTTGTTAATGAGCCTTGTGAGTTATTCACAGCAAGATGCTC
>NZ_BAAHCF010000015.1:0-775 GCF_054776075.1 Flavobacterium koreense | reverse complement strand
CCCCAACGGTTGTAAATTTCAACGGTGTTTTCTGGGTAACAATCTAAGTTAGTAATGTTTTCAATTACAAAACTATCATTCAAAGTATCTCCATTTGGTGTTACTGCGTTATATACTATTATATTTTTACAAGCTAAAACACCGCAAGTTTCGAATTCATCACTTGTTGGGATTGTTATTTCAAATGTTCTTGGGCAATATGGATCATTAGTTTTATATCTAACAATATAACTTCCGTTTGCTAAATTCAATGGAGTGAATACACCATTAGTTATGTCTAAAGCACCTGAGCTACTAACATCAGTCCATGTACCTCCAGTTGGTTGTGTTCCAAACTGATTGTTAATAATTGACATAACGTTCACTTCAAGTTCGATATCAAGACTACATTGAGCATCAATTGTTAACTGTTGGAAGTAGTTTGGAATTGACACATTAATTGTTTGTGTAAACGTAGCACTATTTCCACAAGCATCAGTTACTGTCCAAGTTCTTACAATAGTGGATGTTCCATCTGAAGCAACTGTTGAAGTTGTTTCTGTAGTCACAACAGTAATTGGTGTGCTAGAACAAGCATCCGTAAATACTAATTGAGGTACTGCTGGAATTGAATTACAAGTTACATTTAAAACAGTTGGGAATGATGTAACTACTGTCGGAGCTGTTGTATCTTGAACAGTTATCGTTTGAACATGAGTTGTAGTTAATCCACAAAGGTCAGTTGCAATCCATGTTCTTGTTAATGTATAACTTCCTGCACATGTTCCTGCTGTAG
>NZ_BAAHCF010000014.1:0-924 GCF_054776075.1 Flavobacterium koreense | reverse complement strand
TATTACAATAAGGCGTTGTTGTACTTATCGGATTAGAGCCTGTTTGTGCATCAGTTGGTGTTAAATGATAACTAATCTGAATGCCTACTTGTGTCGATATTTGTGAATTCTTTGTCGTTAAATCAAATAAACAACTCTCGCCATCATTGTTCTCATCACAAACAACATAATTGCTTGGTGTGTTGATGACTGGAGCATAAATTAAATTTACTATTCCTGAAGCACTAAGTCCTACACAACCTGTAACAGTATTGGTAGTAACTACACTATAGGTTCCTGCAACTGTGGTAGTAAAACTAGCAACATTCCCTGGATTAGTAACTCCTGATGGAACTGTCCAAACATAAGAATATGTTCCTGCTGTACTTACTGTAGCTGTTACTGTAGCTGCATCACCTGTACAAACTGTTGGGCTGTTTACCGTGGTAACTGGAAGTGGGTTCACAATCAAACTAAATGAACCTACAGAGATACATCCTGTAACTGTATTTCTAATTGTATACCATATTACTTGAGCATTTGGTGTAACATTTGTATACAAATTAGTAAGCGGACTCGTTTGTGATGTAGCATCTGCTTGTGTCAAATAATATCTCACGGTCATGTTAGACTGACCATTTATTATCTGAGTAGTTTTAGTTGGTAAGTTAAATTGTTCTACTCCATCGCCTGGGCTATTATTATCACAAAGTACATAGTCTGTAACATTTGGATTAATAAGTGGTTTTGGATTAACAATTAATTGTAATGTAGTAGTCGATGGACAAGCTGGTGCTAATGGGTCAACAACTCTCACATGTAAAATTTGAGAGAACGCTTGTATGTTACAATATGGATTCTGTGTGATTATATTAGATCCTGTCAAAGCATCTGTAGGCGTTAAGTGATACGTAACTACTAAATTTGGATTAGTGGTGATTTCTG
>NZ_BAAHCF010000013.1:0-116886 GCF_054776075.1 Flavobacterium koreense | reverse complement strand
TCCAGTAAAACAAACTGATTGGTTAGATGGATTTGTATCAATTGCCGGAGCTGTATTTACATTTAATGTAACAGTAATCGATGTTGGATCGTTAGCTGGACCATTGATTACAACATAATAATTTGTTCCTGAATTAGCAACTGTTCTATTAGCAATTGTTAAAGTAGCTGTGTTAGCCCCTGAATAATCACCACCATTAACAATAGCTACGCCACCTAAACCTGTATCTTCATACCATTGGTAAGAATATATCGGACTTGGTAAAGCAGCTAAATCTTCATCAACAACTGTTCCTGAAGCTACAACTGTAAAAGTAGCAGTTCCTGAACCACATAAATTACTATTACTTGGTTGTGTTGCAATACCTGTATTTCCTACATTTAATAAAACAGAATTTGAAACTAATGGATCACATGGAGAAGTTCCTGTAATTACACATTGGTATAAATTACCATTCATAGTATCAGCACCATTAGTAATAGATAAACTATTTGATGTTGCTCCGCTATAAATTCCACCATTTGTTATTGGATTGAAATTTGTTCCTCCATCTGTAGATTCTTCCCATTGGTAAGAAATTCCTGTTCCTGATGCTACTAAACTAAATGATGCATTAAACAATCCACCTGATGAAACAACAGTTTGATCAACTGGTTGAGTAGAAATAGCCACTGGCTCTCTTACATCTACCAAATATGATGAAGTAGTTGAACAACCTGCATCTGTTACTGTATAGGTTGCTGTAACTGTTCCAGCTGAAAAACCTGTAAGTTCTCCACTAGTACTAATAGTTGCAGTACCTGTACCATTAACAACGCCCCACACTCCTAAAGCAGTCGCATTTGTTAAAGACAATGTATTTGGCATACATAATGCAGTAGCACTTCCTGCAGCGATAATTGGAGCTACAGTAGGATTGGTGTTTACAACTAATGCTGTTGCATTTGTTCCTGAAGTAAACGCATTATATACAACAAATGTTCCAGCAGTACTTGAACCTGTTAAAGCTACCGTAATTGTAGTATCATTAACAACTGTAAAAGGAGTTGAAACTCCATTTAAATGTACAGCTGTAGCATTTGTAAAATTAGAACCTGTTAAAGTTACAACAGTTGTTGCTAAATCAGCAGAACAAATAGTTGTTGGAGTAAAACTCGAAACCACAATTGGTGGAGCAGTTAATGTCCAAGCAAATGTAAAAGTTCCAGCACCTGCAGCCCAACCATCTTGAATCCAATAAGCTGTTTGAGAAACACCTGTATTGTTAACCCATACTTCATTTTGAATATCTGTATCTCTACAAATAACAACTGTTGGTGCACCACAAGTTCCATAAACTAAAGTGTGAACAGAATCATAATCATTAACCGTTTGTCCTATTGTTAAAGTAAATCCAGCAGGAACTGTAATTGAATAATATAAGTCTGGTGCAGTACCAGTTGTATTACAAGTTGAAGAAAAATTATTAGTAGCACCTACAGTTGTTCCACTATAAGGACTTGTTAATGCATCTAAGCTTATTGCACTTGAACAAACATCACCAAATATAAACATGAATGGTGATGATGTAGACCAACTACTATAGTCAGTTCCTAAAGTACATTCAGAACGTACATGTAAATAATAATTTACTGAAGGAGTGATTGCAACTCCTGTAGCAGAAGTTGAAGTTGTTATTGTTCCTGATGTTGGAGGAGTTGCTGATGTAGTTACTGCATATTCATATTGAACTGGAGCATTACCACTAGCTGAAGGCGTCCAACTTACATCAACTGAAGAAACTGTTAAATTATTTGCAGTAAGTCCAATAGGGCCATAACAAGTTGGAGAAGCTTTTATTGATACATTATCTAAATAAGAGTTGTAACCAGCATTACCTTGAAATAAGAATCCTACATATAAGCTAGCTTGGTTACCAGCACCTGAAGGCAAAGTAATTACATATTTAGTCCATCCAGCTGTTGCACTATATCTTCTTATTTGAGATCCAACTGATGTCCATGTTGTTCCATCAGTTGACCATTGAGGCGTAATACCTTCTGTTAAATATAAGGTTGCTCCACCATCAGTACTATGGTACCAATAAAATTCTACGTCAACACTAGTAATTCCTGTTGAAGAAATAACTGGTGATACTAAACGTGTTTGAGTAGAATTACTATAAGAGTTATAATATACCATATGCGTTCCTTCTTGAGGACTTGCTGTAGGTAATGTTGCTGAAGTAACAAAAGTTAATGGCAATGAACCACTAACATTTTGTTGAGACCAACAAGATGGTGCAGTTGCAGCATTAAATCCTTGACTTAAAGGCAAAATAGCAACATCGCATAACGTTGTAAATGAGAATGCACTTGTCCAAGCAGACTTATTTGTACCATTACAATTAGAACGCACCCAAACATAATAAGTCGTAGCTGAAGTCAAACCACTTAAATTAGTTGTTAAGACACCTGCACCTACACTTCCACTTGGCGTTGTTAAATCATTTGGAGCTGTATTAGAAGTTGAGTAATAAAACTCATAACCACTCCCAGCAGCAGGAACTGAAGCTACCCAAGTAATAGTACTTGAATTTGTCGTAATTGCTGAAGCAGATATTGCACCTGGTGATTGAGGACATAAAGATAATATACCATCAAACTCATCTGCACCGATATCTGGAATACTTCCACCACCATTTACAGAACCTGTAGGTCCTGGACGAGCATCACCGTCATAATCAATATTAATTCCTGATATGGCTACAGTAGCTCCTGCAGATTCCAAAACAGAAGTACTTCCAGCAGGAATGTGTAAATCAGTTGCTGAAGCAAAAGATGGATTTACTGAAAAACTATTAGCGTCTTTAGCAGTAGCTGTTTGCCATGCTCCAAGATTAGATCTATTAGCGGCATTGTAATAACCAACATGACCACCTGGAACAAAATAATTATTATTATTAACAGTTCCACCTGAAATATTTAAGGTCCCAGCTGTGTAAAAGCCATAAGCTACAGTACTTGTAGCATTATTAATAAGAATATTATTTAAAAACTTATCAAATCTTACTCCAGCAACTGAAGCATTAACACAAAAAGAAGAAAAGTTAAGTCCACTTCCCAATTGAGTGTTCATTACAATTGTATTGTTTACAAAATTAACTCCAGTAGCTCCTGCTGTAAAAAACACTCCAGTTGGAATAAATGTACTTGTTGCTGAAGTTTGATAAACAACCATTTTACAATCTCTAATAAAATTATTAGCAATTGTTGACAAAGTATTATTAGTTGCACCTGTAATAAGAATTCCATGAGCACCATAACCACTAGTTGTAGACTGATTAATGTCATGTATGTTGTTTCTTAAAATAGATATACCAAAATTTGAAGAACCCACTTCAATACCAGCTATTGATGCTGAATATCCAGTAGTACCATAATCCCCTACTCTAATATCATTTCCTTGAATTAATGCTCCACCAGTAGTAACTGCTGAAAATGAAACAAGTATACCTCTGTTACCAATATTATCTGCAGAAACAGAACTACCAATAACATTATTTCTAATAATTAATCCAGTATTTGGATATGTAGCACTAGCCCCATTAGCCCAAACTCCATGATAAGCACGTGTAATAAGATTATTTTCAATAATAGTATTTAAACTACTATATGCTCCTGTAGTTATTGCAGAAGAGTTTGACATAACAATACCATAACTAGTTGTTGTAGAAGTAGCAGAATTTCTACCTCCAACAACAATACAGTTTTTAACAGTATTGTTATCAGCACCATCAGTACCTGTTGTACTATTGGAAGCCAAACGAATCGCTGCAGTACCTGTTGAAGCATTTGTTGCAACAATAATACTAAGATTCCTTGAACCCGGTGTAGCTAAATCATCACCATCAATAGTAACATTATCAGCACCTGATAATTCAATTACACCTCTACTCGCTGTTGGTGCAGCGGCTGAATTAATTGTAGCATTTCCACTTGCTGTTAACAAAATTGAAGTATAACTCGATGGAGTTGCACTTCTTAATAAAGCAACAGGTGTTGCTGGCTCAGTTGTAGAACCTGTAACAGTTATTACTATAGCTCCTTGATGCGTTCCTGCATTGATAGCAGTAAAAGCAGCATTAACTGTAGCATAACTTCCTGTCGTGGTACCAGCGGTAGCTGAGACCGAAACTTGAGAATAAACTCCAATACCTGTAAACAAACAGCATATTAAAATAAAATTCTTAAGCCAAGACAACTTCGTTTTGGAAGCAGAACTATTTGTTACTGCATCATCACGAAAATTGAATTTCGATTTTGGTCTGAAATTCAACGAAAAGTAGTCATTCGTCATAATTTAAAAAAATTGGTTAATTAAAAAGGGTCAATATATAAATAAAGTTATATAAACATTTTAAAATTAGCTTATGAATTAAGCTAAAAAAACAACCATACAAATTAAGAAAACTTGTATGGTTGCATTATGTAAAAAACTAATAGATAATTTTTTTAGAAACTTTCGTACCATTTTCAGACTCAACAACAACTAATAAAACTTGTTGCGATGAATGAAGATTGGTAACTTTATATTCCGTTGCATTTACTTTATCATTAGAGAATAATAAGCTTCCTCTTATGTCAAATATTTGAACAGATTTCATTGGAGTCAATGAAGAAGTAATATTTATTGTTTGATTTTCTTTGAAAATTACTAATGATTCATCGGTAAACAATTGATCATTTACTTGTAAAGCACTGTCTGTAAAACGTAATGCAAAACGATTGTCAAAAGTTCCTGCATTAGTTGTAAACGTATAATTACTTAACTTAATATTATGTATTACGTTTAATAATTTATCTTCTAAATATACTTTTTGAGTATCGAAAATACCATCAAAGTTTGATAATTTTATTTCATAACTACCAGCTATTGTACTCTTAAATCCTAATGGTACAATATCATTTTCATTAAATGGTAAACCACGACCTTGAATAGCTAATTTCTTAATTCCTAATGTAGAATAGAAATTCACTGAACTTCCAGAATCTAAGATTTCACCGTCATATCCACTATCATAATCATTGGTTGCACCTCCTGCATATCCTACCATTGTTTGTTTGTAAGCTCCTTGATTGTTAAATACTTCTAACCAAACGCGGCTTTTGTTACTAGGATTTACAGTGGTAGCTTGATTGTTATATCTAAAGAATTGATTGTTCAATCCGGCAATTCTCATAGAGTTATTGAACACTGCTGAACCATTCATCAAACCTTTTATAAAGAAACTTTGTCCAGAGGCTACTTTTCCGTTTGGAACTGCATTATTAGCTCCTGGAGCACCAGTTGTACCAATTCCTCCCATATAATTGTAAACCGCATAATCACTATTTACATAGTTGTTATTAGTAACAATAGTGTTATGCGTCCATAAATATATAGTTTTTTCAATTACTCCTGTACCTGTAGTAATACCATTGAAATCGAAGAACGTATCAATATTTAAAGCACTTGGATACGGATTTCCAATCAAGTTAACATCTGCGGCACCAATAACTATTGGCGTACTAATAACACCATTATTTGGAGTACCAAAAAACTGACCATTAAATATAGAAGGTGTAATAGGGTCGAAATTATTTGGTGATCTTATTATATAACCTTTACCAGCAATCATTAAGTTAGTACCTGTTTCAACTACCCAATTATTGATTGCTGGATTGAATGATAAATATTTATCAAATAGTGTTTGTGGAGATAATCCAACTAATGTTTGAGGAGCCACTGGTGAAGACCAATAGGTATAATCAAATTTTCTAACTGGTGTAGTATTTCTTTTATAAGTAATGTTACCAACGTTAGTAATACCATTTACTACTTGAACTAAACTTGAATTATTTTCAAAGGTTAAAGTTCCTCCAGAAGTATCTACAATATTTTGTACAATTAATGAATGACCTCCTAAGAAGGTAACATCACCACTTGAAATATATACTGAACAAGCATTTAAATCTCCTGTCGAAGTATAATCACCATCAAAAATTGCTGTCATTGTTGCATTTGGCGGACTAGGACTCCATGCAGAACCATCCCAAGTTGTTGAATTATAAGTTACAGTAATAACATTTGAAAAAGCCGTACAACTTCCATTTGTAACTACCGCTCTGTAATATCTTGTTGCAAACAAGTTACCCATTTGAGCAGATGTCAATGTAGCTGAAGCACTTGCCGGAATAGCAATAGGTGTTGTAAAAGCTAAAGTTGCCGAATATTGCCATCCAGTAACCGTACCTGTAGTACCTGTTAGAGTTAAATTAGAAGGCGCTCCATAACAAATCGTTTGGTTACCAGAAGCAGTTCCTGCAACAATTGGCGAAACAGTTACTGGAACTTCTGTTACTGTTGAACAAACTGGCGACGGAGTACTTGCGCTTGCAGTATAGGTAACAGCTGCAGCTGGCATTGCATATACAGAAGCAGATCCTGTACCAGCTAAATAAGGTAACGTTGCAGCAGCATTAGTATATAAACCTGGAACAGCTACTCCATTTGCAACTGGACCTACTAAAGTATTCCAAGTTACAGCAGATGAAGCACTTCCTGAAACAAGCACATTATCTACAGACCATGACCAGTCATAATTAGCATTATACCAAAAACGAATATAAACAGTAGCTTGACCTAAATAAGCATTAAGTGGAATAATAACATTTTGGAAATTTGTATAAGTACCTTGATCTGTTGTGTAAACTGCTAAGTTAGTCCAAGTTGTTCCATCAGTTGAAACTTGAACTGTACCACTATCTCCTGAGAAAAAATTATAGGTATGCCAGAAACTTAATGAAGCTTGTGTATAACCTACTGTACTAAATGATGGAGAAGTCAAAAAGGTATTTGATACCAAAACTCCGGCAACAGAACCAGTATCACTATCTGCATGATAAAATTGAGATGAATCATTACTTTGAATTGCACCCAATGGCTCATTGTACCCGTTTGGTCTTAATGTCCACAATGCAGCAGGATTACCTCCGTTATTTGCTACTGTCCAAGCATTAGTTGCAGCATTAAAATTCTCATTTAATATTGGAAATCCTGCAACGATACCACCGGTAGCAGTAAGCTGAACTGCAGGCCCTGCTTGACAAACAGCTGGTGTTGCTGGAGTAATTGTAATTGGTGTTGGCAATGGATTTGCATTATAAACAAACTTCACTCTATTAAATCTGAATGGCGAAGCTGTTTGAGATGCTGTTAATGTATAAGTTTGTGTTGTATTTGATGTAATAATATAAGGATCTCCAACTGTACCAGATCCTGTTACTCCTGTTGCTGGCGACCAAGAAAAAGTTTGGTAATCAGCAAAACCAGTTGTAACAACAATAGGATTAGATGGACTTCCAGCACAAACTGTATCATCAATATTATCAATTACTAATACTGGCGGAACTGTTACTACTTCAAATCCGTAGTCTTCAGTTTCACCTCTAGTCATTGCTGCATTACAAGCACTTGGACTTGTAGCATTCCAGTCTACAACTATTCTCATTCTTGTTAAACCTAGTAAAGCTGTATTTGGAACTGTGAAATTAACTGTAGGTGCAGTTGATAAGTAAGCTCCAGAATTATAAACTCTTTCAGTTGTATTATCAAATGTACCATCTTGATTCCAATCTACCCACATTGCAATACCTACTCCACCTGCCATGTCATTGTAGGCAGTAGAAACTGTAACATTCCCCAAACGCGCTTGTGTAATAATTTGTGACGTATAATTTGCATAACCACCTGTTGCATATCCAGTTGCATTTGACACATCTGAAATAGCACCAGTTGTTGCAAAGTTTGTAAAATAATTTTGGTTACCAGTACTTCCTGAAGCGCAGTAGTTAATTTGTACTGGAGTTGTAAAAAATGGATTTCCTGCATTATTCAATGCTACCCATTCACCAAAATCTCCAGCACCACAACTAGAACGAACCCAGAAATAGTAAGTAGTTAATCCTGCTAACCCTGTTAAAGTAACGTTAGTAGAACCAGTTGTACCAGAAGGCACTGTACTATTTGTTGGAGCTACACCAGTAGTATTGAAATAATATACATAACCAGATCCTGGTGTTGGTGTTGGCGGCGTCCAGCTTAAGAATGCTGATGAACCTGTTATACTTGAAACAGAAACTGCCGTTGGTCTTAAACAAATTGATTCATACACTTGTAAATCATCAACAAATAATTGTCCATTGTTAGGATCTGAAAAAGCTTTCAAACCGAAATAATACACTCCATCTGCAGGTGGCGTAAAAGTGATTTTATTTTGAAAAGGCGAAGCTTTAATGTTATTATGAGTATCTAAAATTGTAGTCATAGAACCCGACAATGGCGATGTACCATAAGCAACTTGCATTTTATTTGTCACTGTAGATGGAACATCTGTTCCTCCATATAAGTAATCTACTGTATATGATTTAGAAGCCAATAAATTAATACCTCCTGTATAGAACCATACATTTGCTGGATTCGAATTTCCTGGATTTTGACCATTATACATTAATATGTTTTGATCCATACCAGAACCTGTATAATAATCTGCACTAGATGTAACCCAAGGATTTCCTGTTCCTATATTTTGTTGTGAAGAACAAACAGGAAGCAATAAACCTACAGTAGCATGGTAAGGTGTTGTTCCATTTGGAACTGGACCATCGAATGGCTCATAATAAGGTGTATTTACAGGCAAACAATAAGTAGTAAAAGTACTAACAGTTGACCAAGCACTTACATTAGAAGGAGAAGTACTACATACCGAACGAACTGCATAATAATATTGTTGACCAGCTGTTAAACCTGTTAAACCTGCCGTAAGTACTCCTGCTCCTGTAGTTCCTGTAACTCCTGTTGGTGTTGCAGATGTTCCTACATAATATTCGTATCCGAATGCTGGTGCAGGCGTTGCAGCTGACCAATTGATAGTTGCTGTTGACGAAGTTAAACCTGTAACATTAAGACCTCCTGGCGCAAAACACGTTACTGGAGTAAATCTAAATAATCTGAATGATGCTGGTTGTATTGTTGCAGCAGCAGTTGTAGAAGTCCCTCTTGTAATAACAGTACTAGTATTGGTATTAGGAACTCCACTTAAAATTGTCGTCATAGTACCTGCTGGCCATGGAAGAAGGCCGTTAGTATAACCTAAATTATTAAAATCTGCGTTATTTAAACCTCTCAATCCTATCTGACCTTGCAAAGGTTGCGATGTATTGAAGGTAACACTATTATAGTGCAACTCAATTACATTGGTCGACTCGTATAACCAAATTTGAAACACCAAATTACTTGTTTCGCCTCCTGCAGCAGCAGCAGTTCCTAAATTATTAGATCTCTTAACATTCCACTGAACCTTAAAAATTCTACTACCAACTGGAGCTGGTGTAGTGTAATGCGCCACGTTGAAAGTTGCAGAAGCTGGGACTAAATCCAAATCAGCACCATATCCAGAAACAGCACCATCATATCCTGTTGCACTTGAAATAGGAGTTACTTCACCTGGTAATGGAGGAGTTGCTCCAAAAGTCAAAAATCCATTTAAAGAAACATTTACTGAAGTTTGCGAAGCTCCTCTAAATTGAAATGTAAATGGCAATGCAACATTAACAACACCACTATCTATATTACCTGTAGTAGCAAATAAATTTGTTGATGTTGGAGAAGCAGGTAATGCAGCAAATGCAGGCGTAATTGACAACTGATCTAATTGATAAGCCGAAACCTGAGCATTTACATTATTACCACCTAGAAACCCCACTACTAAAACCACTAAGACTTTAATTGTGTTAGATTTTAAAAAGGCATTCGTTACTTTTTCTTGTAATGATATCATCATAGCATTTGTATTTAGGGTAATATACTTTTATTATAAGTTGATAAAAATACATTAAATTTTTGTAAAATTTTAATATAACTAACTGTCTAGCTGACAAATCGACGAAGTGTAAAATATAATCGATAAAAAACATAGTGTTTTAAAAAAAACACTCCTTAATAAGTAAGAATTATTTTGATAAAATATGCTTTTTACCAATTTTAATTAAACATTACCTCATTGTTATTTTTTCAATATTTTAACATTAAAAAATGACGAAGTGAAATTATTGTTTTCAATAAATTATTAAAACAAAAAAAGCTTCTCAAAAATGAGAAGCTTCTATTCTAACTAACCTACTATATTCTAATTTTAACCTAACTTACGCGATTGCTGTTTCTTGACTGATAACTCTTTTCATGAAAGTTCTGTAAAGCACTTTATTTGGAGTTACACCAGAAGAAATAATTTGTTTTTTTCTAGAAACTGTAGTTGCAGTTTCATCTGCTTTTTGAATAGTTTGACCTTGTTTAGAACCCATAAACCAATTCATGAAATCTACATCAGATTCAAAAGCAATAGTTTGAACTGAATCTGTGCAAATAGTAGTTGGTTCGCAAACTGGAGTAACCTCTGTTTTTGTTTGACCAAACATACCTACGCTTGACAATAAAAATACAATAAATAAAACAACTAAAAACTTTCTGTTTTCAGAGATGAAAGAAGTTGATGTAGTATTTGTGTTCATTGCTTTTGTTTAAATTTCTGAAGCAAAACTACAGCCGTACTTATGAGAATTAAAATATTCTCGATGAATAGCACCAAAACTCGTTAAATCTCAATTGCAAAGTAGTTTATCCATAAAATAGGTCTTTTGTCTATAAAAAACTAAACTAAAGTGCTGTATTACAAAGAAAAAAGCGCTATTAATCAAGTAATAGCGCTTTGTATTGGAGTAAAATTAACTTAATTAATTTACATATTTTTTTGTAATAGTAGTCCCTTCTATTGAAGTAATTTCAATAAGTAGCACTTGATTAGTTGAACCAACATTAAAAGAAGTTTTATTAGCATTAATAGCTTCTTTTTCAAGCAATAACCTTCCTCTGATATCAAATACTTTAATTGATTTCATAACCGTTTTACCTGCTTCAACATAAAGATCTTGATTCGGTTTATAAACTATAACATCATTAGCATTTAATGAAACCGAATTAATATTTAAAGCTTGGTTGCGATAAACCAGAACAAATCTTTCATTAAAAGTTCCTGCATCAGATCGGAAAACGTAGGAAGCTTGTTTCAAATCATGAATAATATCGAGTGCTTTGTCTTTTAAATAGATATTTTGATTAAGAAATAATCCATCAAAGTCGTATAAATTAATTGTAAAACTTCCTGTAGTTGCAGCATAAAATCCTAAAGGTACCTCATCAAAATCTGAAAATGGTAAAGAACGACCTTGTATTGACAAAGCAGTAGTAGAATTTGCCAAAGAATATAAAGCAACTGAATTCCCTACATTTAGATATTCACCATCATAACCTCTATCAATTCCCATTGTTGCATTGGTAGCATAGCCAACTAAGGTTTGTTTGTAACTACCTTGTTGATCTACAATATCTAACCAAACTCTATGTTTTTCTGAAGCCACTGTTTCTGATGTTGATGGATTCAATGGTGATTGCATTCTAAAAAACTGGTCATTGTTTCCAACAATTCTCATAGCGTTTGAGAAAGTTGCTGAACCATTAGACAGTGCTTTAATAAAGAATCCTTGTCCTGAAGCAATTTTTCCATTTGGAACTGATGAGTTTACACCAGTATTTGGTGCAGAACTAGTTCCTGTTCCTCCCAAGTAATTATAAATAGCATAATCATTAGAAGTATACTGATTTGCAGCAATTGGTGTATTGTGAGTCCAAAAATAAATAGTAGCATCTACTACTCCAACGTTCAGAGGATTTGATAAAAACAAATCTGCATTAACGGCACTAGGATATGGATTTCCTATTAAATTAAAATCACTTGCTGAAACTAAGACAGGACTTGTAACTATTCCATTGTTTGGCACTCCAACGAAGCTTCCGTTATAAACAGTTGTTGTAACAAGATTATAAGTAAGAGGAGCTCTTACTAGATATCCTTTACCTACAACCATACTAGAACCTGCCGCAACATTAGACCAATTAGCTATGGTTGGATTAAAAACAAAAAACTTATCGGTTGGTGTTAATGGAGAAAAAGTAGACAATACTTGATTAGCAATTGGAGAAGACCAATAAGTATAATCAAATCGTCTCATTGGCATTGCCGAACGTCTGTATGTAATATTACCTGTATTTATTGAAGCATCATTAACCTGAACTAAACTTGCATTATTATTAAAAATTAAAGAACCAGCGGCAACCACAACATCGTTAGTTACAACTAAAGAGTGATTTGCATTAAAGGTTACAACTCCTGAATTTATTCTAACAGAACAAGCAAATAAATCTCCTGTTGAAGTATAATTTCCTGTAAATATTGCGCGAGTTGTCGCATTTGGCGGACCATTACTCCAGGTAGCTCCATTCCAAGTAGTATTATAAAAGGCAACAAATACTACATTACTATATAATTGACTACAAGCACCACTTCTAACTACAGCTCTAAAATAACGAATAGTAGTAAAAACACCCATTTGCGCTGGTGTTAATACTGTTGTTGTGTTTGCAATATTAGTTACACCTGATGTAAATGCAGCATCATTGGCATATTCCCAACGTAAAATAGAGCCAACACTACCCGTTAGAACCAAATTGCTTGCTGGAACTCCAGTACAGATAGGCTGATCACTAGAAAGCACACCTGCAACTGTTGGTGGAGAAACTGTTAATGTATTCGTAACAACTCTCAAACATCCGTTAGAACCTGTCAAAGTTGCTGTATAGGTTATCGTATTGGTTGGTTTTGAATAAACAACACTTGCTGGTGTACCTGCAACATAAGGAATAGTTGCTGCTGCATCAGAATACAAATCTGTAATTGGTGTCCATGTTAAAGCAGCAGAAAGTGTTCCAGATACTCTTACATTATCTAATGCCCAACAATAACCCCAGTTTGACTCATAATTAAATCGGATTTTTAAATCTGGCATACCTAAATAAGCAACTAAATCAACAACCACATTTGAAAATGCTGATGGTCCACCTTGCAAAACGGTATAAGACGTTAAATTAGTCCAAGTAGCTCCGTTATTTGAAGTAATTTGCACTTCAAACTTATCAAAAGCGATGGCATTAATATAGTGAAAAAAACTAAGATTGGCAGAGGTAAATCCTGCTAAATTAAAAGAAGGAGATGTCAATGTTGTTCTAGTAACTGTACCAGCTGTACCACTTTGAGAATCGGAATTTGCTAAATAAAATTGTGAATTATCATTACTATTAAAAGTAACATTCCAACCAAAACCATTAATATAATTATATCCGCTTGGTCTTAATGTCCATTGCGAAGCATTAGTATTTCCTCCTGTTGAAGTATTAGTAACTACCCAATTATTTGTAGCTGCATTAAAATTTTCATTAATTAGAACAGCAGGGCTTGAAACACTAGTACTACCAAAAAGTGGCTGAATAGTTCCTTGACATATTGATGGATTTACAGGTAAAATAGATACTAATGGTGGCGCTTGGTTTACATTAATAGTTATAGAAGCTAAGTTTCCACAAAGGCTTCCAGATGTTTGATTGGCTAACAATAAATAAGTAGTTGTAACCGTAGGATTAAAGGTAAAACCTGAAACGACATTTCCAGAAACACCTGTAGCTGGAGACCACACTAAACTATCATAAGCTGCTGCTCCTATTACAGTTACAAGTGAAGTTGTTTCGTTTTCACAAATAGTTAGAGAAGTTGTACTTAAGCTTAAAGCTGGAGGCGCAGTAACTGTTGCTGCAACTGGTACTCTTGCCGATAAACATTCTGTTGTAAATTTCCAATTGTAAGCTCCTAAATTAAAATTACCATCAATACTATTTCCGTCGATACTAGCCACTGATGAAGTATATGGATAGGCTGCATTTGTAGTATTCATCCTCAATCCAGACGCCGGTAAAGTATCAAAATATAGATTATACATTCCAGGAATTAAAGTATAATTCATATTGATTTGTTGGAGCGTATTTCCTCCAGAAACTGTAGTTGTAAAAGTAAAACTTGCAAGGGTAATATTGGATGAATTTCTTATCACCAATTTACCAGTTTGACCAGATGCAATTGGAAAAATATCTACCGATTGTAAAGATGTATTTGAATTAACCGTAAAATTTACATAACCTTGATAATTTTGAAGTCCTTTGACTCCCAATTGCGTGGTTGGATTGGATGGTCCTAACTTTGCTATTGCACCAAAAGCTCTTGCTTCTGCATAATAGGTTGTTGTTGTACTTAATGCTGGAGTAGTAAATGTGTTACCAGAACCAACTTGAGCACCTCCAGATAAGGAGTCAAACCAACGAATAGCAGAACCAGTACTAGGATTAGCTACCAAACTTACGGTTCCATATCCACATCTTGTTACAGGAACAGTTGATACTACTAAAGGAGGTGAACACTCTGTATTAAAAGTTTCTTCCACAGACCAAATACTTTTATCGGAACTTGAACAATTACCTCTTAGCCAAACCCAATAACTTGTACTTGGGTTTAATCCAGTAAGATTTAATGTTGTAATTCCTGCACCAACTGACCCTGTAGCTGCGGTAGCTATGGTTGGTGGCGTTGCTGTAGTTGAAAGAAAATATTCATAACCCAATGCTGGTGGTGCTGTAGAAGGAACCCAATTAAGAGTGACAGTTGTAGCTGTAACAGCAGAAGAGACAACCTCAGTAGGTTCAATACAAGATGGCGATAAAGTTACACTAATATCATCAATGGCAATATAGGTCTGATTGGCTATACTATATCCTCTGTATCCTATATAAAAAACACCTGAACTAACTGGCGTAAAATCAATTTGAGTGGTTTCATAGAAACTATTATCAATTCCTGTCAATGTAGTTAATGTATTGGTCATACCTGCCACAGACTGGCTAGTACCATAATAAACAGCCAAATTCTCTGAATTAGAACTTGTATTTCCTGTATTATAACTAAATTTTAATCGGTAAGAAACGCCAGCTGTTAAATTCAAACCTGGCAGAAAAAACCAATCGTTCATATCACTTGTTACATTCTTATCGATTTGAAAAGAACGAGGTGCTGAAGCAAAATTAACCGTTTGAGTTCTCCATTGATTAGCATCTGCATTAATGTTCAATACAGAAAAACAAGTTGGAGCCGATCCAACTGGAGTAGAATCAAAATTTTGAACATAAGGAATAGTATAAAAACCGCATGTTGTAGCAACCGTTATGGTATTGCTATTAACAATACATCCAGGTCCCAAAGCTCTTACTCTGTAATAATAGGTTGTAAATGGCAACAAACCAGATATATTAAGTGAGGTTGTTGCTGAACTCAAAAGTAAATTATTATAACCTGGTAGAAATGTTGCAAAAGTATTGCTAGTTGACACATCAATAGCATATCCTGTGGCACCACCTACAGCTGACCAATTTGCGGTAAAATCATTTCCTCCTACTGCTGTTGCAGCCGAAGCTGTTGTAGACTGAAAACAGGTTGTTGCTGAACCAAAAAGTGGATTTGTCAAATTATAAAATGGTCCGCCAGCACATTTTTCATTATAAGAAATAACCCAATAATAATAAGTTGTCCCTGAAGTTAATCCTGTTTGATTGAACGTTAACAAATTAGAATTAGCAACCACTCTATAAACTGGAGTTGTTCCATAATTAAATCCTACAGAATATATATTTCTATTAATGAAAGTTGCTGCAGTTGGTGGTGTATTTACTGTACTTCTAACAATTAAATATTTAGAAGGTGCTGGTGATGCAGCAGTAAAAGTATTACCTACAAAAGAGTTGCTTGTAATACTTGTTCCTCCAATAACTAAATCTGTTGGTTGACTTGGTGGAGTTACACAAGGTGGACCAGGCACATACAAATACTGAAATCCAAAAGGAGGATAAGCCGATGAATTGGTAATAAGTGTATGTGTATTCACCGTCCCATTTATCGTCGCGCCAGTTACATCCCAAAGCTGATTACTTCCTTGAAAACGATTAAAAACATTTCCTTGTGCAATATCATTATTTTGTCCTCTCAAACCTACTTGGACATTTACCGTTAAAGCAGAAAGAGATGTATCACAATTACCATACAATATAAGTATTTCATTAGAAGTTTCTGACAAGCGAATTTGAAAATCAAAATCTCCTACAGCTGTCTTTCTATTGGCATTTGTCCATTGAACAACAAAAGTTCTATTGGGCGCAGTTCCTTCAGTTGCATAAACTATATTTGCAGGATTTGTCACGCTTGAAATTAAATCGGTACCTAAAGCACAAACAACACCTCCACTAGTTGCTCCATTATACGGTGTATTATCTGACAAAGGCACATAATTACCTGCAGCTGGTGCAACTACTCCAAAAGTAATAAAACCATTAGGGCTAATATAACATTGAGTAAAATTGTTGCTATCATAAGCAAAAGTAAAACCCAATGGTACTTGAACTGCCGCTTGATTATCCCATGGTGCTACGAAAGCATTTGTTGTAGCTCCAGACAATGGAACATACCCACTAATTGACTGAGTAAGAGTATAAGCATTTACCTGAGCTTGAGTTTTGTTTATTCCTAACAGAACCATCAAAACGGCAAGGAGAGTAATAAATGTAGTTTTTTTTCTATGCAACATCAGTGTTTATGTGACTTTTTATATTATTTGCTCAACTTTTTTTTTAAAGCTAACTATTTGACTATAAATATAATTAGATATTTTAATCGACTAAAATAGTACATTTTATTTCACTGAAAATACAACAACGTAAGTATTCGATAATAAGCAATTATAATCGACGAAATGCACATAATAATAAATTCATTTTTAAAAAAATAAATTTACAAAGCCTACAACTGCATTTAAAATTGTTGGCACCTATGAAGCATCAGTATTCTTTCTGATACTATTTGAAGATAATCTTTTTATTATTTAAAGGTAATATAAAATTCAAAAGAAGAGTTTTAAAACAATCATAGTAAAGAAGTCCTATTCGTATTGTTTGTCGTAATACTTTTGATATTCTCCAGAAGTAACATTTTTCAACCAAGTTTCATTAGCCAAATACCAATCGATAGTTCGTTGTAATCCTTGTTCGAAAGTTACTGATGGTTTCCATCCCAATTCCTTATTGATTTTGGTAGCGTCAATTGCATAGCGCAAATCGTGTCCTGGTCTATCTTTTACATAAGTAATCAATTGTTCAGAAGTTCCTTCAGGACGACCTAATTTAGAATCCATTTGAACGCATAATAATTTTACTAAATCGATATTTTGCCATTCGTTAAAACCACCAATATTATAGGTCTCATGATTTTTTCCTTCGTGAAATACTAAATCAATAGCAACTGCATGGTCTTCTACAAACAACCAATCGCGAGTATATTTTCCGTCTCCATAAACCGGAAGTGATTTGTTATTGATAATATTATTTATAAAAAGCGGAATTAATTTCTCTGGAAAATGATAAGGTCCGTAATTATTGGAACAATTTGTAATTACGTAAGGCAATCCATAAGTTTCTCCATAAGCTCTAACAAAGTGGTCTGAACTTGCTTTAGATGCAGAATAAGGAGAATTTGGATCGTAACTTGTTGTTTCAGTAAATAATCCTTCAGCACCTAACGAACCATAAACCTCATCGGTTGAAATATGATAGAATCGCTTACCATCAAAGTTGTCTTTCCAAATGGTTTTAGCTGCATTTAAAAGATTCATTGTCCCTATGACGTTTGTCTTTACAAAACTCAAAGGATCTGTAATAGAACGATCAACATGTGACTCAGCTGCCAAATGTAACACACCATCAAATTGATGCTCTGCAAACAAAGCATTGATAAAATCAGCATCTACTATATCGCCTTTTACAAAAGTGTAATTGGGAGAATTTTCTATATCAGCAATGTTTTCAAGATTACCAGCATAAGTTAACGCATCTAGATTATAGATGTGATAATTAGGATATTTATTAACAAATCGTCTTACGACATGAGAACCTATAAATCCTGCTCCGCCTGTGATTACTATTTTTTTCATATTATAATTTACCATCTATTGAACATTTTAAAACTCCTTTTACATCATAAACAACAGAGTTTGGGTTTTTAAATTGTTCCAAATCTATATTTAAAAATTCATTATGAGCAACACCTAAAACTATGGTATCATATTTATCAGTAGGCAATGTTTCAGTTGTTTCTAATCCATATTCATGTTTTACTTCACTTGGATTAGCCCATGGATCGTATATTGATACGGTTATTCCATAATCTTGTAATGATTTGATGACATCTACTATTTTAGTGTTTCTTACGTCAGGGCAATTTTCTTTAAAAGTAATTCCCAGCATCAATAACTTAGAGTGATTTACTGGAATACGCTTTTTAATCATCAACTTCACAATTCGAGAAGCTACATATTCTCCCATACTATCATTAAGACGTCTTCCAGCCAAAATTATTTCAGGATGATAACCTGCTTCTTGCGCTTTTTGGGCTAAATAATAAGGATCAACACCAATACAATGACCTCCAACTAAACCAGGTTTAAAATTCAAGAAATTCCATTTTGTACCTGCTGCTTCAAGAACAGCTTGAGTATCAATATCAAGAATATTAAAAATTTTAGCCAACTCATTTACAAAAGCAATGTTGATGTCTCTTTGAGAGTTCTCGATTACCTTGGCCGCTTCAGCAACTTTTATTGAAGGAGCTAAATGTGTTCCTGCAGTAATAACCGATTTATAAATTTCGTTAACTTTTATACCTATTTCTGGAGTTGAACCAGCGGTAATTTTCAATATCTTATCAACGGTATGTTCTTTATCTCCTGGATTAATTCGTTCTGGAGAATAGCCTGCGTAGAAATCTTCATTAAATTTTAATCCACTTATGCGTTCTAAAACAGGAACACATTCTTCTTCTGTAAGTCCAGGATAAACTGTAGATTCATAAATAACAATATCTCCTTGTTTAAGAACTTTACCAACTGTTTCGCTTGATTTATATAAAGGAGTTAAATCAGGTCGATTGTTTTTATCAACTGGAGTTGGAACGGTAATTATGTAGTAATTACAATCTTTAATATCTTCTAATTGAGTAGTACAAAACAAACCTACTTTACTCAATGGTTTTTCAATAAGTACAGATTGCAACAATTCTTTTTCAACCTCAAGAGTAAAATCATTTCCTTTATTAAGTTCTGATACTCTATTTTGATTAATATCAAATCCTACGACAGGGTATTTGGTCGCAAACAATCTAGCCAGCGGTAATCCAACATATCCTAAACCTATTATACCTATTTTTATATCCATTTAAAAGTGGTTTAAACAATTAAAATTTACGAACCAATTTCTTGATAAATAAAACCTATCTCTTTAATTTTATTTGCATCTAATAAATTTCTACCATCAAAAACAAAAGCTGGTTTTTGCATACTATCGTAGATTTTTTGCCAATCATAAGTTTTGAATTCATCCCATTCTGTCAATACCGCGATAGCATGAGAATTGGCACAAGCTTCATATACATCTTTGAAAGACGTTACATGCTTTCTATTTTGCTCGTCAGTTCGTGTCTCAAGATAATTCAAATCGGAAATTACTTGTTTATAATCAACTTTAGGATCATAAACAGCAATTTTTGCTTGCTCATTAATCAAATCGTCTGCAACATAAATAGCTGCTGATTCACGAGTATCATTGGTGTCTTTCTTAAATGCCCATCCTAAAAATGCAATCTTTTTATCGGCAATAGTATTGTATAAAGTACTTACAATATTTTTAGAAAATCTTCTTTTTTGGTGATCGTTCATGATAATAACTTGTTCCCAATAATCGGCAACTTCATTCAATCCGAAAGATTTAGAAATATAAACCAAATTTAAAATATCTTTTTGAAAACAAGAACCTCCAAATCCTACAGAAGCTTTTAAGAATTTTGGTCCAATTCTACTATCCATTCCAATAGCTTTGGACACTTCATTTACGTTAGCACCTGTTTTTTCACAAAGCTCAGACATCGCATTTATAGATGAAACTCGTTGTGCTAAAAAAGCATTAGCTGTTAATTTAGACAACTCTGAAGACCAAACATTAGTAGTTAAAATTCTTTCTTTAGGAACCCAATTAGCGTAAACTTCAACTAAAGATTGAATAGCTCTTTGACCATCTTCTGTTGTGTCGCCACCAATAAGTACACGGTCTGGACTTAATAAATCTTCAACTGCTGTTCCCTCTGCCAAAAATTCTGGATTGGATAATATTTGAAATTGCACTCCATTACCTGTATTATCTAAAATACTTTTAATAGCCTCAGCAGTTCTTACTGGTAAAGTTGATTTTTCAACTACAATTTTATCAGTTTTTGAAACTCTTGCAATTTGTCTTGCGCAAAGTTCAATATACTTTAAATCGGCCGCCATACCTTTGCCAGAACCATAAGTTTTGGTAGGTGTATTTACTGAGATAAATATAATTTGAGCTTCATCAATTGCTTTATCAACTTCTGTTGAGAAGAAAAGATTTTTTCCTCTTGAGTGCGCAACTATTTCACCAAGACCTGGTTCATAAACCGGAATATTGTCTACATTTTCATCATTCCATCTTGCAATACGCTCTTCATTTAAATCAACTACGGTGACTTTAATATGTGGGCATTTTTGTGCTATAACTGCCATTGTTGGTCCACCAACATAACCTGCTCCTATGCAGCAAATATTTGTTATTTTCATTCTATTTTATTTTAAATTTTCCCAATACCATTCCACTGCTTCTTGTAATCCCAATGAAAAGGAATATTTTGGATTATAATTTAGTAATCGTTTCGCTTTTTCTATACTAGCCAAAGAGTGTGGTATATCTCCTACTCTATTAGCACCATAAATAATTGATACTTCTGCTATTGACTTATCATGTTTAGATAAATTTTCTTTCAATAAATTAACCATCTCATTAAGAGTTACTCTATCACCAAATGCTGTATTATAAACAGTATTAAGTGCCTCTTTATTTTGTGTTGTCATTGCCAACTCATTCATTTGAATCACATTATCAATGTAAGTGAAATCTCTAGAATAGGTTCCATCACCATTAATCACTGGACTTTCATGACGCATAAATTGCATAACAAATTTTGGAATAACCGCAGCATAAGCTCCATTAGGATCTTGACGCCTCCCAAAAACATTAAAATACCTCAATCCTATTGTTTCTATCCCATAGGTTTTACTAAACACGTCAGCATACAATTCATTTACATATTTAGTAATTGCATAAGGTGAAAGCGGTTTTCCAATTACCTCTTCTATCTTAGGCAAAGTCTCTGAATCTCCATATGTTGAAGAACTTGCTGCATAAACAAATCTCTTAACTCCATTATCACGAGAAGCTACTAACATATTTAAAAAACCAGTAACATTAACTTCATTACTTGTTATAGGATCTTGTATAGATCTTGGCACAGAACCCAAAGCCGCTTGATGAAGAACAAAATCTTTTTCTTTAGTAGCTTTTAAACAGGTTTCTAGATTTCTTATATCACCTTCAATTAATTCAAATCGTTCATTAGATAACAAATGGTCAATATTATGTCTGTGTCCAGTTGCAAAATTATCCAAACAAGTTACATAGTATCCCTGAGATATAAAATAGTCACAAAGATTAGAACCAATAAATCCGGCTCCTCCAGTAATTAGAATGGCGCTACTCATTAGCTTTTATTTTTCTTTATTATCCTTCTATAATATTTCCAAAGGATGTTTTTTGGTTCTTCCTCTTCATGGTAGCCATTTGAATAAGCTCCATATCCGTATCCATATCCATATCCATAACCCGCACCGTACTTAGCTTTATTCTCATAACCATTCAAGACAATACTAACATTATTTAATTCACCTCTTGACACTCTATTATTCAATAGATTAATCATATCTTTTTTGGTAAAATTCTGTCTCATTACATATAAAGTAACATCTGCATAAGTTGCTAACTCAACTGCGTCAGTAACTAAACCTACAGGAGGTGTATCTAAAATAATATAATCGTACTTATTTTTCAATTCCTCCATTAGCTTTTTCATGGTATCTCCCATAATTAATTCTGAAGGATTGGGAGGTATTGGTCCTGATGAAATGAAATCTAAATAAGGTATTCTAGTTTTTTTAGTTACTTCTTCAAGGGTGTTTTGTTCAATTAAATAATTCACTACACCAATATCATTTTTCACATTAAAATCATCGAAAATCTTTGGCTTTCTTAAATCTAGACCTACAATCACTGTTTTCTTTTCACTCATTGCAAAAACAGTAGCTATATTAATGGAACAAAATGTTTTTCCTTCTCCACTGACTGAAGAAGTTAACATCAAGGTCTTGGAACCTGATACTTTTTGCTTTTTATACAAAAATTGTAATGAAGATCGAATTGCTCTAAAAGACTCCGATAATGCTGATTTTGGTTTGTCAAAAACTGCCAAATTAGAATCCGAATGTTTTACTCCAACAACTCCTATTAATGGAATTGAAGTACTACTTGAAATATCGTCTGTATTTTGTACTGAATTATTAATAAAAAATATTAAAAACACGATAATTAAAGGAATCAATAAACCCAAGAAAATTGCTATAACATAGTTAACTCCGGTTCTTGGCCCAATCAATCCACCCCCAATATCCTTTGGAGGATCAATAAACTGAATATCCGATAAATTTGCAGCTTTAACAATTTGAGCTTCACTTCTCTTTTGAAGATAGGTTTGATAAATTTCATTACTCAAATCATATTTTCTCATGATTTTAAGATATTCTTGCTTGTCTTCAGGAAGTGTAGTTAACTTACTTTCCGCAACTGATATTTTACCTCGAACTTGAGAAGATTCAAATTGAATTGCGGATTTTGCTGCAATTATATTTTCTAATAAAACTCTTTTAACAGAAGAAATTTCACTATCAATCTTATTATACATCACCTGACTTTTTACATAATCACTCATTTCTGCTCTTTGAACAGACAAGTCAATTAATGCGGCTACATTTGTAATAATATTTGGATCATCAATACCCGCAACCGATGGTGCAGGCAACTTTGAATAATCTGTTGAACTTCTTAAATAATTACTTAAAGTATTATAGTAATTTAATTTTCTATTAACAGCATCGCTAGCCCTATCTAAATCTAAAATCTGAGCCTGAAAAGAGTTTCCTCCACTTTCAATTTCAGTAATATTTTTATTCCTACTAAAGTCTTTAAGATCAGCATTATTTTTTCTTAAATCACCTTCCATTGTTTGCAAGGTTGTATCGATAAATTTGATAGTATTTTCTGCAAATAAATTTTTACTATCCAGTTGCCTTTTAATTAAAACCTTAACCGTTTCATTTAAAAAATCAACTATTCTAGATTTATTTGTTCCATCTAAAGACAACTTAATTATCGATGGCGATTTGTCTTCAATTCCAATTTTAATATTTCTATAACGAGATACAATCTCATCAAGACTATTAAAAACTATAATATATTCTTTACCAACATAGTTTGTATCAGCGTTCACAATATTTAAAGTCCAATTTAAAAAAGGCAAAGTAACATTTTCTCCAACTTTAAATCTTTTTACAAAATCGCCACTTTTGGATGGTGCAGTATCAGCAATACTAGTTGAATAATTCATAACACTAACTGCATTCGACAAAGATTTTATAGAAACCTCATATTCATAAGACGAAATAAATTTTATATTGATTGGAGTTTTATAAATCTGATTTTTAGACTTATCAATTTTTACTAAAAAAGGAGTTTTACCGTAAACATCTGCTGTAAAATATTCTTGTTCTTGCAGATAATCAATGTAAAACTGAAGTTTATCAACTACAAATTCATTATGAGAACGTGATTTTATTGTTGTAGCAATATTTTGAACCTGATCTGATGCTCCACCCCAATTAAAAATCAAACTTGTATTAGAAGTAAAAAGAGGGTTATCTTGCTCTTTAATTGCAATTGTCGTATCTAAAGAATAGATTTTTTGCTTTCTAATATTAATTTGATGAGCTATTGTCAAACACACAATCAATCCTAATAAAAACCATTTCCAATAACTAGCTGTCTTGATTAAAAATCCTTTAAAATCAAAGCTATTTTGGTTCTCAAAAAAAGAAAAATCTTTTATATCTAACATTGACTCGAATATTAATTTTTAAGTAACAAAAAAGTTGTTGTAGCTAACGATAATATGGTAATAATCGTTCCTAAAGATTCTATTCCTGTCTTTCCTGTTCCCCAAGTTTTTTGTTTTAATGGCTTTACATAAACATAATCGTTTGGTTGCAAATAGTAACCTGGCAATTGAACTGCTCTACTATCGGTTAAATCTAAACTATATGTTTCAACTCCTTGCGGAAATTGTCTCATTACTTTTACATCTTTCCTGTCGCCAGTAATTGCAATATCTCCAGAATTAGCTATTGCCTCGAGAATATTCACTTTTTCTTGATACAAAATTTTTGTTCCAGGTATCCCAACTTCTCCATTAATGGTATAACGAAAACCTGCTAACTTTACATTCACAAAAATTCCAGCTTCTTTTTTAAAGTGATCTTCTAATAGTTTTTTTTCAATAATTTCTCTAACTTCTTCGATAGTTAATCCTAAAATATTGATTTCCCCAAGTACAGGAACTCTAATATTACCATGATCATTTATTGTATAACCATTAAAATAAAGTGATTCTACCGATTGCATTTGCTGATTAGTCGTACCATTAAAAATATCTACTAACCTTGGATCTAAAGCTTTAATATTTATACTGATTACGTCATTAACTTGTAAACGATAAGGTTTCGCATTAACAACATTGATAGTTGGAATAGGTGAATTATCTTTTTTCTGTAAATAAATCAAATCTTTTGTAGGTACACATGAGGTAAATACAATTCCAATAAAAAATATATAGAGTATTCTGTAGTTCATTATCAAAAATAATTTAGCAAACAAAGATAGTTTTTCAATTGTAAAAACAAAAAAGTTAGAAAAGAATATTGACTAATTATTTTTCAAAGAATTCTCAAACGGAACTCTTTGCAAAATACTTCTTCCTAAAGTGACCTCATCGGCATACTCTAATTCGTCGCCAACCGCTATTCCTCTTGCGATTGTAGAAGTTTTGACATTACACTCTTTTATTTGTTTAAAAATATAAAAATTGGTAGTGTCACCTTCCATTGTAGAGCTTAAAGCAAAAATTATTTCTTCAATCGCACCTAATTTTACTTTTTCAACTAACGAATTGATATTCAATTGACTTGGACCGACACCGTCAATTGGAGAAATTTTTCCGCCAAGGACATGATAAATTCCTTTGAATTGGTTCGTATTTTCTATCGCCATAACATCTCTAACGTCTTCAACAACACAAATTATTTTATGATTTCTTGAAGCATTCGAGCAAATTTCACAAACATCAATATCAGAAATATTGTGGCAATTTTTACAAAATTTAATCTCATCACGCATTGAAGTTAATGCTTGCGATAAAAAATGTGTTTGCTCACTCGGTTGTTTCAATAAATGCAATACCAATCGCAAGGCAGTTCGTTTACCAATTCCAGGTAATTGTGCCATTTCGTTGACCGCTTTTTCGAGAAGTTTTGATGAAAATTCCATTTGGCAAAAGTAACAAAATAGATTTTTAGATTATTAGATTTTTGGATTATTAGATTTGGATTTATTCTCAGTTCTTTCTTTTTTCTATTTTCTATTATCTTTCTTCTCAAATATTTCTATTTTAGCACAACCAAAAAAACTATTTATGTCTTCAGGAACAATTTTAGCGATTATCATTATCTATTTCGGAATTCTTATTCTTATTTCGAATCTTGTTAGCAAAAAAGACAGTAGTAACGATGCTTTTTTCAAGGCAAACAAAAACTCTAAATGGTATTTGGTAGCGTTTGGAATGATTGGAACTGCGCTTTCTGGCGTAACTTTTATTTCCGTTCCTGGTGAAGTCGGAAATCCTGATTTGCAGTTCAAATATTTTCAATTTGTTTTGGGAAATGCGATTGGTTTTATCATAATTGCAACAGTCTTGCTTCCACTATATTATCGCATGAATTTAACTTCGATTTATAGTTACATCGAGCAAAGATTAGGCGTTGTGAGTTATAAAACAGCTGCAACAATTTTCTTGATAAGTCGCACTATTGGTTCTGCTTTTCGACTGTATTTAGTAGTAATTGTGTTGCAACGTTTTGTTTTTGACGCTTACAATATTCCTTTTGCAGTAACGGTTTTAATTTCATTAGCATTAATTTTTGCTTATACGTATCGTGGCGGATTGAAAACGATTATTATAACCGATACTTTGCAAACCTTTTTCTTAGTTTCTTCGGTTTTCTTGACGATTATTTTTATCTGTAATAGTTTGGATTATAGTTTTACAGAAGCTTTTGAAGCAGTAAAAAACAGTAATTACTCTAAAGTTTTCTTTTATGAAGATTACTTGAAAGGTAACTTTGTTTTGAAACAAATTTTGGGCGGAATTTTTGTAACTATTGCCATGGTTGGATTAGATCAAGATTTAATGCAGAAGAATTTGAGTTGCAAAAACATTGGTGAAGCTCAAAAAAACATGTTCACGTTTACCGGAATTTTTGTGGTGATTAATATTTTCTTTTTGAGTGTTGGTGCTTTACTTTATTTATACGCTGAGAAAAACGGAATCGCTGTTCCGATGGTTGATGGTGTGAAACGCACTGATTTATTATTTCCTGAAATTGCTTTTAATCATTTGAATATAATTCCTGCAGTTGTGTTTTTGTTAGGATTGACTGCGGCAACTTTTGCTACAACCGATTCGGCTTTGACTGCTTTGACAACTTCTTTTTGTGTTGACTTTCTCGGAATGGATAAAGCTGAAAACCAAAATAAGCCAAATGTTGTTAGAACTAGACATTTGGTTCATGTTGGATTTTCGATTTTGATGTTTTTAGTGATTATAGTTTTTAATTCGTTGAATGACAAATCTGTGGTGACAATGATTTTTAAAGTTGCGAGTTATACTTATGGACCACTTTTAGGATTGTATGCTTTTGGTTTGTTTATGAAATCAAAAACGGTTCATGACAAGTTGGTTCCTTTTATTTGTGTGATTTCGCCTTTGGTTTGTTTTTTAATTGCAAAAAATTCAGCTGCTCTTTTTGGAGATTATGTAATCGATAACGAATTGATTATCGTTAACGGATTGATTACTTTTATTGGATTATTGATTATTAGCAAACCTGCTACTAGTCAGACTAAGTTTTAGGAATGGAAAATCTATATATTTTTAGTGGTCTTGGTGCTGATAAAAGAGTTTTTAAATATTTAGATTTTTCAAAATACAATGCGACTTTTATTGATTGGATTAATCCATTTGAGAATGAATCAATCGAAGATTACGCAAAAAGATTAACCAAACAAATTACTTCAGAAAAACCAATTTTAATAGGTTTATCTTTTGGCGGAATTATGGCTATAGAAGTTGGAAAAATTATAGAATCGGAGAAAATAATTTTAATTGCTTCCGCTAAAAGTAAAAATGAAATACCTTTTTATTATCGATTTGCAGGATTCTTAAATCTTCACAAATTTATTCCAACTAAATTAATGAAATCATCCAATTTTTTGAGTTTTTGGTTTTTCGGAATTAATAGTAAGGAAAATAAAAATCTGTTGACTGAAATTTTGAAAGATACAGATGAAACTTTTCTAAAATGGGCGATTGATAAAATTGTAAACTGGAAGAATGCTCATATCCACAAAAATCTAAAACACATTCATGGTACTGCAGATAGAATTTTACCTATTCAATTTGTAAAATCTGATGTAAAAATAGTTGATGGAGGACATTTTATGACTATTGACAGATTTGAAGAACTGAATTTTGTTTTGGAAAATTCAATCAAAAATTAAAATGGAAACCTCTCTAGCCCTGATTGCAGTGGCATCTCGTCTTTTCGGACGAGATAGAACGAAAAGCAGGAATTGCCATTACTGATAAAGCCCGAACCACTCGCTCCTAATATTGATTAGTTGTCAATAAAACCAAGGTACAAGCTTCTTCTACTTTGATGGAATTGGCTTTAAGTAATTGATAAAACTCTGGATTTTCGGTACCAGGATTGAAGACTACTCTTTTAGGTTTTGTTTCGATAATGTAATTGTAATAATCGCGCTGACGCAAAGGATTTAAATACAACGTTACTGTATCGATATTTGCTAGTGGAATATTTTTGGTTCTGATTGAAATTCCGGCAACTTCGCCTTGATTTTGTCCGATAGCTATAACCGAATGACCTTTATCAACTAACATTGTTATGGCTTTGAAAGCATATCTTTCGGGTTTGGTGGAAGCACCAAGAACAAGTGTTTTCTTATTTTTCATAATGCAAAATTACGGATAATTGTTTTTATTTTAACTTTATGCGTTACTTCTTTATTTATCTTTGTCGAAAATTTAAACTTTTCAAAAAATGGATGTTTTCTTGAATACTTTTTTTGTTTTGCTCGGCGCGCTGTTTTCGGTATTGAATCCGATTGGTGCGATTCCTTTTTTTGTGGGTTTGACTCAAGATTATAACAAAGCTGAACGTTCGCGAGTTTCCTTATTGGCAGCAATAAATGTTTGTATCATTTTGTTGATTTCCTTTTTTGTTGGTGAATATGTTTTGAGTTTTTTCGGAATTACGATTTCAGCACTTAGAATTGCTGGTGGAATTTTGATTGCAAGTTCTGGATTTGGTTTGCTAAATGCTAATCCGAAGAAGAGAAAAGGGATTAGCAAAGAAGTGGAAGAAGATTTGCAAAGTAGAACCTCTATTGCATTAACACCACTTGCTATGCCAATGTTGGCTGGACCAGGTTCGATTTCGTTATTAATAGCTTTTAATCAAGATCATAAAACTACTCCTGAAATTTTGTCTTCTACACTTTCAATTTTTGTGGTTTCTCTTCTAATATTTTTGGTATTGAGAAGTGCACATTATTTGGCCAAATATTTGGGAGCATCAGGAATTGTGGCGATTTCTAGAATTGTTGGTTTCTTAACTGTCGCGATTGGTATTCAATATATAATTAGTGCGGTTTTGAGTATTATTAGAGGAATTTGATTCAATTATAAATTAAAAATTACGAATTACGAGTTTTATTATTTTCGTAATCCGTAATTTCAAATTCGTAATTATTTTTATTTTCTAGGAAGAAAAACTTCTGCCATCATGCATCTTGCGCTTCCGCCACCGCATGCTTCTATGGTGTCTAAGCTTGAATGTAGAATTGTAATATGTTCTTCTAATTGTGCGATTTGTTTTTTTGTTAAAGCATTGTAAGCTGAAGAACTCATGATTAAGTACCTTCTTTCGTCTGCACCTTGCAATTCTAACATGTTTCCTGCGAAATTGTTCATTTGGTCTTCTGTAATTAGAACAATTTCTTTTTCGTCAGAACGAAGGCTGTCTAGAACCATTTTGCGTTCTTTTTTATCATCGATACAATCAGCACAAATTACGGCAAATGTATCTCCAATGCACATCATAACGTTTGTATGATAAATCAATTTTCTTTCGCCATTAACAGTTTGAAATGCTTCAAAAATTATTGGATTTAAGTCGAAATCTTCACAAAATTCGATGAATAATTCTTCATCTGCTCTTGGAGAAAGTGCGCAATATGCTTTTCCGTTTTCTCTGTCTAAAACAACACTTCCTGTTCCTTCAAGGTAAAATCCATCATCTTCAGCAGAAGTATAATCCATAATTCCGTCGTTGATTTCGTAACCTTTGGCTTCAAGAATATCTAAAATATCTTCACGTCTTTCGGCACGACGATTTTCGGCAAACATTGGATACAAAACTACATCACCATTTTCGTGAAAAGAAATCCAATTGTTTGGAAAAATACTGTCTGGCGTATCTGGATCTAAAGTATCGTCAACAACCGTAACATCGATTCCGACCATTCTTAATTTGTTTACGAATGTATCAAACTCTTGTTGCGCTTTTTCATTAACATTCGCAGGAGTTAATCCGTCAAGGACTTTTTGATAATAATTGTTTACCGCCGTTTGTTCGTTCATTCTAAACGCAACAGGACGAATCATCAGAATTGAATTTGTAGTTTGATTCATTTTTTGTTTGTTTAAAGTTTCAGGTTTTACAACTTGAAACAAATTTTTTTAATCTCTTATTAAAGGTAGAGTCGAACATCTTAATAATCCTTCTTGTTTTGCTATTTCAGCGTATGGAATTTCTTCTACTGTAAAACCTTGTTCTCTTAGCCAATTATTTAATCTTGTGAAGTTTTTCTCCGAAACTACAACATCTGGAGCGATTGAAAACACATTAGAATTCATGTGGTACATTTCATCGCGTGTGATGTGAAATAGGTTTTCTTTTCCGAATAATTTTACTAAATAAACGTAATCTGCTTCTTCACGGAAACCACTTTTGTAGATGATTCCTTTATTGGTTCCAACTGGCTGAAAGCAGCAATCAAGGTGAAGTGCATTATCGCGAGCTTCTAATTTGGATTTTACTAAGTCAAATTCTTTTACAATTTTGTGAGGAAACAAATCTTTGATGTATTGAACACCTTGCATATTAGTTCTTGCTGTGATGTAATCTTTATAATCAGAACCTTTGTAAGTTCCTATAAAAATATAATCATTCCAAAGCATTACATCACCACCTTCAATGTGCACATCCTCTGGCGGACGAACGACTTTAGCAGGATTCATTTGGTCAATTACATATTGAATTGCATCCAATTCACGATTTCTATCAGGTAGAATATTGGCTTTTATAAAAACATCATCGATTACAAAACCAATATCTCGTGTGAAAATTTGATTGTAATTTTCAATCATTTCTGGACGAAAAACTTTCACATCATATTTTTGAAATACTTTATTGAAGGCTTCCATTTCATTAACCATATCTTCTTCAACTGGATATGTTCCTGCGAGAATGTGTTCTAATGATTTTGGATCGTAGGCTTCGTCTGCTGTTGGAGTTGGTCCGTTATTTACTGCGGAACCTAATACAACAGCTCTTAATCTTGAAGTTTCGTTTTTTACATTTAATTGTAACATATAATTTGCTTTTGGCATTTGTACAAATATAAAAAAGCTCCGTTGATTAACGAAGCTTTTGTTTATAAGTATTTAAAGATTTTTATCTTTTATCCTTTGGAACAAAATCTCTTAATGGATGACCTGTATAAACTTGTCTTGGTCTTCCAATTGGTTCTTTGTTCACACGCATTTCTTTCCATTGTGCAATCCATCCTGGCAAACGACCTATTGCAAAAAGTACTGTAAACATATCGGTTGGAATTCCTAATGCACGGTAAATGATACCAGAATAGAAATCTACGTTTGGATACAATTTTCTTGATACAAAATACTCATCAACTAAAGCAGATTCTTCCAATTTTTTAGCAATCTGTAGAATTGGATCATTAACTCCTAGTGTAGATAAAACTTCATCAGCAGCTTTTTTAATGATTTTTGCCCTTGGATCAAAGTTTTTGTATACTCTATGACCAAATCCCATTAAGCGGAATGGATCATCTTTATCTTTTGCTTTTGCTAAATATTTATCTGCATCACCACCATCTTTTTGGATTTCTTCAAGCATTTCTAAAACTGCTTGATTAGCTCCTCCATGAAGTGGTCCCCAAAGAGCAGAAACACCAGCAGAAATTGACGCAAATAAACCTGCATGAGACGAACCAACAATTCTAACTGTTGATGTAGAACAGTTTTGCTCATGATCTGCATGAAGAATAAATAATTTATCTAAAGCATCAATTACAACTTGGTTTTGTGTGTAAGGACCTGTTGGCAATTCAAACATTAAATGCATGAAATTTTCAACATAACCTTTAGTATTATCATAGTAATTTAAAGGATAACCCATCATTTTTCTGTAAGTCCAAGTAGCAATAACTAAAAATTTAGCCATTGTTTTACATACAGCTTCATACATTTCTTTTTCATTTTCTACATTAACCACTTTTGGATTAAAAGCTGTTAAAGCAGAAGTTAACGAAGATAGCACTCCCATTGGATGAGCTGTTTTTGGGAAACCATCAATGATATTCTTCATTTCTTCGTTTACCAAAGTATACTTACGAATATCATTTTCAAATTGAGTTAGTTGCTCTTTTGTTGGTAACTCTCCGAAAATCACTAAATAAGAAACCTCAAGAAAATCAGCTTTTTCAGCTAAATCTTCAATAGCATAACCTCTGTAGCGTAAAATTCCTTCTTCTCCATCAAGGAAAGTAATATCACTTTTACAAGAACCTGAATTTTTATAACCTGGATCTAAAGTGATAGCGCCTGTCAAGGCACGTAGTTTTTCAATATCGATAGCTGGTTCGTTTTCGCTTCCTACAATTACAGGAAACTCATACTTTTGGCCATCATATTCTAATATTGCTGTTTTTGACATAATATGTGTGGAAATTAATCGTGATAATTTATAATTTAACAAAATTATGGAATTCTAAATGAATTAAAAAACAAATACGTTAACGTTTTCGTTAATTTTAATATAAAAATTGCAAGGTTAGTATAGTTGTAATAAAAAAGCGCGCCTAAGCACGCTTTAATTAACTAAATAACTTAACCTATTCTTTGACTATTCTTTCCACTTTAATTCCTTTATCAGAAGTAATTTTTAGAAAATAAATTCCGTTTGATTTATCTGAGATGTCAATTGATGATGAAGTTTCGTCTGTTAATTTTGTTTGCAACAATCTTCCTTGCACATCGTATAATTGTATTGATTTAATACTGTTCTCAGATTTTACATTAATAATTGATTTTGTTGGATTTGGAAAAATCACAACTGAATTATCTTTTTCAAAGGCACTATTATTTAACGATTGAAATACTGTATTTGCTATTCCTGTATCGATTGGAGCGTTGTAATCAAAGAAAATATCTCCTCTGTTGGAAACATTATCTCCAGATTGTAAGGTTCCATTACTTCTTATTTTTAATAATATATTTCCATGTCCACCAGTGTCTAATGCAATATTTTCGAAAATAAATTCAACAATATTTCCAGTGATTTTTACATAAGAAGGATGTGATGTGTTTAGTAATTGTAAAGAATTCAAATTAAACTTTGTGGTATCAATAGTGGCTTTTACTACAACATTTTCTGCAGCCGCTGTTCCGGTGTTTTCAAAATTTATTACATAATGTAAATACTCACCTATTAAAGATGGTGAAACTGAAGTCCCTTCAATGCAAGTAATATCATTTGGATCGTATGAACCAACTACTGTTTGATTGAATAAAAAAGTATTGTCAGAAGTAGTTTCATCGCCAGCTATTGGTAAAATAGAGGTTGTAAATTGTAAAATATCGCCAATATTTACTGGATAATTTACATCAGTTGGTGTATTAATATTTAAAGTAACATAAATACTTCTGCTTTCAAACGGAAGTAAATTAGCATAACTCCAAGACAATGAACCAGAACCAATTGTTGCAGGAGCTGTTGTAGCAGAAATAAAATCCATTAAATTTTGATTGAAGAAAAAGTTAACGCCATACAATTGTGATAAGGTTTGGTTTCCTTTGTTCTTATAAACTATTTGATAAACAGCATCAAAACCTGGTCTTGCAGGTGCTATTGGTGCAATGACAATTTCTAAATCGGGATGAATACCATTGGCAGAAATACAAAAGTTTTGAGTTGTTGTATTATTGTTATTATTCGCAAATGGAATTGTTGCTGTTGCTGGAGAAAAATTAAACCAAGTTGGGTTTTCAATATTTGGAGTTAAAACAAAACTTCCAGCTTGCGTATAAAAATTATAATTTCCAGAATTATTAGTGAAAGTTGCACCTTGATTTGTACCGTCATTAATATCAATTCTTATGTTTGGATGTGGCAAATCGGAAGCATCACAACCATTGTTATTTGCATCAAATTTTATATTTCCTGTTATAGTGTTGTAATTTCCTCCTGGTGTGAAGGAGCAGTATGTATTTGAAACTGTAGAAGTCAATCCTAAAGAATTTAATTGACTCTGGACTGAATTTATTTGAGTTAAATCAGCACAAATAAATTGTAAATTGGGATTGCCATAAAAACTTAAAATATTTTCATTCACACCATTTTTAATAAATAAAGAAGTTAAAAGATTATTATAACAATAAATCTGAGATAAATTATTTAATCCATTTACATTCAAAGTTTGAAGTAGATTATTTCTACAGTTCAAAAACTGTAAATTATTCAATCCTGTTAAATCTAAATTCTGTATTGAATTGTTATTACAAACTAAACGTTCAAGATTGGACAATAAATTCAAATTAATACTTGAGAACAAATTATTTGAGATATCTAATATTTTGAGATTAATATTTGAACTTACATCTAACGATGAAATTATATTTAAATTACAATACAATTCTTGAAGAATAGGCAACCCGGTCAAATCTAATCCTGGTAATTGGTTTCCACCACAATAAATAAACCTCAAATTTGACAATCCTGTAAGACTAAGATTTGACAATTGATTTCCTTGACAATTTAGAGTTGATAAATTGATTAACCCAGTTGTGTTTAGGGAACTTATTTGATTATAAGAACAATCTAAAATAAAAATATTCATTAAATTTACAGCAATTAGGCTAGTTAATAAATTATTATTACATTTTAATTGTTGCAAATTTGATAATCCACTAACATCTAAATTTGAAATTTGATTATTATGACATCTTAACACTTGCAAATTTGAAAAAACACTTAAACCCAAATTTGAAATCTGATTATTGTTACATATTAACGTTTTTAAACCTGTAAATGCTTCTATCCCTGTCAGGTTATTTATACTAGAATTTGACACATCAATATAACCAACTTGTAGAGCTTCACTAACTTGAATCTGTCCATCAGAATTGGAATCAATTTTAAAAAAAGTTAAACTTAAGTTGCCTGCAACAGTATTACTTGGTAGAGAACTCAAAAGTTTCGCTTTAAAATTTGCATCAGGAATATTTACGATTTGTGCATTACTAAATCCTGTAATTAATAGTAAAAGGTAAAATATCTTTTTCATGTTGTGTAATTATTAATTATTCAATTGTTTGGTCAAAATTTCTTGTAGTTGTTCTTTTTTTCGTTGTGAAATTGGAATCGTGCTATTGTCTGCCATAATCACATAACCTCCTTCTTTTTTTATATAAGATTTCAAAAAAGCTAAATTGATTAAATGACTTTGATGCACTCTTACAAATCCGTGATTGGTTAACATTTCTTCATATTCTTTTAAAGTTTTAGATATTAAAATAGGCTTACTATTTTTAATAAAAAACTTGGTATAGTTGTCTTCACTCTCACATCTAATAATATCACTAATTTCAAAAAGATGAATTCCATCAGAATTTGACAAAGCGATACGTTTGAAATTATCTACTTTTTTTCTAATATTCTCTAACAATAAATCTATGTGAGCATAATTGTCGCTTTTCTCCAATACGCTTTTTATTTTTTCAATCACTTTTTTCAATTCGTCTGGATCAACTGGTTTCAAAAGAAAATCTAAGGCACTAAATCGGAATGCTTTGATGGCATATTGTTCATGAGCTGTAATAAATACTATATGTGAAGTTGCTTTACCATTTCTAGTTGTTAACTTCTCTAGAATATCAAATCCGGTTCCATCATTCAACTGAATATCTAAGAAAACCACTTGCGGATGCAACTTTTCAATTGCTTCTACTCCGCTCGCAACGCTATCTGCTTCACCAATAATAGTTATCTCTGGCGCATAAAGTGAAAGCAATCCTTTCATTCCGTTGCGTAAATTGATATCGTCGTCTATTAATACTGCTGTAATCATATTTTCTTTAGTAAATAGTAACTTAAATAATTACTTAATATATTGAATTGGCAAACTCAAAATTACTTTTGTACCAATTACTTGATTGTTGTTTTTTATTTCTTCTATTGTAAAATCTGCTTTTTGATTGGTGGACGATGAAATCATTTGCAATCTTTTTTTAGTAATGTCTAATGCCATTGATTTATGTACAACTACCGTATTTTCTTTTGCCGTTTTTGATTGTTCAATCCCTACTCCATCGTCTTCTACTGTACAAATTAAACTTTCGTTTTCTATGACAAAATCTATAGCAATTGTTCCAATATTTTTCTTCGGAATTACTCCATGAATAATAGCATTTTCTACGAATGGTTGCAACAATAATGGTGGAACCGCCATATCATCTTCAATTTCGTTACTTTTAGTAATCTTGAAATTGAATTTATTGTTGAAACGAAGCTGTTCTAGTTCCAGATAATTTTGCAAACTTTCAATTTCTTTGTCAATTGGAATTAGTGATTCTTTAGAATATTCTAAAGTTAATCGCATTAGTTTAGAAAATTTTGCCAAATATTTTACAGCTGTATCTGTTCCATTTTGAACAATAAAACTTGAAATTGAGCCCAAACAATTAAACACAAAATGCGGATTCATTTGCAAATGCAATGCTTTTTGTTCGTATTCTGCTAACTCTTTTTGCAGCGTCAATGTTTTCTTTAATTGCATTCTATTATAAATCAAGAATCCAATTCCGAAAAGTAATAAACCAAACAATCCTGCAAAAAACAATTGTAACTTACTTTGCTTTGATTGTTCCTCTAACAATACTTCTTTCTTTTCAATTTCTTTTTTGTGAAGTAATTCGCGTTTTTCAAAATCAAAATTCATTTCGGCTTCAACACTTTTTCTGGTGTTTTCTTCATTTATCAAACTGTCTTTTGCTTGATTATAAAGTTTGAAATGCGATAATGCTAAAGTTGTATTCTTCTGTTTTTCATAAATCTCACTCAACAACTTTTCTGAAATCATTATTTGTTCTAAGACACCTATTTCTTTAGATAATGAAAGTGATTTGTTTGCATTTGATAAAGCTGCAGATAAGTTATTTTGCTCTAGGCTTGATTGTGCCAAATGAATGTAAGTATCTGCAACACCAAATTTATCATCAATAAGTTGAAATGATTTTATAGCTTCGTTCCAGTTTTCGTTTGCTTTTACTAAGTCTTTCTTCTCTTTGCAAAATAATCCAACATTATTGTACCATTCACCAAGTGCGCGAGGATTTGGATTTTTATCTAAACTCGATTTAGCTTTTGAATAATAACTTAGTGCTTTGTCCCAATTTTTTTGCTTTAGATAGCAATTTGCGATATTAGTTAATGTTATTCCAATATTGGGATCACCTAGCTTTTCTTGAAGTTTTTGAGCTTTTATGAAATATTCTAATGCTTTAAAATCTGCAGATTGTGATTTATAAACGATTCCGATGTTGTTGTAAAGTTTGGAGCATCTTGATTCGTCTTTTAAACCTTCATAAATTTTTACTGATTTTAAGTAAAACTGAAGTGCTTTTGCATAATTACTTTGTTCCGAAAAAACGATTCCGATACTACCATAAGCTTTTGCTAAACCTTTTGTATTCTCATCATTTTTAACAGATTCTGACTCAAAAATATTTTGTGCTAAATAGAAATTTTGTAGTGCCTTAGAATAATTTCCTGTTATTATATTTGAATTTCCGAGGTTTAAGTAAGCCTTTCCTTCTTCGGTTTTGTATTTAATTTTTTTTGATAATTCTAAAGCTTGTGTAGCATATATAACCATCAATTTTGGGTCACTGGTCTTATATTCATCTGAAATCGCATTCAGAATTTGAGCTTTATCAATATCGTTTTTAGAATTTTTTAAAACTAACTTCAGGCTGTCCACTGCTCCATTTTGTGAAGAAGCAGAAAAAGATATTAGCAGAAAAAATAAAAATAGTATTTGTCTCATCATAAAGAAATAGATTATCAAATATACTATTTCCTTTTTGCAATAATCTTCAAAAATTAGAATTCGACGAATTTGAAATAGAATTCGTTCTTCTACAAGCTAAGAATTAAATCTTGAATTAAATAAAAAACACCTGACAAGTTTAAAACTCATCAGGTGTTGTATGTAAAATATTTACTTGATTACTTCTGTTTGAATGCTTTCAATCCAGGAAAATAAGCAGTATTTCCTAATTCTTCTTCAATTCTTAAAAGTTGGTTGTATTTCGCCATTCTATCAGAACGCGATGCAGAACCAGTTTTGATTTGTCCACAGTTTAAAGCTACAGCTAAATCAGCAATTGTATTATCTTCTGTTTCTCCAGAACGATGTGACATTACTGAAGTATAACCAGCATTGTGAGCCATGTTTACTGCTGCAATAGTTTCTGTAAGCGTACCAATTTGGTTAACTTTTACAAGAATTGAATTGGCAATTCCTTTTTCAATTCCAGTTGACAAACGCTCAACATTAGTAACAAATAAATCATCACCAACTAATTGAGTTTTATCACCAATTAATTCTGTTAAGTACTTCCATCCTTCCCAATCGTTTTCATACATTCCATCTTCAATTGAGATAATTGGATAATTTGCTGCTAATGAAGCTAAATATTCAGCTTGCTCTTTAGAAGTTCTGATTTTACCTGTTGCACCTTCAAATTTAGTATAGTCGTATTTTCCGTCAACATAAAATTCAGAAGCAGCACAGTCAAGAGCAATCATGATTTCGTCGCCAAATTTATAACCAGCGTTTTCAACCGCTTTTTTAATGGTGTCTAGAGCATCTTCTGTTCCGCCGGCAAGATTTGGTGCAAAACCACCTTCATCACCAACAGCAGTTGATAAATGTCTATCGTGTAACACTTTTTTCAAATTGTGGAAAATTTCAGTTCCCATTTGCATAGCGTGAGTAAATGAAGTTGCTTTTACAGGCATAATCATAAACTCTTGGAAAGCAATCGGTGCATCAGAATGCGAACCACCATTGATAATGTTCATCATTGGAACTGGTAAAGTATTAGCTGAAACTCCACCAACATATCTGTATAAAGGTAATCCTAATTCATTTGCAGCCGCTTTTGCAGCCGCAAGAGAAACTCCTAAGATTGCATTAGCTCCAAGATTTCCTTTGTTAGAAGTTCCGTCTAAATCAATCATAAGTTGATCTATATGATTTTGTTCAAAAACAGAAACGCCCATTAATTCAGGAGCAATTTTAGTATTTACATTTTCAACAGCTTTAAGAACACCTTTTCCCATGTAAGCTTTTCCTCCATCACGAAGTTCAACTGCTTCATGTTCTCCAGTAGATGCACCACTTGGAACAGCAGCACGACCTAAAACTCCGTTTTCTGTAACAACGTCAACCTCAATTGTAGGGTTTCCTCTTGAATCTAATATTTGTCTTGCGTGTACTTTGATTATAATACTCATTACTGTGTTTATTTTATAGTTAGATAATTACATATTCTCAAAATATGGAACACAAATTTAAGCATTAGTCAAAACTTAATCATTAATTTTTAAAAAAACTTATAAACTCAATCGTTTTAGTAGGGTAAAAAAAATGTAAACTGTTATTATAGTTGAGTCGAATACAACAAATTAAAAAACATAATTAATTGTAGTATTTTTATTATATTTTATAAATATTTAATCATTTTATCGTGTTTTTTTGCATTTTATAGATACATACATTTGTGTGTTACAAATAATTATCTATTTTTATTGTGTCAAATTCATTATAATTAAAATCGTATGAAAAAATATTCTTTTTTAAGTACTACCAACTTAAAATCAGTTTATTACATATTGTTGTTTTTAGGTTTTCTCTTGTCTTATCAAACAGGAACTTCTCAGAACTACAGAAATGCTAAAGCCTACATAACTGACTTTGGTAGAAACGAATTATTTGTCAAAGAATCTTTGATGGAATATTCAACCTCAATTATTGATGCTAGTCCTGACGATAGAGTTCAAACAACTTTGGAAAGAATTTACAAAAAGCTTGAAGATGTCAATGAAAATTTAACTAAAAATGACCGAGGAGTTTATGGAGACACCGATTTAAGAGATGCCTTCATTAAACTAAACAACAAAACGATAACATTACTAAAAAACAAATCATTGAAACTTAATGATTATCAAGTTCAAAGTAATTTAGATTACTCTGAAATCTTTAAAAATTATGCTTACAAAGAATCTGAAATAGCTAAATATTATTCTGAAATATTAAACTATGAAAGCACTAAAAGAGATTTTGGTTTAAAATACAAAATAAACATTAGAAACTTTAATAAAAGAAATGTTTTTGAATATAATGCCTATCAGAATTTAATTTTTTATAAACTAAATGTTTTAGACGATAAATTAATTCAATTATTTAAATATAGAAAAGTTGAAGATGTTTTAGAATGTGTAAACTTTATGACTAGTGTTGCTCAAGAATCGTTAACAAAAACCGATTTGTTTAAAGATGATTTTACAGATACTTCATTAAACGATGCAAATATTGAATTTATAAATTTTATTATAAAACAAAATGAGAAGCTAGTTCCATTGTATCAAGATTATATTTTGGTGCTTGAAGATTTTCAAAAAATAAAAAAGAAATTTTTAGAAACAAACGAAATCATTAAAGTAGAAGACTACAACAACGAAGTGAGAAGATATAATAAAGTAAAGAATACATTTTTTGATGCTTTACATGAAAATCAGATTGTTAAAAGTGAATTATTAAAAAGATGGTATATAACCAATAGTTTGTTTCTTAAAAACAATATTGAGTTTGAAAATCTTTATGAAAAATTCACAAACTTAGATTAATCGAAAAGGATTTCATAATTAGTAATTATTTTCTAAAGTATTAAAATAAAAAAAATGAGGGTTTTTGGAAACCCTCATTTTTTTTATACTTCTTGAAATTTATCTTGTTTAATATTTGCTATAAAATCATCAAATAAATATGAAGAATCATGAGGACCAGGACTTGCTTCAGGATGGTATTGCACTGAGAAGCAATTTTTAGATTTCATTTTCATACCTGCAACTGTATTGTCATTGATATGATAATGAGTAATTTCTAAATCTTGGTGATTTTCTAGTTCTTCCCTGTTTACAGCAAAACCATGATTTTGTGAAGTTATTTCACCTTTTCCAGTAAGAACATTCATAACTGGATGATTGATTCCTCTATGTCCGTTAAACATTTTGTAAGTTGAAATTCCGTTTGCTAAACCTATGATTTGGTGACCTAGACAAATTCCGAATACTGGTTTATCTGACGCTATCATTTGTTTAGCTGTTTCTTGAACTTGCTCAAGAGGTTCTGGATCGCCAGGACCATTTGACAAGAAATATCCATCAGGATTAAATGCTTTTAACTCATCAAAAGATGTGTTGTATGGAAATACTTTTATATAACAATCTCTTTTTGCAAGATTTCTAAGGATGTTTCTTTTAATACCTAAATCTAAAGCAGAAATTTTGAAAGTTGCGTTTTCATTTCCAAAAAAGTAAGGCTCTTTGGTAGATACTTTTGAAGCAAGTTCCAACCCTTTCATATCAGGAACATTTGCTAGTTGTTTTTTTAGTTCTTCTATTGAAGTTCCATCTGTTGAAATCACAGAATTTTGTGCTCCATTATCACGAATGTAACTTACAAGCGCTCTTGTGTCTACATCTGAAATACATATTAGATTTTGTTTTTCAAAGTAATCGTATAAATTACTTTCAGAATCGGGACGTGAATGATTAAAACTGAAGTTTTTACAAACAAGACCAGATATCATTATTTTTTCAGATTCTACTTCATTGGCATTTACACCATAGTTTCCAATATGTGGATTGGTAGCCACCATTATTTGACCAAAATAAGATGGATCGGTAAATATTTCTTGGTAACCTGTCATTCCTGTATTGAAACAAACTTCACCGAAAGTTGTTCCAGAAATTCCGATTGATTTACCATAAAAAATGGTTCCATCGGCTAATAGTAAAATGGCTTGTGGACGAGTTGTGTATTTCATTTGATGTAGTTAGTAAAAAGTAGTTAGTTGTTGTTTTGCAAATTTAAGTTAATCTTTTATAATTCTAAAGTGGATTTATTAAAGTTTATAAACATTCTAATAGTTGGCTATTTAGCCCTGATGCAAGGGAAAAGCCTTTTCTCGTTCTTTTAAACGAGAGAAGCTTTGGAAAGGCAGCAGGAAAATGGATTACTGATAAAGCCCAAACGATTCGCTTCAAATTAATAAATAATTTAATATTGGGTATAAAAAAAAGGATAAACTCGAAAGCTTATCCTTTATATTTATGAAATTGAATTCATTATTCTGCTGATTCAGTAGTTTCTTCAGAAGAAGTTTCTGGAGCTTCAGGAGCTTTTGTTTCAGCTGCTGGAGTTTCAGATTTTTTAGCTTTTCCACCACGACGGCTTTTAGCTTTTTTCTCTTCTTTTTTACCACCATTGTAAATTTCGTTGAAATCTACTAACTCAATCATTGCCATATCTGCGTTATCACCTAAACGGTTACCAACTTTGATGATACGAGTGTATCCACCTGGACGGTCACCAACTTTAGCTGCTACTTCTCTAAAAAGTTCAGTAACACCATATTTATTACGTAAGTAAGCGAAAACGATACGACGATTGTGAGTAGTATCTTCTTTTGATTTTGTTATAAGCGGCTCAACGAATTGTTTAAGTGCTTTTGCTTTAGCAACAGTTGTGTTAATACGTTTGTGTTCAATTAATGAACAAGCCATATTAGCTAACATAGATTTTCTATGTCCAGTCTGTCTGCTTAAGTGATTGTTCTTTTTTCCGTGTCTCATTTTAAATGCTATTTAATTTGAATAAAGAAACTAGTCTTTATCTAATTTATATTTTGACAAATCCATTCCGAAAGTTAAATTTTTAACTGCAACTAGTTCATCTAATTCTGTTAAAGATTTTTTACCGAAGTTACGGAACTTCATTAAGTCGTGTTTGTTAAAAGAGACAAGGTCTCCTAATGTATCAACTTCAGCTGCTTTTAAGCAATTTAATGCTCTCACAGATAAATCCATATCAACAAGCTTAGTTTTAAGCAATTGTCTCATGTGTAATGATTCCTCATCGTATGAATCTGTTTGAGCGATTTCGTCTGCCTCAAGAGTGATTCTCTCATCTGAGAATAACATGAAGTGGTGAATTAATACTTTTGCAGCTTCAGTAAGAGCATCTTTTGGATTGATAGAACCATCAGTTTTAATTTCAAAAACTAATTTTTCATAATCTGTTTTTTGCTCAACACGGAAATTTTCAATAGCATATTTCACGTTTTTCACTGGTGTAAAGATAGAATCTGTAAAGATTGTACCAATTGCAGCATTTTGCTTTTTGTTTTCTTCTGCAGGAACGTATCCTCTACCCTTTTCAATTGTTAATTCCATATTGAAATTAACTTTTGGATCAAGGTTACAGATAACTAATTCTGGGTTTAAAACTTGAAATCCAGAAATAAATTTTTGAAAATCACCAGCTGTAATTTGCTCTTTACCAGTTATAGATATAGTTACTGATTCGTTATCGATATCTTCAATTTGACGTTTGAAACGTACTTGTTTAAGACTAAGGATAATTTCTGTAACATCTTCAACAACTCCTGAAATTGTAGAAAACTCATGCTCTACACCTTCAATTCTTGTAGATGTAATAGCATAACCTTCTAAAGCAGAAAGTAAAACTCTTCTAAGTGCATTACCAACAGTCAATCCGTAACCAGGTTCTAAAGGTCTGAACTCAAACTTACCTTCAAAATCGGTTGAATCGATCATGATAACTTTATCGGGCTTTTGAAAATTAAATATTGCCATAATTTAGACTAGTGTCAATTATTATTTGTTGTACAACTCTACGATTAACTGTTCTTTAATGTTTTCTGGAATTTGAAGTCTAGCAGGAACAGTAACGAACGTACCAGATTTAGTATCATTATTCCATGTAATCCATTCGTAAACATGATTAGAGTTTGATAAAGAACGTTCAATTGACTCTAAAGATTTAGATTTTTCGCGAACAGCTACTACGTCACCTGGTTTCAAGTGATAAGAAGGTATGTTTACTAATTCACCATTTACTGTAATGTGACGGTGAGAAACAATTTGTCTTGCAGCTCTTCTAGAAGAAGCAATTCCCATTCTGAAAACAACATTGTCTAAACGAGCTTCACATAATTGTAAAAGGATTTCACCTGTTACACCTTTAGAAGCTGCTGCTTTTTCGAATAAGTTTCTAAATTGTTTTTCTAAGATTCCGTAAGAATATTTAGCTTTTTGCTTTTCCATTAATTGGACAGCATATTCAGATTTCTTACCTCTTTTTTTAGCCATCCCGTGTTGTCCAGGAGGATAATTTCTTTTTTCGAATGCTTTATCAGCTCCGAAGATTGCTTCGCCAAATTTACGAGCAATTTTTGTACTTGGACCAGTATATCTTGCCATTTTAAAATTGTTTTGAGATAGAGATTATGAATTCAGGTCAATAAATCCTTCGATAATCTTTGTTCTTTCTCTTGTTATACTTAATTATATATTAGATACTGAAAATTCAGTATAAAATTATACTCTACGTCTTTTTGGAGGACGACATCCATTGTGAGGCATTGGAGTAACATCAATGATTTCTGTTACTTCTACTCCACTGTTATGTATTGATCTGATAGCAGATTCTCTTCCGTTACCTGGACCTTTAACATAAACTTTTACTTTTTTAAGTCCTGCTTCTAATGCTACTTTACTGCAATCTTCAGCTGCCATTTGAGCAGCATAAGGAGTGTTCTTTTTAGAACCTCTAAAGCCCATTTTACCAGCAGAAGACCAAGAAATAACTTCACCTTTTTTGTTAGTTAACGAAATGATGATGTTGTTAAAAGTTGCATTAATATGAGCTTCTCCTGAAGATTCAATAATAACTTTACGTTTTTTTGTACTTGCTTTAGCCATATTACTTACTATTTAGTTGCTTTTTTCTTGTTAGCAACAGTTTTTCTCTTACCTTTTCTTGTTCTAGAATTGTTTTTAGTTCTTTGTCCTCTTAATGGAAGACCAGATCTGTGACGAATTCCTCTATAACATCCGATATCCATTAAACGTTTGATGTTTAATGAAGTCTCTGAACGAAGTTCACCTTCAATTTTGTAGTATGATACAGCATCACGAATTGCTCCGATTTGATCATCATTCCAATCTTGAACTTTAGTATCTTGGCTAACTTGAGCTTTTTCTAAAATCTCAATAGCTCTACTTTTTCCTACTCCGAAGATATAGGTAAGTGCTATAACACCTCTTTTATTTTTAGGTATATCTACCCCTGCTATTCTTGCCATAATTATCCTTGTCTTTGTTTAAATCTAGGATTCTTTTTGTTAATAACGTATAATCTTCCTTTTCTACGCACAATTTTACATTCTGCGCTTCTCTTTTTTACTGATGTTCTTACTTTCATTTTTAATAACTTTAGTATCTGTAAGTGATTCTTGCTTTAGACAAATCGTAAGGACTCATTTCAAGTTTCACTTTGTCACCAGGTAACAACTTGATGTAATGCATACGCATTTTTCCTGAAATGTGTGCGATAACGATATGTCCGTTTTCTAATTCTACACGGAACATAGCATTTGATAATGCTTCAATTATTGATCCGTCTTGTTCTATTGCTGATTGTTTTGCCATAAAAATTAAGCTACTGCTTTTCTATTTTTACCACTTTTCATCAAACCATCATAATGCTTATTCAATAAATAAGTGTTTATTTGTTGAATAGTATCGATTGCAACTCCAACCATAATGATTAAAGAAGTTCCACCATAGAACATAGCCCATGATTGTTGTACATCTAAACTAACTACAATTGCTGGGAACACAGCTATTAAAGCTAAGAATAACGAACCTGGAAAAGTTACCAATGACATAATTTTATCAAGAAAATCTGCTGTTTCAACACCTGGTTTAATACCTGGTATAAAACCACCACTTCTCTTTAAATCGTCTGCCATTTTATTTGTTGGAACCGTAATCGCCGTGTAAAAGAATGTAAAGATAATGATTAATAAAGCAAATACTAAATTATACCATAATCCAAACATGTTGCTAAAAGCACCTGCAATAGATTGAGATGTTTCAGACTGTGAAAGACCAGCTAAAGCAGCAGGGATAAACATAATTGCTTGAGCAAAAATGATTGGCATAACACCAGCTGAATTTAATTTTAATGGAATCCATTGTCTATTACCACCCATCATATCTTGTTCAAAATCACCAGAAGTTGTTCTTCTAGCATATTGAACAGGTATCTTTCTAATTGCCATAACTAAAAGTACACAAGCAATAATTACCAACATCCAAACAATAATTTCAATAACAAGAATCATTAAACCACCATTATTGTTGGTTACTCTTGATTGAAATTCTTGAATAAGTGCTTGAGGTAATCTTGCTAAAATACCGACCATAATTAATAGAGATATACCATTTCCTATACCTTTATCAGTAATTTTTTCTCCTAACCACATAGCAAAAATTGTACCTGTAGTTAAAATCAAAACTGAAGAAAATAAGAAAGAAAATGAATCAAATCCTAACAAAAATGCGCTACTAGGAATGGTTCTGTACAAGTTATAAATATAACCTGGACCTTGAAGTAATGTGATACCAATAGTTAACCAACGTGTAATTTGGTTTAATTTCTTTCTACCACTTTCACCATCCTTTTGTAATTTTTGCAAATAAGGAATTGCTATACCCATTAACTGAACAACAATTGAAGCAGAAATGTAGGGCATAATACCTAATGCAAAAACAGATGCTTTTGAAAATGCTCCACCGGTAAACATATCAAGAATTGATCCAATTCCTTTATCTGTTTGCCCAGCAAGTCCAGAAAGCTGTGTAGCATCGATACCAGGAAGAGTTACATGAGCACCAAATCTATATACTAAAAGTAAACCTAAAGTAAATAAGATTCTGTTTCTCAACTCTTCTATTTTCCAAACATTCTTAAACGATTCAATAAAATTCTTCATAAGGTCAGAATATTATAATGTTACTGCTTCACCACCAGCAGCTTCGATAGCAGCTTTTGCAGTAGCAGTAAATTTGTGAGCAGTTACTTTTAATTTTGCTTTTAATTCACCTCTACCTAAAATTTTAACTAATTCGGTTTTGGTAGCTAAACGGTTTTCGACTAAAACTGTAAAATCTACAGTATCAGTAACGATTCCGTTATCAACTAAAGCTTGAAGAGTGTCAAGATTTACACCTTGATGCTCAATTCTGTTAATGTTCTTGAAACCAAACTTAGGCACACGTCTTTGAAGTGGCATTTGACCACCTTCAAAACCAATCTTTTTAGAATATCCAGAACGAGATTTTGCTCCTTTGTGACCTCTTGCAGAAGTACCACCTTTACCAGAACCTTCTCCTCTACCAACTCTTTTATTTTGATTGTGTGTAGAACCTTCAGCAGGTTGTAAGTTACTTAAATTCATAACTATAATTGTTATTTAACTTCCTCAACGGAAACTAAGTGTTTAACTTTATTTATCATTCCAAGGATTGTTGGATTTGAATCATGCTCAACAACCTGTCCCATTTTACGAAGACCTAAAGCTTCTAAACCTCTTTTTTGAGTAAGTGGACAGTTGATTTTGCTTCTAACTTGTTTTACTAATAATTTAGCCATAATTTCCTTGAATTAACCTTTAAAAACTTTCTCTAAAGAAACTCCTCTTTGTTTTGCAACAGTATAGGCGCTTCTCATTTGTAGTAATGCATCAAAAGTTGCTTTCACCACGTTATGTGGATTTGAAGAACCTTGAGATTTTGATAATACGTCGTGAATTCCAACTGATTCAAGTACTGAACGAACAGCACCACCAGCAATAACTCCTGTACCATGAGATGCAGGCATTAAGAACACACGAGCTCCACCAAATTTACCTTTTTGTTCGTGAGGTACAGATTGACCACTTAAAGGAATTCTAACTAAATTTTTCTTTGCATCTTCTACTGCTTTCGCAATTGCTTCAGAAACGTCTTTAGATTTTCCTAATCCATGACCAACAACACCATTTTCATCACCTACAACAACAATTGCTGAGAACCCAAAAGCTCTACCACCTTTTGTTACTTTGGTAACACGATTTACACTTACCAAACGATCTTTTAATTCAAGACCACTAGGTTTTACTAATTCTACATTTTTGTATTTAGACATAATATATTAGAATTTAAGTCCAGCGGCTCTAGCGCCTTCTGCTAATGATTTAATACGACCGTGATATAAATAACCTCCTCTATCGAATGTTACTGAATCTATACCGGCTTTTAACGCTTTTTCAGCAACAAGTTTTCCAACCGCTGTTGCAACTTCTACGTTAGTACCTTTAATATCCGCTCCTTTATCTCTAGATGAAGCAGCTAATAAAGTAACACCATTTACATCGTCAATTAGCTGTGCGTAGATTTCTTTATTACTTCTGAATACAGAAAGTCTTGGTCTAGCAGCAGTACCGCTAACAATCTTTCTTATTCTATACTGGATTCTCTGTCTTCTTTCAGATTTTGTTAATGACATAACCTTTATTTTTAAGCTGATTTACCTGCTTTTCTTCTTAATACTTCACCTACAAACTTGATACCTTTTCCTTTGTATGGTTCTGGTCTACGGAAATTTCTAATTTTCGCAGTAATAGCACCTAAAAGTTGTTTATCATAAGATGTAAGTTTTACGATAGGGTTTTTACCTTTTTCAGAAATAGTTTCTAAAGTAACTTCTTTAGCAACTTCTAAAATGATATTGTGAGAAAAACCTAAAGCTAAATCAAGTTTTTGTCCTTGATTTGAAGCTCTGTATCCCACACCCACAAGCTCTAATTCTTTAGTAAAACCAGTTGATACTCCAATAATCATATTATTGATTAATGATCTGTATAAACCATGTTTAGCTCTATGATCTTTGTGGTCAGATGATCTTTCCACAATTACTTGACCTTCTTCTAACTTTACAGTAACGTCCGAAAACTCCTGAGTTAGTTGTCCTAATTTTCCTTTTACTGTAACCAATCCTTCAGTAACTTCTACAGTTACACCAGCTGGAACTACAATTGGATTTTTTCCTATTCTTGACATTGTCGCTTAGCTTTAAATTAGTATACGTAACAAATTACTTCTCCACCAACATTCAATTGCTTAGCTTGTTTTCCAGTCATCAAACCTTTTGATGTAGAAACAATAGCAATACCCAAACCATTTAAGATTCTTGGTAATTTTGAAGCACCTGCGTACTTACGTAAACCTGGTTTACTAATTCTTTGGATGTCTTTAATTACAGGCTCTTTAGTATCTTTATCATACTTCAAAGCAATTTTGATAGAACCTTGAACGGTTGAATCCTCAAATTTGTAACTTAAGATATATCCTTGATCGAATAAAATCTTTGTGATTTCTTTTTTAAGATTAGAAGCTGGAATCTCAACCACTTTGTGGTTAGCTCTAACAGCATTTCTGACTCTCGTAAGATAATCTGCAATCGGATCTGTATACATATTTATTAAAATTCGGCTACGGTTTTCAAAAGAACTATTCTGTTGAACCTGAAGCCATTAAACTCAATTTTTAAAGCAGATAATTGCACGTTACCGGCAAAAATCCGGCAAATGTACAATTATCTGCTGAAATAAACTAATTTACCAACTAGCTTTTTTAACACCTGGAATTAATCCTTGGTTTGCCATTTCACGGAATGTTACACGTGAAAGACCGAATTGACGCATATAACCTCTTGGTCTACCTGTCAATTTACAACGATTGTGTAAACGAACTGGTGAAGCATTTTTAGGTAATTTTTGTAAACCTTCATAGTCTCCAGCTTCTAATAAAGCTTTTCTCTTTTCAGCATACTTAGCTACCGTTTTTTCTCTTTTAACCTCGCGGGCTTTCATTGATTCTTTAGCCATGTCTTAATTCTTTTTAAAAGGTAAACCTAATTCTGCTAATAATGATTTTGCTTCTTTATCAGTTGCTGCTGAAGTTACAAAAGTAATATCCATACCTGAAATTTTGTTTACTTTATCAATATCAATTTCTGGGAAAATGATTTGTTCCAAAACACCAAGATTATAATTACCTCTTCCGTCAAATCCAGTAGCTTTGATTCCACTAAAATCTCTTACACGTGGTAAAGCTGAAGTAATAAGTCTATCTAAAAACTCATACATTTTTTCTCCACGCAAAGTAACTTTAGCACCAATAGGCATTCCTTTTCTTAATTTGAATGACGCTACGTCTTTTTTGGAAATTGTAGCTAACGCTTTTTGACCAGTAATTTTAGTTAATTCATCTACTGCGTAGTCAACTAACTTTTTATCTGATACAGCTGCACCAACTCCACGGCTAATAACGATTTTTTCAAGTTTAGGAACTTGCATTACGTTTTTATAACCGAACTCTTCTTTAAGAGCTGCAATTACTCTGCTCTTATACTCTTCTTTTAGTCTAGGGATATATGCCATAACTATAATACTTGATTTGATTTTTTAGAAAATCTCACTTTCTTATCTCCTTCTACTCTTGTTCCTGTTTTTGTAGCTTCTTTAGATTTAGGATCTATCAAAGACAAATTAGAAATATGAATAGGAGCTTCTTTCTTAACGATTCCTCCTTGAGGGTTTTTCGCACTTGGTTTCGTATGTTTTGAAACCATGTTAGCACCTTCAACAATCGCTTTATTTTTCTCACGGTCAACTTTAAGAACTTTACCTTCAGTACCTTTATGGTCTCCAGCAATAACTCTTACTACGTCACCTGATTTTATTTTTAACTTTGTCATCATTAATCGAATTAAAGCACTTCAGGTGCTAATGATACAATTTTCATGAATTGTTTTTCACGAAGTTCTCTGGCAACCGGACCAAAAACACGAGTACCTCTCATTTCACCTGCAGCATTTAACAATACACATGCGTTATCGTCAAATCTGATATAAGATCCATCAGCTCTTCTCACTTCTTTTTTGGTACGTACAACAACTGCAGTAGAAACAGCACCTTTTTTTACGTTTCCGTTTGGTGTTGCATCTTTAATAGACACTACAATTTTATCTCCAACAGAGGCATAACGACGTTTCGTTCCTCCTAAAACACGGATAGTCAAAACTTCTTTTGCTCCTGTGTTATCTGCTACTTTTAATCTAGATTCCTGTTGTACCATAACTATTTCGCTCTTTCAATGATTTCAACTAATCTCCAACATTTCAACTTAGATAAAGGTCTTGTTTCCATGATCTTTACTGTATCACCAATGTTACAGTCATTTGTTTCGTCGTGTGCAACATATTTTTTAGTTTTTAACACGAACTTACCATACATTGGATGCTTTACTCTTCTTGTTTCAGAAACAACTATAGATTTCTCCATTTTGTTGCTAGTAACCACACCAATTCTTTCTTTTCTTAAATTTCTTTTATCTTCCATCGTTCAGCAGATTACAATTCTCTTTTGCTTAATTCAGTTGCCAATCTTGCTACCGCTCTTCTCATTGTTCTAATTTGAAGTGGGTTTTGAATTGGTGAAATAGCGTGAGCGGTTTTTAATTCAGCGTATGTTTTTTTTACTTCACTAAGTTTAACTTGTAACTCAGCTGTAGACAGACTAATAATTTCTGATTGTTTCATAATTTTATATATATTATGCTTCGAAATCTCTAGCAACAACAAACTTAGTTTTAACTGGAAGCTTTTGAGCCGCAAGACGTAATGCCTCTTTTGCAACTGCTAAAGGTACTCCTCCAACTTCAAACATAATTTTTCCGGGTTTAACAACGGCAGCCCAATATTCTACGGCACCTTTACCTTTACCCATACGTACCTCAAGAGGTTTCTTTGTTATAGGTTTGTCTGGGAATACATTAATCCAAAGTTGTCCTTCTCTTTTCATAAAACGAGTTGCAGCAATACGCGCAGCTTCTATTTGACGTGAAGTTAAAAATACACCTTTTTCATGTACAGATTTAATTCCAAACATTCCACTTGAAAGCATGTGTCCTCTTTGAGAAACACCTTTCATTCTACCTTTTTGTACCTTACGGTATTTTGTTCTTTTAGGCTGTAACATTTTTCTTTAATTTAAAAAATTACTTTCTTTTACGTGCATCTGGTTTACCACCTTTGTTGAATGGTTTTCTATCTCCTCTAGGAGAGTCTCCACCTTTTCCACCAGAAGCTTGCTTTTTATCCATTCCAACTAGTGGAGATAAATCACGTTTTCCGTAAACCTCACCTTTCATGATCCATACTTTGATTCCCATTCTACCATAAGTAGTATGAGCTTCACCAAGTGCGTAATCAATATCAGCTCTGAAAGTTGACAAAGGAATTCTTCCTTCTTTAAAACCTTCTGAACGTGCCATTTCAGCACCATTCAAACGACCTGAAATCAAAACTTTAATACCTTCTGCATTCATACGCATTGCTGCTGCGATAGCCATCTTAATAGCTCTTCTGTATGAAATACGGCTTTCGATTTGACGAGCAATACTTGTTGCAACTAAATAAGCATCTAACTCAGGTCTTTTAATTTCAAAGATGTTGATTTGAACCTCTTTGTCAGTAATTTTCTTAAGTTCTTCTTTCAACTTGTCTACCTCTTGTCCACCTTTTCCGATAATGATACCAGGTCTAGCAGTAGTGATAGTAACGGTTACAAGTTTCAAAGTTCTCTCGATGATTACTTTTGATACACTAGCTTTTGATAAACGAGCATGAATATACTTTCTGATTTTATAATCTTCAGCGATTTTATCACCGTAATCATTTCCACCATACCAGTTTGAATCCCATCCTCTGATGATACCAAGTCTGTTTCCTATTGGATTTGTCTTTTGTCCCATCTTAATTAATTGCTTTGTGTGTTATCTAATTGTCCTAATACGATTGTAACGTGATTAGAACGTTTTCTAATTCTGTGTGCTCTTCCTTGTGGTGCTGGACGAAGTCTTTTCAACATCATTCCACCGTCAACACGGATTTCCTTTACAAATAAGCCTGCTTCAGCTACATTACCTTCACTATTTTTTTGCTCCCAGTTATTGATTGCAGATAATAATAGTTTTTCTAATTTGCGTGAAGCTTCTTTTGAGCTAAATCTTAATACATTTAAAGCTCTTTCCACTTTCTGACCTCTTACCAAGTCTGCTACTAAGCGCATTTTTCTAGGTGAAGTAGGGCAGTTATTTAATTTAGCAAAAGCTATAGACTTATTAGCCTCTTTTCTTGCGTCTGCTGATTCTCTTTTACGAACTCCCATTGCTTCTTATTTTTTACCTTTATTTTTTGCTCCAGCATGACCTCTAAATGATCTTGTTGGTGAAAACTCTCCTAATTTGTGACCTACCATGTTCTCAGTTACATAAACTGGAACAAATTGACGACCATTGTGTACTGCGATAGTTTGTCCTACGAAATCTGGTGTAATCATTGAAGCTCTAGACCATGTCTTAACAACTCCTTTGTTTCCTCCAGCAATATTTTCTTGAACTTTTTTATCTAATTTGTAGTGTACAAAAGGTCCTTTTTTTAATGAACGTGCCATGTCTATCTAATTATTTCTTTCTGCGTTCAACAATATACTTATTACTCGGGTTAACTTTAGAACGAGTTCTATAACCTTTAGCAGGAAGACCTTTTCTAGAACGTGGGTGACCTCCAGATGAACGTCCTTCACCACCACCCATTGGGTGATCGACAGGGTTCATAGCTACCGGTCTTGTTCTTGGTCTTCTTCCTAACCATCTTGTTCTACCTGCTTTACCAGATACAATTAATTGATGATCAGAATTAGATACTGCTCCAATAGTAGCTGAACAAGTTAACAAGATTAATCTTGTTTCACCTGATGGCATTTTAATTGTAGCGTATTTACCATCTCTTGCCATTAATTGAGCAAAAGTACCTGCACTTCTAGCGATTGTAGCACCTTGACCAGGACGTAATTCAATACATGAAATTACTGTTCCTAGAGGAATTTTACTTAATGGTAAAGTATTTCCAATTTCAGGAGCTGCACCTTCACCAGATACAACAGTTTGTCCTACTTGTAAACCGTTTTGAGCAACGATATACGTTTTCTCTCCATCAGCATACCATAATAATGCGATAAAAGCAGTTCTGTTTGGATCATACTCAATTGATTTCACTGTAGCTGGAATTCCAACTTTAGTTCTTTTGAAATCAATGATACGATATCTTTGTTTGTGACCACCGCCTGTATAACGCATGGTCATTTTTCCTTGACTATTTCTACCTCCTGAGTTTTTTATCGGTGCGATCAAAGATCTCTCCGGCTTATCAGTTGTAATGGCGTCAAAACCATTAACAACTCTAAATCGCTGACCCGGGGTAATAGGTTTTAATTTTCTTACTGACATCTTAATTTATTAGATATTGTTGTAAAAATCTATTGTTTCTCCTTCTTGTACTTGAACAATTGCTTTTTTGTAAGCATTTGACTTTCCACTTATCAAACCACTTTTAGTGTATTTAGTAGTTCTATCTGGTCTAACATTCATTGTATTAACACTAACAACTGACACTCCATAAGTAGCTTCAACAGCTTTCTTAATTTGTACTTTGTTAGCTTTTTTATCTACAACGAAACCAAAACGATTGAAAACCTCACCATCTTTGGTGATTTTTTCTGTAATAATAGGTTTAACTATGATACTCATGGCTTGTTATTTACTTAAATTTTCTTCAATTCCTTCTAAAGAACCCTCTAAAAGAACTAAATTATTAGCATTTAAAATAGCGTAAGTACTTAACTCAGAGTTAGTTACAACGCTAGATGCTTTTAAATTGCGTGACGACAAATATACATTTTTATTTGAATCACCCAACACTATTAGAGATTTTTTATTTTCTAACCCTAAGGCTTTCAAAACACTAATGAATTTTTTAGTATTTGGAGTTTCAAAATTAAAATCTTCTACTACGATTAAATTTGATTCTTTAGCTTTCAAAGAGAAGGCAGATTTTCTTGCCAATCTTTTCAAACTTTTATTCAATTTAAAAGAATAACTTCTTGGTCTAGGTCCGAAGATAGTTCCTCCTCCTTTAAAAACTGGAGATTTTTTACTACCTGCACGAGCTGTACCAGTACCTTTTTGCTTTTTAATCTTACGAGTAGAACCTGCAACTTCAGCTCTTTCTTTAGCTTTGTGCGTTCCTTGTCTTTGATTAGCAAGATATTGCTTTACATCAAGATATACTGCGTGATTATTTGGCTCAATTGCGAAAACTGAATCAGAAAGTTGAACTTTTCTTCCAGTTTCTTTTCCGTTGATGTCTAATACTTTTACTTCCATTACTTCTGAATGATTACATAAGAGTTTTTGCATCCAGGAATAGCTCCTTTAACAACAAGTAGATTCTTTTCAGCAACTACTTTCAAAACTCTAAGATTTTGTACTTTTACATTTTCACCACCCATTCTTCCAGCCATACGCATTCCTTTGAATACACGTGATGGATAAGAAGATGCTCCTACAGAACCTGGCGCTCTTAAACGGTTATGTTGACCATGTGTAGCTTGTCCAACACCACCAAAACCGTGACGTTTTACAACACCTTGAAAACCTTTACCTTTAGAAACACCCTGTACATCAACAAATTCTCCTTCGCTGAATACCTCAACAGTGACATTGTCACCTAATTTAAACTCACCTTCAAACCCTTGGAATTCAACGACTTTCTTTTTAGCAGAAGTACCAGCTTTTTTAAAGTGACCTAAGTCAGCTTTAGTAGCATGTTTTTCTGTTTTGTCATCGAAACCAAGTTGAAGAGCTTCATACCCGTCAACCTCATTGGTTCTGACTTGGGTAACGACACAAGGTCCAGCTTCGATTACTGTACAAGGAATGTTCTTCCCGTTTTCATCGAAAATGCTAGTCATGCCGATTTTTCTTCCAATTAACCCAGACATATTAAACAATTTATTAATTAATTAATTTTGAGAACGATACATACCGCCTCTTTTGAGGGTGCAAATATACAACTAATATTGCAACCACCAAATATTATTTTAAAGTTTAAAAAAACCGCTAAGTAAGTGCTACTTTAGCGGTTTTATTTTTCAAATCTTACTCAGATTAAACTTTAATTTCTACTTCAACACCACTTGGTAACTCTAATTTCATTAGAGCATCAATAGTTTTTGAAGATGAAGAGTAAATATCTAATAATCTTTTGTATGACATTACTTCAAACTGCTCTCTCGATTTTTTATTAACGTGAGGAGAACGTAATACAGTAAATATTTTTTTGTGAGTTGGTAACGGAATTGGACCTGTTACAACAGCACCTGTGCTTTTCACAGTTTTTACGATTTTCTCAGCTGATTTATCAACCAACATGTGATCGTAAGATTTTAATTTTATTCTAATTTTTTGACTCATCTTGTTAAAAATTAAGCGTTACCTTTTGCTTTTTTGATAACTTCTTCTGAAATATTAGAAGGAGTTTGTTCATAATGTGAAAATTCCATTGTAGAAGTTGCTCTACCTGAAGATAATGTTCTTAATGTTGTAACATATCCAAACATTTCTGATAAAGGCACATTAGCTTTGATAGTTTTAGCTCCATTTCTGTCACCCATATCATTTACTTGACCTCTACGACGGTTAATATCACCAACGATATCCCCCATGTTTTCTTCTGGAGTAATTACTTCCATTTTCATAATTGGCTCAAGGATAACAGCACCTGCAGCTTTTGCTACCTCTTTGTATCCCATTTTAGCTGCTAATTCAAAAGAAAGCGCATCAGAATCTACTGGGTGGAAAGATCCATCCAATAAGGTTACTTTTAAACTATCTACTTGATATCCAGCTAATGGACCAGTTTTCATTGCTTCTCTAAAACCTTTCTCTACAGAAGGAATATATTCTTTAGGAACGTTTCCACCTTTAACTTCGTTAACGAATTGTAACCCTACAGGCACTTTTCCATCAACTTCATCTGCAGGCTCAAGTCTAAATACGATATCTCCGAATTTACCACGACCTCCAGATTGTTTTTTATAAGTCTCTCTGTGTTGAGCAGATTTTGTGAAAGCTTCTTTGTATTCTACTTGAGGTTCACCTTGGTTAACTTCAACTTTGAATTCACGTTTCATACGATCTACAAGAATGTCTAAGTGCAACTCACCCATACCTGAAATAATCGTTTGACCTGAAGCTTCATCAGTTCTTACTGTAAATGTTGGATCTTCCTCAGCTAATTTAGCTAAAGCCATACCCATTTTATCAACGTCTGCTTTAGTTTTTGGTTCAATAGCGATACCAATTACCGGCGCAGGGAATTTCATTGACTCAAGAATAATTGGGTGTTTTTCATCACACATTGTATCTCCAGTCTTGATATCTTTAAATCCAACTGCTGCACCAATATCTCCAGCCTCGATGTAATCGATTGGGTTTTGTTTGTTAGCATGCATTTGGTAGATACGAGAAATTCTTTCTTTGTTTCCAGAACGAGTGTTTAAGATATAAGAACCTGCATCTAAACGACCTGAATAAGCACGGAAGAAAGCTAAACGACCAACGTAAGGGTCAGTAGCAATTTTAAATGCAAGAGCAGCGAACGGCTCTTTTACATCAGGACGACGTAAGATTTTAGTTTGATCTTCTTCTAATAAATCAGCATCATCAGGGTGAATACCTTGAATACCTTCTTTATCTAAAGGAGATGGTAAATATTTACAAACAGCATCTAACATGAACTGAACTCCTTTGTTTTTGAAAGAAGAACCTGCAATCATAGGAATGATAGCCATGTCCATAGTAGCTGCACGTAAAGCATTATTTATTTCTTCTTCTGTGATAGAATCAGGATCTTCCATATATTTATCAAGCAGATTTTCATCATAATCAGCAACCGCTTCAATAAGTATATCTCTATACTCCTTAACTTCAGCAACCATATCAGCTGGTATATCAATTATATCAAAAGTTGCACCTTGAGTTGCATCATGCCATACAATTGCTTGATTTTTTACTAAATCAACTACACCTCTAAAATCATTCTCTTCACCAATTGGTAAAGTGATTGCAACTGCATTTGATTTTAGCATATCTCTTACTTGTTGACAAACTGCCAAAAAGTTAGATCCTTGACGGTCCATTTTATTAACAAATCCCATACGTGGAACTCTATATTGATCAGCAAGTCTCCAGTTAGTTTCTGATTGTGGCTCAACACCATCAACAGCAGAAAACAAGAAAACTAAACCATCAAGTACACGTAAAGAACGGTTTACCTCTACAGTAAAGTCAACGTGTCCAGGAGTATCAATAATATTGAAGTGATAAGGTTGTGATTCTGGTAATACTTTTCCTTGTTCTGTTGGAAAATTCCACTCACAAGTTGTAGCAGCAGAAGTAATTGTAATACCTCTTTCTTGCTCTTGTGCCATCCAGTCCATTGTTGCAGCACCATCGTGCACCTCACCAATTTTATGCGATTTACCAGTGTAAAATAATATACGCTCAGTTGTTGTTGTTTTACCAGCATCAATGTGAGCTGCAATACCAATATTTCTCGTGAATTTTAAATCTCTAGCCATTTCTGTATGTATTAAAATCTAAAGTGTGAGAATGCTTTGTTTGCTTCAGCCATTTTGTGAGTATCCATTCTCTTTTTAACAGCAGCACCTTCTTCTTTAGCAGCAGCTAAAATTTCAGAAGCTAGTTTTTGAGCCATAGATTTCTCATTTCTTCTACGAGCATAAAGAAGCATCCACTTCATTGCCATAGAAATTTTTCTATCTGGTCTGATTTGCATTGGAATTTGAAATGTAGCTCCACCAACTCTACGACTACGTACTTCTACGTGAGGCATAACGTTAGTTAAAGCATCTTTCCATACTTCTAATGCTGATTTTTCATCATTGTTTTTCTTTGCTTCTACGATGTCAATTGCATCATAAAATACTTTAAAAGCTGTAGATTTTTTACCATCCCACATTAAGTTGTTTACAAAACGTGTTACCAATTGGTCATTAAACCTTGGATCTGGTAAAAGAGGTCTTTTCTTTGCTGCTCTTTTTCTCATGTCTTTTCTTTTTGAGTTTTAAAAATTACTTTTTCGCCTCTTTTGGACGTTTTGCACCATACTTAGATCTACGTTGCGTTCTTCCTGCTACACCTGAGGTATCAAGCGCACCACGAACGATGTGGTATCTAACTCCTGGTAAATCTTTTACTCTTCCGCCTCTCACTAATACTATCGAGTGCTCTTGTAAATTGTGTCCTTCACCTGGGATGTAAGCATTCACTTCATTTCCATTAGTCAAACGTACACGCGCTACTTTACGCATTGCAGAGTTTGGTTTTTTTGGAGTTGTAGTGTAAACACGCGTACAAACACCTCTTCTTTGAGGACAAGAATCTAAAGCAACCGATTTACTCTTCTTAGTGATCTGAGTTCTTCCTGTTCTTACTAATTGTTGAATAGTTGGCATAATTAAATACTAAAAATTACTTGTTTATAAAATTCCCGCTTTTTACGGGGTTGCAAATGTAGTAATTATTTTTAATAAAAAAAATCATAATTCATTAATTTTCAATAACATTTCTTAACGACGGAAAAAAATATATTAAACTCTAAAATTTTACGTTATTTTTACAACGATAACAAATAGTAAAATAACTAGCTCTATAGCCCTGATGCAAGGGAAAATCCTTTTTTTGTAAAAAAAGATTTGGAAAGGCAGCAGGAATAAGGATTGCTGATAAAGCTCAACCCATTCGCTCCTCCTTCGACAAGCTCAGGATGACAAAACAAAAAAATATTTTGAAACAACTAATTTTAATTTTCACACTTCTGTTTTCCCTAAATAGCTTTGGGCAAAATGTGCATTTGAAGATTATTGGTGAAAATGACAAGCAAACTAAAATTATCGATTCTGTAGGTTATTCTAAATCTTTTAGTAATGCCAAAGGTGTTGTTGATGAAACAAAATTATTTTCGGAAAAGTTGTTGAAGGTTGGTTTTTTAGAACAAGAAATTATTGAAAGTAAAAAGGAAAATGACAGCACTTTTTTATACCAATATAATATAGGTGAAAAAACTAATTTTATACATATATATATAGGTAAAGATTATGCCGTTAAAAATTGGGGTATTTATGAAGTTAAAAATGATACTTTGAAATTGCCTTTTAGTGAAAGTGAAGCTTTTTTGAATGCTACATTGAAACAATTGGAATCAAAAGGCTTTTCTATGGCAAAAGTAAAATTACTAAACATTAAAAATAAAAAAGGTGTTGTTACTGCCGAATTGAATGTAAAAACGGAACAAAAGCGTCAACTGAATGATATTGTTATTAATGGTTATGACAAATTTCCGGAAGGTCATAAGAAAAATCTGAAACGACTTTATAAAAAAAGAGTTTTCAATCAACAGAATTTGGAAAAACTTTATAAAGACATTGAACAATATCGATTTGTAAAGCAAACTAAATATCCTGAGATTTTATTTACCAAAGATTCTACCAAAGTTTATGTTTATTTGGAAAAAGCAAAAGCAAATAATTTTGATGGTTTTATTGGATTTTCTAATGATGAGAATTCTAAAGTCATTTTTAATGGTTATTTGGATTTGACTTTGAATAACATTTTAAATTCAGGTGAAAAAATAGCTTTATATTGGAAAAGCAATGGAGAAGATCAAAAAACGTTTAATCTAGGTTTGGAACTTCCTTATATTTTTAAAAGTCCGATTGGTTTGAAAGCGCAATTAAACATTTTCAAACAAGATAGTACCTTTCAAAATACTCAAACTTCTATCGACTTAGGTTATTATTTTAATTACAATACTAGATTGTATTTAGGTTATCAATCGGCTGAATCTAGCGACATTAATAATGTAAATACCTCTACTATTAGTGACTTTGAAAACCAATTTATCACATCTACTTTTGAGTTTGTAGATTTCAAACAAGATGATTTTCTGTTTCCGGAAAAAAGTAATTATAGTGTAAAAATTGGAACAGGAAAACGCGAGTCTAAATTTCAAAGTAATTCGCAGTTTTTTGGAAGTTTGAATTTGAAACACAATTTGTATCTCAACAATAAAAATGTGGTCAATTTAAAAACTCAGAATTTCTATTTGCAAAGTGATGATTTTATTATTAATGAGTTGCATCGTTTTGGCGGTATCAATTCGATTCGAGGTTTTAATGAGAATAGTTTGCAAGGCAACATCTTCTCCTCTATTTTGACTGAATATCGCTATATTCTTTCGCCAAATATTTATGTTTATTCTATAATAGATTACGGTTATTTTCAAGACAAGACCACTAATTCTAATGGCAATCTTCTTGGACTAGGTTTCGGATTTGGATTATTGACAAAAAACGGACTTTTCAATTTGATTTACGCCAACGGAAGCACCAACGAACAAGCCATAAAACTTTCTAATTCTATTGTTCATATTAGTTTGAAGGCAACCTTTTAAATAATTAAAAATTATGAATTATGAATTATGATGTTTTTATCAATTTTTAATTCTTAATTTTTAATTCCTAATAACTACCTTTGCGCCATGGAAAAAGAAAACCAAATCTTCGGAATTAGAGCAATTATAGAAGCTATAAATGCAGGAAAAGAAATCGATAAAGTATTCGTTCAAAGCGATGCCCAAAGTGAATTGATGCAGGAATTGATGAAAGCTATGAAAAAAAATAGCATCAATTTCTCTTATGTTCCTGTTGAAAAATTAAACCGATTAACTCCAAATAATCACCAAGGTGCGGTGGCAACCATTGCTCCTATTTCGTTTGTAAAGCTAGAAACTTTGGTTGACAGCGTTGTAGAAAGCGGAAAAATGCCATTATTTTTAATCCTTGACCAATTGAGCGATGCTAGAAATTTTGGTGCTATAATTAGAACTGCCGAATGTACTGGTGTTGACGGAATTATTGTTCAAAAAACGGGTTCTGCACCGGTGAATGGCGATACTGTAAAAACTTCAGCTGGAGCGGTTTTTAATGTGCCAATTTGCAAAGTAGATCACATTAAAGACGCGATTTTCTATCTTCAAGGAAGCGGCATCAAAACTGTTGCTGCAACAGAAAAAACAGAAGATAGTATTTATGATATTTCATTAAACGAACCGGTTGCCATCATCATGGGAAGCGAAGACAGAGGAATAAATCCATCAGTTTTGAAAATTGTTGATGCCAAAGGAAAACTACCTATGTTCGGAACTATTGGTTCGCTAAATGTTTCTGTGGCTTGTGGAGCATTTTTGTATGAGACAGTTCGTCAACGACAATAATAATTTTATTAGAAGCGAATGGCTTGGGCTTTATTTGTAAACCATTTTCCCGCTATACATTACAATCTCGTCCCAAAAGACGAGATTTTCATTACTATCGGGGCTAAAAAGCAAACTATTCGTCTACTTGATCTTCTTCCTTATTTTCCTTAAAAACATAAACATATTTCAAAGGTTCAGCTAAAATTTCTTCATACTCAACCATTAGTTCTTCAGGTTTTGGTGGATTTACAAAGTTGCCGTTTTCATCAAATCGTTTCATGAAAGCATCTTCTTGCGGATTGAAATCAGGCTTTTCCCATTCGTATTGTATATCTTTTACGTAATCGGGTGTTTTGAATTTTACTGCAAAAACAAATCCTGTAAGCAAACCAGCTAAATGTCCTTCCCACGAAATTTTGTGGTCTACATCGGGAAAAACATACCAAATCATTCCGCCATATAAAACTACTACAGCAAGTGATAACGCCATCAATCGATAATATTGCGTCATCATTCCTTTAAAGAAAACGAAGGAAACCAAAACATAAATTAATCCGCTGGCACCGATATGATAGGATTCGCGACCAATAATCCATGTGATTATTCCTGAAAATAGTATTCCGTAAACCAAAACTTTTAGAGAAACTTCTCTGTAAAAATAAATCAAAGCTGTTGTCAAAATAAAAAGCGGCAACGAATTATTAGCAATATGACTCAAATCACCATGCAAAAACGGGCTAAAAATAACACCTTGTAATCCTGAAAAAGTTCTTGGTAGAATTCCGTGATTGTTTAAATCTAGGTTGAACGAATTGTCTATGTAAAATACAAACCAAATTACAACCATTAAAAACGTTGGAACAATCCAAGTTGATGGTGAAAATTTAAAATGGTTTATTTCGTTGTTGTGTCTCATAGTGACAATTGATTTATCAAAAATACAACCAATAATTATTTAATGCTATTTTGTCAGAGGAATCGCATTTAGTTATGAAGTTTATGTGATTTCTCGTTTGTCGAAATGACAAAAAAGAGAAAAAATATGTAATTTTACCACATGGAAGCACCTTTAGCCGAACGCATTCGTCCGCAGAAATTAGAAGATTACATTAGTCAGTTGCACTTGGTTGGACCAAACGGTTCGCTGACGCAACAGATTGCTCGTGGCGTTATTCCGTCTATGATTTTTTGGGGTTCGCCTGGAACTGGAAAAACAACATTGGCGCAGATAATTGCTAAACAAAGTAATCGTCCGTTTTACGAATTGAGTGCTATAAATAGTGGTGTGAAAGACATTCGCGATGTGATTGAAAAAGCGAAACAAAGTGGCGGATTATTCACGGCAAAAAATCCAATTTTGTTTATTGATGAGATTCATCGTTTTAGTAAATCGCAGCAAGATTCACTTTTGGCTGCAGTTGAAAAAGGTTGGGTTACTTTGATTGGAGCGACAACTGAAAATCCGAGTTTTGAGGTTATTCCTGCGTTATTGTCACGTTGTCAGGTTTATGTCTTAAATCCGTTTTCTAAGGAAGATTTATTAGCACTTTTAGAACGAGCGATGAAATTGGACACTATAATTTCTTCCAAAAAAATAAAAATAAAGGAATCAGAAGCGTTGTTGCGACTTTCTGGTGGCGATGGACGCAAACTATTAAATATTTTTGAATTGGTTGTAAACGCAAGCCCAGAAGGTCAAATTTTGATCACCAATGAAAAAGTTTTGGAATTGGTACAACAAAATACAGTTCTTTATGACAAAACTGGCGAACAGCATTATGATATTGTTTCAGCTTTTATAAAATCAATTCGCGGAAGCGATCCAAATGGTACTGTTTATTGGTTAGCTCGAATGATTGAAGGTGGCGAAGATGTGAAATTCATTGCAAGAAGAATGTTGATTTTATCAAGTGAAGATATTGGAAATGCTAATCCGACTGCTTTTATTATGGCGAATAATACGTTTCAAGCCGTTTCCACAATTGGTTATCCTGAAAGCAGAATTATCTTAAGTCAATGCGCAGTTTATTTAGCAACTTCTCCAAAAAGCAATGCAAGTTATATGGCTATTGGCGAAGCTCAAGCCGTTGTAAAACAAACTGGAGATTTACCGGTTCCAATTCATTTACGAAATGCTCCAACTAAATTAATGAAGGAATTGGGCTATGGTGATGAATACCAATATTCACATAATTATGCCAATAATTTTAGTGAACAAGAATATTTACCTGATGCCATTAAAGAAACTAAATTCTACGATCCTGGAAATAATTCTAGAGAAAATGGAACAAGAGAATTTTTAAAAAATCGTTGGAAAGATAAGTATGGGTATTAGTCCTTAGTTTTTTAGACTTTTTACAAATTAAAACTTTACTTCCACTTTTTCAGAAACTAATTTATCATTTTGATAATATTCAAAAATCCATTCGTTGTTTCTTGAATAGAAAACGCCTTGAATGATTCCTTTTGTAGCGATATAAACATCTTTTGTTGAAGTATTGAAGATTTTATAAATCACTTTTGGTTCAGAGTCTATGATTTGAAAACCATTTGTGATTGGTTGAACAAATAAAGATGAATTATCAACTTTAGAAGTATAAACCTTGACATTCTCACTAGTTACAACAACCTTTTCTACATTTACTTTAACAGGAGCTGGAGCTGGTTCACCAATCATTCCTAAACTCTTTTGCGAAGGTTGATATTTGTGGTTTTTTAAAATACTAAAACTATCAAAAGCCATTCTCAAAGCTTGATTATAAGCAACTTTATATTCTTTATCTTTACTTGTTCCTTCTTCTGAAGTATATAAAATTGTTCCTCTACAGTCTTTTATAACAACTTTCACTCTTGTTGTGAAAAAATTATTATTAGGAATAACATCAACAAATACTTTATTACAATTATTTGCAATAAAATCATCTGGAGCAGTTTCATTACTTAAATAGGTTTCGAAACCATATTTTTCCATAAATAATTTAGTCAAAGCATTTAAGTTATACATGTTTTCTTCTTTCAAAAAGTTGAATTTTGAAGGCACCATTGCATACTTATAGTCATTCAAATTTTGACTAAATCCGATAGCAGAAACTAATAAAAATAAAAGATAATATTTTTTCATTACAGGTAATTTTTTAATTCTATTAAGTGATTCACTTGTTTTATATGAGAAGGAATTTCAATTTTACTTTCGTTAAAAAATATTGCATCAATCCCAAAATCTAATGCTCCTTTAACATCAGCATCTATACAATCGCCAATCATAATACTATTCTGTTTATTGGCATTTGCTTTTAATAAAGCATACTCAAATATCTTAGGATTCGGTTTTTTTACACCAGCCATTTCCGAATTGGTTACAGAAATAAAATAATCTGAAATTCCAGAATTATTTAATTTTTTATATTGAACTTCCGCAAAACCATTGGTTATTATATGCAACTTATACTTAAGATTGAGATAATCTAAAACTTCTTTTGCGCCATCAAATAACATGTTATTTTCTGGCAAATAGGTTATATAATCAACTGACATTTGATTAATATCTTCATCGGAAATTGAATAGTTTAGCGCATCAAACGAATCTTTTAATCTCTTGTATCGTAGTTCCTCATGAGAAATTTTATCAACTTGATACAATTTCCAACACGCTTGATTGATTGGCGCGTAGATTTCTACAAACGATTTTGTATCCACTTTTGGGTGATTTTCTTTAAATATTTTATCAAATGCCAATTCAGAATTTTTATCAAAATCCCAAAGTGTATGATCTAAATCAAAGAAAATATCGGTAATATGTTTCAATTTTAAATTTATTAATTGACTTGAAAAATTGCTAACTTTTGAATTTATAATTAGAAAATACCATTATCATTGAAACTATAATAACCATTTTCTGTAATAATAATATGATCCAATACAAAAATATCCATTTGTTGACCAGCTAATTTCAATTTTTTGGTCACTTCTTTGTCTGCATCACTTGCTAGCAATTTTCCAGATGGATGATTGTGTGTCAAAATTAACGAAGTTGCGTTATATTCCAATGCGGTTTTGAAAATTATTCTGCTGTCTACAACTGTTCCTGTAATGCCACCTTTTGATAGTTGTGATTTATGGATTACTTTATTGGAATTATTGAGATATAAAACCCAAAATTCTTCATGAGGTAATTCGCCAATTATGGGTTGCATAATTTCGAAAACGGCTTTGCTTGAGGTTATTTTTTTAAGCTCCTCTGCATCTTCGGTTCGTCTTCTTCTTCCTAATTCTAATGCTGCGGCGATAGTGATTGCTTTTGCTTCACCAATTCCTTTAAATTCGGTAAGTTTTTGGATTGATAATTTTCCGAGTTGATTTAAATTATTATCGACAGAAAATAAAATGCGTTGACAAAGTTGCACTGCGCTTTCATTTCTTGAGCCGGAACCAATTAAAATAGCAAGTAATTCGGAATCTGATAAGGAAGATTTTCCTTTTAGTAGAAATTTTTCTCTTGGGCGATCGTCTTCAGCCCATTGATTGATAGGTGTGTACATAATTATTTTGGCGTTTATAAAGCACAAAGAACTATATTTTTTTAAAGAGTTCAAAATAAAATGATTAGAATTTTCGTTTGAATAAGAAACAATTCATGAAACTAACTCTAATTCTTCTAGTGATTTTATTTTCTTTTGGATGCAAAAAAGCTGAAAAAAATAATTTGAAAACTGATAACATTTCAGTTGCTGCGATTGAAAATCCTTCTACTTTTGAAGAGAAGCTTTCAAATGCTGCAATTTCAATTATTGATGAAAATGTAGTTTACACTCCAAATTATGTTTCTTTAAAATATCCAAATGGAGATGTTCCACCCAAAACTGGAGTTTGCTCTGATGTTGTAATTCGGGCTTACCGAAAACTTGGAATTGATTTGCAAAAAGAAGTTCACGAAGATATGAAAGCCAACTTTTCGAAATATCCAACCAAATGGGGTTTGAAAAAAACAGATACTAATATTGATCATAGAAGAGTTCCGAATCTTGAAGTGTTTTTTGAACGAAAAGGCAAAAAATTAGAAGTTTCAAATAATCCAAACGATTATAAAACAGGCGAAATTGTAACTTGGATGATTAATGGAAAATTACCTCACATTGGAATTTTAACTCACAAAAAATCAATAGATGGAAACCCAATGATTGTCCACAATGTTGGTGGAGGACAAGTCGCAGAAGATTGCTTGTTTAGTTGGGAAATTGTTGGGCATTTTAAGTATGGAAAGTAATTACACTTCCTTTTTAGCAAAATAAGAATAAATTAAAAATACAATTACAGCTAAAATCCCTAAATAAAAAACAATTAAAATTAGAACGGAAATAAATGCAATAAATCTAGTTCCAATATAACTATCCGAATCAACAAATATTTTCCAATTCTTATTTAAAACACCTTTAGAATCCAAAACATAAAATAAATCTAAAATTGCGCTTAAAATCTCCATTATTTTCTTTTAGTTTCAAATAAAGAATATATTTTCAAATTACTTCAACAATCCTTTTACCTCATCAAAATTCAATCCACCATAATTTCCTGAACTCATTAATAACAATGCAGAATTATCAAAGTTTTGACTGAATAAGAAATTCTTAAAATCGGCTGGATTGGTATAAATTATTAAATCTTCTCTTTGAAATGATTGTGCAATTTGATCGTAAGTTACTTCTTCTAGTTGCTTGATTTTTACAGCATCTGGCGAATAGAAAACTACGGCAACATCTGCTGCGTCTAGTGCGCCTTGATATTCTTTTAAGAATTCGGCATTTAAACTACTGTAAGTATGCAATTCTAAACAGGCAATCAAAGTTCTATCTGGATATTGATTCTTAACCGCTTTTGTAGTTGCTGAAACTTTACTTGGTGAATGAGCAAAATCTTTGTAAGCTACTTTTCCTTTTCCTTCAGCAATTTTTTCTAGACGTTTACTTGCTCCTTTAAAACTGGCAATGGCTTCGTAGAAATCGGCTTCATCAACACCCATATTTTGGCAAATCCATTTGGCGCCAGCAAGATTATTTAAATTGTGTGCTCCAAAAACTTCAATTGGCATTGAGCCTTCTGGCGTATCAAGCAAAGTAGTTCCATCTTCAACTGTGTAACTTGGCGTTTGATATGCAATTTTTCTGATTGGGTTTTCAGAATTTTCGGCTACTTTTTTAACGGTTTCGTCTTCTTCATTGTAAACAAGAATTCCACCTTTTGTAATTTGATTTACAAATATTTCAAATTGCTCTACATAATTTTCAAATGTTGGAAACACATTAATATGATCCCAAGCGATTCCGGAAAGCAAAGCAATATTAGGTTGATACAAATGAAATTTTGGTCGTCTATCAATTGGTGAAGACAAGTATTCATCACCTTCAAGGACAATAAAATCGTTGCTTTCTGTTAGATGCACCATGGTGTCAAATCCTTCCAACTGTGCTCCAACCATATAATCAACTTCGATATTATGATAATGCATTACGTGCAAAATCATTGAAGTTATGGTCGTTTTTCCATGTGAACCACCAATTACTACTCGAGTTTTATTTTTGGATTGCTCGTATAAAAATTCAGGATAAGAATAGATTTTCAATCCTAATTCTTTTGCTTTTAGCAACTCTGGATTGTCTGCTTTGGCGTGCATTCCTAAAATGATAGCCTCAATATCTTGAGTAATTTTTTCTGGAAACCAACCCATTTCAATAGGCAACAAACCTTTTTTTTCTAAACGTGATTTTGATGGCTCAAAAATCGCGTCGTCGCTTCCTGTAACTTGGTATCCTTTATTGTGTAATGCTAGTGCTAAATTGTGCATGGCTGCACCGCCAATGGCTATGAAATGTGTACGCATTTGAAATTCCAATTATTAAAATTCCAAATCCCAAACCTATAATTATTGGAATTTGGAATTTGAGTTTTGTTATTTTTTTTCGAATTGTTCTTTTAACTTTGTTGCTTTCGCCTTGTCTTTAATTTTATTCAAATATAAATTATATAATTTTTGAAAAGTGGTTTTTGAGTTGCCAATTTCGTGTGCTTTTATATAATTTGCTTCTGCTTTTTTATAACGATTGAAATATTCGTCGATGTAACCTTTGGAAAGGTAGCCATCTACTTTAGAAAGTTCCATTAATTCGTTAGAATATTTTACAGCTTTAGTCTCACTTCCACCAACAATTCCTGGCAATTCTATGTAAAGCATTACCAATGCCCAACGTGAATCTATATGTTTTACATCTAATTTTGCAGCTGTAAGAAAGGCATTTTCTACATCATCAATCATTCCTAAAGCTTTGAATTTATTGACTGATTTTGCTTTCATTCCTAAAGCTCCACCATATTTATACCAATAATTGGCTGTTTTAGGAAACTGAGTTTTTAAAACTTTATATTGTTTGATAGCTTCGTCCCATTTTTTTTGATGTCCTGCAATATCGCCAAGATATTCAACTGTTTTGTAGTGATTTGGATTGGATTTTAAATAGCTTTCAAAAAGAGTTTTGGCTTGATCGTACTTTTCTTGTTTGTAGAGTTTTTCTGCTTTTTCAAAATCAGTTTCTGCCATCATATTGAAGGAAATTAGAAGAAATAAAAAAGGTAGAAATTTCATGGGTTGTTATTATTTTTCAAAAATAAGAAAAGTTATGTATTAAAGATGAAAGTGTTTTAAAGAACTTAACATTTGTTCGATACAATTGCTACCTAGCCATGATTACCTCACTTGACTTTTATTTTATATAAGTGTTCGGTGAATGCTCCGCATTTGAAGCAACTGCCATGCAGTGCAAAAAGCAGGAAAGCTTCGGGACAAAAATTCCCGAGCCATTCGCTAATAAAAAAACTCCGAACTAATTTCTTAATTCGGAGTTATTATTTTACGATTATCTCGTAATTCGTATTTTGTACTTCGTACTTTTATTTATCTTACCAAAGTCATTTCGTCAACGATGTGTTTTGCACCTGAGAAATTTTCAATAACCCATAGAACATAACGAATATCTACGTTGATTGTTCTTTGTAATTTGTTATCAAAGATTACGTCACCAGCCATTGCTTCTATGTTTCCGTCGAAAGCTAGTCCGATTAATTCTCCTTTTCCATTAAGAACTGGCGAACCTGAGTTTCCTCCTGTGATATCATTATCAGTTAAGAAATTCACGTGAAGCGAACCATCTTTATCTGCATAACGTCCGAAATCTTTGTTTTTGTTCATTTCTAAAACACGCGCTGGTAAATCAAATTCTTGATCTCCTTTTTTGTATTTTTTTACTTGACCTGCAAGTGTTGTGTAGTTATTTACAACTGCATCATTTCTTTTGTCTGCTGGAAGTGAACGAACTTTTCCATAAGTTAAACGCAACGTTGAGTTAGCATCTGGATATTTAATAGCTCCAATTTTAGATTCTCTTAAACCTTCTACCAATAAACGGAATGAAGAGGCAAAATCATTTTGAGCTTTAGTTACTTCATCCGATTTTTTTCCGAAATGTGCAACCATATCATTTGACAAAGCATATAATGGATCGTTTGTTAGCATAGCTTCACTTGGTAAATCTAAGAATGCTTTAACTCTATCTACTGATGTAAAAATACTTAAATCAAATGCAGCGTTTACATATTTTGTAAAATCATTATTGTTTGCATCACCAATTTGTTTTACCATAGGAGCAATTGCATAACCTGTTGATTTAGTTGCATATGTTTTTAATTGAGCCGCAAGAATGTCTTTCTCTGCTGGAATGTGTAATTCTTTAAACATTTCTGTAGCCATCTCAGTGATTTGAGGTGCCATTGTAGCACGTTTTGCAGCATCAGCTTTCACATACAAATCTAATTGTCTTCCTAAACTTCTTCCAATAGTTCCGAAAGAAGATGTTCTGAATAATTGTTGTAAGTAGTTATCGTGACGAGATTTCTCGTTTGTTAAAGCATAAAAATTATTTAAGTTAGCAATTACGTTTCCGTATTTAGCTTTATTTGCTGGTTTGTTAGCCCATTTATTAAATTTAGCTTCTTGAGCTGCTTTAGATTTTGCAGTACCAAATTTGGTTAAAGCATCAATCATTCCTTGACGGTTTTTCCAGTAATTAGCAGTTGAAGCATATTTAGAAGCATACACTAAGTTCAAAGCATCACTTTGATTCATATATTTTTTCATTCCGTCCATACCTGTTTTTGCACCTTCAACCCAAGCAGGATATGCAAATTTTACATTTTGCTCAATTCCACCGGCTGGCATCCAACGGTTAGTTCTTCCAGGATATCCAAGAATCATTGCAAAGTCATTTTCTTTAACACCACTTAAATTAACTGGTAAGTAATGTTTTGGTTTTAAAGGAACATTGTTTTCAGAATATTCTGCTGGAGAACCATCAGCGTTTGCATAAACTCTAAACATTGAGAAATCTGCAGTATGACGTGGCCATTCCCAGTTGTCAGTATCACCGCCAAATTTTCCTAAACTTTCTGGAGGAGTTCCAACTAAACGAACGTCTTTATAATCTTGGTAAACAAAATAATAGTATTCATTTCCTTGAAAAAATGGACGAACAGAAACTGTATATTTTCCACCTTCGTTATTTTCTTTTTCAATTTTAGCAATTTCAGCATTGATAGCTTTTTCTCTATCTGCTTCGCTCATACTTGAGTTTACTACTGCTAAAATTCTTTTTGTACAATCGTCCATACGAACAAAGAAACGAACGTATAAGCTTGATGGTTTCATTTCAGATTTTCTATCTGCAGCCCAATAACCATCTTTTAAATAATTTTTTTCTGCTGATGATAATTCTGCAATAGCATCATAACCACAGTGGTGATTTGTTAAAACTAAACCATCTTTAGAGATGATTTCTGCTGTACAACCTCCGTTGAATTGTACAATAGCATCTTTCAAACTATGATTGTTGATGCTGTAGATTTCTTCGGCTGTCAATTGCAAGCCCATTTTTTGCATATCGCGGTGATTTAAACGTTCGATGAACATTAAAAACCACATTCCTTCGTCAGCTTTAACACTTGTTGGAACAAGCATAATGGCAGCAATTAAGGATAATAAAATTTTCTTCATAATTGAAAATATAAAAGGTTAATTGTTTGTTCGCTAATAGTCTATTTAAAATGCAATTTGTTACACTTTGAATTGAATATTGCAAAATTTTAGTGTTGCGAAATTACGATTTTTTGAGGATTATTTAAATTTTATGGTCGAAAACCTGAATTAATAAGTTAATTTTAACTTTACTTTAGGAAATCAAAACACAAAAAAAAGCCTCGAAAATTTCGAAGCTTTACTTTATTTAGAAATATCTTACAAACCGTGGCTGTTCTCAGGCTTTTCATCTTCTACATTTAGCATTTCCCAAAGTTTGTCTTTTAATTCTGTCAAACCTTGTTGAGCAACAGATGAAATGAACATATAAGGAATTCCGAGTTTGGATTTATCTAGATGTTGTTTCATTTCTGCTTTTAATTCATCATCGAGCATATCGCATTTTGAGATTACTAAAAGTCTATCTTTATCCAACATTTCTGGATTGTAACGACGTAATTCGTCTAATAGAATTTCGTATTCTTTTTTAATATCATCCGCATCGGCTGGAACCAAGAATAACAGCGTTGAATTTCTTTCGATATGACGCAAGAAATAATGTCCTAATCCTTTTCCTTCAGCTGCACCTTCAATGATTCCTGGAATATCTGCTATAACAAACGATTGAAATTCTCTGTAAGCAACAATTCCTAAATTAGGTTTTAATGTTGTAAATGGATAATCTGCAATTTTTGGTTTAGCTGAAGTTAAAACTGAAAGTAAAGTTGATTTTCCTGCATTAGGAAATCCTACTAAACCAACATCAGCAAGCACCTTTAATTCTAGAATAACATCCAATTCTGTTGAAGGCATTCCGGGTTGTGAATATCTTGGCGTTTGGTTGGTTGAACTTCTAAAATGCCAGTTTCCTAAACCTCCTTTTCCTCCTTGAGCTAGAATTCGTTCTTCGCCGTGTTCTGTGATTTCAAAAAGAATTTCTCCTGTTTCGATATCTTTTACAACAGTTCCTAATGGTACTTCTACATATTTATCTTCACCATCGTGACCAGTACTTCTAGAGCTTCCTCCATCGCCACCGTGACCACCACGCATGTGTTTAACAAATTTCAAATGGAATAATGTCCAAAGATTTTTATTTCCTTTTATGTAAACGTGTCCACCACGACCTCCATCACCACCATCTGGACCGCCTTTTTCAATAAATTTTTCTCTATGTAAATGCGTTGATCCTTTACCTCCTTTTCCGGAAGTAACATATATTTTTACGTAATCTACAAAATTTCCTTCTGTCATTTTATTAGTATTCAGTGTTCAGTGTTTAGTATTCAGTGATTTAGATTTTCTAAAACAATACTTTCACATAGCACTATTTATTTTTCAATGAACAAATTAAAGTAATCAGAAAACTGAACACTAAAATCTGAACACTGATTACTTTTTAATTATTTTTAATGTTGGTAACTAGCACTTTGTCAATTTTAACGCCATCCATATCTATAACTTCAAATTCTAGTTTGTTCCAAATAAGTTTTTGTCCTTGTTTTGGTATGATTCCTAATTCGGTTACGATTAATCCGCTTACGGTTGTTACATCGTAATCGCCAATTAAATCATCCATATCAAAATAGGTTAGAAAATCGTGTAACGAATAATGTCCGTCCACCAACCAACTTCCGTCTTCACGAGCAACTATTTTGAATTCATCTTCATAGAAGTCAGCAGCGTCTCCAACTAAAGCTTCTAGAATATCATTTAATGTAATAATTCCTTGAAAAACACCGTGTTCATCAGTAACTAAAGCATAATGTACTTTAGACAATTTAAAATTTTCAAGTGCTTTATAGGCAGAAGTATGTTCTATAAAATAGACTGGCTCTTTCGTGATTTTTTTCAAATCAAACTCACCTTTTTCAAAACTTGAAAACAAATCTTTCAATAATACTATTCCGTTTACGTCATCTAAATTATCTTCACAAACTGGATAAACTGAGTGCAACTCGTCTAGAACTTTGTTTTTAATTTCCTGAATTGAATCTTCGTGAGATAAATAAATAATAGAATTTCTATGTGTCATTAACGAATTTACTTTTCTATCTCCAATATGAAAAACACGTTCAACAATATCGTGTTCAATTTCTTGTATTTCTCCGCCTTCTGTACCTTCTTTAATAATTGCCTTAATTTCTTCTTCGGTTACTTTTCCGTCTGCAGTTGGTTTAATTTGCAATATTTTCAATAAAAAATCTGTTGAAGTTGTAAGCAACCATATAAATGGCATGGTAACTTTTGAAACAATTTTCATTGGAACAGCAACAGCTTTGGCAATTGATTCTGGATAATTTAGTCCAATACGTTTTGGCAATAATTCGCCTAAAACTAAAGAGAAAAAGGTTAAAGTAACTACAACAATTCCAACTGCAATTGAGTTTGCATAAGGTTTTAATGCTTCAAATGATGCTACAAAATTTTGAACATCTGTAGTTATTTTATCACCTGAATAAATACCGGTTAGAATACCGATTAATGTAATTCCAATTTGAACTGTTGATAAAAATTCATTAGGTGAATTTGCCAAATCTAAAGCAGCTTTGGCATTGGTATTCCCTTTTTTGGCAGCCGTTTCTAATCGATTTTTTCTAGCAGATATTAATGCAATTTCTGACATTGAAAAAACACCATTTAAAATGATTAGAAAAAGTATTATTAAAATTTCCATAGTTTAAAATTACAAAAAAAGAGCATAAATCCCTATTATCGGAAATAGCTCCTTTTGTGAGTGCAAATATCTGAAAAAAAATTGAATGCTCGAAATTTATCTCCAGGTCAATTCTTTAGACTATAATTTATCGAAAATTTGATTCAATCGTTCGTTAACTTCTAAGATAGTTCCGATACCATTTACAGCATGAAATTTTCCTTGAGATTTGTAATAATCCATTAAAGGTGCTGTTTTTTGATTGTATTCGTCATAACGATTTCTGATTTTTTCTTCATCTTGATCGTCTGGTCTTCCAGAAGTTTTTCCTCTTTCTAACAAACGAGCTACAAGAATATTATCATCCGCTTCAAGTGCAACAGTAGCCGTAATAGTTTGATCTTTAGATTCTAAAAATTTATCTAAAGCTTCTGCTTGTGCTAAAGTTCTTGGAAAACCATCAAATAAAAAACCTGCCGAATGTGGGTTTTTATCAACTTCGCTTTGCAACATTTGGATAGTTACTTCATCTGGAACTAAATCGCCTTTATCCATATAGGTTTTGGCTAATTTTCCTAAATCAGTATCATTTTTGATGTTAAATCTAAAAATATCTCCTGTTGAAAGATGTGTTAAATTGTATTTTTCTTTTAAAAATTCAGCTTGTGTGCCTTTTCCTGCACCTGGTTTTCCGAAAAGAACGATGTTGATCATTTTGATTAAGATTGTTAGATTATTGGATTGTTAGATTATTGTGCTAATTGATAAACGTCTGCTAGGTTTCTTCCTAAACCATCGTAGTCTAAACCATATCCAACGATGAATTTATTAGGAATTCTAATACCTACGTAATCTATTTTAATGTCTTTTTTATATGCTTCTGGTTTGAAGAATAAAGTTGCGATTTTTAAATGCTTTACTCCTTTTTCTTTGAAAATTGCTTTCAATTCTTCAATCGTATTTCCTGTGTCTACAATATCTTCAACAATTACAACGGTTCTTCCTTCAAGGTTTTCGTTGATTCCGATTAGTTGTTTAACGTCATTTGTAGATTGTGTTCCTTCGTAAGAAGCCATTTTCATAAAACTTACTTCACACATTCCTCTGTAGTGCTTCATCAAATCGGACATTACCATAAAGGAACCATTTAAAATCCCAACAAAAACTGGAACTTCATCAAAAAAATCGTCGTCCATTTGTTTGGCCATATTTGCAATTGCGAAGTCAATTTCTTCTGAAGAAATAAATGGCTCGAAAGTTTTATCATGAAGATGTATCATTGTGTTGTTGTTTTAAAAAATAAAGGAGCAAATTTAGTGAAGTATTAAGTATTAAGTATCAAGTATTAAGATTTTTTTGTTAATTTAATATATTTACAAAATGAATGCAACTTATTACAATCAAATCGCTAAAAGCACAGCACATAGGAAAAGTAGAGATGATAATAAAGATTTCATCTTTGCCAATCCTGATTATTTAAAGTATTTATTAGAAATTGCATTTAATATTAAGGACAAAAATCACCATAAAGCGTGTTGGATTTTGGAATTGATATGTGAAGAAAAAATGGATTTATTTCTTCCCTTTTTAGAAGATTTTTGCGAGACTTTACCTCATTATAAAAATGATTCTGCCATACGTTCGATTTCTAAAATCTGTTTATTTCTATCCAATTCTAAAAAATATTCTTTAACAGAAAATCAAGAAGAAAAGATAATTGAGACTTGTTTAGATTGGTTGATTGAATCCAACAAAGCTGCAAATGCAGCTTATACAATGCGAACTTTGTACAATCTCGGTAAAAAACACACATGGGTTAATGAGGAATTAATAGTGCTACTTCAAAGAGATTGCAGTCACCAAACTCCTGCTTATAAATCGGCAGTGAAAGATATTTTGAAAAAATTGTAAAATTAATAGTTTTGAATAACTTTTTCTAAAATCATTCTATCGGTAATTTCCTCACAATATTTTTTTATTCCATCAAAATTTGTATAACCAATTGCTCGCCAAGTTACTTTTCTTGTATCCTTATTAATAGCAAATGTTTCTTGAGTAAAAGACACACCATAAGCACCATAATTATATTTATCGTATTTAAAGAAAATAATTCCATCATTCTTATTTTTATCGCATATTGGAATTAAATCTTCAATAAATGATTTTTTCTCTTCATTCAATTTTAAAACATCTTGCTTTATTTCAAGCAAGTAAAAATCAGCATTTATATTTGTAAGATTATAGTAATCTTGTAGTTTATTTTCAATCCTTTTAGATGTACTTTCAGTAATTCCGTTGTAAGTAATTACAATTAATGGTTTTTTGAAAGACACCAAATTTTCATTATCAATTACATTTGAAACTATTTTAAAACTTGCACACCCAGTAAAAAAAAATAAAATAATTAAATTTAAAATCAATATTTTTTTCATATCAAAGTACTTTGTCATTTATTAATTTATCAACAAACTCAGTAGTCATATTATTTACTGAATTCCCATGCCAGGGAGAATATACTTTTGACTTCCAAACTTCTTTATTAATTTTATAATCAAAAGCAGTAACTAAATAACTAAAATCTGTAATACTAGTCATTCCATAACTTTCATATATATTTATTTGGGTCAATTTAAAAGTAAAAACAATATCTGAGGTTTTATCTTCATACGTTTTTATCATCATTGAGTTAATCTGAGATTCATTCATTTCATTCAAATTAATTAGTATAACATATGGAGCCATCCTAGATGCTTCAAAACTCTTATTCAAATTTTTCTCAACTTCCTCAGCAATTTTTTGCTCTCTTTTACCTGAAAACATTATGTAAAATATAGGCGCTTTATAGGGTTGAGAAAACAAAGTGTTATCCACAACAGAATACATTCCCGGTTTTATACAACTTTGAAGTTGCAGAGTGAGAAATATTAGTAAAAGAACTTTTTTCATTGAATAAATAATTTATTCAAAAAAAATGATAAAGATTTAATAAATTTTAATATTCCAAAATAATTATTTACGTACATTTGTAAAAACTTTACGTATATGAATACTAAACTCACTTTATCTCTTGAAAAAGAAATCATAGAAAAAGCAAAAATCTATGCTAAAGGAACAGGCAGAAGTTTATCTGAAATGGTTGAAAATTATTTTAGAAGTTTGGTTGAAAAATCAAATAAAAACAATGAAAAAGATGAATATGAAGACATTCATCCAAGTGTAAAAAAATTAATTGGAAGAATTACACTTCCTGATGATTTTGACATTAAAAAAGCTAAAGAAGAATATTACAAAGAAAAATATGGAATATAAGCATATTTTTTTAGACACCAATATATTAGTAGATTTAGTAGCCAACAGAAAACCTTTTTCAGAAAATGCTATTTCAATTTTTGATTATTGTCAAAAGTCAAATATAAAAATGTATTCAACATCACACTCTATTGCAACACTGCATTATATTGCAAAAAAAATGGTTGATGAAAAAGAATTGCGTTTAATTATTGAAGATTTGTTGGATACCATTTCCATAATAGCTGTAACGGAATCTATTTTAAAAAAAAGCTTGAAATCAAATCATAAAGATTTTGAAGATGCTATACAAATCGTTTCTGCTCAATCAATTAATGATATGAATTGCATTGTTACAAGAGATTTGAAAGATTATAAATATGCCGAAATCAATGTATTAACGCCTGATGATTTTTTAAGCACACTAGAATAAGATTAAAAAAATTGAAAAATTGAAAAAAACAACACAACTACAACGCAATGAATTATTTCTCATCCGATTTTAAATTAGGTATTCTCGGTGGCGGACAATTAGGCAAAATGCTTTTGACCGAAACTAGAAAATTCGATATACAAACTTTGGTTTTAGAACCAAGTGAAGAAGCTCCGGCAAGATACAGTTGCAATGCTTTTTATAAAGGAAGTTTGATGGATTATGACACCGTTTATCAATTTGGAAAAATGGTAAATTTGTTAACCATCGAAATCGAAAACGTAAATCTAGATGCTTTAGACGTTTTGGAATCAGAAGGATTACCAATATTTCCTTCACCAAAAACATTGCGTTTGATTCAGAATAAAGGTCGTCAAAAAGATTTTTATGTTGAAAATAACATACCAACTTCACCTCATCAACGATTTGTGGATTTGAATGATTTGAGAAAATCTTTAGAAAAAGACGAATTAGAATTTCCTTTTGTATGGAAATGTGCCCAATTTGGTTATGATGGAAATGGTGTAAAAATAGTACGCTCAACAATAGATTTAGTCAATTTACCAGAAGTAGAATGCATTGCAGAGCAAATGGTTCCGTTCAAAAATGAGTTGGCAGTAATCGTTGCTCGTTCGGTTTCTGGCGAAGTGAAAACCTATCCTGTGGTTGAAATGGAATTTCATCCTGAAGCCAATCAAGTAGAATATGTGATTTGTCCTGCAAGAATTGATGAAAAAGTGGCTCAAAAAGCTACCGAAATAGCTCTTAAAGTTTCAGAAGCTTTCAATCACGTTGGATTATTAGCGGTAGAAATGTTTCAAACAGAAGACAATGAAATATTAGTAAATGAAGTTGCGCCAAGACCTCATAATTCAGGACATTATTCGATTGAAGCGAGTTATACTTCGCAATTTGAAAATCATTTACGTGCTATTTTAGATTTACCTTTAGGAACTACCGATAGCAAAGTTGCCGGAATTATGGTAAATTTGGTCGGTGAAGAAGGTTTTTCGGGACAAGTGATTTACGAAAACATCGAAAAAATAATGGCAATTGATGGTGTAACACCTCATATTTACGGCAAAAGAGAAACAAGACCTTTCCGAAAAATGGGACACGTTACGATTATAAATGAAAATATGGTTGACGCGAGGAAAATTGCGGAAGAAGTAAAAAATAGTATTAGAGTGATCAGTGGTCAGTCGCAGTAATCAGTCGCAGTTGGCAGTTGTGGTCAATAGAAACAATTTTAAACAACATTAAACTAAAATAATGAGCAAAGTAGCGATCATAATGGGAAGCATTTCGGATATGCCTGTAATGCAAGAAGCCATCGACATCTTAAAAGGATTTGACATCGAAACTGAAGTCGATATTGTTTCGGCACATAGAACTCCTGAAAAGTTATTTGATTTTAGTAAAAATGCACACAATCGTGGAATTTCAGTAATAATTGCTGGTGCTGGTGGCGCGGCTCATTTACCAGGAATGGTTGCTTCAATGTCGCCTCTTCCTGTAATTGGAGTTCCTGTAAAATCTAGTAATTCTATTGATGGTTGGGATTCAGTTTTATCGATTCTTCAAATGCCTGGTGGCGTTCCTGTTGCAACAGTTGCGTTAAACGGATCAAAAAACGCTGGAATTCTTGCTGCACAAATCATCGGAAGTCATGATAAATGTGTGCTTGACAAAATAATTTTCTACAAAGAAAGTTTGAAAGAAGCTGTGAATAAAGCAGCATCTGAATTGAAAAAATAATTATCTTTGATAAAAAGAATACTATGAACATTCAAACTTCTAAAATTGAGTTGGCAAAGGTTATTTTGGATATTGAAAACCCAAAGTTGATTGAAGAAATTATACTTTTGATACAATCCAAATCCACTTTAACCGAAAAGCAAAAAACGGCTATTGATGAAGCAATTTATTCATTGGAAAATAATGAAGGAATTACTCATAATATGGTTATGGAAGAAACTAGAAGTCGTTATTCTAAGTATTTCAAATAATGAATATTATTTGGTCGCCACAAGCTAAAAAAGACTATTGGCAAAACATTGATTATTTAGAAGCTGAATGGACATTTCAAGATGTTGTGAATTTTATCGACAAAGTTGACTACACCATTACTTTATTAGATAAAAATAACATTGAATTCATTTCTACAAATTATAAAGAAGTTAATAAAGTGGTGATTACAAAACAAATTACTCTTTATTACAAAATAAATTCCAACACCTTAGAATTACTTCGTTTTTGGAATACCTACCAAGATTTAGAAAATTTTAAACTTTAAAAAACTTTGCGCCTTTGCGCCTTTGCGAGCAATGAAAACACTTACCTCAACATTCAATACCAAGAACAACACCGCACCTTTTTCGCAAATAAAACTAGAAGATTACAAACCTGCTTTTATCGAAAATATTGCAAAAGCAAAAGCAGAAATTGACGCCATAATTACAAATTCTGAAGCTCCAACATTTGAAAATACGATTGTTGCTTTAGATTTTTCTGGTGAAAATTTAGATAGATTGTCATCGATTTTCTTCAATTTGAATTCGGCAGAAACTTGTGACGAAATGCAAAAAATCGCTCAAGAAGTTTCTCCGTTGTTGACTGAATTTAGTAATGATATTGCTTTAAATGAAGATTTATTCAAACGAGTAAAAGCAGTTTATGATCAAAAAGATTCTTTCACTTTAACTACTGAACAAGCTACTTTATTAGATAAAAAATTCAAAGGATTTTCTAGAAATGGAGCTTTATTGAATGAAGATGACAAATTAAAATTACGTGAAATTGACACCGAATTAGCCAAAATCAAATTGACTTATGGAGAAAATGTTTTAGCAGAAACTAATAACTATCAATTGCATATTACCAATGAAGAAGATTTAAAAGGTTTGCCTGATGGCGCCAAAGAAATGGCAGCAAGTTTGGCAAAATCTAAAAATTTAGAAGGTTGGGTTTTTACCTTAGATTTCCCAAGTTATTTACCTTTTGTGACTTATGTTGAAAATCGTGAATTGCGAAAAGAAATTGCAATCGCTGCTGGAAAGAAATCATTTCAAGACAACGAATTTGACAACAAAGAAAATGTAAAACGAATAGTAGAATTACGTCATAAACGAGCTAATTTATTAGGATACAAATCGCATTCTGATTTTGTTTTAGAAGAACGAATGGCTCAAAATCCTGAAAAAGTACTTTCTTTTTTGAATGATTTATTAGAAAAAGCAAAACCAGCTTCCCAAAAAGAATTTGCTCAACTAACTGCTTTCGCAAAAGAACTAGACGGAATTGACCAACTAGAAAAATGGGACGGAGCTTATTATTCAGAAAAACTGAAACAAAAACTATTCAACTTTGATGATGAGATTTTAAAGCCTTATTTCAAGTTAGAAAATGTTTTAAATGGAGCATTTACTATTGCTGAAAAACTATTCGGAATTACTTTTAAAGAAGTTTTTGATATAGACAAATACCATGAAGATGTTCAAACATTTGAAGTTTTGGATTCCGAAGGACAATTAGTTGCCATTTTCTACTCCGATTTTTTCCCAAGAAAAGGAAAACGAAATGGCGCTTGGATGACTTCTTATAAATCGCAAGCAGTGAAAAACGGAATCAATGAAAGACCTCACGTTTCTATCGTTTGTAATTTTACTCCACCAACAGAAACGAAACCTTCACTCCTAACCTTTAATGAAGTAACAACTTTATTCCACGAATTTGGTCACGCATTGCACGGAATGTTAGCCAACACAACCTATCCAAGTTTGTCTGGAACTTCGGTTTATTGGGATTTTGTGGAATTACCAAGTCAAGTGATGGAAAATTGGTGTTACGAGCCAGAAGCTTTGGCTTTGTTTGCTAAACATTATGAAACAGGAGAAATCATTCCGCAAGAATATGTAGAAAAAATCAAAGAAAGCGCGAGTTTTTTAGAAGGAATGGCAACGTTACGTCAATTGAGTTTCGGAATTTTAGATATGACGTATCACGGAAAATCTCAAACTATTGCTGATGTCAAAGCTTTTGAAAAACAAGCCATGGAAGGTACAAGTCTATATCCTGATGTAGAAGAAAATTGCATGAGTACTTCTTTTTCACACATATTTCAAGGAGGATATTCCTCTGGATATTACAGTTATAAATGGGCAGAAGTTTTAGATGCTGATGCGTTTGCCTATTTCCAAGAAAAAGGAATTTTCAATAAAGAAGTAGCTACTAAATTTAAAGACAACGTCCTTTCAAAAGGTGGCACCGAATTACCAATGGAATTGTATAAAAAATTCCGTGGCCAAGAACCGAAAGCTGATGCGTTGTTGAAACGTGCTGGATTAATTTAAAGTACGAGTTACGAAATACGAAGTCCGAAAAAAAATGACCGAAGTTCAGCTTCGGTTTCTTTTTAAAATAAACTTTCATTTTTTTTTGAAACTTTAAAAACTTTTATATATCTTTGTCCTATTAAAATGAAATAACCATCAAAATGGAATTCAAAGAGGCTAAAAATAAATTCGTTCAAACTTGGGGTGCACTGGGTAGCCAATGGGGAATAAATAAAACCATGGCTCAAATTCATGCACTTTTGATGGTTTCTCACGAAGCAGTTTCGATGGAAGACATTATGGAAGAATTGCAAATTTCTAGAGGAAATGCTTCTATGAATTTAAGAGCATTAATGGATTGGGGAATTGTTTACAAAGAATACAAAGCTGGTGAAAGACGCGAATTTTTTACAGCTGAAAAAGATTTAGACGAATTAGCAGTAAAAATTTCAAGAGAACGTAGTAAACGAGAAATCAAACCTGCTTTGAAAGTTTTAAAAGAAGTTTCTTCAATAACATCAGACAACACAGCTGAAGAAAAACATTTTGTAGATCAAACAACAAAATTGTATGACTTTGTATTAAAAGCTGATAATATGTTAGACAAAATGACCGAATACAAAGACAATTGGTTGGCAAAATTGGTTGTTAAAATAATGAAATAAAACTAAAAAATTTAATCAAAACTTTCATTTTTTTCTGAAAGTTTAAAACAATAAATAATTATGAGACAGTTTGTATTTTACCTAAATCTAATTCTAACAATAGTAGCTTTGATTCCAGTTTTCATAGAAAATGTTGTTGGCTACAATTTAGATAGCAGTGATGGATTCTTAATGTTGCTTGGATTCTTTCAGGTTTTTATAGCCTTTACTTTAACGTTTTATGCTATTGCAAATGATAGACTCTTGCTACTTCTTTTAATTATTTATTGGTTTATTGTAACACTATTTTTTAAGTTTTTTATAAAAGACTTTATTTATATAAGTCTTCTCATAGCACTTTACAATTTATACATAAACTATTGCAGCTTTTCTAATTCAAAATTTAATATACTTAACAAATGAGCTTCTTAACAGCAGAGTGGAATGATTTAGCAATGTTCAATTACGAAATTGATCCAAAAATTTTAGAAAATTATGTTCCAAAAGGTACCGAAATCGACTTATGGAACGACAAATGTTACATCAGTCTAATCGGATTTATGTTTGAAAACGTAAAAGTTTTAGGAATCAAAGTTCCTTTTCATATAAATTTTGAAGAAGTTAATTTACGATTCTATGTAAAAAGATACGAAAATGGAATATGGAAACGAGGAGTTGTTTTCATTAAAGAAATTGTTCCGAAGCATGCTATTACGATTGTCGCTAACACCTTATACAATGAACATTATCAAACAATGAAAATGCTTCATTCAAGAACTGAAAGCGAAACTTCAAAATCGTTTAAATACGAATGGTTTAAAGATGCTAAATGGAATTCAATTGCAATGAAGACTGATAAAAAAGCAATTCCAATTGAACCAAATTCAGAAGCAGAATTCATTACCGAACATTATTTTGGTTACACCAATTACAATAAAGATAAGTCTATTGAATATGCTGTTTCGCATCCAAGATGGGAACAATTAAAAGTAATTGAATCCAAAATTGATGTTGATTTTGAAAGTATTTATGGTAAAGATTTTAAATTTTTACAAGACTTGAAGCCAACATCTGAATTTCTAGCATTGGGTTCAAAAATTACTATTGAAGGTAAAAAAACTTTACGATGAAAACTTTAAGAAAAATAAACAATATTGCATTTTATACTACATTAACTCTATTTATTACTTTATATCTTGGAATGTTAGCACAAATTCCACTTGGGATAATTCAAGTTATATCTGCAATCATTCTAACTTATATTACTTATCTGAAATCAAGATATGCTAAAAAACATTTAACAATATACTGGTTTGCAACTATAACAGAGCTCACTTTACTTTATTTAGAGCAGTTTTACTATCAATCAAGTAATGATTTCATTGAACTTACATTAATGGTACTCTTCCCAATGTCAATTGCAATATATTTTTTTATTATTATGAGAAAAATCACAAGCGAATACGAACTTAAAAAAATAAACTTATGAACTTCATTATACCAAATTGGCTGATTATCCTAAGTGGAATAGGTCAAATATTTACAGCAATGATTTATCCTTACATCCGTCATGAAGTTTTTGATTGGTATAATGATGTGAAACAATTGAAACCATTAAACCAAGAAATTGCAAAAACCTACGGAAGATATATCCAAGGTTTAAACTTCTCATTTGGATTGATTGCCATTTTATTTACAAATGAATTAAAAGAACAGTCAGCTCTTGCAGTTGCATTAACTGGATTGATTGCTGCTTATTGGGTTGGAAAAGTAGCCACTCAAATTGCGTATTATCCAATGTATGACATTCCGAAAAGAACCTTATTTAAAGTTGGAAGCTATTTTATGAATACACTTTTTGTTCTTTTTGCTGTGGTAAATACACTACTTTTCATTCATAATTTAATTGGGCATTATAAGTTGTAAAATATCAAAAAATGACACATCAAGAAATCCTTAAAAAAGTGGAGTGGAAAGATTTGAAAAACCTAACTTTCAAAGAAATGTTAATTGAAAATAATCTAACTATTCCGTGGTTTGTTATTTCGATAACATTAGCTTATTTTGGATATTATCTTTTAGCGTTACCGTTTTCTGCCTTTTTCTTTTTAACCGGTTTGAGACAAGTTCATAATGGTTTTCACAATTCATTAGGAACTAATAAATTTTTAACTTGGTTTACACTTTATTCAAATAGTATATTACTAATGGTTTCAATTCATGCAGTGAAATTCAATCACATTAGGCATCATAAATATTGTTTGTCTGATGAAGATTATGAAGGTAAATCAGCAAAAATGAAATGGTATGAGGCTATTTTATATGGACCAATTCATATGTTTTTAATTCATAAAGTCACTTTTGAACTTGGAAACAAAAATTACATAAAAAACATGATTTTAGAGTTATGTTCCATTGCAATATTCGTATTTATTGCATTCTACTTTAAAATTGATTTTTTAATTTATCACATTTGTATCATGATTTTTGCTGAATTTCTAATGGCTTTTTTTGCTGTTTGGACAGTACATCACGATACAGAAGAAAATCCTGAAATGGCTAGAACTCAAAGAGGCAAATGGAAAAACAAAATAACCTTTAGTATGTTTTATCATTTAGAACATCATTTATTTCCAGCAGTTCCAACAATCAAACTACCAGAATTAGCAATGAGAATAGATAAAATATTACCAGAAATTGAAAAGAAAAATACTTTCTAATAATGACCACAATAAACCTTACAACAAAAATTAAAACCTCTAAACAAGTCATTTTCGACTTATCAAGAAATATTGATGTTCATAAAATATCCACAGCAAAATCTAACGAAACTGCTATTGATGGAGTAACTTCTGGCTTGATTAATAAAGGCGAAACCGTGACTTGGCGTGGTAAACATTTTGGATTTTACTTAACTCATAAGAGTATAATTTCTGCAATGGAAATTCCAAGTTATTTTGTAGATGAAATGGTTGAAGGTAAGTTTAAATCCTTCAAACACGAGCATTCCTTCATCGATGGAAACGGATTTGTAATGATGATTGATAAAATTCAATATCAAACTCCTTATGGTATTTTTGGAAAACTATTTGATGTACTTATTCTGAAAAAACATTTAACCAATTTTATTACTGAACGCAATAAAGTTTTAAAAGAGTTAGCCGAAAACCACCAAAAATAACCACCAAAATATAGGAATGCTTTCCACCCAAAAAGAAGCATAATAGCGTGATCGATTTTCATTTGAAAACAACAAGAATAAAATCGTTGTTATTGCCAAAGCCGATTTCAATGCAAAAAATTCCAATTTATAATCAGACGATAAAAATTCTAATAACACGAAAAGCATCATCAAAGCAATTCCTACTCGTTTGGTTTTTACGACTCCAATCTGTTGCGGAACGGTTTTCAAATGCGGATCATCTAATCTTAAATCGATGATTTCAAAAATTAATATCAATACAAAAATCAATATAAATCGTTGTGCTGCAACCAAAAACATATAACTTGTTAAAGGCAAACTGTTATTAATTATTGGGAGAAAAAGCGTCACTCCTACCCAACACAATGCCACAATGTAAATTTTAAATCCAGCCCAATTTCGAGCATTTTTTTTGTTGGGAAAGAACGGTAAAGTATATAATAATGTTATGGCGAGAAATACAAAACCAATAATTTGTGTAGTTTTCGCTAATTGAAAAAAATAATATCCAGTAGCTACCAAAGATAGAAAACTCAAAAAGGCAATTCCTTTTAATTGAAGTGACATTTGTACTTTTTTTGTTCTTGCCAAAGCGTCATATTTCACAAAATTATAACCGACAATTGTTCCAAAAAAAGCGAAGTAAGAAGTAGCAAAATCATTAGAAATGCTAAACAAAATCTGCGTCAATTGAACCAAAGCATAAACAGACAAAGCCACATGAATGCTTGAATTGATGTAAAAACCGAAAAGTTTTCTAAAAAATCGCATGCTACAAAACTAATCATTATGTTAATAAACCTTGTTTTTAGTTAACAATTTCTCAAAATATTACCCTTTGTTTAACTTAAAAATAAAAGTTTAATAATTACTTTTGTTGCTTAAATCTGAACTCGATTCAGATTCTAAACAACACACAAACTTTATATATATAATTATTTAAATGAAAACAGACTCATTTGCATTACGCCACATAGGTCCACGTGAGAACGACCTACAACATATGTTTAAAACCATAGGAGTAGAAAGTCTTGACCAGTTAATTTATGAAACTGTGCCAGACAATATCCGTCTAAAAAAAGACTTGGATTTAGACGCTCCAATGACTGAATATGAATACCTAACGCACATTCAAGAATTAGGAAAGAAAAATAAAGTTTTCAAATCATATATTGGTTTGGGTTATCATCCAGCGATTGTTCCTGCGGTAATTCAGAGAAATATTTTTGAAAATCCAGGATGGTATACAGCTTACACGCCTTATCAAGCTGAAATTGCTCAAGGTCGTTTGGAAGCTATTTTGAATTTTCAAACTACAGTTATTGAATTAACAGGAATGGAAATTGCTAATGCTTCTCTTCTTGACGAAGGAACTTCAGCAGCTGAAGCAATGGCTTTATTGTTTGATGTTCGTTCTCGTGATCAAAAGAAAAACAATGCTAACAAATTCTTCGTTTCTGAAGAAATTTTACCTCAAACATTATCGGTTTTACAAACTCGTTCTACTCCAAAAGGAATCGAATTAGTGGTTGGAAATCATGAAACATTTGATTTTTCTTCTGACTTTTTCGGAGCAATTTTACAATATCCAGGAAAATTTGGTCAAGTAAATGACTATGCTAGTTTTATTGCAAAAGCACACGAAAACGAAATAAAAGTAGCTGTAGCTTCTGATATTTTATCATTAATAAAATTAACTCCTCCAGGAGAATTTGGTGCTGATGTAGTTGTTGGAACCACTCAACGTTTCGGAATCCCGATGGGTTATGGCGGACCACACGCTGCATTTTTTGCAACTAAAGAAGAACACAAACGTTCAATGCCAGGAAGAATCATCGGTGTAACTATTGACGCTAACGGAAACCGTGCCTTGAGAATGGCTTTAGGAACTCGTGAGCAACACATCAAACGTGAAAAAGCTACTTCTAATATTTGTACTGCTCAAGTTTTATTAGCTGTTATGGCTGGAATGTACGCCGTTTTTCATGGTCCAAAAGGATTGAAATATATAGCCAATAAGGTTCACGCTTCTGCTGCAACTTTAGCTGATGCCTTGAACAAATTGGGCGTTTATAATGTAAACACATCTTTCTTTGATACAATTGCTGTAAAAGCTGATGCTTCAAAAGTGAAAGCCATTGCAGAAAAACACGTAGTGAATTTCTTTTATGTTGATAACGAAACCATTTCAATTTCTGTAAATGAAACAACATCAATTTCAGATTTGAATCAAATCATTGCCATTTTTGCAGAAGCAACAGGTAAAGAAAGTTTCAAAGTTTCTGAATTATCTTCAACAAATAATATCCCAAGTTCATTAGAAAGAACTTCAACTTTCTTGACGCATGATGTTTTCAACAGTCATCATTCTGAAAGTCAGTTGATGCGTTATATCAAAAAATTAGAACGTAAAGATTTATCGTTAAATCATTCCATGATTTCATTAGGTTCATGTACGATGAAATTGAACGCTGCAGCCGAAATGCTACCATTATCAATGGCAAATTGGAACAGTATTCACCCATTTGCTCCAGTGGAACAAGCGGAAGGTTATCAAATTATGCTTAAAAAATTAGAGCATCAATTAAATGTAGTTACAGGTTTTGCAGGAACAACTTTACAGCCCAATTCAGGTGCACAAGGAGAATATGCAGGCTTGATGGCAATTCGTGCTTATCATTTATCTCGTGGTGATGATCACAGAAATGTATGTTTGATTCCATCATCTGCTCACGGTACTAATCCAGCTTCGGCAGCAATGGCAGGAATGCAAATTATTGTGACCAAAACCATGGAAAACGGTAATATTGATGTAGAAGATTTAAGAGCAAGAGCTATTGAACATGCAGCAAATCTTTCATGTTTGATGGTAACTTATCCTTCAACTCATGGAGTTTTTGAAAGTGCTATTTGCGAAATCACTCAAATCATTCACGACAACGGTGGTTTGGTTTATATGGATGGTGCAAACATGAATGCACAAGTTGGATTAACAAATCCGGCTACAATTGGTGCTGATGTTTGTCATTTAAATTTACACAAAACATTCGCTATTCCACATGGTGGCGGTGGACCAGGTGTTGGACCAATTTGTGTAAACGAAAAATTAGTTCCGTTTTTACCAACTAATCCAATTATTCCTACAGGAGGAAATCAAGCGATTACTGCTATTTCTGCTGCACCATATGGTTCGGCATTAGTTTGCTTAATTTCTTATGGATATATATCTATGCTAGGTTCAGAAGGCGTTACAAATGCTACAAAATATGCAATTTTGAATGCCAATTATATGAAAACGCGTTTAGAATCGCACTACCCGGTTTTATATTCAGGAGAAATGGGAAGAGCAGCTCACGAAATGATTTTAGATTGTAGAGCTTTCAAAGAAAAAGGAATTGAAGTTACCGATATTGCAAAACGTTTAATGGATTATGGTTTCCACGCACCAACAGTTTCTTTTCCAGTAGCAGGAACTTTGATGATTGAACCAACAGAATCAGAAGATTTAGCGGAATTGGATCGTTTTTGTGATGCCATGATTTCTATTAGAAAAGAAATTGAAGCAGCAACTAAAGAGGAAACTAACAATGTGTTGCACAACGCACCGCATACTTTAAATATGTTAACTGCTGATACTTGGGTTTTCCCTTACACCAGAGAACAAGCGGCTTACCCATTGGAATACATTGCAGAAAATAAATTTTGGCCAAGCGTTCGTCGTGTAGATGATGCTTATGGTGATAGAAATTTAGTTTGCAGCTGTGCTCCTATTGAAGCATATATGTAATTTGTAAGTACGGAAGTACAAAATCAGAAATACGAAGTTTAAAGGTTTCAAATTAATTTTTGAAACCTTTTTCTTTTATAAATATGACATAAATCAGCCTATTGAATTTGGAATCGTGTAACTTTGCACTTTAATTTTTTCTGAAATGAATGACGTTCAAAATCAAGATGACTTATATATTATTGTAGAGGATTTTTATAAAAAACTTTTAGCTGATGATAAAATCAGTTACATTTTTACTGATGTTGTCAAAATAAAGTTGGAGGAACACTTACCTATTCTAGTGACTTTTTGGTCGCAAGCCATTTTTGGAACCGGCGGTTATTTTAATAATTTAACTCAGATTCATTTGGATGTAAATATGAAATCCTATTTATCAAAAGAATTGTTTGAAATTTGGTTGACACATTTTGAAGCAGCCATAAACGAAAATTTTGAAGGTTTTAATTGCGAACGTATGAAAAATATGGCACACAATCTTTCAACGATTATGCAAATAAAAATCGCTCAAAACCAATCATAAAATTATGAAATTACTATTTTATTAGAATAATAATAACAAATTCACAATTATATGCACGCATATTAATTAATAGTGTCTAAATTAATTTTTTATTATTAAATTTACATAAAATCTATTCATTATCAACAAAATGAACATAAAAATAACAGGTTCTGGAAGTTATATTCCAACAGAAATAGTAACCAATAAAGACTTTTCAAATCATGTTTTCTTGAACGAAGATGGAACGCCGTTTCCACTTCCAAATGAAGTTATTACAGAAAAATTTTACGGAATTACTGGAATTGAAGAACGTCGTTATGCTTCTGATGATTTATTGACATCTGATATCGCTTTTATTGCTGCAAAAAAAGCAATTGAAGACTCAAAAATTGATCCTGAAACTCTAGACTACATCATATTTGCTCACAATTTTGGAAATCAGAAAAAAGGAGCTATTCAAGCAGACTTACTTCCAAGTTTGGCAACTCGTGTAAAGCACGACTTACGCATAAAAAATCCAAAGTGTGTAGCATATGATATGCTTTTTGGTTGCCCTGGTTGGGTTGAAGGTGTTATTCAGGCAACTGCATTTATAAAAGCCGGAATGGCAAAAAAATGTTTGGTTATTGGTGCTGAAACATTATCTAGAGTAACCGATCCACATGATAGAGATTCAATGATTTATTCTGATGGTGCTGGCGCGACAATTATTGAAGCGGTTGATGGTGAAGCAGAAGGAATTCTAGCTCATGAATCGGCTACTTATGCTTATGATGAAGCCAATTATTTATTCTTTGGAAATTCCTTTAACAAAGACCATGACCCTGATGTTCGTTACATAAAAATGCATGGTAGAAAGATTTATGAATTTGCCTTGAGCAATGTTCCAAAAGCCATGAAAGAATGTTTAGATAAAACTGGAATTGACATCAATCAAGTGAAAAAAATATTGATTCATCAAGCTAATGAAAAAATGGATGAAGCGATTATTCAACGTTTTTACAAATTATACGGACAAACGCCACCTGAAGGAATTATGCCAATGAGCATTCATAAATTAGGGAATTCAAGTGTTGCGACTGTTCCAACTTTATACGATTCCTTGATTAAAGGAAAAATTGAAAATCAAGAGATTCATAAAGGTGATGTAATTCTATTTGCATCGGTTGGCGCTGGAATGAATATCAATGCGATTGTTTATAGAATGTAAAAGAAAGTACGAAATAAGAAATACAAAGTACGAAGTAAAAATTAGTACATTTGCATCTTTAATTTTCAATGTTCATGTACGAAAAAACATTTCCCAATAAACGCTTTAAGCACACTTTAGAATTTTTACAAAAGCACGTTGCTACTTCTGAAACCATCTTTGATTTAGGTGTTCCAAATCCGTTTTCCAAAATTATGGAAGAGAATGGTTACACTGTGAAAAATACCAAAGGAGAAGATTTAGACAACGACCAAACGGCTTTGCAAAACGAAACTTATACGGTTTTTACAGCTTTTGAAATCTTTGAACATTTATTGAATCCCTATACTGTTTTACAAAACGTAAAGTGCGATAAATTGCTGATTTCCATTCCGCTACGTTTATGGTTTTCTCCTGCATACAGAAGCAAAACTGATATGTGGGACAGACATTATCACGAATTTGAAGATTGGCAACTAGATTGGCTTTTAGAAAAAACAGGTTGGAAAATTACTGCTCGTGAAAAGTTTACGCATCCAGTAAAGAAACTTGGTTTTAGACCTTTGTTAAGATATTTTACTCCTAGATATTATATTGTTTTTGCTGAAAAAGTGAAAAGTAATTAGTAAATAGTGAATATCTAATGAAGTATTACATCGTCATTCCATCACACAACGAAGAAGCCTTAATTTCTTTGACACTTCAATCCTTGGTTGAACAAACTGTTTTGCCTACTAAAATTGTACTTGTGAATGATAATTCTACTGATAAAACAGAAGATGTAGTCAATTCATTTGTTTCAAAATATCCTTTTATTTCTTTGGTGAATAAAACTTCTGATGCCATTCATTTACCGGGAAGTAAAGTCATTCAAGCGTTTCAAAAAGGCTTAGAAACTTTGGATGAAAACTATGATTTTATTGTAAAAGCAGATGCCGATTTGATTTTTCCTAATAATTATTTTGAAACCATTATAAAACATTTCCAATCAGATGAACGAATTGGAATGGCAGGCGGTTTTTGCTACATAGAAAAAAATGGCGAGTGGATTTTAGAAAACCTTACTGATAAAGACCATATTCGCGGAGCATTAAAAGCCTACAGAAAAGAAACTTTCAAACAAATTGGTGGATTAAAACCTGAAATGGGATGGGATACCGTTGATGAATTATTATGTAAATTCTACAATTGGAAAGTGGTTACCGATGAAAATTTACATGTAAAACACTTAAAACCAACTGGAGCAAACTACAACAAAACAGCTCGTTACAAACAAGGTGAAGCCTTTTATTCATTAGGTTACGGATTTTGGATTACTACTATAGCTTCCTTGAAACTGGCGATGATGAAGAAAAAACCATTGCTTTTTATAGATTACATAAAAGGTTTTTGGAAGGCAAAATCTTCAAAAAAACCACTTTTAGTTACTGACGAACAAGCTAAATTTATTCGTAATTACAGACTTCAGAAGATGAAAGAGAAATTGTTTTAAAATTTTAATCCATCTTTCACATAAAATTATAGTATTTTTACTGCCAACTATAAACTGAACACTGAACACTAATAAAATGATGTTAATTCGTTATTTAACGCAAATAGGTAGGTATTTTTTAATGCTGAAAGAAGTCTTCAACAAACCCACAAAATGGTCGGTTATGAGAGGATTAATTTTCAAAGAAATTGACGATTTAGTAATTGATTCCCTTGGAATTGTTGCTTTTATTTCCTTTTTCGTTGGAGGTGTTGTTTCTATTCAAACGGCATTAAACTTAACTAATCCTTTAATTCCAAAATATCTTATTGGTTTTGCCACAAGACAATCGGTGATTTTAGAGTTTGCTCCTACTTTTATTTCCATCATTATGGCAGGAAAAATGGGTTCGTTTATCACATCAAGTATAGGAACAATGCGTGTTACTGAGCAAATAGATGCATTAGAAGTAATGGGTGTAAATTCATTAAATTATCTAGTTTTCCCTAAAATAATCGCACTTTTATTGTATCCATTTGTGATTGGAATAGCAATGTTTCTTGGTGTTCTTGGTGGCTGGATGGCTGGAGTTTATGGTGGTTTTACAGCAAGTAATGAGTTTATACAAGGAATTCAAACCGAATTTATTCCATTTCATATCACTTATGCCTTTATAAAAACAGTTGTTTTTGCTATGATTCTAGCTACAATTCCTTCTTTTCATGGTTATTATATGAAAGGTGGAGCGTTAGAAGTTGGTAAAGCAAGTACCGTTTCATTTGTTTGGACATCTGTAGTAATCATCTTGGTGAATTATATTTTAACTCAATTACTTTTAACCAATTAACCGATGATAGAAGTAAAAAACGTAGAGAAATCTTTTGGAGAATCTAAAGTTTTGAAAGGAATTTCGGCAACTTTTGATGCTGGTAAAACTAATTTAATTATTGGTCAAAGTGGTTCTGGTAAAACTGTTTTACTAAAATCATTATTAGGTATTTTTACTCCTGATGTTGGTACGATTTCATTTGATGGAAGAATTTATTCTGAACTATCTGCGGATGAAAAACGTGCCTTGAGAACAGAAATTGGAATGGTTTTTCAAGGAAGTGCTTTGTTTGACAGTATGACGGTTGAAGAGAATATTGGTTTCCCATTGAAAATGTTTACCACAAAATCTCCTGAAGAAATTAGAGAACGAGTAAACACTGTAATTGATAGGGTTAATTTAGTTAATGCCAACCATAAAAAACCATCGGAAATTTCAGGTGGAATGCAAAAACGTGTTGCTATTGCAAGAGCTATAGTAAACAATCCAAGATATCTTTTTTGTGACGAACCCAATTCAGGATTAGATCCAAAAACGGCTATTGTAATTGACAATTTGATTCATGAAATTACTGTTGAATACAATATAACAACAGTTGTAAATACTCACGATATGAACTCGGTTATGGAAATTGGAGATAAAATCATTTTTCTTAAAAATGGAATTCTTGCTTGGGAAGGTTCCAAAAAAGACATCTTCAAAACTGATAATGAAGCTATAGTTGATTTTGTTTATTCTTCAAACTTGTTTAAAAAAATTAGAAAAGCACAGAATAAAGAAGAATAGTTTAGTACTCTCTTACCAAATAAACCCAACCTGTTTTTGGTTCGCTATTTTCAAAATTAATCAAATAATAATAAGTTCCGTCTGGCAATAATTTGTCACTATTCTTTTGTTGTCCATGCCATTGGTCAATATAATTTTCTTGTTCATATACAACCATCCCATAGCGATTAAAAATCTTTATTTCACGAATTCCTGTAAATCCTGATAAATCAAAAGAGTCATTTAAACCATCACCATTTGGAGATATACCATTTGGTATTGTACACATGGTACTTAAAACTTCCACTGCTTGAAACGTGCTACATCCATCGATGTTTGTAATAACAACAGAATAAGTTCCTTTTGGTTTATTTGAAATTTGAATTGGATTTATTGTACTAGTAAAACCATCTGGACCTGACCACAAGAAAGTATCTGAGCTTGAAAATGTTCCATTAGCAGGTATTGCAGTAATTGTGAAATTATTATTAATACAATTAGCTTCAATAGTAAATTGAGGAATAGGTTTTACCAAAATTGTTTTAGTTGTAGAAGAGGTACAACCATTTAAATTAGCTGTAACCGTATAATTCCCAGATAAAATTGTGGTACTATCGTTAAAAACCAAATTCTGAGTAGTAGCCGTAAAACCATTAGGTCCAATCCATTGATAAGTTGCATTTGGAATGGTTTCTGTAAAAAACTGAATATCATCACCACTACAATAATTAGAATCTACATCTACAATCGGATCCATCGGAATAGGATTAAAAGTAATTGATACAAAAGATTCATCTATAGCATTACAAAATCCTGAAACCGTATATTTAAAATTGTAGACTCCATAAGATATTCCAAGTGGTAACCAGTTATTTCCTGATAACATACCGCTATTTGTAATTTCTTGCCAAACGCCTCCTGTGTCGTATGTTCCATTCAATAATGTAAATAAATTTACTGAATTTGATGTTCCGCAAAGCACCAAATTTCCATCCAAACCAGCGTTGGGAATTGTACTCAAAGGAATTGTATAGGACAAAATTCTATCAACACAAGAACCTGGAATTGTTGAATAAATTCTAACATAATAAGTTCCTGCATCTGTAACTCCATTAAATGGATTGAAAGTTAAAACATTTGTAGTACTTAAAATAGTAGTCGTATTTGTTCCTTTCCACCATTGATAATTTAAAAAAGAAAATGCCTGAACTGACAACTCACCTGATTGACCTTGACATAAATTACTAGCTGTTATTGAAGGTTCTGGCAAAGTTGTTATATCAAAAAGTCGATTAACAATATTTCCACAAGTATCTTGCACTTGAAAGTTATAAATTCCGGGTTGTAGACCAGAAAAAATATTTGAATTACCATTATTTACTAAAAAAGGCAAGCCGTCTTTTGAAGTTATTCTATAGGTTAATGGAGGAATTCCATTGGCAACAATTATAATTTGTGTCCCTTGATTGACGCAAGGTAGCGCGTAAGCTGTTGTTATTTGCAACCCACCATTATATTCAAAACTTCTTATGTTTTCTATACATTTTAACAAACTTGGACTTCCATTAGAAAAATATTCATAAGTTTTCAAAATTCTAAATTGCCCAGTAGCAGCTATGTTTAAATTTGTGGTATTGTTTATTAAGTTAATTGAATTACTTGAACTAGGCATTGAGTTAGTTGGATATACTACTCCAGTTGTTGGATGCACCCATTGTCCTGTTATAGAATTGTATTTTTGTAACCAAAACTGTGATAAATATGCACTATTATCATTATAATTTAATACTAAATCAAACGAGCCACAATTTGAAACAACCTGAATATCCTCGGTAGTTGTATGGTATCCGGTTAATAACCTAGTTTCTGTTCTTTCTACATTACAAATATCTTTAGAATAGAAAGTATAGGTTCCTTCTGGTAAAGAATTCATATAAAATATGCCATTGGCGGCAATATTAAAACTAACATTATAAGGTAACGGAAATGAAAAAGTAGAAGGTGCTGCAATAATAGTTACTACTTGAAGAGGTCCGTTTGGACTTATTAATCCTATAGAATCAAAACCTACTCCACAACCTTTTCTATCCAATAACACTAATGGATCATTAGAAACCACATTAGAAATAGTAGCTGTTAAAGTGTATACCTGATTACAATTATCTGTTATCGCTAAAGTATAATTTCCTGCTGGTAAATTAGTTATCTGAACATACATACTATTTGGATTGGCTAAAGGAACCAAATAAGGCAATGTTTGGTTCAAAGCCGTTGGAGCACTAGTAATTCTAATTGAAGATATTGTCCCACCAGCACTTGTAACCGTAATTATCCCATCATTAGAGGTACAGCCTGGAAAAATATTTCCAGCAGCCGTCATTGATACCACTCTTGGCAAAATTATTATTTCATATTGAAAACTATTGCCACACACATCAGTTCCTGTAAAATTATAGGTTCCAGAAGGTAACTGCATTGTAAAAACTCCTGAATTTATATTAAAAGAAACATTGTAAGGAAAAGTTTGATTTATTGTTGAAGGCCCGCTCGTCATTATTACAGACGTAACTAACGGACCACCATTTGGTATTTTAACAATAGCGTCACCTGCACATGAATTAGGGACTGGCAAAACTTCAAATCCGGGCAAAACAGCTACTATTGAAACCTGAGTTTGTACTGATCTTCCGCAAGCATCAACAATCTGAATAGTGTAGTTACCAACTGGTAAATCATTTATACTGTTTGAACTATAAACTAAAACACTTGAATTAAATGGCCCAGGATGGTTACTATTAAAAAGTGTAGGATTAAAACCAGCAGGAGCTGAAATAAAACTTGTTGTATAAGGCGGTAAAAAATCACAAAGTGAAACTTCTATTCCAGTAATACAATTGGCATATAATTGCTGCGAATTAGCACTAAGTTGCCCAAAAACCGGAATAGCATTGTTAGCATAAATATTGCCACAAGCATCTGTTACTTGAATATTGAAAGTATAATTTTGAGCATGAAAAAAAGGAACAATTAATGACACTAATTGACTACTAGAATTTCCAGAACTCAAAGTTTGACTTTGAATAATTGGAGCACCACCAGAAGGAGGAAATGTTGTAGTTTGAATAGTAAGTGGATATCTTATTGAAGTATTTAAATCAGCCGTTACTAAAAAGGTACCTGATATTGTATTGCAAGTATTTAATGCACAGGTTTTGATAAAGTCACCTAAAGTGAGATTAGGCGGATTAGTAAAACTTAAGGTATAGGTCTGAACAACTCCTTCACCACAAGCATCGTTAACTCTAATGTTATAGGTTCCAGGTCCTAATCCAGTAAACAAATTCGAAGTTTGAGGTGGTCTTATAACAGGTCCAGAAGTTATTTCATAAGTTACTGGATTTCCAGTCAAAACAGTCGCTACTATTGTTCCAATTGCACAACTTGTTTGTAAACTTGTAACTTGATAAGTAAGTAAAACTCTTGTATCATTTATTTGAATGCTTTGTTGGGCAGTGTTAGATAAATTACCCAACGTTTGAGTTGCAATAACTGTATAATTACCTGATTGCAATCCTGTAAAGGTTGTATTGGAAGTTGTCGCAATTGGAGTAGTTACATTTGGTAACAAATAAATTGAATAAACAATTGTTGCTCCAGGTGTGGTATTTTGAACATTAAAACTCAAGGAACCATTTCCTGTACAAGTCTCATCGGTCTTTGTAACAACTAATGTAAAACTAGACAGTTGTGCAAATGAAAATTGAAAAAAAAATACAAGAAAGAAAATTAGATGTAATTGATTTATAGTTCTTGTGCCTTTCATAAATTGTATTTTTACATTAGATGTATAAATTTACAAAAGGTTGCGCTATTTTTTATAAAATTACTTACAAATTATTTGCTAAACCTGTTATTCGTTTAATATCCTGCTCTTTAGACTTTGGATAAATCATTAAAACACCTTCTTTATCAACGATAATATAATCGTGTAAACCATCGACAACTATAATCTTATTGGCATCGGAACGAATTATATTGTTTGAAGCATTTTCTAAAATAACTTTGGCATTAATAACTCCATTATTATTTTCATCCTTATCAATTTTTTCATGCAATTGTCCCCAAGTTCCTAGGTCATTCCAATCGAAAGTTGCTGGTAAAACATAAACATTTTTGGCATTTTCCATTACGGCATAATCAATAGAAACATTTTCAGCAGATGCATAATTTTGATTGATAAAGTCTTTTTCAGATGATGTATTATAACTTTCATTTCCTTTCAAAAACAAAGCACTCATTTGTGGTTGAAATTTTTCAAAAGCAGAAGTTATTGATTTCGCACTCCAAATAAAGATTCCACCATTCCAAAGGAAATTTCCTTGTTCTAAAAACGATTTTGCGGTTTCATAATCAGGTTTTTCTCTAAATTGATTTACTTTTTTTATAGGATTTGCATCAGATTTATCAAATTCTATATAACCAAAACCTGTATTTGGAAAAGTAGGTTGAATTCCTAAAGTCATTAAAGCATCTTCTTTTTCACAAAAATCAAAACATTGTTTCAAATTATTTGCAAACTCATCTTCATCTTCGATCCAATGGTCGCTCGGTGCAACTACCATAACTGCATTAGGGTTCAATTTTTGAATTTTTAATGATGCATATAAAATACAAGGTGCCGTATTTCGCATTGCTGGTTCTAACAAAACTTGCTCTTGCTTAACCATTGGCAATTGTTCTAAAACTAAATCATTGTATAATTCATTAGTCAATATAAAAATATTTTCTACAGGAATTAATTTTGACAAACGACTGAAAGTTTTCTGAATTAAAGTATCTCCAGAACCCAACATGTCATGAAATTGTTTTGGAAATTCTGTTGTAGAAACCGGCCAAAATCGTGAACCAACGCCACCAGCCATTAATATTGCGTAATAATTATTGTTCATTGTGTTATTTTTTTGCGCAAATGTACTTTTAAAAATTCCTTTCAAATATCACATTCTTTAAAAGGATAATTGTCTTCGATGAATTGTAAAAATGTAAAGATAAAGAGTTATTTCTTCTTGGAAGTTGACATTTGAAAAAATAATAAAACTTATACCGTTTTGGCTCTTGTTGATTATTTATGTAATCTAGAAGCACGAAGTGATTTAATTTTTTTAATTAGTGACACGAATATATTTATAATAAAAAGGAGTTGAAGGAATAATAAAACTAAAAAACTTACTGTCAAAACAATATTAATATATTCAAAACTATCATACAATGGAAATTCTTTTGGATTATCAAAAAGAGAATATGGGAAAATCAATAAAATAATCGATAATATAGATCCAAAAATGTGAATTTTAGAAATTATTTTGTTTAGCTCAATTTTAATAATATTTAATAAAAAGTAAAATATAAAAATAATGAATAGTAAAGAAGAAAACAACCAATACAAATGACAATTTGCAATTACATAATAAGTGTCATGTACATTAATATCAAATGTTTCTTCACCAACTAAAAAGCCTAAGATTAACAATATCAATGATGAAATCAGCAACAAATAATAAGCTTTAAATTTCTTCATCTTATCCAGGAATTATTTCAACCTCAGCGTTGGCGTTAAACAAAAAAGTTCTTCCTGTGTTTACTTCAATACATTCATATCGTTTTACTCGGAGTCCTTTTTTCTGAAAAATTCTTCCATTTTTTATTCTGAACAAACTTCCACTTGGCACTTCATGAATGTAATGAACATCTGGCTTTCTTTCGTCAAATTGTTTTAAGGCAAAAGCTAATTTGGCATCAGTATCACTACTAGCAGTTGGATTTCTAAAATGATTCGCCACCAAAGGCAAAACCGAATGCGGAAAAATTTCAGGTCTTATAAAAGGAACCATCAATCTTTGAAACGTCATCTTCCACTCTACTCCATGAGGTAAAATTTTTCTTCCGTATTTTTCAAAAGCTACTAAATGGGAAATTTCGTGAACTAATGTTATTAAAAATCGGTATTTATTTAAATTGGCATTTACAGTAATTTCGTGTTTACCGGAAAGTCCTTTTCGATAATCACCATGGCGCGTTTGTCGCTCATTAACGATTTTTAAATGCACTGAATTAGCTTTGATTAATTCAAAACACAATTCGACAGCATGCTCAGGAAGGTATTTTGATAAGACTTCGCTCAATTTAAAAACATTTTATGGAGTTGAACTAGAAACCTGCAACACTTTTCCGTTATAAAATTTATTTCCAGTTAAAGCAAAATTGAAAATATAATCAGCCATTTCTTTTGGTGAAATTGGTGCTTCATAACCAGGAAATGCTTCTTGCAACATTTCGGTATTGACAGCTCCAAGTGCTAAAACATTGAACGCAATTCCTTGTTCTTTATATTCTTCTGCTAATAATTCTGACAAAGTAATTACAGCGCCTTTACTTGAACTATAAGCCGCTAAACCAGGAAATTTCATACTTCCTTGAATTCCGCCCATCGAACTTATGGAAACGACATGACTTCCTTTTGGCATATAAGGCAAGGAAGTTCTAATCAAATTAGCTACTCCAAAAACATTTACTTTATAAACTCTTTCAAAATCAGATTGTGTCAATTGTGAAAATGGTTTGTTGACTAAACATCCTGCATTATTGATTAAAACATCTACTTTTTTCCAAGTAGAAGCTATGAATTTATCAATGGTGTGCATTTCGTCTTCAACTGCAATGTCAATTGATAGACAAGAAATGTTTGGATTATCAATTAATTCTTGAGGTGTTTTTCTTGAAATGGCTAAGACTTGATGTCCAGCATTTGCAAATTGTAATGCCAGTTCATATCCAATTCCGCGAGAAGTTCCTGTAATAATAATGTTTTTACTCACAATTTAAAATTGTTTTTTGGTGTTAGTAAATCTTTGATTTCATTTGTTTCTTTACTTGATGGTAAAGATAAAAAAACTATTTAGAATACTTTTTATAAAACTTAAATCCTTGTACTAATCCCAAAATTATAAATACTAACGGAATTATTACTTTCATTAAATATTTTGCTAAAAAATCAGTTTGGTTTGTTACATAATCTAAAGATAAAATCAAAACCAACATTCCAGAAAAGGTTCCGAAAATAGTTCCGAAAACGTAGAAATATTTTCTTGATTTTGAAACTTCTATATAATTTCCATTTAACAAATACAAATTCCAACTTGTCCAAAACGGAATTTGAATAAAGTTTAAACAACTTAATATTACTCCAACAACAAACGGAGAATAATCAACATATTTGTCTAAAACTGTTTGAGAAGATGTTTCTTTGGTAGCACTTGAATAAAAAATATAAGCCAATAGAAACATAAAAATAATAGAAAATGCTTCTATAAATTTAATCAGTTTTTTATTTTCAATTAATTTATTAGCAAATATCAAAGTGAAATAAATTACAAAAAACTCAATTGAAATAACACCAAGTAAATAGAAAATGGTTTCGTTTAATCCGAAACTTTTATAAACTTCATAACCCACAATATTCAAATAACCAAGCGGAATTGAGCCAATAAAACTGACTAAAAACCCGACGAATATGTTTTTTAGAATTTGCATTAAAAATTTACAATCTTATTACTTTGTTCTAAATGCAATTTATATTCTTTCATTCCTTCTTTATGGTTCAAATAAGGAAAACCTCGTTTATGATTTTGAACACTTATTTTATACATATAAGTAATATGACGAGCCAATTCTTTCCAAGCAAAAAACAAAGAATGTTTAGGATCATAAATATGCGTTGGTTCACTTGCTGCACCATTTACCTCAACGATTGCAAAGTTTTTTCCTTGTTCTAAATCCATCCATGAATCATACATTACATCCAATCTTCCAAAATAAAATTCAGAAATTTCTTGACACATTGAATCAATAGTTTCATTTAATTTGTCTGTAATTAAATTACTCGCATCAATAAATTTTGCACCACGAGCATGATTTCCATAAGGCACAAGATTTAGTTTTTTTCCTTTTTCTAAAACCTTATTAAATTGAGTTCCGAAATCTTTCTTAATATTTTCAATTTGTAATTCATAACGAGGATTTGCTCTTATCAATTGCTCCATTGTTGCTTTTCCATCACCCTCAATAATTACATATTCTTTGGCTACAATTCCAGTTACTTTTCCTTTATTTTCGTTTGGAAATCGAACATAGAAAATACCAACTTCATTGGCATACGGAATCAGATCTTGGATTAAATAATCAAAATTTGCATTAGAATTGTAAGTTCTCAATTCTTCCAAATCATGAATTTTTTTCACTGCCGAACCTCGCAAACCAATATCTGGTTTTGCAATAAATGGAAATTGAATGGTTGAATTTTGAAAAACTGAAATTACTTTATCAAATTCGTTATTTTCTAAAATGAGTTCGGTTTTTGGATAATATTTCTGTGGAATTAAATCATAAATTTCCTTTTTACTTTCTGCCATAAATCCACCATTTTTTATCTTAGGATTGCATGAGTTAAAAAAGAAAATTGTTCGCGCTTTTATGGCATAAAAAGCCCACAAAAAATAAATAGGAATATAGACAATTTGAAACGGCCAATATTCCCAACGAAAAAGTTTATGAAAAAAAAGTTTCAACTTATTGTATTGTAATTGAATTAGTAAATTCCTCCTGATTTTGTAAATCGTGGTACGAAAGTACAACTTTATTTTCTTGAATTATAGTCTGAGTAATACTCAAGGTTTTCATTTCGTTATTTCTGTTGATAATCAATCCGTTCTCATAATCATCATTTTTGGCATAACGATGAAATTGAAAAAGTTTTTCAGAAGAGACTTCATTAGAAACTATAAAATTTTGAAATAATTCTGCTCTATGCTCTCGAATTTCTTTTGGATATAAAGTTGACGAAGACCAAATATGGCTTTGATTTACATCTAAATTTAAAGTAGCTTTTTCTATTTCATTCCAACGTAATTGGTATAGTTTTTTGTCTTGAAACAATACAATTGTGAAGGGTTCAATACCAAATAAATCAATGGTATTCCATTCCTCAATAGGTGAATTTGAACTTATTAAATCAAGAACAATTAATCCGCGACTTTTTCTGTAAGATGGTTTTAATTGATGTTTTTCATCGGCACCATTTAGAAGTACTAAAACAGTTCCGTTTTCAGCAACAGCAAACCAAGTTCCGCCAGCTTTTTGGTCTTTTGGGAAGTAGATATTTTTGTTATTTACAGTATATTTTTGAGGTTCAATAGCACTTGGACGAGCTACTTTTTCATCACGGTTGTGTGTTAAAATTGCTTTTCCGTTAGAAAAAACAAAACTTACTGTGCACATTGATTTCTATATTCAATTGTAGAACGAGCCACTCCAAAATTTGAATCAATTTTTATCGAATCATTTTGCAAAACAGCCACTTTTATCAATGCTTGATGATGAATACAATGTTCTAAATTATATAACAATTCACGATTATAATTGCTTTCTATTTCTAAAGTTTCGCCGTCAATAACTTGATGCAAAAGCAAATTTTTATTTGGCTTTTCAAGATTACTTTTTATGGTTTCAATAGCGGATTTTGCTGTTTCAGTACTTGTTTGAATAGCATAATCTCTTTTTCTACTATCATAATTTACAACACCACTTTCATATTGATTTTCTAAACATTGAAAAAGCTCAATTATATGACGTGTATGTTCACCAATTGTTGCATTACTCAATCCACTGCATTGAAATGTATAATCATCTGCCGATAATTGAGACAACAAGTCATTTAACTCGTTTAAAGTATTGTGAATAGAAGGAATTAACATATATATAGCATCTTTTTTATATTTACGTTTTAAAATACAACCAAGTTTTCTAGATTTTGAATTTTAATAAATCTAATAGTTTGTGCTTTTGATTGTAAATTAATAGTAAACAACAAAGAAACGTAATTATTGCCAAAATAAAAAGTGTTCCTCCATCGTTTTTTACTTCAATTCCTAAAATAAAAAGATGCGAAAAAATGGCACCCAACATTGTGCCCAATCCAAGTAATGCGCCAAGCAATGTTGTTCTTGGAATTAAGATTAAAATTGAGGCAATAAGTTCAACAATTCCAGAACCGATTCGACCAAAAGGTTCAATTCCTAAAGTTGTAAATATATATACTGATTCTTCTGCTCCAGTAAATTTGAAATATAATGTTTGAACAAGAATTACAACTGCAACAAGTTTAATAATCCAAATAAAAATTGAGTTTTTCATTTTGTAAAATTTAATTGATTATTTTTTTCCAATTAGCATCGGCTTTCTTTTTTAGGTTGGTTTCATTTTTATTCCAACTCTTTAGCGTGTTATTGAAATAAGCATTGTAAAAAAGATATAATTTTCCATCAATGATTTTGAAAGTTTCTGGATTAATTTCTACTTTTTCTCCATAATCACCCATAGCAAAAGCACACCATCCGCCATATTGCGGTTCATAACTTGAAGGATTTTTTAGAAATAAATCTTTGTTTGCTTGTGATGAAAAATTGTAAGTTACTCCTTCATAAGTTGCAGTAAAGGACGATTTACCTTTAACTGCTTTTTTCAAAGTAAAATAAGCAACTGGATCATAGCCTTGAATAGCAACCTTGTTTTCTAGATTGAATTCTTTAATTCTTTTGGATGCGTTTTGAGCAAATGTTGTTATTGAAAATAATAAGACAACTAAAATAATGGATGTTTTTTTCATTTGTAAAGGTTTTAAATTTCAGAAGCAAAAATACATTGCTATAAAAAACCTATTTGTCGGCTAGTTTACATTTGAATGAAAAAAAACTAAAGTTTTGAAATATCGTCTATTATAATCTCTCTTCTATTGTAGTAAATAAGGTTTCTTTCTTCCAATTCATTTAGTAATAAAGTAGCTGTTTGTCTTGAAGTACAAATGATTTGAGCAATATCACTTTGAGTTAAATAATTTTCAATAACTACTTTATTTCCTTCAAATTTTCCTTCGCGTTGCGCCCAATCTTTCAAAAAAGAAGAGAGTCTACTCTTAGCGTCTTTAGTCACCAAATTAGAGTAATTATTCTTAAAACGTTTCATTTTCAATCCAACAAACTTGGTATATGACAAAGCTAATGAAGGATTTCGTACTAATAAATCTTCAAAATCTGATAATAAAAAGCTACAAATCGAGACCTCGTCTGTCAATGCTTTTGCATACTCATTAACATCAGAATCTTGCTCTAATGAAAGTTCACCAAATAAATCTCCTTTCTGAAGAATCTCTTTTATTGTTTCATTTCCTTCTTCGTCAATTGAAACAATTTTGATATTTCCTTTTTTAAGTAGAAAAATTCTAGGAACATCAGAAGAAGAAAAATAAATGACATCGCCTTTTTTTGCTTTTTTAAAACCAACAATAATGCAAAGTTGTTTTATTTGCGACATACTCAATGTCCAAAACAGCTTGTGATCACGCAAATACCAGTATTTTAATTCTTCATACATAATGTAAAAATATAAAAAAACCTTTAAGAAATTACTTAAAGGTTTTTTTTGAATTATAATTAATTTTTATTTCTATACCAATCCTCTAGAAATTACAATACGTTGAATTTCAGAAGTTCCTTCATAGATTTGAGTGATTTTAGAATCACGCATCATTCGTTCTACATGGTATTCAGCTACATAACCATTTCCACCGTGAATTTGAACTGCTTCATTAGCAACTTCTAAAGCAATTTCAGAAGCATATAATTTTGCCATAGCTCCAGAATGCGCAATATCTTTACCTTCGTCTTTTTCGCATGCCGCTTTCATTACTAATAATTTAGCTGCAGTAACTTTTACATACATATCAGCCAATTTGAAAGCAATAGCTTGGTGATTGAAAATTTCTTTTCCAAATGCTTTTCTTTCTTTAGAATATTTCAAAGCAATTTCATAAGCACCAGTTGCAATTCCTAATGCTTGCGATGCAATTCCGATTCTTCCACCATTTAAAACATTCATGGCAAAAGCAAATCCGAAACCGTCAGCACCAATTCTATTTTCTTTTGGAACTTTCACATCATTGAATAATAAGGAATGTGTATCACTTCCGCGAATTCCCATTTTTTTCTCTTTTGGCCCGATATCAAAACCTTCCCATCCTTTTTCTACAATAAAAGCATTGATTCCTTTGTGACCTTTTTCCACATCTGTTTGCGCAATTACTAAATAAGTTGAAGCTGTTGAACCATTTGTAATCCAGTTTTTTGTTCCGTTTAACAAATAATAATCGCCTTTATCTATTGCAGTAGTTTTTTGAGAAGTTGCATCGCTACCTGCTTCAGGTTCAGATAAACAAAAAGCACCTATAACTTCACCTTTTGCAAGTGGAACCAAATATTTCATTTTTTGTTCTTCGTTGCAATATTTCTCCATTCCAGCACAAACTAATGAGTTATTTACCGACATGATTACGGCAGCCGACGCATCTACTTTTGCAATTTCAGTCATTGCCAAAACATAGGAAACGCTATCTAAACCAGCTCCACCATATTTAGGATCAACCATCATTCCCATAAAACCTAACTCAGCCATCATTTTGACTTGCTCTGTTGGAAATTTAGAATGTTCGTCTCTTTCAATTACTCCAGGTAGTAGTTCGGCTTGAGCAAAATCTCTCGCAGCTTGCTGAATCATCAAATGCTCTTCGGTAAGATTAAAATCCATATTTTTTTTATGTTAAAATTATAATTTAATATTTTGGTTTTTTTGTGATATAATCTAATTTGAAACTTCCACTTTTTATTGAATCAAAATTTATTGAAGGATAATACTTTTTAAAAGTTTCTACATCTCTAAACAACTCATCTTTTATTTTGATAACATCACCTGAATCTGGATTTTGATTTGCAATTCTATCATCAAAAATAATGTTACCTAAATAACTAATTTTACCTTTTTCGATATTGTAAGGAATTGAAAATCCTCTAACAAAACCTTTAGATTGAAAAGCTTGAATTCCACTATTAGAGAAAACTCTAATAAATGGGATATCATATTTACCTTCAGCTCTTTCAATCATAAAAAGATAAGTTCTACCATTATCAAGTTGTCCACTATGTTTTGGAGTTAATCCATTTACCGGTATACTAATTTCATCTCTGTTATAATCAGTTAGTCTTAAAAAATAACCATTATAACTAGGTTTTTGATCAATAAAAGTAATTGTACCAATTAACAAACCATTCTTAGAACTACTATCAAACTTAAAACTCTCAGAATTTGGAAGGCTTTTAGAAGCACATGAAAATATGATTTGGAATATAAAAAATAATAACATCAAGCTTAATAATTTTTTCATAATTTTAGAAATCTTAAAATGTATATAAAATAAAACACAAAAAATTAAAATCTGTAATTAATTTTAATCCTTTGTAGTTTGAAAATAATTTTTCAAAATTATAATAATTAATTAACATTTCAAACGTTTTCGTAATTTTAGCCAATGTTTAAAGAAACTTACAAAATTATAGGAGTAATGTCAGGCACTTCGCTTGACGGAATCGATTTAGCACACATCAATTTTACCATAAAAGACAACAAATGGCGTTATCAAATTTTGGAATCCGAAACCATTTCGTATTCTCATGATTGGTTAAACAAATTGAAAGTAGCCGTAAGTTTTTCTGAAGAAAATTTGATTGAATTAAATGAAGAGTATACCGAACTTTTAGGAAACATCATTAAATCATTTATCGAAAGAAACTCAATTTCAAATATTGATGCCGTTTGTTCTCATGGACATACCATTTTACATCAACCTCAAAATGGTTTCACATTACAAATTGGAAATCTTCCAAAAATTGCTGAAATAATTCAAGAAAAAGTAGTTTGTGATTTCCGTGTACAAGACGTACAACTTGGTGGTCAAGGCGCACCATTAGTGCCAATTGGTGATAGAATATTATTTTCTGAATATGATTATTGTTTGAATTTGGGTGGATTTTCAAATATTTCATTTGAAGATAATTCAAAACGTATTGCTTTTGATATTTCGCCTGTTAATACTGTTCTAAATTTTTATGCCAATAAATTAGGATTGGACTATGACGACAAAGGAAAAATCGCTCGTTCAGGAAAAGTTGATTCTGATTTATTGAATGAATTAAACGCTTTAGATTATTACAAAAAATCGTTTCCAAAATCGCTCGGTTTTGAATTTGTAAAAGAAATTGTGTTACCATTAATTGAAAAATATTCGATTCCGATTGAAGATAAAATGCACACATTCACCGAACACATTGCTTTACAAACTTCATTAGCATTACCAAACAAAACCGGAAAAATTCTAATAACTGGTGGCGGAGCTTATAATGATTTTTTAATTGAAAGAATGCAATTTCACTTACCAAATATCCAAATCATAATTCCGAATAACAAAACATTAGAATTTAAAGAAGCGTTGATTTTTGCGCTTTTAGGAGTTTTGAAATTACGAAATGAAATCAATGTTTTGAGTAGTGTTACTGGTGCGAAGATGGATCATAGTTCAGGAAATATTTTCATTCCATGAAGAATTTCAAATACCCAATTTTAGTTTTATTGATAATCATTTTAGGGATTTTTTCTAGAAAAATCTCAATCATTCCACTTTTCGTTGGCGATTTATTATACGCAATGATGATTTATTTCATTGTTAGAGTTTTTTCCAATAAAAATGATTTGCTAAAATCTGCCATCATTGCTTTATTAATTTGTTTTAGCATTGAATTTCTTCAACTTTATCAAGCCAATTGGATGATTGAAATTAGAAAAACAACTTTCGGACATTATGTTTTAGGGCAAGGCTTTTTATGGAGTGATTTGGTTGCTTACTTCATTGGGGTTTTAACTTCATATTCGATTGATAAATATTCAAAAAAGATTAAGGTTTAAACAAATTTTATAAAAGGAAAATCTCAAATCTTTTTAAAACCTTATATTTGCAACACAAACAGACTACATAAAAAAACAATGAAAGATTTACTTAAAAAATTTGAAAATAAACAACCCGAAATAGTATTCAACTGGAAAGATAGCGAAACCGAAGCCGAAGGTTGGACAGTTATAAATTCTCTTCGTGGCGGTGCAGCTGGTGGTGGAACTCGTATGAGAAAAGGATTAGACATGAACGAAGTTTTATCATTAGCCAAAACGATGGAAGTGAAATTTTCTGTTTCTGGTCCGGCAATTGGTGGTGCAAAATCTGGAATCAATTTCGACCCAAATGATCCTCGCAAAAAAGGCGTTTTACAACGTTGGTACAAAGCAGTTTCGCCTTTATTGAAAAGTTATTACGGAACCGGTGGTGACTTGAATGTTGATGAAATTCACGAAGTAATTCCATATACAGAAGAATGCGGTGTTTGGCATCCGCAAGAAGGCGTTTTTAACGGACATTTTAAACCAACAGAAGCTGATAAAATCAATAGAATTGGGCAATTGCGTCAAGGTGTTATCAAAGTAATTGAAAACCCAAAATTCTCTCCAGACGTTTTAAGAAAATATACAGTTGCCGATATGATTACAGGATATGGCGTTGCTGAGGCTGTTCGTCATTATTACAACACTTATGGTGGTGATTTTAAAGACAAAAAAGCCATCGTTCAAGGATTTGGAAATGTAGGTTCGGCTGCTGCTTTTTATCTTGCCGAAATGGGTGTAAAAGTTATCGGAATTATTGACCGCGATGGAGGAATAATCAACGAAAACGGATTCTCATTTGAAGAAATCAGACGATTATTTTTGAATAAAGACGGAAATAAATTGGTTGCCGAAAATATGATTCCATTTGAAGAAATCAATCAAAAAATATGGACTATTGGTGCTGATATTTTTGCTCCGTGCGCAGCATCAAGATTAGTAACTAAAGATCAATTGGATAATTTAATAGGTTCTGGATTAGAAGTGATTTCTTGTGGTGCGAATGTACCATTTGCAGATAAAGAAATTTTCTTTGGACCAATTATGGAAGAAACTGATAGCAAAGTAAGTTTGATTCCTGACTTTATTTCAAATTGTGGAATGGCGAGAGTTTTCGCTTATTTCATGGAGAAAAAAGTACAAATGACTGATGAAGCCGTTTTTTATGACATTTCTGAAACTATCAAAAAAGCTATCGGAAAAACATACTATTTAAATAATTCAAAAGTAAACATCAGCGCAACAGCCTTTGAAATTGCATTAAAACAATTGGTGTAAAATGAAACCAAAAGGGTTATTCCAATCATTTTTTGAAAGTGAAAAAGCTGGCGGATTGGTTTTATTAATTTGTACAGTTATTTCTCTTGTCATTGCAAATTCTTCATTTTCTGAGGATTACATTGCTATGTGGCATTACCAAATTGGCAGTCACAGTGCCGAGCATTGGATAAATGATGGTTTAATGACCATTTTCTTTTTGTTAATTGGATTAGAATTAGAACGAGAAGTTTATAAAGGTGAATTATCCAAAATTAAAGATGCCATTTTACCTATTTCAGGTGCTTTAGGCGGAATGTTGATTCCTGCTTTAATTTACTTTGCTTTCAATGCTGGAACTCCTACAGAACATGGAATTGGAATTCCAATGGCTACAGATATTGCTTTTGCAATTGGAATTTTATCATTATTGGGAAACAGAGTACCAATTTCACTCAAAATTTTTCTTACTGCTCTTGCTGTAATTGATGATTTAGGTGCCATAATTTTAATTGCACTTTTTTATACCAAAACCATTTACTTTACCAATCTAATTATCTCTCTTTCTATTTTTGGAGTTCTTTTGATAATGAATCGATTGAAAGTGACTAACTTGATTTTATATCTTGTTGGAGGAATTTTTATGTGGTATTTTATGTTGAATTCTGGAGTTCACGCTACGATCACTGGCGTTTTATTAGCCTTCGCTCTTCCTTTTGGAAATGGAAGTTCTAAAACTATTTCGTCTCAATTACAACATTGGTTGCATCATCCTGTAGCTTTTATCGTTATTCCAATTTTTGCCTTGTGTAATACAGCCATTGTGATTAGCAAGGATTGGATTCACAATTTTTCTGAATCCTATTCATTAGGCATTATTTTTGGATTGGTACTTGGGAAACCAATAGGAATTTTTCTTTTCACTTATTTATCTGTAAAATTAAAATTTACCCATTTACCAGAAGATTTAAATTGGAAGAAAATTATAGGTGTTGGATTCCTTGGTGGAATTGGTTTTACAATGTCCATTTTTGTTACACTTTTAGCATTTGAAGACAATCAAATAATTACTAATTCGAAGTTTATGATATTGATTGGCTCATTAATTTCAGGTATAATTGGGTTTATTTGGCTAAAGAAAAGTTTATCAAATGTTAATCCTTTGCACGAAGATTAACAATTTTTAGTATATTTCAACGTTAAAACATATAAAACAGTAATTATGAGTTTAGATTCTACACCTGCTGACAAAAGAAAATCGCTTTTAATCGCGACACTTATCTATGCTGTATTGCTTTTGATTATGTTTTTTATACGCTTTTGGCCTCCATCAGATGCTGAACTTGCTCTATTAGCTGGTGGCGGTGGCGGTGGCGGAGTTACTGTTAACTTTGGCGATACCGACTTTGGCTCTGGCGCAGACTTTCAAAGTAAAGAATTAGATGTTAAAGAAGTTTCAAAAAACAATGAAGCACAACCAACTCCTGATGAAGATATAATTTCTGAAGATACCGATGCAGATAAAACGGATGTCGTAATCCCGAAAACAAAACTTGTAAAAAACCCAAAGCCAATTGTAAAACCTGAAATTAAGAAACCTGTTGAAATAAAAAAACCTGTAAAAAAAGTTGATGATGCTTTAGCTAACATTTTAAAAGGAAATAAAAAAGGTGGTGATGGAAATAGCGGAACTTCAGGAAATCAAGGACGTGCTAATGGCGACATCAACTCTTCAGGATATTCTGGAACTGGTGGTTCTGGCGGAGGAACAGGTGGAGGAAACGGACCTGGCAATGGAACAGGAACTGGACCTGGAAGCGGTTCTGGAAGTGGTGGCGGAAACGGAAGTGGAAATGGTTTAGGAAATGGTTCTGGATATGCTTTAAATGGTAGAAAAGCTTTAAGCAAGCCTCAACCTGCTTATAATTGTAATGAAGAAGGAATTGTTGTTGTTCAAATAACAGTTGACAAAAATGGAAACGTAATTGAAGCTAAACCTGGAGCAAGAGGAACAACCAATGCCGCAAGCTGTTTAGCAAGTCAAGCTAGAATTGCAGCAATGAACACCAAATGGAGCGCAAGTCCTGACGGAACTGAAAAGCAAGTTGGAACTATAAAATACAATTTCAGTTTGAAAGATTAATAAATATTCAATACAATGGCAATCTAGCCCTGATTGTAGAGAAAATAAAAAATGTTTCCATTGTTTGGAAGCATTTTTTATTGTAATGAAAAGCAGGAAAATGGATTACTGATAAATCACGAACCATTCGCTCCTATTTAGAATTATTAGTTGCTATGACAAACTTTAATTTGTTCTTGACTCCTATTTGTAATACATCAACTAAATCTTGCACTTGTAGGTTAAATGGAATTCTAACCACAACTGTTTGGTCTTTTGCATCGCCCATTTGAGCTAATAATGAAGCTTCAAGTTGATCAAAAGCTACTTCTTGCTTATCAAGATAAAAACGTTTGTCTTCGGTTACTGATAAGCTTATAAGTTGCTTGTTAGTTTTTTCACTTGTCTTTGATTTTGGTAACGTCATTTTTATCACATTAGGATTTGCTAAAGTGGAAATGATTAAGAAAAACAATAACAAGAAAAACATAATGTCGCTCAAAGATGATGTAGCGACTTCTGCATGAAATCTTTTATTTCGTTTTACCATTTGGACGTTGAATTATGTTAACAAAATCAAGTACTTGTTTTTGAATTGCTAAGGTGAAACTATCAATTCTACCATTATATAAGTGATAAGCTGAATAAGCAATAATACCAACAACTAATCCTGCTCCCGAACTAATCATTTTTTCATACAAACCTCCTGAAATGTTTCCGATACTAATATCTTCCGTTTGAGAAATACTATAGAAAATTTTAATAACTCCTGAAATAGTTCCAATAAAACCAAAAGTTGGTGCAATACCTGCAATAAGTCCCAATTGTCCCAGTTTCTTTTCCATTTCACCAACTTCAATATTAGCAGCACGTTCCATATTTGATTCAATTTCTGAAATTGGTCTTCCAATAGTTAGAATACCTTCTCTAAGGACATAACCTGATGCTGTATTACTTCTATCAGCAACCGAAACTGCCATATCAATATTTCCTGCATTCAAATTATCACGAATATCACGAATTAAATTTGGATCAATCACTGCACGTTTATGGATATATAAATAACGCTCGATAATTATATAAAAAGTATAAAAAAGTAAAAGAGCAATTGGAATAAGAAAAAAACCTCCTTTTAAAATAAATCCTAAAACGGAAATTTCAGTTGTATTTACAGTGCCTTCAATTACTGCTCCTGTAGCTTGAGCGATAGTATCATTTTGGACTTGAAGAAAAAAATTAATCATATAAATTAGATTTTTGATTTAGTTGTTAAAAATAATCTCAAATTTGCACTAAAGATAAATTCTAATACAATATTAAACTACAAAATTGGGAAAATATTTTGTTTTAAGATTATTTTATTAAAAAGAAATGAACTATCAAGAAACTATAAACTGGATGTTTAGCCAACTACCTATGTATCAAACACAAGGCGCGTCGGCATACAAAGAAGATTTAACTAATACTATATTGCTTTCAAAACACTTAAGCCATCCTGAGAAAGATTTAAAATGTATTCATGTTGCAGGAACTAACGGTAAAGGCTCTACTTCTCACCTACTAGCATCGGTTTTACAAGAAGCTGGCTATAAAGTTGGACTTTATACATCACCACATTTAAAGGATTATAGAGAAAGAATTAAGATAAACGGCAAAGAAATTTCAGAGAAATTTGTATGTGAATTTATATCAAAAAATAAATCTTTCTTTGAAGAAAACCAATTAAGCTTCTTCGAAATGACCGTCGGACTGGCTTTTGAATATTTCAAAAAAGAAAAAACGAATATCAATATAATCGAAGTTGGAATGGGTGGAAGATTGGATTCAACCAATATAATAAATCCATTAATTTCAGTCATTACAAATATTGGTTTAGATCACACACAATTTCTAGGAAACACATTAGAAGCTATTGCATTTGAAAAAGCTGGAGTAATTAAAAATAATATTCCTGTAGTAATAGGAGAATATACAAAAGAAACAAAAAATGTTTTTCTAAATAAAGCAAAAGAAACCAATTCTGAAATTTTCTTTGTATCAGATTTGATAGCAGAAACTTATCCTTCAGAATTATTAGGTGACTATCAAATTCAAAACAAAAAGACCGTTCTTCAAACCATTAAAGTTTTACAAAGTCAAAATGAATTTAAAATATCCGAAGAAAACATCAAGAATGGATTTCAAAAAGTAATAAAAAACACCGGATTACAAGGAAGATGGCAACAATTAAAGGAAAATCCAAAAGTAATATGTGATACAGCTCACAATTCACATGGATTAAAAATAGTTCTAAATCAAATCCAAAATGAAAAATTCGAACAATTACATATTGTCTTAGGAGTAGTAAATGATAAAGATTTGAATGAAATCTTACCTTTATTCCCTAAAAATGCAAAATATTATTTCTGCAAACCAAATATTCCAAGAGGATTAAATGCAGAAATTTTACAAAAAAAAGCCGCGGATTTCCAATTAAACGGAAAAGTATATAATTCTATTTCAAACGCTTATCAAGAAGCTTTGAAATCATCTACTAAAAAAGACTTTATATACATAGGCGGAAGTACTTTTGTGGTAGCAGAAGTTTTATAAAAAATGTTTGCAGAATTAAAAATAAGCCTTATATTTGCACCCTGATTAAGAGAAATCATAATCATGATAAAAGGGCGATTAGCTCAGCTGGTTCAGAGCACCTCGTTTACACCGAGGGGGTCGGGGGTTCGAACCCCTCATCGCCCACCACTTTTATCACATTTACTGATAATATAACAAGCATTATCGGGCGATTAGCTCAGCTGGTTCAGAGCACCTCGTTTACACCGAGGGGGTCGGGGGTTCGAACCCCTCATCGCCCACAAAAAAAGACAAATTCATTTTTTTGAATTTGTCTTTTTTTTGTCCTTCTCTAAAAGCAAATAATTTATTAATCCATTAAAATCTCCTATATTAAATAAAAAAACTCCTCAAAAATGAGGAGTTTTTTGTTTGTTTAATATGTTGTTTTTTTATCTTTTTAATGAGAAATGGGCTTTAAATTGTTTCATCGCACCAGCTTCAGGATAGTCAACCGTAAACCAGT
>NZ_BAAHCF010000012.1:2405-287885 GCF_054776075.1 Flavobacterium koreense | reverse complement strand
ACTGGTTTACGGTTGACTATCCTGAAGCTGGTGCGATGAAACAATTTAAAGCCCATTTCTCATTAAAAAGATAAAAAAACAATGAAGATTAAACATTTTTTACTTGCTTTAGTGGTATTAATTACTAAGCAATCTTATTCACAAGAAATTTTACCTGTATATTCAGATTATTTATCTGATAATTATTTCTTGTTGCATCCATCTATGGCAGGTGCTGCAAATTGTGCAAAAGTTCGTTTAACTGGAAGACAACAATGGTTTGGTCAAGAAGATGCACCTGCGTTACAAACTTTAAGTTTTAATGGAAGTATTACCGAAAAAGACGGTATGGGCATCATTTTAATAAACGACAAAAATGGTTATCATTCTCAAAAAGGATTTCGAGTAGCTTATGCGCATCATATTATGTTTTCAAGAGATGATGTGGATTTAAATCAATTGTCTTTTGGAGTTAATGTTGGATTTGCACAAAGTTTATTGGATGAAACAGATTTTAGAGATAATAACCCTGCTTTTGATCCTAATATTGATGGTACAATAGTTCAAAAAGCTAATTACTTTAATGTTGATATTGGAGCATCTTATAATTTCTTAGATTTCTACGCACATTTTACTGTTAAAAATGCATTAGCTAGCGAAAGAAGAATTTATTCGGTTAGAGAGCCTGTGAATTTGAAGAGACTTATTTACAATATGGGATACACTTTTGGTGACGCAGATAGAATATTATTGGAGCCATCACTTATGTTTCAGCATACTTTCTTAACTAAAGAGTCAACAGTAGATTTGAATATTAAAGCATATAAAAATCTTGAATTTGGAAGAGTTTGGGGTGGATTGTCTTACAGAAGAAGTTTAGACGGTGCTGAATATTTAGATGGTGTTGCAATTGCAAATCAAAAACTGCAATATATTACTCCTATATTAGGTGTTAATTATAAAAACTACATGTTTGCTTACACTTATTCTCAATTGATGGGAGATATAAAATTTGACACAGGAGGTTTTCACCAAATCACTTTAGGTATTAATCTGTTCTGTAAACCAGAGAAATATCACTGTAATTGTCCTGCAATTAATTAATAATATAATAAGTAATCCTGATGTAAAATATCAGGATTCTTTTTTAGTATTCTATGATAATAAAATCAGTAAATGGGAAATCACCAAAGATTCCTGAAGATTGTTACGTAGCTGAAAATGCTACCATTGTTGGTGATGTTGAGTTTGGTTCTCAATGTAGCGTATGGTTTAATGCTGTCATCCGTGGTGATGTTCATTATATTAAGATTGGTAATAAAGTGAATATTCAGGATGGAGCTGTTATACACGCTACTTATTTAAAACATCCTACAAATATTGGTAATAATGTTTCAATTGGACACAATGCCATTGTTCATGGTTGTACATTACATGATAATGTATTGATTGGAATGGGAGCAATTGTTATGGATAATTGTGTTGTGGAAAGCAATGCAATTGTCGCTGCTGGAGCTGTTGTTACTCAAAATACTATTGTAGAATCTGGGACGATTTATGCTGGTGTTCCTGCTAAAAAAGTTAAAGATATTAATGCTTCAGATTTTGCTGGTGAAATTGAGCGTATTTCTAATAATTACGTAATGTATTCGAGTTGGTTTAAAGAAGAGGAATAGGTTTTTGAAACTTTGATTCTATTCAAATCGATTACTAACTAGCCCTGATGTGAGCAACTACCGTGTAGTGCGGACAGCAGGAATAGGGTTTGCAAGAATTACTACTGATTCGCTTCTAAATTTTAAGTAAAGTCTTACCGTGAATCAGTACTTGAGGATCTATTAGTACAATACAGAAAACACCTGATACAATCAAAAATTTCAAAATAATATGCAATTGTAAATACTGTGTTTTATTCTCTGCTTTCCATAAAAGAAGTAAAAAGAATATTAGGATAATTAAACTTACGTAAAAATAAATATCCATATATCCTACATCATATATTTCTACCAATAAGTAAACCGGAAAAATAGTGAGTATGGTTAAACCTGTAATGATTTTTTTGGTAAACTCTTCTCCAAATTTTACAGGAATTGTTTTATAATCATTTGCAATATCTCCTTTTATGTTTTCTAAATCTTTTATCATTTCTCTAATTAATATTAGAAGGCACAAAAATGATGCATGAGCAAATATCTGTGGATACAAGTTTTTGTAGTATAAAAGCACAGCAAAGAAAGGAAGCACAGCAAGAAATGCAGCTGTAAGATTACCAATAATTGGGTATTTTTTTAGTTTGTGTGAGTAAAACCAAATTAAAAATATATAGACAGAGAAAAACAAAACGGCTCTAAAAGAGACTAAAAGCGCTAAAAGAACAATGACAAAATTAATTGTAAAATAGACTTGAAGTTTTGTTCTCTGACTTACTAATCGATCAATTTTGGATTTGTTTGGTCTATTTATTAAGTCTTTTTTGCTGTCGTAAAAATTGTTTATTATGTAACCAGAAGCAATTGTTAAACTTGATGCAAGAACTATGATAAAAAGATTAAAATCTAAAATTACGTATAAGGCTCTTTTCTCTGGAGCCATAATAAAAATTGCAGATAGATATTGTGCTAAAGCAATAACAGGAATATTGTAACCACGAACCACAGAAAACATACTGAGTATTTTCAGTATGGTGAGTTTGGTTTGTCTGCTTAGCATGATTTATAAGTTAAAATTGATAAACAACTTCTAACTTATAATCTTTTAGTGATTTTTTAGCTTTTTCTAAATCTTCTGTGAAACCCAGAATGTAACCACCACCACCAGAACCACAAAGTTTTAAGTAGTAGTCATTAGTGTCAATTCCTTTTTGCCAAATTCCGTGAAATTGTTCAGGAATCATTGGTTTAAAGTTATTTAAAACTACTGCTGAAAGTTTTTTTGTATTAGAAAACAATGATTTTTTATCACCACCTAAAAAGTTTTCTACACATAAATCGGTGTATTTTACAAATTGGTTTTTCAACATAGCACGGAAACCTTGGTCTTTTAGGTTTTCCATGAAAATATTTACCATTGGAGCAGTTTCACCTACAATTCCAGAATCTAACAAGAAGACAGCGCCTTTACCTTCAGAACTTTGAGAAGGAATGCCAGTTGCTTCAATATTATCTTTAGAATTGATAAGTATTGGAATACTCAAATAGCTATTTAAAGGGTCAAGACCAGAACTTTTTCCGTGGAAAAAAGATTCCATTTGAGAGAAAATTGTCTTTAGTTGCAGTAATTTTTCACGAGTTAAATTTTCTAAAACTGTGATTTTATCGTTTGCATATTTGTCATAGATAGCAGCAACTAATGCACCACTACTTCCTACGCCATATCCTTGTGGGATACTTGAATCAAAATACATTCCTCTGGCAACATCAGCTTTTAAAAGTTCTATGTTAAACGTAACTAAATCTGCTTGTTCGTTTTGTAGCTCTTCTAAATAAACTACGAATTTTCGTAGACTTTCATTAGACTTGATGGCTTCTTGAGTTGGATTTTCATCCACTTTTAAAGCGCCATTGTAGAAATTATAAGGAATAGATAAACCTTTAGAATCTTTAATGATTCCGTATTCTCCGAAGAGTAATATTTTTGAATAAAATAGTGGTCCTTTCATATTCTGATTTGAGGTAATGTTAAATTATAACTTTTGTGCTCCAAAACCAATTTCATCACAAATATACTGACCATTTTGACAATAGCCAACTAATTCGTCCTTAATAAATTGCAAAGTTTCAACTCTAACGTTTTCGGGATACAAAACATGAACGTTTGCACCAGCGTCTAATGTGAAACATACCGGAATTTTGGTTTCGTTTCTAAACTTCCAAATTTTATTGATGATTTCTAATGTATTAGGTTTCATTAAAATAAAATAAGGCATTGAGGTCATCATCATTGAATGAAGTGTTAAAGCTTCACTTTCTACAATTTTAATAAACTCTTCTAAATTTCCATTTTCTAAAACGGACTTTATAGCTGATAAATTGTGATGAGCTTGTAAAAACCTTTGTTCTGCAAATGGATGATTGTGCATTAAATCGTGTCCAACAGTACTCGAAACTTGTTTTTCGCCTTTGTCAACAAGCAAGATAGTGTCTTGATAGTTCTCGAAATTTGAGTGAACTTTTGATGAAAATTCAATTCCAAATAAATCGGAACTACCTTCAAGTTCTTTATGTTTTCCCCAAACAACAATATTTCCTTTTATGCTTCTGCAAGCACTTCCAGATCCTAATCTTGCTAAGAAAGAAGCTTTTTGGTGAAAATAATCATCTGTTATTGTAGGATTTAACGCTTTTTCTAAATTCATTATATTCATTGCCAAAGCCGCCATTCCCGATGCCGATGATGCAATTCCTGAACTGTGAGGAAAAGTATTTTGAGTGTCAATTGTAAAATGATATTCTTTTAAATAAGGACAATAAACTTCAATTCGTTCGAAAAATTTCTGAATTTTTGGTTTGAAATCCTCTTTAGGTTTTCCTTCAAATAATAAATCAAATGAGAAACTATTGTCTGTCACACTGAGAGCAGTCGAAGTGTTTTTTTTCTCAAATGATAATTTTGTAATTGTTTTACAATGATTTAAAGTAAAACTTATTGAAGGATTTGCCGGAATCTGATGGTCTTTTTTACCCCAATATTTCACTAATGCAATATTACTTGGAGCACTCCATTCATATGTTCCTTTTTCAATAGTGTTTGAATGTGATGTAGAAATAAAATCCTTTTCGGAAATCATATTATCTTAATTTTAGTACAAAGATACTTATTTTACGAAAACCACACGTTTTTGTTTACTATATTTGTGAAAATTTTAAACAAGATGCAAAAAGTTTTAAGAATAGCATTAGTAGTAATGACCTGTTTGGTAATAGGTTATTTGTCTGGAATGGTTACAAGAGAAAGTATAACTACATGGTATCCAACTTTGATAAAACCTTTTTTTAATCCACCAAATTGGATTTTTGCTCCAGTTTGGACTTCCTTATACATTATGATGGGAGTCGCAGGTGGATTGGTATGGAACAAGCTGGATGGTAACGAAACACTTGTAAAAAAAGCTTTTTTGTTTTTTATAATTCAATTAGCTTTAAATGCGCTTTGGTCGTTGATTTTTTTCAAATTACACAACTTACTTCTCGCATCAATTGAAGTGGTATTGTTGCTTCTGATGATTTTTGAAACTTATACTCAGTTCAAGAAAATTGATAAAATAGCAGGACTACTTTTGATTCCTTATTTAGCTTGGGTAAGTTTTGCCACTATTTTGACAATTAGTATTTGGTATTTAAACTAACATAAAAAAACCGATTCATTTACGAATCGGTTTTTTTTAACTATTGAATTATTAATTTCTTGGTGATTTTTAAGTCAGATTGTGTTGTAATTTGAACTAAATAAACACCTTTTGATAGATCTGAAACATCAATGTTTACATCATTTGATGAAGAGTTGAGCACTTCTTTAATCTTTTTCCCAAGTAAGTCATGAATTTCTACTGAGTTAATTGCCTCTGATGAATTTAACAGACTAACATTAATATTAGAATTTGTCGGATTTGGATACAATACAAAATTAGAACTATCAAAATCTGTAGTTTTTAAAGATTGTACAAATTCAGTTTGAAATTCATTTGTTATAATTGGTGGATTATAATCAAAGTAAATGAATGCTTTATTAGGAATTATATCGCCTAGCGCAAAGCCAGCTGTAGGCTTAATTTTAAATTGAATAAACCCATGACTTCCTGTTGGATTGATTGAAGTTGGAGGTAGATTAATGTTATAAAAATTCCATATCAATTGATTTCCAATTCGTCTCATGTTGTAAGCATGACTTGAACCCAACATTTCTATCGAACTTGGATTTAAAGAGGCATCAAGAAAATCTTCAACTCTTACAAATTCGGCATTTGCAGTTCCAGTATTTTCAAATTGAATGGTATACGTTAAATAATCATTTGAAGTAAAATCATCAATATCAATTTTGCCACCATGAGCTTCTGTTTTGTCATTTGGATCATACGAACCAAAAACTATTTGAGACAAACTCATTTGATTGTCATCAGGAAAAGCATCACCAGTTAATGGAGTAATAGTAACAGAATTTGTAATTAAATCTCCTAAATTAACAGTCGGAATTGTTGGAACTTGCAATGTAACTATAATAAATCGTTCTTCATTTGGTAAAAGGTTTGTAAAATTGTAGGTAAATCCATTTGAAGTTGGAGTAGTACCAGTTTGTGAAATTGCGGTTATTGTAACTAATGGATTGTTTACAAAAGTTACTATTCCATCTATATTCTGAGTACCATTGTTTTTATAGGATACTATATTTGCATAAGTAAATCCTGGTCTAGGTTGTCCAGAAGGAGTAAGAGAAATTTTCAAATCATTATAGGGTTGAAGTAATGTAACTGGAAAATAAAAAGGTGTGATTCCGCTTCCTGCAGGAATTGTTATATTTGAGTAAGTACTTGATGAACTATAGTATGTTGATAAATAGGAATTTACAGCAAAACTTAAATTATAAGTATTAGTGGGATTACCATCAAAAATGCTGAAAGTACCAGAATTTGAATTTGCATTTATTGGTGAGCCAGAATTAATATTATAAACAAAATTTCCTTGCGTAAAAATGTTTTCATTTAAATCTTTAGTACCATTATTATTTAGATCAAAAAAAGCAATTAAATACAAACTATCTGGACATTGTGCGTTGTTTGTGCAACTTGTTGTACAAAAAGTCATTGGTCCGGCCCAAGCGCTTGATTGAGGAGCGTTACATAAGCTTCTTACATAAAAAGAATAACATGTGTTTTGTGTTAAACCAGTAATACTATATCCTTGACTTGTTGTAGCAAATCCTAAAGTAGCTGCTGTTGGAGCAGGAGATCCGTAAGGCACTATTAAAACTTCCCAGCTAGTAGCAGTTGCAGCTTCATTCCATAGTAAAAAAGCACCTGTGTCAAATGTATTTGTAACAGATAAATTACTTGGAGGTAAACATGAATTTGGTCCACAAGAGTTTATAATGACTATTGCTTCACTTGAATCATTTATACATGGAGCAGTTCCATTTATTATATAAATAAATGTACTTGTTGTTGAGTTTGGAGAAGGAGTAAAGGTTCCTGTTACTGTGCTAAAAGTTCCACCAGTTCCTGTAGTTCTTATCCAAGTTCCTCCAAGTTCTTCGTTGGTTATTAAGGAATATAAATCTATAGTTGTCATAGAAGTATCACATATTGTTATTGAACCATCTAATCCTGCGTTTGGTTGATGGTTTAAGTTTACTGTAGCAATACTTGTATCATTAATACAAGGCGCAGTTCCTGTTAAAGTATAAGTAAAAGTACTCGTAGTTGCTCCATATTCTGGAGTGTAAGTTCCTGCTGCAGCATAGAAAACACCACCTGTTCCTGCAATTCTTGTCCAAGTTCCACCAGGTTGTTCGCCAGTAATTAGTGCAAACAAATTAATTACATTTGTAAATGCATCACAAGCAGTAATGCTTCCATCACTTCCGGCATCTGGTTGATTATTGATGAATACTGTAGCTACACTTGTATCATCAATACAAGGTGCTGTACCTGATAAAGTATAGGCAAATGTACTTGTGGTAGCTCCAACAGCTGGAGTGTAAGTTCCAGATAATGAGTTAAAAGTTCCGCCAGATCCTGAAGTTCTTGTCCAAGTTCCTCCGGGCTGTTCACCAGTAATTAGTGCAAACAAATTAATTACCGTTGCTGATGTTTCACAAACTGTAGTTGAACCATCGCTTCCTGCATTTGCTGGTAAATTTACAACTAGATTTAATTGACTTACCCATAATTGTGAAGTTTGTGTATTAACAACTCTTATCCATATAAATTGTGAAAAGGGTTGATTGTTAACATAAGGAACTGATGTAACAATAGGATTAGAACCAAATTGAGCATCTGTATTAGTTGTATGGAAAGAAATATTGTGAATACTTGGATTTTCATTTCCTAAAATCTCAGGTATTTTAGTGTTTAAATCAAATTGAGCAATTCCATCAGAATTTGTATCACAAACATTGTAATTACTCACTTGTGTATTGATTTGAGCGTTTACAAATGAAAATGTGATTAGTAATAAAAAGAGTAGAAATTTTTTCATATCTGTAAAATTTATTTTTTAGCGGTCACATATGGTATCGCCTTTTTATTTATTGGTGTTTGCTTGCGCAAACTTGTTGTTAATGGCGATTTCATAACCTGAAAATTAAAGTTAATCAAATGTAGCTTTTTTATTGCAAATAAAAAGTCCCGAGAAAGTTAATTTTTCGGGACTTTTAAAATTTTATTTTTATTTTTTAGTTGATTACCAATTTCTTAGTGATTTTTAAATCCGATTGTGTTGTGATTTCAACCAGATAAACACCTTTCGATAAGTTAGAAACATCAACTTTCATTTCGTTTGAATTATTTGCAGAAATGGTTTTAACTGTTTTACCTAAAACATCGTAAATAATTACGTTTTCAAGCAACTCAGATGTGTTTTGTAAATTAACTTGAATAAATGAATTTGTTGGATTCGGATATAAAACAAAGTTTTCTAATCCAAAACTTGCATTTGCTAAAGCAGCTGTAAATTCAGTTGTAAAAGTATTAGTAACAATCGCAGGATTAGTATCAAAGTAAATAGAAGCAGTGTTTGGAACAATATCTCCAACAGCAAATCCTGGTTTCATTTTGATTTTAAATGTTACATATCCTTTACTTAAATCTACATTTTCTAAGAAACTTGGTAATTGAATAAAATCAAATTTCCAGATGATGTGATTGCCAACACGCTCCATGATGTAATTGTGACTTGCATCAACAACTCTTATACTTGCTTCATCCAATTGAGCATCTAAGAAATCTTCAATTCTAATATTAATGGCATTAGCTGTTCCTTCATTTTGGAAACGAATAGTATAGTACAAATAATCATTTTGACTAAATTGATTGAATGGAATTTGTTCACCATGAGCTTCCATTTTATCATTTGGATCGTAAGAACCTACAACAACTTGAGTATTTGAATGATTATTATTAGTCAAGTTGATGTCGTTTGCAGTAGCAACAATACTTGCTGTATTAGTTAACAAATCTCCAAGATTAACTGTTGGAATAGCAGGAACACTCATTGTTACATAAATATATCTCGTTTCATATGGAGCTAAATTTGTGAAAGTATAAGTAAAACCTGTTGCATTTGCAATTGTTCCAGCTTGAGAAACATTGGTTATAGAAACATTCGCATCTTTATTAAAGGTCAAAGTTCCGTCAGTAGCAACAACACCTAAGTTTTTGTAAACGATTTTATTTACATAATTGAATCCAGGAACTGGAGCGCCAACTGGTACAATAGTTACAGAAACATCATTAAATCCTTGAGTTAAAGTAATTGGGAAATACAATGTTTGTGTTCCACTATTTAACGGAATATTGATATCATTATAATTTACAGTACCTAATGTATAGTATGGAGCATATTCTGTATTGATTTGATATCCAAAGTCATAAACGTTTGAAGGATTTGCATCATACATTGTGTATGTTCCAGATGGAGATGAAATATTGGTAACATTTCCTGCATTATTTTGTAATGAAGTGAACGAACCGTAAGTAAAGTTTACTTCGTTAGTATCTTTAATTCCATTTCCGTTTTCATCTATGAATGCTACAAGTTCAATTTTGTCAGAACATTGTGGTGGACCAGAAGCAAAAGTTCCTGCTTCAATAAATACAGACGAATCATAAGCAGTATCACTTCTATCTGCAATTACCAACTTAATATGATAATTATGATTTGGAATAATGTTAGCCGATGCAGTCATTTTAACGGTTTGGCCATTATAGTTTGTTGCTGAAGCTGTTTGATTATTTGCATAATAAGAATCAAAAAATAATGGATTAGCAGAAGCACAAGAATTGTTGTGTAAATTATTTCTAATAGTTACAACAGAGACTGGTATAGTTGTTCCTGGAATAACTGCTAGATTAGTTGTGATTCCAGTATCTAAATCAGTCAACAAGAAAGCAAAAGCATCAGCAAAATCACATTGAAAAGTACCATATTCGTCTGAAGCTAATAAGAAATTAAAACTCATGTAAGAATTTAAACTAGTAAAATCAAATTCTAATTTTGTAGCATTTTTAGAAACCATTGGTACACCAATTGCACTTGAAATTATTCCTTCTAATTGGGCATCTCCTGTCCAAGCAGAACTTCCTTCACTTAATATTGAAGTATTCGGACCTGGAGCACTCATTGCGTTTCCTGATGAAAGTACTATTCCTGATGAAATTGGAAATAATGGATTAGTATTCGTAAACGAACCAATTCCATTAACAGAACCAAAGTTAGTTCCAGTACTAGAAGTTATGTTTGAAACCGTTAGACAAGGATTATTAATTAAAACATTAGTAACCAACTGGTCAACTGTATATTGATTAGTACTAGTTGTTAATGGAGGCAATGTAATATTTGGTGTAAATGATCTAGATGTCCAACTACTTACTTCAGTAGCTGAACATACAGCTCTTACATAAAAACTATAAGTTGTTCCTGTAGTTAATCCAGTTGCTTGATAAGAGTTTGTTGGAACCAATATACCAATTGATGTTATTGTAGGTGCTGGTGAACCAAAAGGTAAAACTAAAACTTCCCATTGTGAAACAGAACCAGATTGAGTCCAGCTTAAATTTGCACTTGTTGGTGTAGTACTATTTACAACAACATTTGATGGTGTAATACAATTGGTTTGAAGTGTTGTAAATGCTCTAGATGTCCAATTACTTATTGCTGTTGACGAACAAACTGCTCTAACATAAAAAACATAAGATGTTCCTAAATTTAAACCAGTTACTTGATAAGGGTTTGTAGAAATAAGCGTTCCAGTTGAGGCAGCTGTTGGAGCTGGAGAGCCAGATGGTAAAACCAAAACTTCCCATTGTGAAACCGTACCAGATTGAGTCCAACTTAAATTGGCACTTGTTGTTGTGATATTGTTTGCTAATACATTCGTTGGTACGCTACAAATGTTAGAAAGTGTAGTAAACGTTCTTGCAAAAGACCAATAACTTGAATCTGTTGCCGAGCAAATTGATCTTACATAAGCATTGTAAATTGTAGCATAATTTAATCCAGTAACTTGGAAAGGGTTTGAACTAGTTATTGTTCCAACTGAAGATTGAGTTGGAGCAGGAGCTGTTGAAGGTACTACCATAACTTCCCATTGTGTTGCTGTTCCATTTTCGGTCCAATTAATAGTTGCTGTAGTACCTGTAATATTTGTAGCTGCTAAAATTGTTGGTTGTAAACATGTTGCTTGAGGTAAACATTCAACATTAGCTTCCCAACCAGCTCTGTTTACAGAACTATCACTTCTAAATCTAAAAGTCAAACAACCACTAGTATCAGATGAAACAAATGGACCCGGAATAACAGTTCCCCAAAATGATCCAACTAATCCTCCAGGAACACTTCCAGCTGGATTTCCACTTGAAATTTGTGGTGAAGAAATTGTTGGTCCGTTAAAAACATACAATCCGTCCCAGTTAGCTTCTGTATTAAATGCTGTAAATGTAACAACAACTTGCTCGCCAGGAGAAGTTGGGCAAATGGTATAGGTATTGTCAGAGTTATTTGCATAATTAGCAGTTAAACCACCATTATCTATAAACTGTCCACCACAAACAGGTGATGGTACTGGATTTGCTAAAGTTGTAAATGTAATAGGCTGTGACCATGGACTAGTAAGTGTAGTAGAACAAACTGTTCTAACAAAGACTTTATAACAAGTGCTAGCATTTAATCCAGGTGCAAGATAAGTGTTAGTGGTAACTGACAATCCAGCATTATTAGGTGTTGGATTTGTTGCAGTACATGGTAAAACTAATACTTCCCATTCATTAGTACTGCTTGTCAAAGTCCAATTTATTACACCACTATTATTTGTAATTCCAGTAACAGATTGAATGGTTGGCTCAATACAAGTTACTACTTGTGTAGTGCTAAAAGTGTATGGTGTTGACCAATCTCCAGGCATACCATTACAGATAGCTCTTATGGTAACCATATAAGTGACATCAGGAGTTAACCCAGTTAATTGAAAAGGACTAGAGCCAGCTATAAGCGAACTTCCTCCTAATGCTGGAGTAACTAATATTTCCCAAAGATTACTAGATTGATTAATATCTACCCAAGATAGAGAAACCGTATTGCTATCAATTTGTGTTGTGCTTAATGAAACTGGTGCTAAACAAGGAAAATTTGTTGTTACGCAATCAATCATTGCTTCCCAACCACCACTGTTTCCTGATGTGTTAGATTGAAATACAAATGTTACACATTGTCCAGGATTATTTGTACTTAATGTCATTTGTGTTGGGCTATTGCTATCAATAATTGAAAGTAAATTTCCATTTGGACTAGAACCTTCATAAACATACAGCACATCATCCATTTCCAAAGAAATAGAATTAAAACTAATCAGTAATGTTTCGTTTGGTGTGTTTGGACAAAAAGTATTGATGTCATAAGCGGAATCAGTATAGTTTCCATTTTGACCACCATTGTCATAAAAGAATTGACTACATCCTGTTTGAGCAGCGCTATAAAAAATAGCCCCAAAAAACAAAGAGAATAGGGTTAAAAGTAATTGTTTTTTCATTTTTGATTGATTTATAGTAAATCAAATATACATTGATTTTTAATAACTTATGTTTAAAATCTAAAGTTTTTTTCATAAAATTCTGCAAACTCAATAAAACCAATATCTCATCAAATTTATTTACAAAAAAATTCCCAATTATAAATTTATAATTGGGAATTATGATTTTGATTAACTTTTAAAAATTATTTTATTACAAGTTTTTTATTTTGTTTTAAACCATTTTCAGTAGTTATTTCTAATAAATAAACACCTTTAGATAAACTTGATGTGTCAATTGTAACACTATTAGAAGAAATTGATTTTACTTCTTTAATGATTTTGCCTAAAACATCATAAATAATCACATTGTCAATAATTTCAGAAGTATTATTTAAACTGATATTTATAAATTGACTTGCTGGATTTGGATACAATGTAAAATTAGTACCATCAAAAGCTTGATTGTTTAATGCTGCTGTGAACTCAGTTGTAAAAGTATTTGTTACAATTGCAGGATTGGTATCAAAATAGATATTTGCGGTATTTGGTATTATTGAACCAACAGCAAAACCTGGGTTTAATTTGACTCTAAATTGCACATATCCCATACTTAATTCTTCATTTACTGATATAGGAACTAATTGTATGTTATTGAAATTCCAAACGATATTATTATTAACTCTTGTCATAACATAATTGTGGCTTGAGCTTATCATTCTAATACTTTCAGGGTCAATTTGTGAATCTAAAACATCTTCAATTCTAACATCAATAGCATTTGCTGTTCCATAATTTTGAAATCTAATTGTATAAATTAAATCTTCATTTTGGTTAAATTGACTGAAAAGAATTTCTTCACCATGCGACTCCATTTTATCATTTGGATCATAAGAATTTACTACAATTTGTGTAATTCTAGTTGAGTTATTTGTTAAATTGATATCGTTTGCAGGAGCTGAAATTGTTGCATTTGCAATAAGTAAATCACCTAAGTTTACTACTGGACTTGCTGGCACACTCATTGTAACATAAAACACTCTTGTTTCATTAGGAAGAAGATTTGTAAAGTTATACGTAAATCCAGCTGCATTTGCAATAGTTCCTGCTTGACTAATTGTAGTTATGGTTACTTGTGATGGCTTTTCAAAAGTTATTGTTCCATCTGTTGCAGCTACTCCTAAATTTTTATATACAATCTTATTTGTATATGTTAAGCCAGGTCTAGGTGAACCCATTGGAACAATTGATATTGTAACATCATTATAAGCTTGAGTTAGAGCAATTGGAAAGTAAAGAATTTGAGTTCCACTTCCTACTGGAATATTTATGTCGTTAAATGTTGTTGTTCCAGAACTATAGTAAGGAAGATATTCTGTTTGGATACTGTATGAGAAGTCATAAGTATTTACAGGGTTTGAATCATAAACTGTTTGTCTTCCTGTAGAAGAAAATGCATTTGTAATTGGTCCAGTATTATTTTGCTGATAAACAAATGAACCATTAGTAAAGTAGGTTTCACCAGAATCTTTAATTCCATTATTATTTTGGTCATTGAAGGCAACAAGTGTAATTTTATCTAAATCTGGACCACAAGTAATATTTGCAGACCAACCTGGTTTTACCACTGATGCATCACTTCTAAATCTGAAGGTAAGACAGCCACTAGGATCTGAAGATGTAAACGGTCCAGGAATATTTGTACCCCAAAAAGATCCTGCTAAACCACCTGGAACATAAGCGGCTCCATTTGTACTTGGGATTTGAGGTGAGGTAATTGAGTTACCATCAAAAACGTATAATCCATCCCAATTTGTTTCAGTATCAAATTGTGTAAATGTTACTGTTACAACCTCTCCAGGATTTGTTGGACATATAGTATAAGTATTGTCAGCGTTATTGGTATAATTAGCGTTTGAACCACCATTGTCAACAAATACACCTCCGCATATTGGTGGTGTTGGCATAGTATTGATACTAATTCCGTTTGACCAATCACTTGAATCACTTGCTGAACAAATTGCTCTTACAAAAATACTATAGCAAGTGTTTGCTGTTAGTCCATTTACAATAAATGGATTAGTTGTTGTAATTGTACCTGTTGTTGAGCTGTCAGGAACTGTGTTGCAAGGAAGAGCAACAACTTCCCATGAAGTGGCAGTACTATTGTTTGTCCAAGCTATCGAAGCAGATTGTGATGTAACTGCAGATGTAATCAAGGCTGTTGGTTTTGGACAAGTTGCTGGAGTGTTAAGAGTCGCGCCAATAGACCAATCGCTCATATCTGATGGAGAACAAATTGCTCTAACATACAATTGGTAGCAACTATTTGTAGTTAAGTTTGTAAATGTATAAGGATTAACAGTTGTTACTATACCTACTGATGTTGCAGTTGGAGCAGTTCCGCATGGTAAAGCGATTACTTCCCAACTTGTCGCTGAGCTATTGTTTACCCATCCTAAAGTTGCTGAAGTTGTTGTAATTCCAGTAACAACTAAGTTTGTTGGCTTCGGACAAGTTGGCGCTACACCGCATGTAATATTTGCTATCCAACCAGATTGAACTACTGAAGTATCACTTCTAAATACAAAAGTTAAACATCCACTAGAATGTGTTGAAGTAAATGGACCAGGTAGCGTTGTTCCCCAATAAGCTCCTGCTAAACCTCCGGGAACGTTTGCTGCTCCATTAGTACTTGCTATTTGAGGTGATGTAATTGAATTTCCATTATAAACATATAATCCATCATAATTTGCTTCAAGAGAGAATGAAGTGAAAGTTACTGTAACTTGATCGCCTGTATTGGTTGGACAAATTGTAACAGTTGAATTAGTATTATTTGAGTAATTTGCATTAGCACCTGCAGGATCTGTAAAAATACCTCCACATGTAAATGGGTTTGTTGTATTTGCTAATGTAGTGAATGTATAGGCTTGCGACCAAGAACTAGTTGATGTAGTAGAACAGATCGATCTAATAAAAACAGAATAGCAAGTATTTGGATTCAATCCAACGGCTTGATAATTATTTGTAGTAACAATTACTCCGGTATTATTTGGTGTTGGATTTGGTGTTCCACATGGCGCAACATAAACTTCCCATTGAGAATTGTTAGAAGAAATGGCCCAATTTAAATTAGCTGTAGTTGATGTTATACCAGAAACAGCTATGTTAGTTGGTTCAATACATGTTGCTGTTGTTCCTGTTGTAAAAGTTATCGGAGATGACCAATCACTTGTAGTATTTCCACAGATTGATCTTACAGAAGCTGTATAAATTACACCAGGTGTTAATCCAGTTAAGTCAAATGGATTTGATTGTGCTATAATTGTTTGGGTAATTGCAGTACCATTTGCAGTTAACAAGATTTCCCATGGACCAGTTCCCTGATTAGGGTCTATCCAATTCAATACTGCAGTAGTATTGCTTGTTGGAGATGCATTTACGGAAATAGGTGCTAAACATATTGGAGTTGATCCACAAGTAATGTTTGCAACCCAACCTGCCTGATTTATAGAAGAATCAGATGTGAAAACGAAAGTCAAACATCCACTTGAATCACTTGATGTGTATGCAGGTGGAATTGTATTTCCTGTTAAATCTGCAATTAAAGTTGCACTTGCAGAAGTTCCGTTATAGATTTTTAACCTATCAAAATTGTTTTCTAATGCAAATGATGTAAAAGAAATAGTAACAAATTCTCCTGGATTTGTTGGACAAATAGTTGTTGTTACGTTAGAATTATTTGCATAATTTGTTGTTGCACCTGCAGGATCAGTAAACGTTTCTCCACAAACAGGAGTAGTTTGTGCAAGAGTTAAAAATGTCCCTAAAAAGAGTGCAAAAAAACTTAAAAGTAATTGTTTTTTCATGTTTGTTTGTTTTTTGGTAAATCAAATATAGGTTGATTTTTAAACACTTACAAACAAAAGGTAGTTTTATTTTAATAAAACTGCCTCACGTGTAATGAAATTAAGGGTTCAAAAAACAAACAAGATTTCTAGTTAACGATTAATTTATTGACTTGTTTAAGCTCATTGTTAGTTGTAATTTCAATCATATAAATTCCTTGTGAAAATTCTGAAGTATTTACTTGAGTTTGATTTGAATTTACATTTTCAATTGATTTAATTGTTTTTCCTAAAACATCATTAATAACAATTGATTTAATACTTTCTGAATTATTTAGTAAATAAATTTGAACAAAATCTGATGCAGGATTTGGAACCAACACAAAATTTCCTGAATCAAATGTTGAATTTCCTAAAGCGGCAACAAATTCTGTATTAAAAGTATTAGTAACAATGGCAGGATTGCTGTCAAAATAAATGTTTGCCGTATTTGGGATAACGTCTCCAATAGCAAATCCTGGTTTTAGTTTAGCTTTAAAAGTTACATATCCTTTGCTCATTTCTTCATCAATTGACATTGGTTGTAAATATATATCATTGAAGTTCCAAATTAAATTATTTGAAGTTCGTTGCATTGTGTAAATGTGACTAGCACTAATCATTTGAACACTTGTTTCGTCAATTTTTGAATTTAAAACATCTTCAATTCTAACATTTATTGCATCGGCAGTTCCTTCATTTTGAAAACGAATGGTATAAAATAAATAATCATTAGCTGCAAATTGATTGAACTGAATTTTATCTCCATGCGATTCCATTTTGTCGTTAGGATCATAAGCGCCAACTACAATTTGTGAGTTTGAAAATGAATTATTTGTTGTAATAATATCACTTGTCGGAACAGTTGTTGTTGCACTATTTGATAAAATATTACCTAAGTTTACCGTTGGAATTGAAGGAACACTCATGGTTACATAAATAGTTCTTGCTTCTCCTGGAAGTAAATTCAAGAAACTATGCGAAAAACCTGTTGGAGTTGTTGTTGTAGTTTCGGTAACATTTGTAATAGCAACTTGTGGCGATTTTACAAAATCTAAAGTTCCAGAATAAGTTGTTGCACCAGTGTTTTTTAATTCAATTGCATTGGTGTAATTAAATCCCGGTCTTGGTTGTTCTATTGGAATAATTGAAACAGAAATATCTTCAAAAGGAAGTGTTTGCGTTATAGGAAAATATAATGTTTGTGTGCCTAAAGGCGAAATTGATATTCCTGAATAAGAAGTTGTTCCTGATGAAAAATAACTTGAAAACTGAGGATTTACTTGAAAACTAAAATCATATACATTAGATAAGTTTGCATCATATATTGAATAAGTTCCTGTTGGTGAATTAATATAGTTAGGAACACCTCCATTTTTTTGATATACAAAATTTCCATTAGTAAAATTAATTTCATTTGATTCTTTTACACCATTTGAGTTTAAGTCAAGAAAGGAAACTAGTTCAATTGGAGAACATGAACTTGAAGAAAAACTACCTGCTTGCAAGAAAACAGCTGAGTCAAGAGATGAATCACCAACGTTAGCAATCGCTATTTTGATATGATAAGTTTCGCCGCATTGCACTGTTGAGTTTGCTGTAAGAACTGTCGTAAACCCATCAAATTGAATAGTTGGATTTAAAGTTGGAGTAGATCCATTTCCATTATTTACGTAAAAAGTAGAATTTGAAACGTTATTTACATTATCAATTGAAATTGGAGTAGTAGTAGCTGGTACTAATGCAATATTTGTTGCGCCTCCAGTATATGGCCCAACAATACCAGGACCACTCAAAAAGAAACCAAAAACATCATTAAAACCTGCGTTTACAAACTCTAAGTACTCCTCTGAACCAAAAACAAAACTGAAACTCAAATTTTGACCTATTGGAACAAAATCAAATTCAATGATAGCTTTAGTGTTAATCGAAGCTGACGCTATTGCTCCTAAATCAGCATCTCCAGTCATTGGGTAAATAGAAGGACTTGTTTTGCCGCTTGTATCATTTGGTCCAATAGCTACTGTTGCTTTTCCAGTTGAAAGTATGATTCCATTATTTAAACCAATATTTGTTGCAGAACCATTTAAAAAATGTCCAACCTGATCTCTAACCATAGTAGCATTTGAGGCAGAACCATTAAATGTTACATTTGAAACAGAAATTCCACTTCCTAAAAGTACATTTTGAACTAATTGTGCAGGAGTTTGTGTTGTATTGTCAACTATAAGTTGAGCATTAACTAAGGTAACAAATAATAATGAGATTGAAAGTAATAATTTTTTCATACAAAAGAATTTTGTTTCAAATGTAATTTAAAAATTAATTAGTTAGCACTTTTAGCAAATGTTTTCTGCTATAATAAAACCGCCTGTCCAAGCATTTTGAAAATTGAATCCGCCAGTTATTGCATCAATATTTAAAATCTCTCCAGCGAAATATAAATTTGGATGTAATTTACTTTCCATGGTTTTGAAGTTTATTTCTTTTAAATCAATACCTCCAGCTGTTACAAATTCTTCTTTAAAAGTACTTTTTCCATTGACTTGAAATTCGCCATTAGTTAATTGATTGGCTAAATTAGTTAGTTGATTTTTAGATAAATCTGCCCATTTGGTATCTTCCAAAATTTCAGATGCTAAAACCAAACTTTCCCAAAGTCTGTTCGGAAATTCAAATGGAGATTTTTTTGAAACTGCTTTTTTAGAATGTTCTAATTTTAGTTCCTTAAGTTTTTCAAGTGTTTCTTCAAATGTTAAGTCGTTTAACCAATTGACTTGTAAAACAAAGTGATAATTTTTATCTGCCAAAATTCGTGCGCCCCAAGCGGAAAGGCGCAAAATTCCTGGTCCAGACATTCCCCAATGGGTTATCAATAATGGTCCAGACGATTCCAATTTTGTGTTTTTAACTTTTACAGATGCAAAAGCCGACAAACCCATCAAATCTTTAATTCGTTTGTCTTTTATATTAAATGTAAACAATGATGGAACAGCCGAAATAATAGAATGACCAAGTTCAGTAAGCATTTCCCAAACTTTTGGATTACTTCCAGTAGTCATCACTAATTTTTGACAAGAAAAAGTTGCTACATTGGTTTCTACTTTCCAATAATTTTCTCCTTTGAAAAGTGATTGCACACTTTGATTGGTAAGAATATCAATTTTTAATTTTTGAGCAGCATTAAAAAAACAATCAATGATAGTTTGAGAAGAATCGGTTGTGGGAAACATTCTTCCATCGTCTTCAATTTTTAATTCAACTCCATGTTTCTCAAACCATTCAATCGTATCACCAGAACAAAATTGATGAAAAGGTCCACGAAGTTCTTTTTCGCCACGAGGATAAAATTTGACTAAATCATTTGGAACAAAACACGCGTGAGTAACATTGCAACGTCCGCCACCAGAAATTCTTACTTTAGATAAAACTTCTTTTCCACGTTCTAAAATAGCGACTTTTAACTTCGGATTTTTCTCAACAATATTTATTGCTGTAAAAAAACCTGCTGCACCACCACCAACAATTAGTATGTCGTATTTTGAATTCATTTTTTGTAAATCTTTGTTAGAGTTTTAATCTTTGACAAAGATAAACTTTTAAAGCACTAAACTTTAGTGCAATCTTTCAGGATAATTACAAAAAATTCCGTCAACACCTAAACGAATCATTTTTTTAATGGTATCAGGTTCGTTGACTGTGTAAGTATAAATTTTGAAACCTTTTTTATGAATAAGGTCAATATTTTCTGATGTTAAAGTCTTATACCAAGGATTAATGCTTTGAGCTTTTAATTTTTCACCAATGTTTATGGCATCAATTGGATTTTCTTCTGTTAAAATTCCAATGGAAATAGCATTGTCAAGTTGTCTATAATTTTCTAATTCATCCCAGAGGAAACTTGAAATATTAAAATTATCTTTTGTCCATCCTTTTTCATAAAACGTTTGAACTATATCAAAAACAGGTTTGGCAGTTTTGCTTCCTTTTAGTTCAATGTTTAAAGGAGTTTTTTTATTTATTGTAGAGATTACTTCTTCTAAAAGTGGAATTTTATGGTTTCCTTTTACAGTTACTTTTTTAAGTTCTTCCCAATTATAGTCTTCTATTTTTCCTTTAGCATTAGTCAAACTATCTAAAATGTCATCGTGAAAAACTACAACTTCACCTGATTTAATTACAAAAACGTCAATTTCAATCATATCAACATTAAGCTCCAAAGCTTTTTTGATGGAGGAAATAGTGTTTTCAGTTTCGTGTCCCATTGCTCCTCGATGTCCAATATTGAGTGGTTTTTTCATCACGTTGCATTGAATAAATAAAAATGAAATTAAAAATAAATAACAGATTTTCATTGTAGTATATTAAATTGAAATTATTATTTCAAAACTAATTTGTTGAAAATTATTACTTTAAACTATTGTGTTATGATATTGTTATTAATTTTTTTCCAACAATACTAACCCAAATTCACTATCAATCGCAACTTTTCCATCATTAACTTCTGATGTTGTTCCAGAATAAGCATCTTTTACTTTTGTGCCGTTTTCGAAAATAGTTCCAATGGAAATTTCTTTTTTCCCGATAGGTAAATCCAATCCGACAACAACTTTATCAGAATAATTTCCATTAGAATAGTCTCGACTAAAAACATATGGAGAACTTGTAATTTGCCTGTGAATTCCTGCTCCAACCGATGGATGATTTTTTCTAAATTGTCCTAATTTTTGCCAATGATTTAAGACTTTGAACGTCATTTTATTGGTTTTCAAATCGTCCCAATTCATCATCGAACGCAAAGTAGCATCGCCATTTGTTCCTTCAATATCTAAAGAACGAGCAGTTTCATCACCATAATAAACTTGAGAAACACCTGGAGTAAGCAATAATTTGGTTCCAGATTCAAATGTTTTTTCACGTTTTTTATCAAACGGCCAACCATCATCGTGAGACGAAACGTAGTTCATAACGGTTTTTCCTTTCAAATCATTCTGAAGAATATTGGAATATTTTGAAAACAGCTCTTCATAATTCATTTTGGCTTCATTTCTAAAATCAAAATTGATTAAACTAGTAAATCCGTTGGCATAATAATCTACTTTTTTGTCGCCATAATCATATAGTCTTTTGCTTCCAATGTTGTAACCATAAACTTCTCCAACAGTAAAAAACGCATTATTGTCTAAAACTTTAGATGGATTTTTAGCTTTAAATTCGGCAAAAGTCATTTCGCAAACTTTTCCAAAGTCATACCAAACATCTTCTGTAGTATGCTTCACAGTATCTACACGATAAGCGTCAATTCCGAAATCTAAAATATAATCAGCAAGCCATTTCATAATGTAATATCTTGGCGCTCTTGGATAACCTGTTTTTTTGAAAAAAGCATCCAATTCGGCTACTTCTTCTTCATAACGACCTTCTTTTTTCCATTTTGCAATCAAAAATGGTGGTAATTCAACATTTTCTTTGCTTTCTGTTTTAACGTCAAAAAGTCCTGTAACTAAAGTACAATTGATGTTGGTATCATACGAATTGTATTTGCAATTTGGAGTAGAACGAACCCAATCATCAGGATATTTTTCGTCAAATTCTGTGGCATGACCAGTGTGGTTTATAACCGCATCAAGCATAATTCTAATTCCTTTTGCGTGTGCTTTATCAACTAATTCTTTCAAATCTTGGCGCGTTCCATAACTTGGATCTAATGCTGTCCAATCTTTTGTCCAATATCCATGAAATCCATAAGTATTTCCTGTTCCTTCATCAACTGAACCGTGAATTTGTTCTACAACAGGCGTCATCCAAATGGCGTTGATTCCTAAATCGGTAAAATAACCTTCGTCTAGTTTTTGAATCACACCACGAATATCGCCACCTTCAAAACCACGCAATTTTGCTGTTGGTTTATTTCTTTTAATTATAGCATTGTTGTTTGGATTTCCATCCAAAAATCTATCGGTTAATAAAAAATAGACATTGGCACTTTCCCAAACGAAAGGTGTTTTGGTTTTTTGAGTATAAGTTACCTCTTTGCTTGAGTTACAACTTGAAAAAGTAATAGCAAGTAGTAGGAGTAAGGCTGTTTTTTTCATCTATAGTTTTATTTCAATTTTTTGATTTTTATCTAATTCACATTGTAAAGAAATGTAGATTAGATTATTTTCAAATTTGTATTGGTTATTATTTAAAATCTTATTATTCAGAAGAATTGTTGTTGGATTTTTGTCAAATCCGTGAATAATTATATTTATTGTTTTGGAGGTTGTGGTAGAATAGGTTTTGTCAAATTCAACATCTAAAAAAAGTGAGTTATTATCAATAGCACTTTCAAAATCAAATTCTTCATAAACCGATTTTTCAATGGAAGTAGTTGATAATCCATCATCATTAAACAATTCTAGTTCCGATTTTTTTGTTTCTTTATCATAATAAAAATGCACATCAAAATCATTTAAAATATAATTCTGTGTGTTTTGAACTACTTTACTCATCGGAATAAAACTACCACCACGAACAAACGTTGGAATGTTATTTTTATTTAATTCTATTTTTTGAGTTGTTCCAGCTTCGTATTTTTTTCCAGTGTAGAAATCATACCAATTTGAATTTTTCGGAAAATAAACTTCTTTTTGAGTTTGACCTTTTTCTATAATTGGATAAACTAAAAAATCATTTCCCCAAAGGTAACCATCAGATTTTGAAAGTAATTCTTTGTTGTTTGGTTCATTAAAAAACAATGGTCGCATTAAAGGTGTTCCTTCTGTAGTATTTTCAAAAGCTAAATTGTAATTGTAAGGCAGTAATTGATAGCGTAATTCGACAGCTTTTTTAGCAATTTCTCTCGTGTCAACGTCTTTATAAGCCACTTCTGAAGCTACATCTTCTTGTGCGTGCGGACGAAAAATTGGGTTGAAAACACCATATTGCAACCAACGCAAATACAATTCGTTATCAAAATAATCGCCAGCAAAACCACCTAAATCGCTGTGCATATAAGCCATTCCTTGCATTCCCATTTGAAGCGCAATTTCCATCTGACTTTGCAATCCGCCCCAACTTCTTGAAACATCTCCACTCCACGGAATCATTCCAAAACGTTGGCTTCCTGAATAACCTGAACGCATTAAAATAAAAGGTCGTTGATTAGAAAAATCTTTCTTGTAACCATCAGCAATTAACTTTGCCCAATTGTGACCGTAAACGTTGTGAATTTCATCGGCTGTTCCTGCAAAGGTATTGGCATAAGAAGGAAAAACTTCAGGTTCGCCCAAATCACCCCAAAGTCCGCCAACTCCTTTATTTATTAATCGTTTATAAACATTCCAAAACCAATCTTTTCCTTCGGGTTTGAATACGTCAACAATTCCGGTGTTTCCAAAATAGAAATCCCAAATAGCAGGTTTTCCATCTTTTAAGGTTGCTAAAACTTTTTTATCAACGGTTTCTTGCCATTTAGATGAGGTTGTTAAAATAAAAGGTTCTGTTATTAAAACTGTTTTTACGCCTTTTGCATTCAAATCGGAAATCATTTTATCAGGATTTGGGAAGTTATCTTTATCCCAATCTAGATTTCCCATTGTGCCTTGAACGGTTTTCCCGAACCAATATAAATCTAGAATTATAGCATCGACAGGAATTTTACTTTCTTCAAATTTGCGAATGGTTTTTTCAACTTCTTCTTGTGAATGATAACCAAAACGAGAAGAGAAATTTCCGAAAGCCCAACGTGGTGGCAAAGGTTGTTTTCCGGTTAAATCGGTGTAGTTTTTTACTAAATCTTCCCAAGAATTACCTACAATAACTTGATAGGTTTTTCTACCAGAAATTGTTTCGTACTCTAAAGTGTTATCTTTTTTTGAATCTAAATCCAAATATCCTATGGCTTCGTTATCAAAATGAACTGCATATAATTTGGATGATAAAACTAAAGGAATACAGAAATTCATTAGTTCGGCACGTGTTTCATAACCATATTGAGCTCTGTTATAAAGTGCTAATTTATTTCCACGACGATTCATTCCTATAGCTCTTGCTCCACCACCATAAAGTACTTCGTCTGATGAAATATTGAATTGTAAAACTTCAGTAGAATCGGCAGTAATATTTCCTTTAACATTATCTAAAGGAATATGTTTGCGTTTTAAATAACCTGATTTTTCAGAAATAATTTCTTGGTTATTATTTAAATAAGATATTTTGAATGGTGTTTTTTGAATGAAGATCTTCAAATTACTTGATTTGGAACTACATTCAACTGAGTTTTTATTCTCTTTGAAAGAAATGTTTTTCAATTTATTTTTTAATACAACTGCATCTGATGGATTGTTATTTTTTTCTCCTTTTGGTGTAAATGAAGTTTCAATAATTTTGTCATTTAGAAAATTTATTAAATAATTTCCATCTGAAACTTTAACCGAAAATCCACTAGAAAGTTTTTCAATTTTAAGGAATTTTCTATCTGCATTTTGAGCAAATGAAATTGTTGATATAAATAATAGTGCAAATATTTTTTTCATTTTCATTGTTTATTTTTCAAACATAAATTCTACAGGAATATTAATTCGTTTTTGCCAAGAAGCTTCCGAATGGTTTTCTCCTTCAAATTTAAGACTTTTATAATTTTCTGTTGTATATCCTTTTGATTGTAACACTTCATCAACACGATATTCATACTTTAAATAACTAGCGTCAAGTGTTTCAGTTCCGTAATCGAAATAGATTTTATGATTTTTTGAATCGGGTAAATTTTGCTGCATATAAGTAAAGAAACTTTCAGGAATAGGATTGTTCTCAAAATCACGAAATCCAACCCAATGCGTTGATAGACAACTCGCTTTTCCAAATACATTTGGATATTCACAAATCGCATACATCGAAATCAATCCACCCATACTCGAACCCATAATTCCGGTATGTTCAGCATCCGTGTAGACAGAGTAATTTTGATCTATATAAGGTTTTAATTCTGTAACAATAAATTGAAGATAATTATCAGAATTTATCTTTTTGTCATCAAAAGGGAATTTTGCCTTTTTTACTTCTGTTTGAATTTGTTCTTGAATTTCTTTTGATAGTAATTGATAAGGTTTGTTTGGATATAAATCCATATGACGCAAGTTTGGAATGTTCCAAATGGCAACAACAATAATATCTTGAATTTTATTTTCAGAATTCAATTTTGAAACTACTTCATCAACCATCCATTCTTGTTTGTTCCAAGTTGAAGAGGCATCAAATAGCATTTGTCCGTCGTGCATATACAAAACGCTGTATTTTTTATCTTTAGAATAATTGGATGGTAACCAAACGTCAACAGTTCTCGGAACAATGAATTTTGTTGGAAAGCTATCAATTCGATTGATAATTCCTTCAACTTTTTCTTTGTTAATGATTTGGTGGCTTTCAATTTTGCTTTGGGCAAATGAAAATGTAGCGGTTAATAAGATTAAAAGTAGTTTTTTCATTTTACTTCAATTCTAAAATTAAAACTGATTTTCCTTCAATTTCAATATCATTTTTTAAATCAAATGATTTGTCAGTAAGGACATCTTTTCCTGAAGTATTATTCTTGATACTTTCTTTAAAGTGATTAATGTTTATTTTTTGTTTTTCAACACTATTATTTATTATGACCATTACACTTTCATTTTCACTATATCTGAAATAAACATAAACATTGTTTTCTGGAATGTAGTGTGTTGTTTTTCCTGTGTGAATTACTTCTTTGTTTTTTCTCCAATTAAAAAGTTTCTTAGTTACTGCATGATATTTTTCTTGTTCAGCAGTTCTTCCTTCTTTTGTAAACGCATTTTGTTTATGGTCAGACCATCCGCCAGGAAATTCTCGACGAATATCGCCATCACCAACATTTTTACTTCCAGTCATTCCAATTTCTGAACCATAATACAACTGAGGAATGCCTCGAATAGTAGCAATTAAAGCCATTGTAATTTTGTAATCTTCAAATTTTGGATAGACGAAATTGATACGTTGTGTATCATGATTTTCTGCAAAAACAAACATATTGTTGATGTTTGGATATAAGAAATCATTTGAAAAGGTGTCATAAAATTTGGTTACACCTTCATTCCAATTTTGCTTTTCTTCTTTCAAAACACCTTTTTCTAAAATGGTTTGCAACATAAAATCCATTATAGTAGGGCAATAAGAATTATAGCTTTGAATAGCTGCAATTTTACTGTCTTTTTGCCAATAAGAAATTTGTGCATGAGAATATAACCATGCTTCAGCAGCAATATTGAAATTTGGATATTCGTCAGTTACAGCTTTTGTCCAAAGAGCAATTGATTCCTTATCAGTGTAAGGATAAGTGTCTACTCTAAAACCATCAAGATTTGCATATTCAATCCACCAAATGGCATTTTGAATTAAATAGTTAAGCACTAATGGGTTTTTCTGATTCAAATCGGGCATTGATTTTACAAACCAACCACTTGTTGCTAAGTTTTTATCAGTTTCAGAGGCATTTGTATCGGAATGTGTTGTGGTTTTAAAATTGGTCTGCTTGAATCCTGGAAATTGATGAAACCAATCGTATGTTGGCATGTCTTTCATCATCCAATGGTTATAACTCCAGTGATTAGTTACATAATCCATGATTAATTTCATGTCGCGATTATGAAGTTCATTACTTAATTTTACATAGTCTTCATTTGTGCCAAATCGTGGATCAATTTTATAAACATCTGATTGACCATAAGTGTGATATGAGCCTCTTTCGTCATTATCTTCACAAAGTGGTGTTGGCCAAAGAGTTGTTGCACCTATATTTTTAATGTAATCTAAATTTTTAATCATCCCATCAATATCGCCACCATAACGACCATCAATTTTTGTTCTATCAGCTTTTTCAATTACCGATGGATGGCTGTCATTGTTTGGATTTCCATTTGCAAATCTATCAGGCATTAATAGATAAATCATATCAGAGCTATCGAAACTCTTTCTGAATTTAGAATTTTCCTTTCTCGATTTTAAAGAATAGTTTTGAGTAAACGACTTGTTTTTGTTTTTGAAAGTGAAAACTAAATCTTGAGCCGTTGTATTTTTTGTGTCGATGGTTACGAAAACGTAGTTAGGATTTTCGGTTTTTTGAATACCTTTAATGATAATTCCATTGGAAACGGAAACTTGATTTTCTGCGATATTTTTTCCGTAGAACATTATTTGAACATCAGAATGTTCCATATCACTCCACCAAAAAGGAGGTTCTACTCGTTCAACTTGAGCGAATGATAATGAAGTTACTAGAAAAAGAAGGAAGAATTTTTTCATTTTTTTTTATTTAAAAACCCTTTCAGAATCCAAAACTCTGAAAGGGTTAAATTAATCTTTTTATTCTAAACCGTTACTAAACTATTCGGCTCAACTAATACTTCTTTTCCATTCACGAAAACAGATATCTCTTTGCTTCCTTCTAATGAAAATTTAGTTTCATTTTGTTGCACTTCAACTTTTAAAATTTGATTTCTGAAGTTTATTTTGAACGAATAACCTTGCCATTGTGAAGGAATTTTTGGTTCAAAATGTAAAGTGTCATTCTTAACTCTCATTCCACCAAAACCTTCTACAATACTCATCCAAGTTCCAGCCATTGATGTGATGTGACAACCTTCTTCTACTTCTTTGTTGTAATCATCTAAATCTAAACGAGAAGTTCTTAAGTAGAAAGTGTATGCTTGTTCCATTCTATCAAGAGTTGCTGCTTGAATAGAGTGAACGCAAGGCGAAAGCGAACTTTCATGAACAGTAAATGGTTCATAAAAATCGAAATGTTTTTCTAATTGCTCTTTGGTAAAATGATCTTCAAAGAAATAAAAACCTTGTAATGTATCCGCTTGTTTTATGTATGGCGAACGCAAGATTCTATCCCAAGACCATTTTTGGTTAATTGGACGTTGACTCTTGTCTAAATCATGAACTTTTACCAATTCTTTATCTAAGAAACCATCTTGTTGTAAGTAAACATCATGTTCTTTTGAATATGGAAAATACATATTATCTGCAACCGCTTTCCAATGTGCGATTTCTGCATTATCCAAATTCACTTTACTCATAATTCGAGCATAATCTGATGTGTATTCTTTTTCTACTTTACTTATTTGTTCAATAGCATAATCAATACACCATTTGGCTAAATAATTAGTATAGAAATTATTATTCACATTATTTTCGTATTCATTCGGGCCTGTAACTCCTAAAATCACATATTGATTTCTGTAAGTAGAGTAGGTTGCTCTTTGGTGCCAAAAACGTGCAATTCCAATCAAAACTTCTAATCCTTTTTCAGGAATATAAGAGTAATCTCCAGTAAATCTAAAATAATTAAATATCGCAAAAGCAATCGCACCGTTTCTATGAATTTCTTCAAAAGTGATTTCCCATTCGTTATGACATTCTTCGCCATTCATGGTAACCATTGGATACAAGGCAGCTCCATTTTTGAAACCTAGTTTACCTGCATTTTCAATTGCTTTATCTAATTGATTGTATCTGTAAGTCAATAAATTTCTTGCAACTTGTTGGTCTTTGGTTGCCATATAAAAAGGAATGCAATAAGCTTCTGTATCCCAATAAGTAGAACCACCATATTTTTCACCTGTAAATCCTTTTGGACCAATATTTAAACGAGAATCTTTTCCTAAATAGGTTTGGTTTAATTGGAAAATATTGAAACGAATTCCTTGTTGCGCTTTTACATCACCATCAATAGTAATGTCGCTCATTTCCCAAATTTTTGACCAAGCTTGAATCTGATTTTCTTTCAAATTTGAATAACCAATTTTCAAACCTTCAGCAATAACATTTTGAGCAGCAACTTGTGTGTTTTCATGGTTTAATGAAACCGTATAACCACCTAATTTTTGAATTGTAGCAGTTTGTTCTTTAGCTACATTTATTTCATACGAAAATTGAACTTTTTCGTTGTTTTTTTCAATATTAATAGGTGAAGCATTTACGTTTGAACCATTCAACAGAATGGTATTTTGCATAAAAGTTGTTGCTGTAAAATGCGTTTTGAAAGTCCTAGCAGTTACAAATGCTTCATTATTTGAATGTTGAACGTTCAATGGTTCCCAGAATTTTTCTTCCCAGTTAGCATCTTCGTTGTGAACTCCGGCATCAATATAGGGTTTGTAAATAATTTTGGCATCACCATTTAATGGAGTAATCTCAAAATTAATCACACCTAGTTCGTCAATATCTAATGACAGAAAACGAGTTACTTTAACCGAAATTTCCAATCCGTTTTGCAGTGTAGCAGAGAAAAAACGATAATAAATACCTTCTTTCATATTCAACTCACGTTTAAAATTGGCAACAGTTTTGCATTTAGCCAAATCGAAAACTTCATTGTTTATTTCAATGTCAATTCCAATCCAATTTGGAGCATTTAATACTTTTGCAAAATATTCAGGGTATCCATTTTTCCACCAGCCCACTTTTGTTTTGTCAGGATAATAAATCCCTGCAATATAGCTTCCTTGAAATGTTTTGCCTGAATAGTATTCTTCAAAATTGGCACGTTGTCCCATAGCACCGTTTCCGATACTGAATAAACTTTCAGACGATTTTACTCTTTCTGCATCAAATCCTTCTTCAATGATGGACCAATTGTCTGCTTTGATATAATCTTGGTTCATTTTTATTTTAAGTTTAAAAGTTTAGAGGTCTAAAAGTCTAAAAGTTAATTCTTAAACTTTCAAAACATTTATTCTCTATGTTCTATTCTCTTTTTTCTAATTTATTAACGATTCTATAAAAGAAACATCAATAAATGTAAAATCTTTAAATATATATTTTGCTTCGTGTAATGTTGCTGCTTCTCCAATTCCAATGCTAGTCATATTTGCAATATTAGCGGCTTGAATTCCTGCAACTGAATCTTCAAAAACAATTGAATTCTCGTTGGTTGCGCCTAATTTTTTTGCAGCTTGAAGAAATACTTCTGGATCAGGTTTTGCATTGGAAACATCATTTCCATCAACGATTGCATCAAATAGATTTAGAATACCTGTTTTTTCTAAAATTGGTCTTGCATTTTTACTTGCAGAACCTAATGCAATTAGTTGATTTTTATCTTTTAAATAGTGCAATACAGGAAGTACACCTGGTAAAATTTCACTTTCATCAATATCTACCAAATAGGATAGATAATCTTCGTTTTTTTGAATAAGCCATTTGTTTTTGTCTTCTTGAGAAGCTTGAATTTCTCCAAGCTCTAAAATAATATCAAGAGAGCGAACACGGCTAACTCCTTTTAATTCTTCGTTGTGTTCGGGTGTAAATTCGATTCCTAGTTCTTGAGCTAATTTTTGCCACGCCAAAAAATGATATTTTGCTGTGTCAACAATTACTCCATCAAGGTCGAATATGAATGCTTTTTTGTTATTCATTTAAATTAATTTTCGATTCGTCATTAATTGTCAAAGCAATTATTCCGGCAAGAATCATTGATGCTCCTCCAATTAATAAAGCGTAAATCGGTTCACTATTAAAAAATCTGGATACTAAAAATCCTAAAATTGATGCGGCAACTAATTGAGGAATTACAATAAAAAAGTTAAAAACTCCCATGTAATATCCCATTTTACTGGAAGGTAATGAACCAGAAAGCATTGCATAGGGAATAGATAAAATACTTGCCCAAGCAATACCAACTCCAATCATTGGAAGCCATTCCATTGTGAAAACTGTTGGTTCAGAAATAAAATAAACAGAAATTAAACCTAATCCTCCGCAAACTAATGCAATGAAATGGGTGAATTTTCTACTTGTATATTTTGCTAATAATGGTAAAAGAAAAGCTGCTAGTGCTGCAATTAAATTATAATTTGCAAACATTTCGCCAACTTGATTTGCGCCAATGTTGTATGCTTCAGAAGTTGTATCTGTTGTTTTGTAAATGTGTTGTGTAACGGCAAGTGTCGTGTAAATCCACATTGAAAAAAGTGCAAACCATGAAAAGAATTGAACCCAAGCCAATTGTTTCATTATTTTAGGCATAAACTGAAAATCATTCATAATAGTAACAAAACCATTTTCAGTTTTACTAGCTTTTTGCATCAAGCCAGAAATTAACATAGCTATTCCGCCAAGACCAATTAGTCCAATAGAAAGAACGTATAAATCTTTTTTCAAGTCATAATTATAAATGGCAAAAGAGAATAATGCACTTATAACTAAAAATAATAATCCTTTACTTAAATGTGATTTACCATTAGCTAAAAACCATTCTTTTGAATGCGTTTCTTTTTGGTAAGTTTCTTTGTTATGGTTTTCAAAAGCTTCTAACTCTTCAGGTGAATATTCTTTAGAAGTTAAAACTGTCCATAAAACTGTAATTAGAAAAGCAATTCCACCAAAATAAAATGAATATTTAACTGAGTCAGGAATGATTCCCAATGGCGCTGTATTGCTTACTCCAAAATGAGTAAAAATTAATGGAAGTTTAGAAGCAAAGTAAGCACCAATTCCAATAAAGAAACTTTGCATAGCAAAACCTGTAGTTCTTTGTGAATCAGGTAAATTGTCACCTACAAATGCGCGAAAAGGTTCCATGGAAACATTTATTGACGCATCCATAATCCATAACATACCTGCCGCAAACCATAACATAGGAGAATTTGGCATTATAAACAAAGCAGCTGAAGCCAAAATTGCACCAGCAAGAAAATAAGGTTTTCTTCGGCCCAATTTAGTCCATGTTCTATCTGAAAAATATCCGATAATTGGCTGAATTATTAATCCAGTCATTGGAGCGGCAACCCAAAGAATTGGTATGTCATCAATTTCTGCACCAAGTGTTTGAAATATTCTACTTACATTAGAATTCTGAAGGGCAAAACCCATTTGTATCCCTAGAAATCCGAAACTCATGTTCCAAATTTGCCAGAAACTTAACTTACGCTTTTCCATTATCGTAATTTATTGATTAGAAATACGATAAGCGCGATGCTTATCAAAACTTATTTTTTGTTTTCGAAGTAAAAAGTATAAGCTTTGATTCGGTAAAGATATTTAAAAATTTCAGATTTCAGATTTCAGATTTCAGAAATTTGAATAAATGAGTAACGAAAACGTTTTTTTGTTGATAAAATTTTTGAAGTTATTTTGTAGATTCTCTCTCAACTAACTCGGTTTCAATCACTTCTGTCTTGTATTGTTCTTCGTAGTCTTCTTCTTCAATTTCAAGTTTTTCGAGAAGCATTCTTGCTGCTTTTTCACCCATTTTTACACCATTTTGACTAACAGTAGTAATGGAAGGTGAAGAATATTTAGAGATAATTCCATCGGTAAAACCAATTACAGAAATATCATTAGGAACTGATTTTCCTAATCGAGTTGCAACTTTAATTGCAGTTACTGCAAAAATTTCGTTTACTGCGAAAATTGCATCTAAATCATTGTTCAAAACTAAGTTTTCAATTTGAGCTTCAAAGTTGTCGGTATCTTCTATTTTAACAATTAAATTTTCATCCACTTTAAGATCATTAGTTTTTAAAGCTTTGATGTAACCTTCAGTTCTTAATTTTCCAACACTAACATAATCTACGGTTGTTAATAACGCAATTTTTTTAAATCCTTTATCGATTAAAAATTGAGTTGCGTTGAAAGCAGCTAAGTTGTCGTCAATAATTACTTTGTCGCAAAGAATGTCGTTTGTAATTCTATCAAACATTACTACTGGCATTCCTTGACTAATTACTTCTGTAATATGATGAAAATCTCTTTTTTGTTGGGTTTCTTTTGATAATGACATGATGAATCCGTCAATGCTTCCATTGGCTAACATTTCCATGTTAATTACCTCTTTATCAAATGATTCGTCAGAAAGACAAACGATTACATTGTAGCCATTTTCATTGGCAACATGTTCAACACCACTAATTACGGTAGCAAAAAAATGATGAATAATTTCAGGGATTATTATGCAAATAGTTTTAGATTTTCTATTCTTTAAACTTAAAGCAATATTGTTGGGTTTGTAATTGTATAATTTGGCAAAAGCTTGCACTTTTTGTCTTGTATCTTCACTGATTTCTGAGCTGTCTCTCAATGATTTTGAAACTGTTGAAATTGATACATCTAATTCCTTGGCAATTTGCTTTAAAGTGACTTTTCTTCTCATTATGTGATTTTGATAAATGTTTAATTTTCAATAAAGGTATATTTATTTTTTTATACTATCAATTTTGTAACAAAAAATATGAAATATTCAGAAAGTTTTCAACACGAAAACGTTTTCGGTGACATATAATTAAGGTGTCATTTTTTTATCTGAAAATTTATCTTAAATTTAACATTCGAAGTTAAAGTATAAGCAAAAAACAAATTTATTAACCTAAACAAAATGTATGAAAACAATTTATAAAAAGTTGTTATTTTTATTGCTAATGCTCCCATTAAGTGTTTTGGCTCAAACCACTGTGGAAGGAGTTGTTGTTGATTCAAAATCAAATCAACCGATTCCAGGAGTAAATGTAATTGTTCAAGGTACCCAAGTGGGTACATCAACTGATTTTGACGGTAAGTTTAAGTTAGCCAAAATTAAAAAAGGAGACAAATTGGTGTTCTCTTTTATTGGTTATAAAAACGAAACTGTTACATTCGATGGTCAAAAATCGATTACTGTTTCTATGACAGAAGAGGCTAACGTATTACAAGAAGTTGTAGTACAAGTTGGTTATGGTGCTGTTAAGAAAAAAGATGCTACAGGTGCTGTAGAAGTTTTAACAACAAAAGAAATGAACAAAGGTTATGTTTCTACTGTTGAAGGGCTTTTGAATGGTAGAGCTGCTGGAGTTGTAGTGACTCAAGGAGGTTCGCCAGGTGCAGGTGCGGCAATTAGAATTCGTGGAGAGTCATCTTTATATGCTAAAAATGATCCTTTAGTGGTTGTTGATGGCGTTCCAATTGAAAACGGTATTAATTCTATTAACCCAAATGATATAGAAACTATCTCTGTTTTAAAAGATGCTTCTTCAACGGCTATTTATGGTAACAGAGCTTCTGCTGGTGTAATTTTGATTACTACCAAAAAAGGAGCAAAAGGAGATTTGAGAGTTTCAGTTAATACTACACTTACAGTTAATACTCTTGCCAAAAAATTAGAAACTACTTCAGCTGCTGATTTTAGAGCATTTATGACAAACCCTGCCAATATAGCTCAATATAATATTGATCCAGCTAGAATTGCTAAAATGGGAACAGCTTCAACAAATTGGCAAGACGAAATTTTTTCTAACTCAGTTACATTAGATAACTTTGTTTCTATGAGAGGTGCATTGTTAGGGAAACTTCCTGCTTCTTTCTCTTATGGGCACTCCTATATACCAGGTATTTTAGAAACTTCAAAATACGACAGAACTACAACAGCTTTAAGATTAAATCCTTCTTTCTTGAAAGATCATTTAAAATTTGCTGTTAATGGTAACTTTACAGTTACTAAAAATCGTTATGCGGATGAAGGAGCAATTAAAGATGCTGTAACTTTTGATCCTACCCAACATGTAATGAATGGTAATCCATTAAATGGCGGTTATTTTGAATGGTATGATAATTCTGGTAATCCAAATTTTCAAGCAACAGATAATCCAGTAGCTAAATTACATCAAACTAACAATATAGATAAGTCTTATCGTTATTTAGGAAGTATTCAAGCAGATTATAAATTTCATTTCTTGCCTGAGTTAAAACTTTCTGGAATTGCTTCTATTGATAGAACTACTGGAGAAAAATCTTATTATTTAAGCAACCAAAGTATTGGTGGTCTTTATAATGGGACTGTTAATTTAGGTAATTCTTCTAATGGATGGTGGGTTAATTCTCAAAAATCATTAGAAGTTTATTTGAATTATGCTAAAAAGTTTGGTAAAATTAATGTAGATGTTACTGCGGGACATAGTTTTCAAAGTACTAGAAAGGAAAATTTTAACTCTGGAAATTTAAATGATCCAACTAATGTAATCAATTCTTTTGATTACTTTTTAAATCCTGTTATTAATATGGAATCTTATTTTGGTAGAGCAAATTTAGGATTTGATAGCAAATATTTATTAACTCTTAATTTAAGAAGAGATTCTTCAAACAGATTTGATCTTTCAAATAATACTGAGATTTTTCCAGGTGCAGCTTTTGCTTGGGTAGTTTCTAATGAAGGTTTCTTGAAAAATAGTAATTCTTTAACTAGCCTTAAGTTAAGAGCTGGTTGGGGACAAACAGGACAGCAAGATTTAGGATATGATTATTTCCCTTATTTGCCTAGTTATTTATCTTCAAATATCGGATCTTTTTATAATTTTGGAAATACTACTTATCAACCAGTTAGTGCATTATTCTATTCAGCATTACTTAAATGGGAAACAGTTACTTCAACAAACTTCGGTGTTGATTTTGAATTGTTTAAAAAAGTTAAAGGTAGTTTAGATTTATATCAAAAGGAAACTGAAGAATTGTTAGCAAAAGATGTTCCTTATCCAGATGGTGCGAACTTGTCAAATAATGGACCAAGAAATTTTGGTAACTTAAGAATTAGAGGTGTTGAGTTTAATTTGAATTCAGATATTGTTAAAAGTGATAACTTCAATTGGAATTTAAATTTCAATACAAACTATCAAAAAAGAGAAATTACTGCTACAGCTTTAGATGGAACTGATGCAGCTGGTATTGCTTGGGGTGATTTTGCGGGAGGTGTTGGAAATAAAATTCAGATACAATCAACAGGTCATGCTCCAAGTTCATTCTATGTGTATGAACAAGTTTATGGTACTGATGGTAAGCCACTAGAAGGAGTATTTGTTGATAGAAATAATGATGGTTTAGTAAATTCTAAAGATATGTATCATTATAAAAAACCTTACGCTGATTTTACTTTTGGTTTAATGTCAAATATGACTTATAAAAAATGGGATTTCTCAATGGCATGGAGAGCTAGTTTAGGAAACTATAACTATAATAATACAGATTCATCTCTTGGTTATTTACAAAAATCTACAAGCCAACTTACTCCATTAAATAACATTAATCCAAGTTTCTTTGATACTGGATTTGTTTATGAAGGAAATAATAGATATTTTTCTGATTATTATATTCAAGATGCGTCTTTCGTTAAATTGGATAATGTTTCTGTTGGATATAGCTTTAATGAGCCATTTGGTAAATCTACATCTGCCAAATTGTCTTTTGGAGTTCAAAATGCACTCACTATTACTAAATATAAAGGAATTGATCCTGAGATTTTTGGTGGTATTGATAATACAATCTATCCGAGAGCAAGAATGTATGTTATAGGATGTAATGTTAACTTTTAATAAAAAACGTTATGAAAAATAAATTTTTTAGTCTTTTATTCATAGTGGCAGTAGCTTCTATGTTTATGGTGTCTTGTTCTAAACAAATTGAAGAAACAGAACAAGATTCAGATTACTTTACTTCGGAAGTATTCTTCAAGGATGAAGCTGCTTATAAGCAATTTTTAGCCAAATTGTATATGGGATTGGCAACATCTGGTCAAGGAGGGCCTAATGGAGCTCCAGATATTGCTGGTATTGATGGTGGTTTTGGGCAGTATTTAAGAGCTTATTGGCAATTAAATGAGCTTACAACTGATGAGGCAATTATTGGTTGGGCAGATGGTAATTTACCTTCTTTAAATACTCATACTTGGGGTTCTAGTAATGAGTTTGTTTATGCTATGTTTTCACGTGGTATGTATCAAGTATCTTTGTGTAATGAATTCTTGCGTCAAACAACTGATGAGAAATTAAACAGCAGAAATGTTACAGCAGCAACTCGTGCTCAAATTGTTAATTTTAGAGCTGAAGCTCGTTTCTTAAGAGCATTTTAATATTGGAATTTAATGGATATGTTTGGAAATATTCCATTTACAACTGAAAACGATGCTGTAGGATATTTTCTTCCACAACAGAAAGATAGAAGCTTCATGTTTAGTTATATAGAGAGTGAATTAAATTCTATTGATGGAGATTTATTAGCTTCAGGTACTAATGAGTATGGTAGAATAGATAAAGTTGCTGGTAAAATGTTGTTAGCAAAATTGTATTTAAATGCTAAAGTATATATCAATCAAGATAAATTTGCTCAAGCTTCTACAGCTCTTGCATCTGTATTAAGTTCTACTTACTCAATTAATACTAGTTCTAGTTATGGAAAAGTATTTATGGCTGACAATGATACAAATGGTTCTCAAACGGAAATAATTTTTCCAATTCGTTTTGATGGCCTTGTTACACAAACTTGGGGAGGAACAACTTTTATTACACATGCTTCTGTAGGTGGTTCTATGAATCCATCAAGTTCAGGGATTAATGGTGGTTGGGCTGGTTTAAGAACTAGACCTGAACTTTATAATAAATTTGCTGGTGATCCAAGAGGAATGTTCTATACATCAGGACAATCTCTATTAATAGGTAATGTTGGTACATTTACAGATGGTTATGCTATACAAAAATACAAAAATATTAAATCAACTGGAGGTCAAGGATCTGATGCATCAGGAACTTTTGTAGATATTGATTTTCCTTTATTTAGATTAGGTGATGCTTACTTAATGTATGCTGAATTAGCTGCAAGAGGTCAAGGAAGTACTTCACAAGCTGCTACTTATGTTAATACTTTAAGAACGAGAGCTGGTGCTTCTGCTTCAATTGTTGCTGGAGATATTACTTTAGATTTTGTACTTGATGAAAGAGCACGTGAATTGTATTGGGAAGGTCATAGAAGACAAGATTTAATTCGTTTTGGTAAATTTACTGGATCAGCTTATAACTGGCAATGGAAAGGTGGAGTTCAAGCAGGAACAAGTATTGATGCCAAGTATAACGTTTTTCCAATTCCTTCACAAGCAATTGGTTCTAACCCAACATTACAACAAAATCCTGGTTATTAATTATAACAAAATATCCTCGGAAATAATTTACTATTTCCGAGGAATTTAAAATAGAAAATTATGAAAAAAATATTTTTAAGTTTAATTTTATTGGCAGGAACATTGACATCAATTGTTTCTTGTAGTGATGAAAATTTAGATCCAGTTGCTTCGTCTAGTTCAATAAATATGACGTCACCAACTGGTGGAACTTTTGTATTAACTGGCTCAACAGCAGGTACAGATGCTTTTACAGCAAAATGGACTCCTGCAGAATTTGGATTTTCAGCGGCAGTAACATATTCATTGCAAGCGGTAAAGAGTACAGAAAGTTTTTCTAATACTTCACAAGCAATTGTGTTAGGAACTTACAGCTCTGATGCAGACGTAAATGAAAAAGCAGTTACTCAAAGAATTTTAAATAACTTGTTACTAAGTGCAGGAGGTTCAATAGGAACTTCTGGTGGTTTTAAATTAAGAATTATTGGAAAACCATCTACACAACTTTCAAGTTCAAATAATGGTGTTAGCGCAGTTTCTAATGAAGTAACTATTACTGCAACTCCTTATGACACTTTTGATGAATTTGAAAGATTATATGTGCCAGGTGGATATCAAAGTGCTAGTGGTTATGGAAATGATTGGTCTCCAGATCATGCGAATGTAGCTAAATTATTTTCTGCAGGAAACGATGGAAAATATGAAGGTTTTGTTTGGATGGATGTAGCTAGTCCAGCATTTAAATTTTGTCCTGTTCCTGCTTGGTCAGGAGATAAAGGAGATATTGCTGAAAATCCAAATACTTTTACAACTTTAGTTCAATCTGGAGGAAAAGACATTAAGCCAACTGATGGTGCTGGAACTTATTTCTTAACAGTAAATTGGAATGCTAATACTTACTCAATAGCTAAAAGACAAGTTGCAATTATTGGTCAAGCTACACCAAATGGTTGGGGTACACCAACTTACTTAACTTTTGATGAAAATCCTTCATCTCCATATTATCAAATGTATACTATAGATTTAGCTTTAACTAATGATGAGTTTTTAATTCGTTTAAAAGATGATTGGTCTGTAAAGATGGGAACATTATCAGGTAATACTGAAAATACTACTACAGGTGGTCAATACAAAATAAAATTGAATGGAGGAAACATGAAAGTTCCTGCAGCAGGTAATTATAAAGTTGTTTTAGATATCAGAAATTCTGCTAACTATAACTTGAGGTTAATGCCACAATAAATAATAAATTATAGCACATTCTCGATTTATGAAAGTAGTCGAGAATGTGTTTTTTAATTCAAATCTACGCTATGAAAAGATTTTTACTATTATGCTTACTATTTCCAGTTATTGTTTTTGCACAACAACAAACAGTAACTTATACTATTGCACCTACAGTTTTTGAAGAAAATCAATCAATTACTATTACTTTTAATGGAAGTAGTATTAATGAGTCAACATGGGGTGTAACCAATAACGCACTATACCTTTGGGCATGGAGCTTTGATGCTAGTGATGCTAACATTCAAGATTGCCCAACAAATGGCGCATGGACAAGTTCTAGTGAAACTAATAGACTTACTTATAATTCGGGTACTGATACTTATACTATAACATTTGTGCCAAATACTTTCTACAATAGAACCGGTATAGGTAAAATAGGTTTTTTAATTAAAGCTAAAGACGGAAGTGGGGATAAAAAATCTCAAGATATCACTTCAGAAGTCGGCGCTTTTCAAATGTCTTTAATATCTCCTATAGAAAATAGTAATACAATTATCAATTCAGGAGCTAATGTAAGTATTGTTGCTTCAAACACTGGTGGTAATGCTACTTATTCTGTTACGGCTAATGGTGTTCCAATTTCATGTTCAACTGCACCAACATCATTTTTTACTTGTGGTGACACAAATGTGACTACAACTAAAGTATATGTTGTTTCAGCGACATTAGGAACAACAACAGTTACTAAAAGATTTACAGTAATTGTCAATCCGGGAATTATTAGCTCTCCTTTAGATGCAGGCTTTGTAGACGGAATCAACTATGATCCTTCAGATGACACTAAGGCAACTTTGGTTTTAAATGCACCATTTAAAGATTTTATTTATGTAGCAGGAAGTTTCAATAATTGGTCGCCAACAGCTGCATACGCTATGAAAAAAGACCCTACTACAGGTAAATTTTGGTTAGAGTTAACAGGTTTAACTTCTGGTCAAATGTATGCTTATCAATATTGGGTTTGTGATAATACAAGCAGACCTGCAAATTCTCCAGCAATTGTTAAAACGGCAGATCCATTTTCAACTTTAGTGCTTTCTCCTTTCGATGATCCTCAAATTATTTCATTAGGTGTATATCCTGGTCTTCCTGTATACAATACAATAGCTCCAGGACAAGAAAGAGAAGTAACTGTGCTGCAAACTGGACCAACGGCTTATTATAATTATAATTGGAGTGCAGCAACTACTAATTTTGTAAAACCAAAGAAAAAAGATTTAGTTATCTACGAAGCTTTAGTTAGAGATTTTGATTCAAATAGAAGCTATCAAGATCTAATAAATAAAATAGATTATTTTAAGAATTTAAAAGTTAATGCGATTCAATTAATGCCAGTTATGGAGTTTGAAGGCAACGAAAGTTGGGGTTACAACACTGTATTTCACATGGCTTTAGATAAACGTTATGGACCTCCATCTAAATTGAAAGAGTTCATAGACTTATGTCACCAAAATGGAATAGCTGTTATTTTAGACGTTGCTTTAAATCATGTTTTTGGTCGTTCACCATTAGAAAGAATGTGGATGCTTGACACTGATAATGATGGATGGGCTAATGGAACAGGTTACAAAACATCTGCAGAGAACCCTTATGTCAATCAAGATGCAATGCATTCATACAGCGTTGGAAGTGATTTAAATCATTTTAGAGAACCAGATAATTTAACAAATGCTTATTCAGTTGCTACAATAAAACATTGGATGCAAGAATATAAAATTGATGGTTTTAGATGGGATTTAACAAAAGGATTTACTCAACAATGCCCTCCAAACGTTTCAGGTGGTCAAGATGCATGTACCAATGGATATCGTTCAGATAGAGTTGCTAAACTAAAATGGTACGCTGACAAACAATGGGAAATCGACCCAAATTTTCTTGTAATATTTGAGCACCTAGGTAATGGAGGTTCATATACAGAAGAAGTAGAATGGGCAAATTATCTTCGCTCTGGAGATACAAAAGGGATAATGCAATGGAGAAAAATGACAGACCCATATGCTGATTTATTAAAAGGTAACTTTGCAGATATTTCAGGCATTGCAGACGCTACTGACCGATTTATTGGTTATGCAGAAAGTCATGATGAAGAAAGAGTTGCATACAAAGCATTAAATGAAGCAGGTCAAACACAAGGAAATCTTGCTAAGGTGCATCAAAGACTTCAAGCAATGGGAGCAGTTCATTTATTGGTTCCTGGACCAAAAATGATTTGGCATTTTGGTGAACTAGGATGGAGTAGCTCTTTGTGGACATGTAATAATGGTGTAGTTTCTTATTCTAGTCCAGATTGTAAATTAGATACTAAACCACAACCACAATGGACAGGAAACTGGTTGACAGATACAAATAGAAGTGCTATTTACAATAGTTGGGCAAAAATGATTGACTTGAAAAAAACTGAAAATGTTTTTGAAAATGGAGCATATGCTTGGAACATCGGTAATACAGGACATCCTAGATTGGACGTTTGGACAAGTACCACACAAACAGCAGCATTAAGCTATGTTTTTGTTTTAACCAATTTTACTGACAATACTTACAATGTTGTTGGAGGATTTCCATTCACTGGAACTTGGGCAAATCTAATGGATAATACTACATTTAATGTATCAAACGTTAATATGAATATCAGTATTGAGCCAGGCGGATATAGAGTTTTTGGTAATAAAGCACTTCTTAATAATGATACATTCGATGCTTTAGATTTTGTTGCATTGTCTCCAAATCCAGCTTCAACTTATTTCACAATTAATACTTTGGTAGAGAAAGTTCAAATCTATTCTATCACAGGACAATTAGTGAAATCATTCTCAAGCGCTTCAATAAACGATAGTTTTTCAATCGAAGATTTAACTAAAGGTGTTTACATCGTTAAAATTTCTGATGCAAATAATCGTGAAAAAACTTTGAGATTAATAAAAGAATAATTTTGTTGAGTTAGTTTAAAATAGAATTTTCTAAAAGACCCTTCATAATTTTGAAGGGTCTTTTTTATACTATAACTTTGCAGAATTATATTCAATAGTTAAATGAAGAAAATAGTAGTAAAATCTTTAAAAATCTTTGGAATCACAATTGCAGTTTTATTGTTAGGAATGTTTCTGTTTCCAATAATCTTTCCAGGTAAAATTGAAAAAGAAATTAAAAGTTTTGCAAATGAAAATCTAAAAGGTGAACTAAATTTTAAAGAAGCTAATCTTTCATTTTTCAATCATTTTCCATCACTAACTTTGTCTCTTGAAGAGTTCAGTTTAAAAGGTTCCGAACCATTCAAAAAAGACACTTTAGTTTCTGCAAATGAAATTGCTTTCGGAATCAATCTTAAAGATTTAATCTTTGACGGAAAAGTAACTATTGATGAAATATATCTTTCGGATGCTTTTATGAGCGTAAAAGTTAATGAAAAAGGAGAAGCAAACTACAATGTATATGTTTCTGAAAATAAAAAAGTTTCCAAAGACACAGCATCTACAGCCATTCGATTGGATAAAATTTCTATAAAAAATAGTCATCTTGTTTACGATGATAAATCAACAAAAATATTAATCGATGCTAAAGGATTTAATTATCTCGGAAAAGGCGATTTAGACAAAGCCATATTTGATTTAAAGACCGAAGCTAAAATTGATGATTTTAATTTCATCTTTGGAGATGAGCAATATTTAAAAAATAAAAAAGTCAATGCAGATTTAATTACAAAAATCAATACAAATTCGCTTTCATTTATTTTTGAAGAAAACAATTTGAAAGTAAATAAACTTCCAATTGAGTTTGTTGGAAAATTAGATTTTTTGAAAAATGGTTACGATTTAGATTTCAAAGTCGAATCACAAGATAGTAAATTGAACGATTTTTTTACAGCATTGCCTCCAGCTTATGTTACTTGGTTAGAAAAAACAAAAGTTAAAGGAAGTACAGATTTACTATTGACTCTAAAAGGTAAGTATATAGCTTCTACAAATGAAAAACCAGATTTAGCTTTCAATATGAAAATTAGAGAAGGTGAGATTAATCATAAAGAAACACCTCTTCCAGCTTCAAATATATTTTTGAATTTTGACACAAAACTGCCTTCATTAGATACAGAAAAATTGAAAGTCAACATCGATTCTATATTTTTTAATGTTGGAAAAGATTATGTAAAAGCGATTATAAAATCAGAAGGTTTATCACGTCCTAAAATAGATGCTAGAATAAAAACAGCAATAGATTTAGCCAAATTAGATAAAGCTATTGGAATCCAAAATATGGATTTGAAAGGGCAATTAAATTTGGATGTCAATTCTAAAGGTGTTTATGATTCAAAAAATAAAATTGTTCCAATAACCAAAGGAAAAGTTTTATTCAAAAATGGTTATATCAAAACAGATTATTACCCTAATCCAATAACAAATATCAATGTTTTAGCTGATGTTTCAGACAATACAGGTTCGTTAAAAGATTTAAAAGTTGCCATAAAGCCAGCTTCTTTCAATTTTGAAGGAAAACCAGTATATGTGAATGCAAATCTAGAAAATCTAGAAAATGTCAAATATGATATAGTCGCAAAAGGCGAATTGGATTTAGCCAAAATTTATAAAGTATTTTCACAAAAAGGCCTTGACTTACAAGGTTACATAAAAGCAGATGTTGCTTTCAAAGGAACTCAAGCCGATGCAGTTACTGGAAATTACAATAAGTTGAATAATAGCGGAACATTGCTGTTGAGAAACATAAAAACAAATTCTGAATATTTACCAAAACCATTTCTTATAAAAGAAGGCGAGTTTGTTTTCAATCAAGACAAAATGAATTTCAATAACTTCTCTGCTGTTTATGGTCAATCCGATTTTAAAATGGATGGGTATATGCAAAACGTTATTGATTTTGTTCTTTCAGAAAAAGGTGTTTTAAAAGGAAGTTTCAACATTAACGCTAACTATATTAATATAGACGAATTCATGTCTAATTCAGCAAAAAATCAAGCTGAGAACAATCCAACAATAGCTGCGACTGGAGTTGTAATCATTCCACCAAATCTTGATTTGCAATTCAATTGTTTAGCTCAAAAAGTTGATTTTGATGAATTGAAAATGCAAAATCTTAAAGGAAATGTAACAATCAACAACGGAAAACTCCAATTAAAAAAATCTGGTTTTGATATTATTGGCTCTAATGTAAACATGGATGTTATTTACGGAAGTGAATCGCCAGAAAAAGCTTTTTTTGAGTTTGAAGTACTGGCTAAAGATTTTGATGTAAAACGTGCTTACAACGAAGTTAAAATGTTCAGGGAAATGGCTTCAGCTGCAGAAAGTGCAGAGGGAATTGTTTCATTAGAATACAAAGTTGGTGGAAAATTGAATAATGCAATGCAACCCATTTATCCTTCATTAAAAGGAGGCGGAACTCTTTCTGTAAAAAATGTAAAGATGAAAGGGTTTAAAATGTTTGGAGCTGTAAGTAAGAAAACAGGTAAAGATGCCATAAAAAACCCTGATTTGTCCAAAGTTGATATTAAAACTACTGTAAAAAACAATATAATAACAATCGAGAGATTCAAATTTAAAGTAGCAGGATTCCGACCAAGGATTGAAGGAACAACAAGTTTTGACGGAAAATTGAATATTAAAATGCGCCTTGGATTACCACCATTAGGAATCATCGGGATTCCATTAACAGTGACTGGTACTCAAGAAAATCCAAAAGTGAAACTCGGTAGAAAAGGAGAGGATATTGAAGAAACAGAATATGATGATACAAATCCTGAAATTGTAAAACCTTAAATAAAAAAAGCATCAAGTAATTATTTGATGCTTTTTTTATTTGTCAGATTTATTAAAACAAAAAACCCGAATATTGCTATTCGGGTTTTGTGGTACCTCCAGGGATCGAACCAGGGACACATGGATTTTCAGTCCATTGCTCTACCATCTGAGCTAAGGTACCTTTACAATTTGGAGCATTACTGCTACTTGATTGCGGGTGCAAATATAGAACGATTTTTAATTTATCCAAAACAATTTTTAAAAAAAATCTATTTGTAACTTTGCAACTCTAAACTTAGAATTATGCTTTTAGTCATCGATGTGGGAAATACACAAATCAAAGCGGCTGTTTTTGAACAGAATACGCTTTTGAAAAAAGAAATAATAGCCTATGAAGACTGGCAAATCTCATTGAAAAAAGTCATAAAAAATTTTTCAGAAATCAGTATTTTAGTAGTAGCATCGGTTGGAAAACTAGAAAAAAGTGATTTTTTGACATTAGATTCAGGACTAAATGTTTATTTCATTACTAGAGAAAGTAAGTTTCCTTTTAATAATCTTTATGCTTCTCCATCAACCTTAGGTATTGACAGAATGATTCTTGCATCAGGCGCGGTTCTCCAATTTCCGAAAAAAAACAGATTGGTTATTGATGCTGGAACTTGTATCACCTATGACTTTATTGATTCAAATGATAATTATTTAGGCGGAGCTATATCGCCTGGAATAAGACTGAGATACGAATCATTACACAATTACACTGCTAAATTGCCGTTATTAAAGAAAGAATCTCCTTCACAAATTATTGGAAATTCAACACTACAATCCATTCATTCTGGTGTTATTAATGGTGTTTCTTTTGAAATTGAAGGTTTTATTAACTCTGTTTTAGATAAAAATGATAACTTTATCATAATTTTAACTGGTGGAGACGCAGTTTTTTTGGCTGAACGATTAAAAAATACCATATTTGCCAATCCAAATTTTCTTTTAGAAAGTTTGAACCAAACTTTTCAATATAATAACAATGATTAAAAAAATTATAGTAAGCGTTTGTTTACTTTTTTCGCTAGTTTCATTTGCTCAAGAAGGAACATCTTCTCCCTATTCATTCTACGGAATTGGTGATGTTAGATTTAGAGGTACTATAGACACACGTTCTATGGCTGGTTTGTCAATCCTCCCAGATAGTATTCATATCAATCTTCAGAATCCAGCGATGTATTCTAGTTTGAAATTAACTTCTTTCTCAGTTGGAGGTACTTTTTCAGTAAATCAATTGAAAACAAATCAAAAAGACGAAAAAGCACAACGTACCACACTTGATTATCTTGCGATTGGTATTCCTTTGAAAAAATTAGGTCTTGGATTTGGTCTTATTCCTTATTCTTCTGTTGGATACAACATCAAAAATTCAGTTTATGCTCCAGATGGAAGAACGGATAATTATTATAAAGGAACTGGAGGCTTAAATAAAGTTTTCTTTGGTTTTGGATATCAATTAGCTAAAAACTTCAGTATTGGTGCAGATGTTCAATACAACTTTGGTAAAATTGACACTAGAAGCTTATCGACACAGTTTACTTTAAATTCATCAAATGAATATGAACAAGTGCAATATAGCACTAGAGAAACTAATTCATCCTCTGCTAGTGGAGTAAATTTCAATGCAGGTCTATCTTACAATACTAAATTATATAAAAATATTACTCTTTTTTCTAGTTTAACATATACGCCAGAAGCAACAATTACTTTGAATAACGAAAGATTTATAGCAATTGTTCAATCTGTTAATGGTGTTGCCGAAGCAATTGTAGGTGATGAGGAAGAAATAACAGTAGCTGACACCAAATTGAAAATGCCTTCTAAGTTTTCTTTTGGAGTAGGTATTGGTGATACAAAAAAATGGATTGTTGGTACAGAACTTACTTTTCAAGGAACAAGTAATTTCGGAAATAGATTTAATGATATAGACAATGTATCGTATGAGAATGCTACAAGATTTACAGTAGGAGGTTATTATATCCCAAATTATAAGTCATTTACAAACTATTTTGAAAGAATAGTTTATCGTGGTGGTTTTAGATTTGAAAATACTGGTTTAGTTATCAATAACCAACCTATAGAAGATGCAGCAGTAACATTTGGATTAGGTTTGCCTCTAAGAGGAGCTTTCTCAAATGTAAATGTTGGCTTCGAACTAGGAAATAGAGGAACTCAAAAAGGAGGATTAGTTAGAGAGCACTATATGAACTTTAGCATTGGATTATCTCTTAACGATAGATGGTTCCAAAAAAGAAAATACGATTAATTTTAAATCTCAATTAGCATGAAACGTAAATTAATTATTCTATTAATGATTTTTGCATTCCAATTTGGAAATGCTCAAGAAACGAATTGTGCAGATAAAGAAAGCAAACTTGCAAAGTATTTATCAGAAAGTGATTATGTTAAAGCAAAAGAAGTTTGGAACGACATAAAAATGACTTGTCTTACTTCAAGCGAAAAGTCTTTCCAACTAGGATTACAATTACAACAATATAACATCGAGATTGCTTCAAGAGAAGATAAAGAAAAAGAAGTTCGCGAAATTTTAGGTCTATTTAAATTATACGACAAAACATTCCCAAACAATAGTAATGGGAACTTTGAGAAAAGCGCAATGGCTTTATACTTAAACAAAGTTGGAAACAATAACGAAATCTATAGCTTATTAGATCAAGCATTTGAATTGCAGAAAAAAACATTTCAAGATCCAGAAGCAATTTTTGTTTACCTTCAGTTGTATGTTGAAAAGTATAAATCTGAAAAAGCAACAATTACCAGCGATAAATTATTTAGTAAATACACAGATGTAATTTCACTTATAGAAATGAATAAGGAAACAGTGCCTTCTAATCAAGAAATTTATGATAGAGTTCTTGTTTCTATGGAATCTCTTATGAAAGATTTTTTGGTTTGTGAAAACATTATTTCTCACGCTAAAGTTAATTTCCAAAATAAAATAAACGATATTTATTGGTTGCAATCTGTTGCAAAAATGCTTTCAGTTTCTTGTAAAAACGCGCCAATGTTTGAATCGATTGCTACTGAATTACATACTAGAAAACCTTCTGCTAAATCGGCTTATTATCTTGCAACCTACAATTTAAATACAGCCAAACAAGATAAAGCTATAGAATTCTTTTCGGAGTCAGTGAAATTAGAAAGTGACAAAATTACCAAAGCAACAACAGCTTATACAATTGCATCAATACTTTCAATAACTGATAAAGAAAAGTCAAAAGAAATGGTGCTTACTGCAATTGAAAACAATCCAACTAATGGAAGATACTACATCTTTTTAGGAAATTTATACGCAAATGCTGTTTCAGAATGTGGTACAAATGATTTAGAAAAAAATGCTATTTACAAATTGGCTTCTGATACAGTCTTAAAAGCAATTTTAGTTGAGCCAAGATTAAAAGGTACTTCAGAAGAATTGTCTAAATCTTATTTGCAGAAAATAATTACAACCAAGGCAAATACAAAATCTGTAAAAATCGGATGTTGGATTAATCAAACAGTAATTTTGTAATGCAATTAATGTTTAAAAAATCACTACTTTTTTCATTTACTACAATAGTGGTTTTTTTACTATTTGCTTGCGAAAGTAATTTTAAAGAAGTTCAAAAATCTACTTTTGCAGAGTTTACTCCAAGTGGTGAGGCTGATTCTATAAATATTAAATACACAGATTCTGGTAGAATTAAATCTATTCTTATTAGCGATAAGATGTTAGATTATGCTACAGTTGAATTTCCTTTTACAGAATTCCCAAAAGGTGTAAATGTTACATTATATGATGAAAACGGAAAGCGAACCTTTGTAACTTCAAAATACGCTGTGACTTTCAAAAATACCGATTTAATTGATTTGCAAGGAAGTGTGAAAATTACAAATGAAACAGGACAATTATTTGAAACAGAACAATTGTATTTTGATCAAAAAAACGAATGGTTTTATACCGAAAAAAGATATAAATTTACAGATCCAAAAGGAGTTTCTTTTGGTGAAGGTGTAGATTTCAGTAAAGATTTTAAAATAATAAACTCTCAGAGTGTAACTGGAGAAGTTGAAAACAATAATTAAACATGAACTATCTTAAAATAACAAAATATATTTATTTGCTAATCGGTTTCATAATGGTTTATGATGCAATTTCTAAATGGAATGATGCCGAAAAACCATGGTTGAGCGTTGTTCTTGCTGGATTAGCCTTTTTTACTTTTTTCTTTAGAAGCCGTTTTGCAAAGAAATTTGAAGATAGAAGAAATCAGAATAGTCAAGGTAATCAAAATAATACTTAGTGGAAATAACAGTAATCATAATATGTTTATTACTGTCTGCTTTCTTCTCTGGGATGGAAATAGCTTATATTTCATCCAACAAAATCTATCTTGAAATTGAAAAAAAACAAGATACATTTCTTTCAAAAATTTTAACCAAAATTACCGAAAAACCGTCTAAATTTATTGCCACAATGCTGGTTGGAAACAACATAGCAATTGTAGTTTACGGTTTTTTTATGGTTGATTTGTTAATGAATTGGATTAATTCGTTCGGATTTCAATTGTCTGAATTTTCAAATTTATTATTGCAAACGGTAATTTCTACATTAATAATTTTAATTACTTCAGAGTTTTTACCAAAAGTTTTTTTTCAGATTTATTCTAATAGTTTGATGAAATTTTTTGCGATTCCATCTTATGTATTCTATTTAATTTTCAATTATATATCAACATTTATAATATGGATTTCTGATTTTATTTTAAAAAAATTCTTCAACACAGAAGGTGATTACGTTCCTTCATTTTTTAGTAAAGTAGAATTAGGAAACTATATTAATGAGCAAATGAGTTCAGTTGAAGACCATGAAGATGTTGATTCTGAAATTCAGATATTTCAAAATGCACTTGAGTTTTCAGGTGTAAAAGCAAGAGATATTATGACACCTAGAACAGAATTGGTTGCAGTAGATATATATGATTCTGTCACAGAATTAAGAGAACTGTTTATTTCAACTGGTTATTCTAAGATTTTGGTATACCAAAACTCTATTGATGATATTATAGGTTATGTTCATTCCTTTGAATTGTTTAAAAAACCGCGAAGTATTAAATCGGTAATGATTCCAGTTGAGTATGTGCCTGAAACGATTTTTATAAAGGATGGTTTAAATTTACTAACCAAGAAAAGAAAAAGTGTTGCAGTAATTTTAGATGAATATGGAGGAACTGCAGGAATAATGACTGTAGAAGATATTATTGAAGAGCTTTTTGGAGAGATTGAAGATGAACACGATAGCGATGAAGAATTGGTAGAACAGCAACTTGATGAAACTACCTATCTTTTTTCTGCTCGTTTAGATGTAGAATATCTTAATCAAGAATACAAACTCAATATTCCTGAAAATGATTCCTACGGAACTCTTGGCGGATTTATAGTAAATGCGTCAAAAGAGATTCCGCAAAAAGGTAATCAAATTACAATTGACAACTTTCATTTTGTGATTGAAGAGGCAACAAATACCAAAATTGAAGTAGTAAAAATGACTATTTCTGACTAAGAATAAAAAAAAATCACATTTTATTGTAAATTATAGCATATCAACTATAATTATTTCATAGATAATTGTATTTTCGCAAACTGAATTAAAAAATTAACATATATAAAAATGGCAGTTTTACAAAAAATTAGAAAGCGCTCGGGATTACTTCTATTGGCTATTGGTTTTGCTTTGTTAGCATTTGTTATTCAAGATTTGTTTTCAAATGGAATGAAAAGTCAATCGCATGATGTAGGAAGCGTAAATGGGAAAGACATAGCTTTTGAAGATTTTAGAATTAAAGTCGCAAATACTGAAAAGAATGGACAAAACGGACAACCTGTTACGCAAACGCAAGCAGCTAATCAAGTTTGGGACCAAGAAGTTGCAATTGCTTTAATAAATGAGCAATTTGAAAAAGCTGGTATTCGTACTAGTGATAATCATATTGTTGAATTTTTCAAAAAAGATCCAAATATTGGTCAAAATCCAATGTTCTTAAATCAATTAGGAAAATTTGACTTAGCTAAGTTTAAAGAGTATTTTAAAAATAATCCAGAACAAGCTCAGATGATGAAAGATAGAGAAAAAGATGCTGACATCAACTCTAAATTCCAAATCTACAGTTCAATGATTAAAGCTGGAATGTATGTTACAAATGCTGACGGAAAATTCAAATATGAATTGGAAGCTAACAAAGTGAACTTTGATTACGTTTCTGTGTTATATTCTACAATTAAAGATAGTGATGTAAAAGTTACAGATGCTGACATCTTAGAATATATGAAGAAAAATGAAAAACGTTTCAAATCTGAGGAAACTCGTGAAATTGAATATGTTTTAATTGAAGACAAACCATCTGCTAAAGATGAAGAAGAAATGAAAGCTAAAATCAACGGACTTTTAACAGGTAGCGTTGTTTATAATAAAGAAACAGGTAAAAACGATACTTTACCAAGTTTTAGAAACGCTACAAATGTTGCTGATTTCGTTGGTGCAAACTCTGACAAACCATATGATTCAACTTACGTGACAAAACAAAATTTACCTGCAGAACATGCTGATAAGTTATTTGCTTTGCCAGCAGGTGAAATCTACGGGCCATACATCAACGGAAACTACTACTGCATTTCTAAAGTGATGGGTAGAAAAGCTGGTGACCAAGTTAAATCTAGTCACATCTTGATTAGTTGGGTTGGTGCTGAAAGAGCTGCTCCAAAAGAAAAAAGAACTAAAGAAGAAGCTAAAGTTAAAGCTGATGCATTGTTAGCTCAAGTTTTGGCAAATCCTTCAATGTTCCAAATGATGGCATTAACAAATTCTGAAGACCCATCTGTTCAACAAAATGGTGGTGATATGGGATTCATCTCAAGAGAAACTGGTTTTGCTAAAGGATATAAAGATTTCGTTTTTAACAATCCAGTTGGAAAAATTGGTATTGCAGAAACAGAATTTGGTTACCATATTATTAATGTTACTGATAAGCAAGACGCAGTTCGTTTAGCTACAGTTGCTCAAAAAATTGAAGCATCAGAGCAAACAACTAACGAAGTTTTTACTAAAGCTACACAATTTGAAATGGATGCAGCAGGTAAAGATTTTGCTACAGTTGCAAAAGCAGCTAAACTTACTGTAAATCCATCAATAAAAGCTAAACCAATGGATGAAGCTTTTGGAATTGCTGGTAATCAAAGACAAATTGTAAAATGGGCCTACAGCGATGATACTAATGTTGGTGATGTTAAAAGATTTGAAGTAGTTAATGTTGGAAACGTTATTGCTAGATTGAAAAAAATCAACGAAAAAGGTTTAATGACAGTTGAAGATGCTAAACCAATGGTTGAAAGTATTATCAAAAACAAAAAGAAAGCTGAAAAAATTATTGCTAAAATGAAAGGTTCTTCATTAGAAGCAATTGCTAAAGCTAATGCAACAACTGTTCAAAATGCTCCAGCGGCATCTGTAGATAATGCTGTTTTAGCAAATGTTGGATTAGAAGCTAAAGTAGTTGGAACTGCTTTTGGATCTCCAGCAAATAAAGTATCTGCTCCAATTGAAGGAAATTCTGGAGTTTATGTTATCAAAACAAAATCTGTTGCTAAAGCACCAAAATTGCCTAAGTATGACGATTATGTAAACAAATTGAAAGCTAATGCAGGTCAAGCTTCAGGAAGAGTTTTCCCAGCTTTGAAAAATGATGCTAAAATTGATGATAATAGATTAGAATTCTACTAGTAGATTCTTTCTAAAAATTATATAAAAAAATCCCGAAGTAATTCGGGATTTTTTTGTTTTATAAGATCATATCTTTATAGGGAACAATAACTGTATAGCCTTTTTTGTTGAAATACTCTGTTGGATTTTCTTTAGAAATGGCTAAAACAAAATCGCCACCCCAGGCACCAAGACTTTTAACAACTCCACGAAAATCATCAAACAAAGCTTCTTGAACTGTTTGAAGTTCTAAAACATTACTCATTTCAATTTCATGTTTTTGTAATGCTAATGCAAATTCTTTTGGTTCGGTTGCATCTACAATTGTCTTTGTAATTGCATCAATTATTTTAACAGTTTTGCCAATATCTCCTTGCTTGTCTAGATATGAAGCAATTGCAGATTTGCTACTTTGCTTTCTGTTCAAATAAACGAAATGTATTTTATCAGTAAAATCAGGTTCGAAAGCTATTTTTTCTACTGTTGGTTTTTCATTGACTAATTGGTAGATAATTGCTGAATCATTTTGAGCACAAGCCAAGTCATATCCACTTCCTCCAAAACTTCTTTTAAGTAAATCATAGGCATCAATCTCTAACCATTGAGCAATATTGTTAATTAGAGTAGAAGAAGTGCCCAAACCCCAAAATTTAGGGAATGTAAGTTCCGTTGTAATCTTATAACCTTTTGAATTTGTAATAAAGTCAGAATTCATAAGATATGCTTCGTGCAAAATCTCAATTAGTGTGTTTTTGATGTTATGAATTTCATCATAATTTTTCTTTTCAATAATACTAGAAAATGGAATGTTGTCTTCAAACCAAATACTTCCATCATGGTCGTGACTTCTCCATTGAATAACTTCATTTTCTGAAGATTCAATAATTAAATTCTGACCAAATTTTGTTGGTAACGCTAATGCTTTTGCGCCATCAAGAACCACATATTCTCCTGTGATTAATAATTTTCCGTTGCTGTAGAATTCTTTTTTCACAAAATTATTTTCTTAAATTTTCAATAAATTCTACAACTGCAGCATGAGAAATAGTGTTATTTTCAAAGTGCTTTTTAATCTTTATTCTTTCTTCATCAGAAGTTTGAAACTGATTCAAAATATTATTAATGTGCATTTTCATATGACCTTCTTGAATTCCAGTTGTGGTTAACGAACGCAAAGCAGCAAAATTTTGTGCTAATCCTGTTACAGTAACAATCTGCATTAATTCATGTGCCGATGGTTTGCCTAAAATCTGTAAAGCCATTTTTACTAATGGATGCAATGAAGTTAATCCGCCAACAGTTCCTAAAGCTAAAGGAATTTCCATCCAAAAAGTAAAGACACCATTTTCTATTTTGGCATGTGATAGACTCGAATATTTTCCGTTTCGAGAAGCATAAGCATGAACGCCAGCTTCAACAGCTCGGAAATCATTTCCAGTTGCAAGAATTACTGAGTCAATTCCGTTCATAATTCCTTTATTGTGCGTTACGGCTCTAAAAGGTTCTATTTCCGCAATCTTCACCGCTTGAACAAATTTCTCTGCAAATTCTTGTGGATTTTCAATTTTCTTTTCGGCCAATTCTTCAATTTTACAAGAAACTTCAGCACGAACAATACAATTGGGAACATAATTAGAAAGAATGCTCATCACTACTTGAATGTTTTTTTCTTCTTCAGAAAAACCATCATAATTTTGAGCTTCTACTTTTAATGTTTTAGCAAATTGCTCTAAACAAGAGTTTATAAAATTTGCTCCCATAGAATCTTTCGTTTCAAAAGTAGCATGCAATTGAAAGTAGTTTTCTAATTCATTGGTTTTATTTCTTAGTTCAATATCCAAAATTCCACCACCACGCTTTTGCATGTTTTTGGTAATATTTTCGGTTTCTGAAAAGAATTTGGATTTTGTTGTATTGAAGAATTTTTCTAATTTTTGAACATCACCTTTATAAATAAAATGTACTTGCCCAATTTTTTCAGAATTCAAAACGGTTGCCTTAAATCCGCCACGAGTACTCCAATATTTAGCCGATTTTGCAGCTGCGGCAACAACCGAACTCTCTTCAATCACCATTGGGACCGAATAATAGTTGTTATTGATTAGAAAATTCGGCGCAATTCCCATCGGTAAATAGAAATTGGTAATCGTGTTTTCAATAAATTCATCATGCAATTGTTGCAATTTAGAATCAGAATTCCAATATTGTTTTATAGTAGCAATAGCTTCTGTTGGATTGGTAAAGTATTCAGTAGCAATCCAATTGATTTTATCTTCTTTTGATAGTTTTGAAAATCCGGCAACAGCGTTATTCATGTTCAAATGATTATATCTTATTTTCAGCAAAGATACGCTTTAGAATTAATTCTTATATTTGAATTTAATTTTGATTTAAATTGTTTTATGAAATTAATTATAATGATTTTTGGATGCTTCTTTTTGTCTTGTTCAAATGGGAAAAAGGATGAAATTGAAATAATTGATCCATTTTTAATTTCTGAAATTAAATATTTGATACAAAAAATAGATGATATGCAATATTGTAAATCAGATTATCTCACAGTTACAATAAATAGAAATAAAATTTACATTAGTAATTCAGTACCAACTAATTCTGATAATTATCTTGGGAATTGTTTTGTTGGAAAATCAAAAGTATATTTTTATTCTAATATAAATTACAGTAAATATTTAAATATTAATTCTCCAAAACCATTTAGAATTGATAAAAACTATTCGAATAAATGTCATCCAGATGTTGATAATATTCTTCTCATTAATAACAATGATGGTAGTTTAAAAAGATGGAAACTCGGGAATAAGTAGTTTTGTTAAATGCATTTAACATAAAAATATGCCATTATTTGGGAATTTTTCACTAAAATTGGACTCGTTTTATAATCAATCAAGAAAATGAAAATTACTAAAATTATTACGCTCTTTCTTTTAACAACTTTTTCTGTTGTTGCACAGCAAAAAATTTCGGTTGAAGAAATCTACACAGGCGCTTTTCGTGCCAAAGGAATGGATGCATTACAATCCATGAAAAACACTAATCAGTACACGGTTTTAAATACTGATAGAACTACAAAAAGCCAGCAAATCGATCTTTATGATTTTGCAACATTAAAAAAAGTGTCGACATTAATAGATACTAAAAACTTCAAGGAATTATCAGATGATGGAATTGATAGTTATGTGTTTAGTAATGATGAAAAGCAAATTTTAATTGCTAATAATTCTAACCAAATTTTCCGTCATTCTTTTACAGCAGATTACTTTTTGTATGATACAAAATCTCAAAAAATTTCAGGATTTCTTGGGCAAGTTCAAGAACCAACTTTTTCTCCTGACGGAACTAAAATTGCGTTTGCAAAAACTAATGATTTATACATTTATGATATTGCTTCAAAAAACACAACTCGAGTTACTAATGACGGAGTGAAAAATGCTGTTATCAACGGAATTACTGATTGGGTTTACGAAGAAGAATTTGCCTTTGTTCGTGCTTTCGATTGGAGTACAGATAGTAAAAAACTAGCTTACATTCGTTTTGACGAAAGCGAAGTACCACAATTTTCAATGGATATGTACAAAAAGGATTTATATCCAACTTCAGAAACGTTTAAATATCCAAAGGCTGGTGAGAAAAACGCCTTAGTTTCATTGCATATTTATAATTTAAGCGGCAATATTTCTCAACCAATTAATTTAGGAAATTACTCTGATTTCTATATTGCAAGAATGAAATGGACTAATGATGCTAATTTAGTTTCAGTTCAAGTTCTTAATCGTCATCAAGATAATTTAGATTTGATTTTTGTTGATGCAACTACAGCAAATGCTAAAGTTGTTTTGAATGAAAAAGATAAGGCTTATGTTGATGTAACTGATAATTTAACGTTCTTGAAAGACAACAGTTTTATTTGGACTTCAGAAAAAGACGGTTACAATCACATTTATTTGTATGATAAAAACGGAAAACTAAAAAATCAAGTTACCAAAGGAAATTGGGACGTGACTTCTTATTATGGTTTTGACGAAAAAACTAAAACGGTTTTCTACCAATCAGTAGAAAAAGGTTCTATTTTGAGAGATGTTTATAAAATTTCGCTAGACGGAAAAAAGAAAGTAAAACTATCTTCACAAGTTGGAACAAATGCGGCAACTTTCAGTCCAGATTTCACTTATTTCATTAATACTTATTCTAGTGCAACTGTTCCGCCAACTTATACTTTGAATAATTCTAAAGACGGAAAACAAGCTCAAGAAATTGTAAACAACACAGCTTTGGTTGATAAATTAAAAAAATATGATTTGCCAGCAAAAGAATTTTTCGAACTTACTACAGAAAAAGGGCATAAACTAAATGCTTGGATGATCAAACCAAAAGATTTTGATGCTACTAAAAAATATCCAGTTTTCATGTATCAATATTCAGGTCCAGGTTCGCAAGAAGTGGCTAATAATTGGTTAGATACCAACGATATGTGGTTTATGATGTTGTCGCAACAAGGTTATATTATTGCTTGTGTTGATGGTCGTGGAACAGGTTTTAAAGGTGCTGCTTTCAAAAAATGTACTCAATTACAAATGGGAAAAATTGAAGTAGAAGATCAAATCGATGCTGCAAAAGTAATTGGAAGCTATGCTTATGTAGATAAATCTAGAATTGGTATATTTGGATGGTCTTATGGCGGATTCATGTCGAGCAATTGCTTGTTCAAAGGTGCTGATGTTTTCAAAATGGCAATTGCCGTTGCTCCAGTTACTAATTGGAGATTTTATGATAGTATTTACACCGAAAGATACATGACAACACCACAAGAAAATGCTAGTGGATATGATGATAATTCACCAATTAATCATGTTAGTAAATTAAAAGGAAACTTTTTACTAATTCATGGAACAGCGGATGATAACGTTCATGTTCAAAATTCAATGCAAATGATTGAAGCTTTAGTTCAAGCTAACAAACAATTCGATTGGGCAATTTATCCTGACAAAAACCATGGAATATTTGGTGGAAAAACTAGAATTCAGTTGTTCAATAAAATGACGAATTACATAAAAGAGAAACTATAATCAACTAAATACAAACTAAAATAAATTAAAATGAGTGAAACAGCAGTAAAAACAGGACATCCAAAAGGACTTTGGGTATTATTTGGAACCGAGATGTGGGAAAGGTTCAACTTCTACGGAATGCGAGCTATCTTAACCTTGTTCTTAGTAAATTCATTGATGATGAAAGAAGAAGATGCATCATTAATTTATGGTGGATTTTTAGGACTTTGTTACTTAACTCCAATGTTAGGTGGATTCATTGCCGATAGATTTTTTGGAAATAGAAATTGTATTTTACTAGGTGGTTTAATGATGGCAGTTGGGCAATTTTTATTGTTTTTCAGTGCTTCAGTTTTTGGAACAAATTTGAGCTTGGCTAATATATTAATGTGGTCAGCATTGGGAATTATCATTTTTGGTAATGGTTTCTTCAAGCCAAATATTTCTTCAATGGTTGGAAGTTTATACCCAAAACAAGAGAAAAGCAAACTAGATACAGCTTTTACAATTTTCTATATGGGAATCAATTTAGGAGCTTTCTTAGGTCAATTAATTTGTCCAATTGTTGGTGATGTTAAAGATTCTGAAGGGATAAGAGATATACATGCTTTCAAATGGGGATTTTTAGCAGCTTCATTAGCAATGTTAATTGGAACAGCAGTTTTCTATTTCTTAAAAAACAAATATGTTGTAACACCTGAAGGAAGACCTTTAGGAGGATTACCATCTAAAAACGAAGCATCAGATTATGAAGAAGGAGAATCTCAAAAAGCAGTTTTCTCTAAAAATGCATTAGTTGGAGCAGTAGTAGCTTTCTTTGGATTAGGATTAATCTTTCATTTTGTATTCGGACAAAACTTTATATACTCATTAATTTATGCTAGTGGTTTGTCTCTTGCAGGATTAATTATTTCAGATTCATCACTTACAAAAGTAGAAAGAGATAGAATTTTGGTAATTTATATTGTCGCATTCTTCGTAATCTTTTTCTGGGCAGCATTCGAACAAGCTGGTTCATCATTAACATTTATTGCCGACAATCAAACCGATAGAAATTTCTTTGGATATAATATGCCTCCATCAATGGTTCAAATCTTTAATGGATTATTTGTTGTTGCTTTCGCGGTTCCATTTAGTATGTTATGGGATTATTTAAGAAGTAAAGACAGAGAACCAATTTCTCCTGTTAAACAAGCAGTTGGATTAGGATTAATCGCTTTAAGTTATTTCATCATCGCTTACAACGTAAAAGATTTAGGTAATAACGGATTACTTGCTATCAAATGGTTAATCCTTTTATATTTAATTCAAACTTGTGCTGAACTTTGTTTGTCTCCAATTGGATTATCATTAGTTGGTAAATTATCTCCAAAAAGATTCTCTTCATTATTGTACGGAGTTTTCTTTTTATCAAATGCTTCAGGATATGCTTTAGCTGGAACTTTAGGTTCTATCTTGCCTGCAACTGGAGATAAATTTAATAAAGCAAAAGAACTTGGAATCGATTTACAGGCAGTTTTAGATAAAACAGTAACTCCAACCGCAGAACAATTGGCGTTATTGGAGAAAAATCAAATTAGTCCAACAAATCCAGTTTTTGCTGGTTTTGAAATTCACAACTTATTCGAATTCTTCATGGTATTCGTAATTCTTTGTGGATTGGCAGCTGTAATTTTAATGGCGCTTACTCCAAAATTGAAAAAAATGATGCACGGCGTACGCTAATCATTATTTAAAAATATTTTTATATCTTTCAAACCTACAAGAAATCCTTGTAGGTTTGTTTTTTTAAATTGAATTATTATGTGGAAAAGTCATCCTAAAGCATTGCCTTACTTATTTTTATCTGAAATGTGGGAACGTTTTGGTTATTATTTAATGATTGGAATTTTTACTTTGTATCTTAAAGATGTAGAAGCAGGTTTCGCAATGACAGAAAAAGAAGCATCCGATTTATATGGAACTTTTATCGCTTTGGTATTCTTAACTCCATTCATTGGTGGTTTAGTTGCCGATAGATATTTGGGTTATAAAAAATCAATCGTAATTGGTGGAATAATGATGGGTGCAGGTTATTTTATGATGGGAATTCATAGTTTACCAATGTTATATCTTGCTATGACTTTAGTAATTGTGGGTAATGGATTTTTCAAACCAAATATCTCAACATTATTAGGTAATTTCTACAACGAAGATCAATACAAAGAAAAGAAAGACGAAGGTTATAACATTTTCTATATGGGAATCAATGTTGGTGCTTTCATTTGTAACTTTTTTGGTGCTGCTTTACAAATTTTACTAGGTTGGCAATATGCCTTTATGGCTGCTGGTTTAGGGATGTTTATTGGTGTAATCGTGTTTCTTCTAGGAACAAAACATTACGGCGATAAAACTGATAAAAAAGGAATTCAAGAAGGTGATATGCCATTTTCTAAAATTGTATTGTACATTTTAGTTCCGTCAGTGGTTTTTGGTGTTATTGGTTGGTTGATTAAAGGAGTGCAATCAGATGTAAATCTTGATAGTGCAATTTTTGGTTCTGATAGTACAGATGCCTTTATTTTTGCTTGTCTTCCAGTAGTTTACTTTTATGGAAGTCTATATTTCAAAGCAAAACCGGAGGAAAAACGACCAATTGGAGCTTTGCTTTCAATATTTGCAGTTGTGATTTTATTTTGGGCAGTTTTCAAATTAAATGGTTCGGCATTAACAACATGGGCAGATAGATATACCGACAGAGAAATAAGCGGAACGACTCAAGCTGTTTTTAGTAATTTAAAATTGGCAAAAGATATCGAATACAAAAAGGATTCAACTGAATTATACGATGCGAGTTTTAGACTTCAAAAAGAAAATGGAAAAGTAGTTAAGGAAGTAAACTATCCTGTTTATTTTAGAAATGTTGAAAAAAATAAATTACCTCAAGAAGGTTCGACAGTTTCCATTTGGGCAACCAATTTAAGTCAGTCTATAAATCCTGGTTGGGTTATTATATTAACGCCGCTTGTTGTTGCTTTCTTTACTTTTTTAAGAAGCAGAAAAAAAGAACCATCAACTCCAACAAAAATCGCTTTCGGATTATTAATTTCAGCATTATCTGTTCTAGTAATGGTCGCAGCAGTTCATATTGGAAACAATGGAATGGAAAAAGTATCGGTTTGGTGGTTGGTTGCTAATTACGGAATTATAACAATCGGAGAACTGTTCCTAAGTCCAATGGGATTATCGATTGTTTCTAAATTATCTCCAAAAAATATTACGGCATTAATGATGGGTGGATGGTTTTTATCAACCTCCATCGGAAATAAATTATCTGGAGTTTTAGCAAGTATGTGGGATCAATATGACGATAAAGCCAATTTCTTTTGGGTAAACTTCGGATTGTTAATGTTTGCAACCATATTGATGTTTGCCTTAGTAAAAAACTTAAATAAAGTAATGAAAGACCACGGAATCAATTAATTATGGAAATCAATCAGTCAATAGAAGAAATTCAAAATTTTAAAGGAAAATATCCAAAACAACTTTGGTATTTGTTCTTTAGCGAAATGTGGGAACGTTTTTGCTTCTACGGAATGCGCGGAATGTTGGTGGTTTTTATGGTAAATCATCTAGCTATGGATGAAAAAACTGCCAATCTACAATATGGAGCAACGCAAGCTTGGGTTTATGCTTTTACCTTTATAGGAGGATTATTTGCAGATAAAATTTTAGGTTTAAGAAAATCACTTTTTTGGGGCGGAATTCTAATGATTATAGGAAGTGTAATTCTTGCCGTTGATCCAAAGAATTTTTTCTTTGTTGGATTAGGTTTTACAATTGTTGGAACAGGTTTTTTCAAACCAAATATTTCTTCAATGGTGGGACAATTATATAAAAATGATGATCCAAGAAGAGATGCTGGATTTTCATTCTTTTATATGGGTGTAAATCTTGGAGCATTAATTGGAGGTTACATTTGTATTGCTGTAGCTGAAGGTTCGATGTGGCAATCCTTAGTTCCAGAAAATTTAAGATGGAATGTAGGTTTCGGATTTGCAGCAGTTGTAATGATCATTAGTTTATTGACATTCACTCAAACTCAAAAAAGTTTGGGACCAATTGGTCTTTCTCCTTTGATGGATGTTGAAAAATCTAAGAAAAAAATTCTTGAATTTGCTACTTATTTAGGTTCACTTATTATTGTTCCAATTATCATAGTTATGGTTGCTAATACAAAGTATACCGATTATTTTATGATGTTTATAGGTCCAGCTTCTATTTTATATCTATTTTATGAAATGAAGAATTTTTCATCTGCGGAAAATAAAAAACTTTTAGCTGCTTTGGTTTTCATCATTTTCTCCATTTTCTTTTGGGCATTTTTCGAGCAAAGCGGTGGTTCATTAAGTTTATTTGCAGCAAACAATTTGAATAATGAAATCTTAGGAATAGAGTTAAGTCCAAACGGAGTTAATAATTCTGCTAATTCATTATTCGTAATTGGTTTTGCAGCTTTGGTTGGATTAGTTTGGTTATGGATGGCGAAAAGAAAAATAGAACCTAATACAGTTATAAAATTTGGATTAGCATTTATATTTCTTGCAGGTGGTTTTTGGATATTTTATTACACTAAATTCTTTGCCGATTTAAACGGAAGAACTTCTTTAGGAATTTTTACTTTTGGATGGTTTATCATCACTTTTGGAGAACTTTGTTTATCTCCAATTGGAATGAGTGCTATGACTAAATTATCGCCACAAAAAACGCAAGCTGTAATCATGGGAATGTGGTTTTTAGCAAGTGCTTATGGGCAATATTTTGCTGGATTATTAGGAGCAAACATAGCAGAAGCATCAGAAAACGCAACCAATTTAGATAAATTAAACGTATATGCTGATGGATATTATCAGTTAGCAATTTATGCTTTAGTTGCTGGATTAGTGTTAATCGCAATTTCACCACTTATTAGAAAACTAATGCAAGAAGTAAAGTAGCCGACATTTTTTGGTACTATTTTTGAATATATTTGTAAAAAAAAAGAAATGAAGAAATTATTTATAACATTATTACTTGTCGTTTCATCAATGACAATTCAAGCCCAAGAAAAATTAACTTGGCATACTAATATCGATGAAGCCATTGCAGTTTCAAAAACTGAAAACAAACCATTATTCTTGTTTTTTACAGGAAGTGACTGGTGCGGATGGTGTATTCGTTTGCAGAATGAGGTTTTTAAAACACCTGAGTTTATCGCATGGGCAAAAGAGAAAGTGGTTTTGGTAGAGTTAGATTTTCCAAGAAGAACACCACAATCTGATGCTTTAAAAATTCAAAATAGTCAATTGCAACAATTTTTTGCTATTCGAGGATATCCTTCAGTTAGAATTGCAAAAGCTGGCGCACCTATTGATGGTAAAACTAGTTTTGAGCTACTAGGAGAAACTGGTTATTTAGCTGGCGGACCAACAGTTTGGTTAGATGGAGCCAATAAAATGGTTGACAAATTTGTTCCTTACACTGCAGAAGAACAAAAAGCAGCTAAAAAAGCAGCTAAAAAGAAAAAATCAACTAAGAAAAAAGCTTAGTTATAATTTATAGAATCCCTTTTCTGATGTATCATGAAAAGGGATTTTTTCTTTTCTACAAGTTTCTCGCCACACTTTGATATAGGTTTTATAATTGGTAGCATCAACAATAACTTGTTGAGGTTTCCATGATTGAAATATACGCTCTAAATTTACTTTTGGCGAATTTGTAAGTAATATAATATCTGGTTTTTCTTCTTCAATAAAAACGGCACTACTATCTATTAAAAGAATTTTCTTGTCTTTGAAATAAAACAAGTTTGACAAAGCTTTTTTCTTTTCAATCTTACAAAAATTGGCAACTAAATAAGATTTTAAAGCAAGATTGTCGTCAGTTGTTTTTAGTATGCTATCGTTACTATAAAGTGTAACTTTATTTCCTTGTCTTTCAGTAATTATAGTTACTTTCTTTTTGCTAAAAACGATAAATTCACTATTTTTCTGACTGTCATATTTTGCATAAATGGTAACAAGTTGTAATCCAATAATGGCAATCATACTAAAAGCCAATTTCTTGAAAGTTGGTTTTTTGAACCAAAGAATTATTCCGATGATGACTAAATACCAACACCACATCATGTAGGAGTTGAGTGATAAATCTTTAAATATAAAATTTTCAAACGATGCTACCCAAGAAATAATCTTGTTCAGTAACCAAATGCTCAATTCTAACAATTTCATCATCGGAATCCATACAACATTGAATGCAGCAAGAATCATTACAATAACTCCAATACCAAGAATTACACTCAAACCTGGAAGAATTACAATATTGGTAATAAAAAATAATCCAGGAAATTGATGAAAATAGTAAATACTTAAAGGGAATGTTCCTATTTGAGCGGCAAATGAAACAGTAATTATGTCCCAAAAATACTTGACGATTTTGTTTTCTGGAGTCCAAATAGAAGTTAGGAGCGGTTGTAGCCAAACAATAAAAAATAAAGCAACGTAACTCAATTGAAATCCAATATCAAAAAGAAAAGAAGGTTTTACTAATAAGATTAACAAAGCAGATACTAACAAAGTATTGTAAATATTGATGCTTCGTCTTAAAAACATTCCAACAGCTACAAACGAAAACATTGTTACAGAACGAACTACTGATGGTGCTAATCCTGCTAATATTCCAAAAGTCCAAAGTGATAGAATGACAAGAACTAACTTAAGAATAGACCCTCTTTTTGTATTTGGAATTGGAGTTAGTAAAAAGGTTACGAATAATAAAATACAACCAACATGCAAACCTGAAACTGATAAAACATGAACAGCACCAGCATATTGATAATCACGTATTACTTCTTGAGAAATATCTTGTTGTTGACCAAGAATTAAGGCGATAACAACACTTAATTCGGTTTTGTTAAAATTATTTTTTTCTAGATTCTGTATAATCCTATTTCGAAGTTTACTTGCATAATAAGAAATGCTTTTATCTACAATTGGATTGATTTTGATATCGGTCACATCGGCATAAATCTGAGCATAGATTTGCTGATTTTCAAGATACTTTCCATAGTCAAATTGGTTTGGATTGTTTGGTTTCCTGTTTTTGTAGAAAGAGCCATTAACCATTAAATGAGAACCAATTTCTATAGTAGGAAGCACGCTATCTTTTCTGATATTTAAAATTATTTTACCATAACTTTTTTTACCATTCAATAGAATCATTTCGGTAACATAACGATCATTATTCAAAGTATTTTTTAGTTTTTCTTTGATAATTAGTCCTGTTGAAATTTCATTTTCTGTTTCTTTTACTTGATGTAAATAATGATTCTTATTCAAGGTTTGATTACTAATGCTCAAAGTAACCATTCCGATTAGGAAAGAAGTAAAAAGTGCTACAAATCCAAATAAAGGTTTTTGAATTAAGTCGTTTTTAATTTTGAAATAGAAAAAAATCAAAGAAAAAATGCAAAGTAATAGTACTATAAATAGCAATAACAAATTAGGTTTTGTGATTTGAGAAAAAATTATTCCAAACACAAAACAAAGCGTTATTCTTACTAAAGGGAATTGTAATACTTTCATTTCTATAAAAGTATGCAAAAAAGTATATTCCTACAAAAAAATAATTATTCTAAAATTCGGTTAATTTGAGCAAAGGATTTTCGGTAATAATCTTCGGTTATTGAAGAAATGATTACACCTTTTTTGGTAGACGAATGAACAAATTTTATATCATCGCGATTTACATCAATAATCAATCCAACATGATTAATTTGACTAGAACCACCAGTTTTGAAGAAAATTAAATCACCTTTTTGAGCGTTACTTTTAGTAATAATTTTTCCTTCTTTTGCCATTTCTTTTGAAGTTCTCGGAAGCGATAAATCATATTTTTTAAAAGATGTAAATACTAATCCAGAACAATCGTAGCCAGCATTTGTAGTTCCGCCAAAACGATAAGGTGAACCAATTTTACTTGTAGCATCATCTATGATTTTTTCTGCTAATTTATTGTTTGAACTAGTAGTCGACGAACTTGTTTTACAAGAAGAAACCAAAATAAGTAGTGTGAAAAGCAGTAGGATTTTTTTCAAAACAATAGGACTTTATTATTTTCTAACGATAAAAATAGGCTAATATTATTTTAAAGCGCTAACTATCAAATGAGCTGTTTTTTCGCTTGCTCCAATTCCGCCCAGTTTTTGTTCTAAATCATCATACTTTTTAAGTAATTGTTTTCTGTGATTTTCATCAAGAATTTTAGTCAATTCAGACTTAATTCTTTTTGGATTGCATTCTTCTTGAATCAATTCAGTTACCACTTCTTCATCCATAATTAAGTTTACTAACGAAATATATTTTAAAGTAATAATTCGTTTTGCAATCTGATAAGAAATCCAACCACCTTTATAGCAAACCACTTCTGGGACTTTAAACAATGCAGTTTCTAAAGTTGCTGTTCCAGAGGTAACTAATGCTGCATGAGAATTACTTAATAAATCATAAGTTTTATTTGAAATAAACTTGATATTTTTATTGTTTAGAAAGGTTTCATAAAAAGAATATTCCTGACTAGGAGCGCCAGCAATCACAAATTGATACTCTGGAAAATCATCGACAACACTTAGCATTACCGAAAGCATTTTAGAAATTTCTTGTTTTCTACTTCCTGGTAAAATGGCTATAATCGGTTTGTTGTCTAATTTATGTTCTTTTCGGAAAGATTCAGAATCAATAACAGTTCGATTATGAATAGCATCAATTAGCGGATGACCAACAAATTCTACCGGAAAATTATGTTTTACTTCATAAAAATCTTTTTCAAATGGAAGAATGACATAAAGTTTGTCAAAATCACGTTTGATGTCTTTGATTCTACTTTCTTTCCAAGCCCAAATTTGTGGTGAAATATAGTAGTGTGTTTTTATACCTCGTTCTTTAGCCCATTTAGCAATGCGCATATTAAAACCGGGATAATCAATGAAAATTATAACATCTGGATTGAATTTTTCAATATCCGATTTGCAAATTTTGATGTTATTTAAAATGGTTTTTAGATTCATAACCACTTCAGCAAATCCCATGAAAGCTAGTTCACGATAGTGCTTTACCAAAGTTCCACCAATATTTTGCATCAAATCACCACCCCAAAATCGGATATCAGCATTTGTATCTTCTTTATACAATGCTTTCATCAAATTGGAACCATGTAAATCGCCTGATGCTTCTCCAGCTATGATATAATATTTCATGTATTTTGATATAGTTTTTTAGCGGTGATAAAATGTATTGACATCGCCTTGCGGAAGTGGAGAATTAGTAAGTTGTTATTTTAAATAATTTTTAAATAACTTAACTTATATTAAACCTAAAACCACCATTTTTTGCAAACAGCTATTACACAGTGTTATTTTTTAAAATTTCTTTTATAAAGCATTCTTTTTTTTCCTTCGATAATTCTATATTTTTTTTCCCACAAACCAGTTTTGTCATATTTATATTCGAAATTTTCAGTTTCGTAGAGAGACAAACCTCCACCTATAATAATAGGAAAACTTTCTTCAGGATTATTATTTCTTTTAATTTCTATTACATATCCAAATTTATCGTATTTGTAAATATTTGTTTCTACTTTTAATCTCTTAATGGTATCACTTTTAGAATCGGGATAAGCAATTTCAGTTTTTATTTCTTTAACTAAATTTCCGTTTTCATCAAAATCTCTGATTTCAGTTATTGGCCAAAAATACAATGTTTCTCCACTTTTTTCAAACCTTTCAATTAATTTTGGTTTCGAATTTTTATCAAATTTTGAAAATTTTTCAACCATACCAAAACTATATTCTTTTTCAATAACTCTTTTCAATTCGTCATATTTATATTTGTATTTAAAAAGCGTATCTATTTTCTTTCCTGTATTAATATTATATGTAGAGATTTCAAAAATCATATTTCCATAATCGTCATATATTTTTTCGTGTATTGACATTAATTTTTCTTCCAAGTAATTCTCTTCTTGATACACTAATCCATTTCTTATTTTACATTTTTTTGACCAATGTCCACCACCACAATTTATGTATGATTTTTCATTAAAAAAAGCGTAATTTTTTAGCTTATTTGCTTCTTTTTCGTATGATTGTGAAAAAGAACAGTTATATATTAAAATTAAAAAAGTAATTATTAGAAGTAGTTTTTTCATAATGTTGTCTAACTTACTTATTTATTTGTGTTTGTTATAAGAACATTGTTGTTATTGCTAAAATTATTGTTGCCATTACAACACCTCTTGCCATAAATTCTTTATTCTTTTTTAACAAAATGAAGAAAATTATTATGTTTAAAACAGCTCCAAGCGCCACAACTTTTCCGAGTAATCCTTCAGTTTTTAATATGGAAAAATCTTCAATTAAATCATACTCAGTTTGGGTTTTTAAAAATAAATAAGAACCTATAAATGTAGCAACCAACCCAATAAAAAATCCGATAAGTAAATCTGTTTTCTTCATTTTAATAATATTTTATATCTATAATTATAAATCCCAAGTATTTAATGTTTGAATAGCATGATGAGCAGTCAAATCAAATTGAACTGGAACAATAGAAATGTAGCCGTTTGCCAAAGCAAATTCGTCAGTATCTTCTCCTTTATCTTGATTAATGAATTCGCCAGTTAACCAATAATATTCTTTTCCAAAAGGTGTTACTCGTTTATCGAATTTTTCTTGCCACATAGCTTTCGCTTGACGACAAATCTTAATTCCTTTAATTTCCTCTGTTTTTAATTTAGGAAAATTGACATTTAAAACGGTTCCTTCTGATAAACCATTTTTCAAAACTTGTAATGCAATTTTCTTTACAAAAGGTTTGATTTGTTCAAAATCGGCATTCCAATTATAATCTAAAAGTGAAAATCCAATGGCTGGAATTCCTTCAATTCCGGCTTCAACAGCAGCACTCATAGTTCCCGAATAAATTACATTTATGGAAGAATTAGAACCGTGATTGATTCCAGATACACACAAATCTGGTTTTCTTTTCAGGATTTCATTTACAGCCATTTTCACACAATCTACAGGAGTTCCAGAACAACTGTATTCCAAAATCTCAGCATTTTCTGCAGAAATTTTATTCAAATGCAAGGTGTTGTTTATAGTAATAGCATGCCCCATAGCACTCTGCGGACTATCTGGCGCAACCACAACAACTTCTCCAATTTCAGACATAACTGCAATTAATGTACGAATTCCTGGTGCAGAAATACTATCGTCGTTGGTTATTAGAATTAAAGGTTTTTTAGACATTTGAATTTTATTTGTGTAACAAAAGTAATTATTTTAAGACTTATTCCATTACAAATTTTATAACTTTGAGCCATAGCAATGGTTTTAACAAAAAATTATGCGATGTCTTTATTTTATGGCATAGTTTTTTATGTATTTTAGTAGAAAAATTAATGAATACAATAGTTCAATTTATGAAAAGACATTATAAAATAGTACTTTTAGTGCTAGCGCTTTCCGTTGGTTTATGGAGTTTTATCCCAAAAGATAAAAATGATCCAGAAAAAGATAAATTGCTTATTGAGTTATTGACTTATGTAATTGAAAAAGGACATTACAGTCCGGCTCAAATAGATGATACTTTTTCTAAAGGAGTTTACAAAGATTATATCACGGCTTTAGATCCATCAAAAAGATTCTTTTTGCAATCAGATATTGATGAGTTTTCTAAATATGAATTGCAAATTGATGATCAAATCAACAACAAACAACTTACTTTTTTTGATTTGACTTATACACGTCTTATCAAAAGAATGAAAGAAAGTGAAAGCTACTATAAAGCTGCGCTAGATAATCCTATTGATTATTCTGTTAATGAAGATATTGATACAGATTATGAGAAAGCACCTTATTCTAAAAATGTTTCTGATTTAAAAGAACGTTGGAGAAAACAAGTAAAACTTTCAACATTATCTTCTTTAGTTGAAAAACAAAAAATTCAAGAAGACATTCAAAAGAATAAAAATAAATCTCCAGAAGAGCGTTTGAAAGAGTATCGTTTAAAAATGGGTGATAAGCTGACTCCTGAATTGGAGAAAAAGTTTCAAGAAAGTATTGCTAAAACCGAGAATGATGCTCCAAAAACATTTGAGCAATTAGAAAAAGAAACAAGAGAAAGTACTTTAAAATCATTGAATGAGAATTTCACTTTTATTAGTAAAGAGTTAGATCGTTCTGATTGGTTTTCTGTTTATGTAAATGCTATTGCTTCTAGATTTGACCCACATACTTCTTATTTTGCACCAGACGAAAAAGAACGTTTTGATGTTAGTATGAGTGGAAAATTAGAAGGAATTGGAGCACGCCTTCAAAAGAAAAATGACTTCACTGAAATCACAGAATTAATTTCTGGAGGACCAGCTTGGAGAGGAAAAGAACTAGAAGCAGGCGATGTAGTTCTTAAAGTTGCTCAAGGTGATAGCGATCCTGTAGATGTAGTTGGAATGCGTTTGGATGACGTGGTTAAAAAGATAAAAGGTCCAAAAGGAACTGAAGTTCGTCTTACTGTTAAGAAAACAGATGGTTCGCTTAAAGTAATTTCAATAATAAGAGATGAAGTTGAAATTGAAGAAACCTATGCAAAATCTAGTGTTGTTGAGAAAAATGGTGTGAAGTATGGAATTATCTATTTACCAAAATTCTATATCGATTTTGAAAATAAAGATAGTAGAGATGCCGGAAAAGATGTTGCTCAAGAAGTAGCTCGATTGAAAAGCGAAGGTGTTCAAGGAATTATTGTAGATGTTAGAGATAATGGAGGAGGTTCTTTAAAAACAGTAGTTGATATTGGTGGATTGTTTATTGAACAAGGTCCAATTGTACAAATTAAATCAGCTGCAGGGAAAAGAGAAGTGCTTTATGACAAAGATGCTAAAGTAGAGTGGGACGGACCATTAGTTATTATGACCAATGAATTTTCTGCTTCTGCTTCAGAGATTTTGGCTGCAGCAATGCAAGATTATAAACGTGCTGTGATTTTAGGAAGCAAGCAAACTTATGGTAAAGGAACTGTTCAAAATGTTATCGATTTGAATCAGTTTGTGAGAGGAAATACTTTAGGTGATTTAGGTGCGTTGAAAACAACTACGCAAAAGTTTTACAGAATCAATGGTGGTTCTACACAACTTGAAGGTGTAAGCAGTGATATTGTGATGCCAGATAGTTATGCTTATTTAAAAATGGGTGAACGTGACGTAGACAATGCAATGCCTTGGGATAAAATAGAAGCTGCTGATTACAAACTTTGGAATAAAGCTGCTAATTATGATTTGGCTATTCAAAATAGCAAGAAACGTATTGCAAGTAATCCGCAAATGAATTTGATTGATGATAATGCTAAATGGCGTCAAGCGCGTAATGAAGAAAATGTATATAGTTTGCAAATTGACAAATTCAAGCAAGAGCAAAAGCAATTAGAGGAAACTAATAAAAAGTATAAGTCAATTGCTGATTATACAAATACGTTTAAGTTCAAATCATTGCCTTATGAAGAAGAGCAAATGAAAAGTGATGTAACGTTAAAAGAAAAACGCGAAAGATGGCACGAAAGTCTTTCTAAAGATATTTATATTGAAGAGGCAATTCATGTTCTTGATGATTTACAGTCAGGAAACACTAAAAAAGCATTGACAACTAAATTGAAAAAAGAAAAAGTTATTAAGTCTTAAGAGAATTTAAGTAATAAAAAAACGCTCCTAAATCTAGGAGCGTTTTTTTTATCTAAGTTTTTTAAGTTTCTTTTGAGCTTTTTCTAAATCTTCTTCAGCTTCTTTTATTTTAAGTTGTTGCTTTGTTAAAGCAACATTTCCTTTTTCAATTTCAACAGGAGAAAGTTTTCCTTTAGCTATTGCTTTCTCATGTTTGGCTTGCATTTTTTCAAGATTCTTTCTTTCTTTTTCAATTTTACTTTGAGCTTTTTCAACATCTTTCTCAGCGTTTGCTAATTTCTTTTGCTCTTTTTCAAACTTCTTTTGTTCTTTTTCTAATTTGTCTTGTTGTTTTTCGGCTTTTTTTTCAGCATCCTTAGCTTCTTTTTCTGCTTTTTCAACTTTCTCTTCAGCTTTTTCTTTTTCTTTTAAAGCTTTTTTTTCTTCTTTTAGTTGTTTTTCTAAACGTTCTTTTTCAAGAGCTCTTTGTTTTTCTACATCTATTACATTTTGTTTAACAGAATCAACAGCTTGTTTTACTGGAGTCTCTTGTGCAAAAAAGTTTTGAAAACTTACAAGAAGAATGGCTGTAAGTAAAAATTTAATTTTCATATTTGTCAAGTTTTAAATTATTAGTATCAACTATCATTATGATGAAATAGGATAGTTAAATCAATGTATAAAATTATGAAAAAATCCTTAGTATTGAAAATCATTTTATGTCTAATATTTTCTACAATAACTGTTTCTTGTAGAAAAGAAATCGACTCTAGTTTAGAACCTAAAAATTCAACTGATTCAATAGAAAAAAATGAAACTTCAATTCAAACTGACAATGCTGAGTTTAATTTTCTTCCTTCTTCAACAACCAATCAAGTTGTTGAGCATAAATATTATACATTGTCCTATAATGAAACATACGAACAAGCAGAATGGGTTGCGTATGAACTTAAAGGAATAAAATCATACCATGATTATGATAGGCCTTTTTTTATTGAAGATGAAAAGGTAAAAACTGGTTCTGCAGATTGGAGAAATTACAAACGTTCTGGTTATGATAAAGGTCATTTATGTCCAGCAGGTGATATGAAATTTTCTAAAGAAGCTTATGATGAAACTTTTTTAACATCAAATATTTCACCTCAAAAGCATAATTTCAATGATGGAATTTGGAATACTTTGGAGCAAAAAGTTCGCTATTGGGCATCAAAATATGATGGGATTTATGTTGTAACAGGAGGTGTTTTGAATGATAATTTAAAAACTATTGGAGAGGAAGATGTTGCTGTTCCTGAATATTTTTACAAAGTTTTATTAGATACTTCAAGAAGTGAGTATAAGATGATAGGCTTTTTAGTTCCAGCTGTAGATAGTAATAAACCGCTTTACGAATTTGTTGTTTCGGTTGATGAAATAGAAAAAATGACCGGAATTGATTTCTATCCGAGTTTGAATGATAAAATTGAGAATAATTTGGAAAAAAGTAGCGATTATAAATCGTGGAGTTTTAATTAAACTACCATTCATTCACTTTATTGGCATCCATTTTTAAGAAAATAAACAATAAAATGGTAAAACCCCAAAGTCCAGAACCTCCATATGAAAAGAAAGGTAACGGAACCCCAATTGTTGGGAATACACCTACAACCATTGCTATATTTACAAAAAAGTGGATAAAGAGAATTCCGGCGACGCAATAGCCATAGACTCGACTGAATTTAGTCTTTTGTCGTTCTGCCAAATATATTATTCTTAAAATCAATCCAACAAACAATCCTATAACGAAGATAGAGCCTAAGAAACCCCATTCTTCACCAACAGTTGTAAAAATATAATCGGTATGCTGTTCTGGTACAAAACCACCTTTTGTTTGTGTTCCTTCTAGGTAACCTTTTCCAAAAAATCCTCCCGAACCAATAGCAATTTCAGATTGATTTGTGTTGTATCCAACACCTTTCATATCTACTTCTTTTCCAAGTAAAATATTGAAACGATCTCTATGGTGTTGTTTGAACATATTGTTAAAAACAAAATTCACAGAAAAAGAAAAAGCCGTTATAATAATTAAAAGAATAGCACTTGCAATGATATTTCTATCAACTAATCGACTTCTAAAATAGTTTATAATTAATACTAAAGCTGTAATTCCTATTACAATGTATGGGTTATTGGTTGCTAAGGTTAATACGAATAAAACAATGGCAATAAAACCTGTAAGTAAATACCAACCAGGTAAACCTTCTCTGTAAAGCACTATGAAGAATACACTATAAATTAAGGCACTTCCAGGATCGGGTTGAGGTAAAATCAACATCACAGGAAGGAAAATGATAATTAAAACTTGAATTTGCCTATTAACGTCTTTTAAGTTAACCTGAACATCACTTAAGTATTTAGCTAAAGCTAGTGAAGTCGCAGCTTTTGCAAACTCTGAAGGTTGTAAGGTAAAACTTCCTATAGCATACCAACAGCGTTGACCAGCAATTGTTTTTCCGAAAAGGAATAAGCCTACTAATGATAACAGCGCTATTGCAAAAATAATTATAGAATACTTTTCATAAAATTTAGCTTCAACTGATAAAACGATGAAAATGATAGGAATAGAGAAGGCAATGAAAAGAAACTGTTTTCCATAAATTTGAGTAAAATCAAAAATAGAGGCATCTTCAGAAACTGTAGACAATGATGAAGAATAGATATTTAGCCACCCCATTACAACTAATGCAATGTAAATGACAATACTAATCCAGTCGATATTATTGGTTACACTTTGATTTCTCATTTCTAACTTAAACTAGGGATTTTGTAAAGTGTCAATTTTAATTTCCTTTTTCAAAACACCATTTATTGAATCTCTTGTTCTTTTAATTTTTGCTAAACTATCTTTAATTCTATTATTAATTAATGAAATACTATCCTGATGTTTTCTTGGGTATAATTTGTCGTATTGTGCTTTCAAACTTCCAGTTAACATTCTTTTTTCGAAATCAACTTTAGTGATTTTTTTGTTCAAATATTTCTCAATCATCAAAGTTGTAATTGGTCCAGCCCAACGTTTACCCCAATATCCATTTTCAACAAATACAGCTATAGCAATTTTAGGATTGTCTCTTGGTGCAAAAGCAACAAAAATCGAGTGATCTTGAAGTTTTACTCGCTTTCCATTTACTTTCAAATAATTTTCTGCGGTTCCAGTTTTACCGCAGATTTCAATACCGGTTACTCCAAGCCCTGAAGCTGTTCCGCCTGGACCATAAACTGCATTCATACCTGTGATTATAGGCTCAAAATATTTTCTATCAATAGTAGTAGTATGTTTGGTTCTGAATTTTTTGTCAATAGTATTTCCTTTTATTCTTTTTACAATATGTGGAGTGTAAAAATAGCCTCTATTAGCAATTGTTGCCATAAAATTAGCAAGTTGAATAGGAGTCATCAAAACTTCTCCTTGTCCAATGGCATTTGAAACGATTGTTTTTCCATCCCAATTCCAACCATTATAAACCCTATTATAGGTTTTAGAGGTTGGTATGTTTCCTTTTTTTCCGATTGGCAAATCATAACCCATAAAAGCGCCTAAGCCAAAACTTTTTAAATGGTCTGCCCATCTGTCAACTGCATAACTGTGGTCTTTATATTTGTTAATCAATTTGATATAACAATTAGAAAAATACGTATTACAAGATTGATAAATTCCTCTGTGTAATTGAACTGCTCCACCAGAACAGTGACATTTCATAAAACGACCTCTTGCATAACTAAAACCTCGATGACATGAAAATCGTGTACTATCAGTGACAACTCCTTCTTGTAAGGCAATTAATCCAGTTAGAATTTTGAAAGGTGAACCTGGTGTGTATTCTGCCAAAAGACCTCTATCGTATAATGGTTTTGCAATAGAATCATTATGTAGCAAAGTATAATTTTTTGAACGTTGTCTACCTACTAACAAAGCAGGATTAAAACTTGGAGCACTAACCAATGCTAAAATTTCACCAGTTTTAGGTTCAATAGCAACAATTCCACCCCATTTATTAATCATTAATTCTTCACCATATTTTTGAAGTTCTCCATCAATAGTTAAAGTTAAATCACTTCCTTGTTTGGAAATCGTATCGTATTTTCCTTCTTTATAAGAACCAATTTCTCTATTGAATTTATCTCTTAAAATGTATTTTACACCTTTTTGACCTCTTAAGAATTCTTCATAACTTTGTTCGATACCTTGTTTTCCAATTAAATCACCACCTATATAATAAGGATTCTTCTTTACAATATTCTCATTTACTTGTGTGATAAAACCAAAAACATTAGCACCATAATCAACTTGATAATCTCTTAATGAACGTTTTTGAATATAAAAACCACCAAATTTTCTAATTTTTTCTTGAAAAGCAGCATATTCCAATTTGTTTAATTGAGGTAAAAAAACAGATGGAAGCATTGGACTATAGACTTTAGCTTTATTAATTTTTTTGATAAAAAATTCTTTGCTAATATCAAGTAGTGAACAAAACTCTAAAGTATCTATGTTTTTTACATCTTTTGGCACAACCATAATATCATAGGATGGTTGATTGGCAATTAATAATTTTCCATTTCTATCATATACATAACCTCTTTCAGGATAATCATATTTGATTTTAATGGCGTTATTCTCCGACTTTAGTTTGAAAGAGTCGTCTATAACTTGCAAATAAAAAATTCGGAGCAACAACAAAGATGCTGCTATAATTACTACAGAAGGTAATAATGCTTTTCTCATCGTTTACTTGGCTTGATTAAGTAAATAATTAAGATACAAATTATAATAGTAAAAATGGTGCTAATAATAGTTCTAAGAACAATATCCCAAAGGTATTCAAAAGTAAAAACTTCAAGAACAAAAAGTGTTAAATGATGTATTATTACTGCTAATAGGATAAATGAAAAACGCTCTGGTGTTAAAGTATCATTCAGTCTAACAGTTTGATATTCATAACTTAATCCGAAAGAGAATTTAAAAATAGATGGCCTTACAAATGCTAATAGTAGACAAGCTGCAGCATGGACTCCTCCAGAATTACAAAATAAATCCATCGTAATACCTAGAAAAAAACTTGACATTAGTAATGCATATTTGTTTCCATTAACTGGATAAAGAATAATAAAAAGGATGTAAGGAAACGGATTGATATAACCTAAGAAATTGAAATTATTAAAAATAACAACTTGTACCGCAAGCAGTAAAATAAAACGGGCCATATTGAACAACATAGCACTATTCATTTTTTTGAGTCTTCTTTTCTAAGTTAATGATTTCTTCTCTATCTTTATTTCTGATGATGTATACGTGACCTAAACTTGTCATATCATTGAAAAGTCTTACATCTATCATGTACAAATTAGTTTCATTGTCGATGTAAATTTTTTCAATTGTTCCAATTCCGATGTTTTCTGGAAAGATGGTAGACTGCGCTCCGGTAACAATAGTATCACCTTTTCTAACAGTTGCCAATCTTGGAACGTCTGTTAGTTGAACGAAACCAGTATTTTTACCATTCCAAGTTAATGAACCAATATGATTAGATTTTTTAACTTTAGCATTTAAAGGAGATTCAGTATTTAAAATACTTAATACAGTACTATAATTTGCTGAGGTATTTTCTACAACTCCTACAATTCCTAAACTATTAATTACACCCATTTCTGGTTTAACACCTTGATTAGAACCAGAGTTCAGTGTCAAGAAGTTAACCTGATTACTATAAGAGTTTTTGATAACTTTCGAAATAATGATGTCAGTTTTCTTAACTCCTTTGATAGAATCTAAATTTGGGACTTTTGTAGAGTCTTTAATATTAAAAAGTAATCCTTTCAAACGAGCATTTTCTTTGGCAAGTTCTTCGTTTTGTACTTTTAAATTGAAATAACCTTCCACATTGCTCGTCATTTCATAAACGCCTCCAGTGAAGAAATTAGCAGAACTAATAACTTTACTTTTGTGATAAGAATGTGATTGAATAGTTAAAGAAACAGCTATTATCATAAGCAGCAAAAACAGCATTCGATAGCTGTTTTTAAATATGAAATTAAATATTTGCTGCATCTTTTAAAAGTTATAAAACTTCAAATTCCAAATTCCAATATAGATTTTAAAACGCTATTTGGAATTTGGGATTTAAAAAAATTGGAATTTTATTTAATTAATATGCTTCTAAATTTTGGGATGTTTTTCAACGCCATACCTGTTCCTCTTACAACTGCTTTCAAAGGATCTTCAGCGATGTAAACTGGTAAATCTGTTTTAAGAGAAATACGTTTGTCTAATCCGCGTAGCATCGAACCACCACCAGCTAAATAAATACCAGTATTATAAATATCGGCAGCTAATTCTGGCGGAGTTTGTGATAAAGTCTCCATCACAGCATCTTCAATACGTTGAATTGATTTATCTAAAGCTTTAGCAATTTCTCTAAAAGAAACTTCTACTTGTTTTGGTTTACCTGTAAGTAAATCTCTACCTTGAACTGACATGTCATCTGGTGGAGAATCTAAAGTATCTGTAGCGGCACCGATTTGAATTTTGATTTTCTCTGCAGTAGTTTCTCCAACAAATAAATTGTGTTGTGTTCTCATGTAGTAGATAATATCATTTGTAAAAACGTCACCGGCAATTTTTACCGATTTGTCACAAACAATTCCACCTAGAGCAATTACAGCAATTTCTGTTGTTCCACCACCAATATCTACAATCATGTTTCCTTTTGGTTGCATAATATCGATACCAATACCGATTGCTGCAGCCATTGGCTCATGAATTAAGTAAACTTCTTTTCCGTTTACACGCTCACACGATTCTTTTACCGCACGCATTTCTACTTCAGTAATTCCTGATGGAATACAAACCACCATACGCAAAGCAGGAGTAAACATTTTTTTCTTTAAAGCAGGAATACTTTTGATAAACATGCTAATCATCTTTTCTGATGCATCAAAATCGGCAATAACTCCGTCTTTTAATGGTCGAATGGTTTTGATGTTTTCATGGGTTTTACCTTGCATCATGTTGGCTTCTTTACCAACTGCGATGATTTTTCCAGTGATTCTATCTCTTGCAACAATAGAAGGACTATCAATAACAACTTTGTCGTTGTGAATGATTAGTGTATTAGCGGTACCAAGGTCAATTGCTATATCCTCGGTCATGAAATCAAAAAATCCCATATTCAAAAAAGGGTGTTTAGTTTGTTAAATTTTTATCAGCCTACAAAAATAATAAAATTAATGTTTAAAATGACGTGTTCCTGTAAATACCATTGCAACTTTATTTTCGTTACAATAATTGATGCTCAATTCGTCTTTTATAGAACCACCAGGTTGAATAACAGCCGTAATTCCAGCATGATTTGCAATCTCTACACAATCAGGAAACGGAAAGAAAGCATCGCTTGCCATCACAGCTCCATGTAAATCAAATCCGAAAGTGTTTGCTTTTTCAATGGCTTGTTTTAAAGCATCTACACGAGAGGTTTGTCCCGTTCCAGAAGCAATTAAAGTATTGTTTTTGGCAAAAACTATAGTATTTGACTTGGTGTTTTTACAGATTTTAGAAGCAAACAATAAATCTTCTACTTCTTGCTCTGTAGGTATTGTTATAGTAACGTTTTTTATGTCTTGTTTAGTATCTGTGATGTTGTTTTTATCTTGTACCAACAATCCGTTTAAACAAGTTCTTACTTGGCGTTGAGGTAAAGGTACATCATTTATTGTCAATACAATTCGGTTCTTTTTTTCTTGTAGAATATTTAACGCTTCAGCATCATAACTTGGTGCAATTACTACTTCACAAAATAAAGAATTGATTTCTGTAGCAGTGGCAGTATCAATGTGACCGTTTGCCATCAAAACTCCTCCAAAAGCAGAGGTTGGATCACAAGCCAAAGCAGCAAGATATGCCTCTTTCATTGTTGGTCTAGTTGCCAATCCGCAAGCGTTATTGTGTTTTAGAATGGCAAAAGTTGGTTCGTTGTTTTTAAATTCTTCAATCAAATTTACAGCAGCGTCAACATCTAACAAGTTGTTATATGATAATTCTTTTCCGTGAAGTTTGGTAAACATAGCATCAAAATCGCCAAAGAAGAATCCTTTTTGGTGTGGATTTTCTCCATAACGCAACACTTGACCATTAGCTATACTTTCTTTATAATAAGTATCTTCTGTATTAAAATAATTAAAAATAGCCGTGTCATAATTTGATGAAACGTGAAATGCTCTTGTAGCCAAATATTTTCTTTGTTCTAAAGTTGTTGCTCCGTTTCCTTCAGAAATCATTCCTAGGAACAATTCATATTCTGCAACTGATGGAACAATTACGGTGTCTTTAAAGTTTTTTGCAGCAGCACGAATTAGTGAAATTCCTCCAATGTCAATTTTTTCGATAACATCGGTTTCATTTGCACCAGAAGCAACTGTTTTTTCAAACGGATATAAATCAACAATAACCAAGTCGATTTGCGGAATCTCAAACTGTTTCATTTGTTCCACATCGGTTGGGTTGTCTTGACGGTTTAAAATACCACCAAAAATTTTAGGATGTAATGTTTTTACTCTTCCACCAAGAATCTCTGGAAAAGCAGTGATATCTTCTACAGGAACTACAGGAATACCAAGATTTTTAATAAATTCTTCGGTTCCTCCAGTAGAATAAATAGTTGCGTTTTGTTTGTGAAGTTGTTTCACAATAGGCTCTAATCCCGTTTTATCAAATACCGAAATAAGAGCAGATTGAATTGTTTTTGTAGTGCTCATTGTGTTGTGTTGTTAAGCACGCAAAAGTAGTTTTTTTTATCGGATTTTATTTTAGTTTTTTGTAGAATATTTTAACAAAATTGGATGTTTTTTAGGTTTATAAAATGATAGTTATTAGTTAATTTTTCAAAAATATTATGACAACTTATAATTTCACTTTAATTTCTGTAACAATTCCATCATTCTATTTACTAATATCTTAAATTTGACCTAGAAAATAAAACCGATATGCTTGTTTACCTTCGATTATTGAGTGAAAGTTTCAGTTTTGCAATGAATGCGTTGCGAAACAATAAGTTGCGTACACTTCTTTCGCTGCTTGGAGTAACGATTGGAATATTTTCTATCATTGCGGTTTTAGCAGCAGTCGATTCTTTAGATCAAAAAATCAAAAAGGAGTTAAGCAGTTTAGATAAAAATACTATTTATTTATTCAAAGGTAGTTTTGGTCCTTCAGAAGTGCCAAGATGGAAGCGAGAACAATTTCCAGATGTGACTTATACAGAATATGAATATCTTAAAACGTCACTTCCAGACGCACAAGAATTAGCTTTTCAGATTTTCTTGAGTTGGGAAACCGTAAAATATGAAGAGAAATCGGTTAGTAATGTAAATGTGGTTCCGGTTTCTTATGAGTTTATTGATATTCAAGGTTTAGAATTTACCGACGGACGATTTTACAACGAATCGGAATCGAATTCTGGTGCTGCTGTAACGGTAATTGGACACGAGTTAGCCAAGAGTCTTTTTGAAAATTTAGATCCCATCGGAAAGGAAATCAGACTTTACGGACAGCGTTTTACTGTGATTGGCGTATTAAAAAAACAAGGCGCTGGAATGTTTGGTGACGATGATACTTCGGCATTTATTCCGGTAAATTTCATTAGAAGAATGTATGGTGATAACAACGATTCGATGACTCCAGTAATAGTTATCAAACCCAAAAAAGGCATTGATATGGAGGCGTTTAAAGCCGATTTAAAGCAAAAACTACGTACGTTTCGTGGTGTAAAAACTGGTGAGATTGACAACTTTTTTGTCAATGTTTTTTCAGGGTTTACGGATATGATTGATGGAGTAATTGGTTTTATGAATCTCGGTGGATGGGTAATAGCAGGATTTTCACTTTTAGTAGGAGGTTTTGGTGTAGCTAACATTATGTTTGTTTCTGTAAAAGAACGAACCAACTTAATCGGAATTCAAAAATCACTTGGTGCTAAAAATAGGTTCATCTTATTTCAGTTTTTATTTGAAGCCGTAATCTTATGTTTAATTGGCGGATTAATAGGAATTTTTCTAGTCTGGATTATTGCAATTACCTTAACAAAATTACTCGACTTTGAATTTGTATTGAGTTTAAGCAACATTATGCTAGGCTCAGGTTTAGCCATTATAATTGGATTAATTGCAGGAATTTTACCGGCAATATCAGCTTCTAAACTTGATCCAGTTGAAGCCATTAGAAGCGGTATGTAATTTTAATCTTTAGTTCAAAATTCAAAATTAATATTTGCAATATTCTAATATAATACATTTGAATCAAAAATAAGGTGCAAACATGATTAAGGACGTTTTAAATTTTTTTCTAATAATTAGTGTTTTCATTGGGTTTACTTTTATTTTTAAAACTTTTTTTTCAAAAAAAGGAAGTGATAAATCTATTATTTATTTAAACTTAGTTGTTGTATTTCTCGTGTTAAACTATTTGCAAATTGTGTTAATTGATAATATTTTCACAGATGCAAATTATTTTATTAAAATGTTGCGTCTTCCGTTTTATGTATTAATACTTCCTGCATTTTACACTTTTGTAACCTATTATTTAAGCGTTGAAAGAAAGATTAAATCTTTTGTAATCATTTCATTAACATTGTTTTTTTTTGAAATAATAATCAGATTAGTTTTATTCAATTTTAGAAATAATCATTATTTAATAGCTCAATATCGACAAATTGAAGAGATAATAAATTTTCTTTTCTCTTTATTTATATTTTTTAAAGCCTTTTTACTGCTTTATACAAGAGAAAACTTATATCAATCTGTTTTAAAATTTGATAATTTGAAATGGTTGAAAAAATTTATGATTATTGCAACAATTATAATGTTTACATGGTTATCTGCAGTAATTTTTAATTTGGATAAAGTTGAAAAACCACCTATGTATATATATTATCCATTGCGATTCAGTATTTTTATTTTAATTTTTTGGTTGTCCTACAATGGTTTTTTTAATTATTCATTGTTGTCAGAAAGAATTTTAATTAGAGAAGAACTATTTAAAGAAAAAAATAAGATAATTAAGTTAAATAACTCAACTTCTAAAAGCGAAAAATTTATTAGTATTAAAAATCATATTGAAAATAATCTTAATTATCTCAATCCTGAATTTAGTTTAGAAAAACTTTCATCAGATATAAAAATGAGCTCAAGTTCACTTTCTCATATAATAAATGAAGAAAGTGGTTATAATTTTTCGGACTATATTAATTCCTTGCGAGTAGAAAAAGCAAAAGAATTGTTATTGTCAATTGATTTTAAAGAATACACCATTTTATCAATTGGTTTAGAATGTGGTTTTAATTCAAAATCAACATTTTATCTTGCTTTTAAGAAGTTTACAGGCAAAACCCCAACCGAGTTTAGAAAATATAAATTTTAATTTTAGAAGTCCTAAAATCTGCAAAATTGTCCTAATTTCTCCAGAATAGAGATTTTAGGACATTTTTTTTTATAGTAAAATTACTTTTGAAGAAAATTTAAAACTTAGACTTATGAAGAAAGTAATTACATTATTAGTATTAATTTCGTTTCTAATGCAAAGTTGTTACAGTTATAAAGCAATTGATAAAAATGTAACTTCAAAAGAGGTTGGAAAAACTTATAAAATAAAATTGGGTGGTATGGAATACAAAGGAAAACTTATAGCCTTTAATGATAGTGTTACAACATTTAAAGTTAGGAAAAGTGAAATGGCATTTAAAACATCCGAAATTAACATTATAAAGGTAAGAAAGCTATCATCATTGAAAACTATTGGATTTACTACAATGCTTGTTGTTGGAACTGTTGGTTTGTTTGTAGCAACTTATGATGGTCCAAAATTAAATATGAATAATTTGAATTCACCAAATTAATTTCGTGCTTTGTAAAAATTTAAAAAGCATTACAATTTTTTTTAATCATTGATGTATTGATATTAAAGGATGAGTTTTTTTAAATTTAAATGCATCAAATGATTTACTATAAAGAAATTATTATTGTTGTTGAGTAATAAATTATCTAATATAAATTTCCGAAAACTAAAAAACACAAAGCAATTACTTTGTGTTTTTTGTTTTTAAATATCTTTTAAAATCTATCTAATTTCTTGATTCAAAATTAAATCGATGTATAAATTGATTTTGTCTTTTAGTTCTTTTCTTGGAGTAATAAAATCTAAGAAACCGTGTTCTAACAAAAATTCTGATGTTTGAAAACCTTCTGGTAAATCTTTACCTGTGGTATCACGAACTACTCTTGGTCCAGCAAATCCAATTAATGCTCCTGGTTCAGCGATATTAATATCACCTAACATAGCGTAAGATGCTGTAGTTCCTCCAGTTGTTGGGTCTGTACATAATGAAATGTAAGGAATTTTTGCTTCGGCTAATTGCGCTAATTTTGCTGAGGTTTTGGCTAATTGCATCAATGAAAAAGCCGCTTCCATCATACGAGCACCACCTGATTTTGAAATCATTAAAAACGGTACGTTATGTTTGATAGAATAATCAATTCCACGAGCAATTTTTTCTCCAACAACTGCACCCATTGATCCACCAATAAAGGCAAAATCCATACAACAAACAACCAAATCTTTACCTTTAGATTTTCCAACGCCTGTTCTAACCGCATCTTTCAATTTGGTTTTGTCCATAACGTCTTTCAATCGGTCAGAATATTTTTTAGTATCCGTAAAGTTTAATGGATCTTTAGATGTCATTTTAGCATCCAATTCTTTAAATTCATTGTTATCGAACAAAATTTCGAAATATTCTTTACTTCCAATTCTAACATGAAAATCGTCTTCTGGACTTACCCAAAGATTTCTTGCTAATTCGTCAGTATCAATAATTTTTCCTGTTGGCGATTTGTACCACAATCCTTTAGGAACATCTTTTTTGTCCTCAGTTGCAGTAGTAATTCCTTTTTCTTTTCTTTTAAACCAAGCCATAGTTTTGTATTTAGGAATTAGGAATCTGAGAATTAGGATTTTAAAATCCTTAATCCCAAATCCTTAATCTTACATTATAAAGTGTTCACGTTGTTTAAATCAGCAAATGCTTGCTCTAATCTTTTGTTGAAAGTAACTTCTCCTTCACGAACCCATTTTCTTGGGTCATAATGTTTTTTATTTGGTGAATCAGCACCTTCTGGATTACCGATTTGAGTTTTTAAATACTCAATATTGTTTACCATATAATCACGAATTCCTTCAGTGAAAGCAAATTGTAAGTCAGTATCAATATTCATCTTGATTACACCATAAGAAATAGCTTCTCTAATTTCTTCTAACGTAGAACCTGAACCACCGTGGAATACAAAATCAACTGGATTTGCACCAGTATTGAATTTGTTTTGAACATACTCTTGAGAGTTTTTCAAGATTTTTGGAGTTAATTTTACATTTCCGGGTTTGTAAACACCGTGAACATTTCCGAAAGAAGCTGCGATTGTGAATCTTGGGCTAACTTTTAAAAGTTCTTCATAAGCATAAGCAACTTCTGAAGGTTGTGTGTATAATTTAGAACTATCAACATCAGAATTATCAACTCCGTCTTCTTCACCACCAGTAATTCCTAATTCGATTTCTAAAGTCATTCCCATTTTACTCATGCGAGCTAAATAAGTTTTACAGATTTCGATATTTTCTTCAATTGGTTCTTCAGACAAGTCAATCATGTGTGATGAATACAAAGGTTTTCCTGTTTCTGCAAAATGTTTTTCAGAAGCATCTAATAAACCATCAATCCAAGGTAATAATTTTTTTGCACAATGGTCTGTATGAAGAATAACAGTTGCTCCATAAGCTTCTGCTAATGTATGAATGTGTTTTGCTCCAGCAATTCCACCAGCAATAGCCGATTTTTCGCCAGCATTTGAAAGTCCTTTTCCAGCATTAAATTGTGCTCCACCATTAGAAAACTGAATGATAACAGGTGCATTTAATTTGGCTGCTGTTTCTAAAACACCATTGATGGTACTTGAACCAGTTACGTTTACCGCAGGAAGCGCGAATCCTTTTTCTTTTGCATAAGCAAAAATTGCTTGAACTTCATCTCCAGTGGCAACTCCAGGTTTGATATTGTGTGACATCTTGTAGTTATGTTTTTTAGTTAAGTTTACAAAAGTAATAATTTCTAAAATTAGAAAGGATAATTTATTCCAATATTTAATACAGATTTAGAAAAATTCAATTCTCTAAACCATCTTTCATTTTCAATTTTTGAAGGATTATAGGTTTTAAATCCGAGGTCAAATCGCACTACAAAAAGACCTTGGTCGTATCGTAAACCTACTCCAGTTCCTACAGCAAGTTCTTTCATGGATTCTAATCCTTTAAATTTATTTGCTTCATCGGTAACGTTGTCAAAAACATTCCAAATATTTCCGATATCAGTAAAAATCGCACTATTGAATTTTCCGAATAAGTTATATCGAAGTTCCGCACTAAAAGCTAGTTTCATGTTGGCTTCATTGAAATCATTGATAGCACCACTGCTTCCTGGACCTAAACTATAAGGTTGCCAAGAACGGTTATCATTTGAACCTCCAGAAAAATAACTTCGAGAAAAAGGAATACTATTCGAATTTCCGTAAGGAACAGCTATTCCAGCAAAACTTCTCATAGCAATAACTTTTTTTGTACCAAAATTCCAGTGTTTAATAAATTCAAATTCACCTTTTATGTATTGAGAATATTCTACTTCAAAAAAAGTGTTGGCGCCAGATTGATTTTCAAGCTGTTTGGAAGCTCTAGCCAAGATTGAAAGTAGATTTCCTGCAGATTCAATTTTAGTTTTATACGAATAGAAACTATTGTCGTTTAGACCTTTGCTAGTGGTTTTAGAGTAGCTTATATTCGTCGCAAAAATCAAGTTGTTCTCAGTTAATCTTTTTCTTCTTTCTTCAATACTTCTAATGGTTTTTAAATCGCTTGCGCTTATAGAACTTGATAAAGAACCAAATAAAGCATCATTTACAAAACCATCTGTTCCTAATCCAATAATCAATTTATTATTATCGAAATAGGCTAGATTACTCGAATAATTGTTTGCTAGAAGATTCAAAACATTATAGGAAGATTGATATATATTAAAATAATTTCCAATATTTACATTTTTAACAAATTGAATATTCAAAATGTCAAATCGGAAAGCAGTATTTCTTGTTGGTGTCCAATTGTAGGAAAAAGCACTTGTAAAGTTTTGTTTGTCCAATCCGATGTTTCTTTGTTTTGCAAAACCTACACTTATAGAAGTAGATGGAATCATACTTTTTGCAATAATTTTTTCTGTATTAAATGGGAAGAAAATTCTAGGAAAGTTCAACTTGGCATCAATACCAATTTCAGATATATTAAAAAAATTATTGTTTGGATTAGCATTATCTCTTGATGCACCAACGTTTCCTCTAAATCCAATTTCAAAAGTTTCAGCTCCGTTGAATACGTTTCTAATTCCCATAGAAGTGTTTCCGGAAATACCAAAATCTTGAATATTAGAATGTGTAAAATCTACCGAGGCACCAAAAGTATATTTCTTTCTTGGAGTTAAGAAAATATTTGCAATCAAAGCATTTTCATCTTTAGGGTCAACTTTATATTGAATTGTTGGATAGTTAAATACTTTTAGATTACTCAAATAACGAGTGGTAAGTACATTAGAGTTGTCAGAATACAGACTTCCTTTAGTAATAAAAACGGCATCTGTAATTGCTTTTGGACGGTATTTTAATTTGTTTTCACTATAAAGTATAAAATCTTTGTATTCAATACTGTCTTTTATTTTTATATCGTTTTTGTTGGTTGTGTGGTCAGTATAAATGGCAACTTTACTTATTTTATATAATTTAAAAGGAGCTGTTTTAGAAGAATCATCTTCTCTATACGAATAATCTTTTATCAATAATTTTACATTTACTTTTTTGTTAGTATCAATAGTGTCTAACTTGTAAGTAATATAATTTTGTTGAAAAAGAAAGGCTCCATTGTTTCTAAAATGAGTGGTTATTCTATTTCTTTCATTATTGAAATCTTCTGTATTGTATTGTACATTTGATTTAATAATCGAATTGCTTTTTCTTGTTTGATACAACGAATCTAGCGCCGGAGTTTCAATTACGGTTTTTAGAGAATCAATTATGTAAGGTTTTTTTAAATCAACATTGTATTTAATTCCAATTTTTTTGGAAACGCTCGTGTCTCTTGTATAGTTTGCTTTTACATCAAAATAACCTTTGTTGTAGTAGAAAGATTCTAATCTTCTAAGTGATTTTTTTGTACTAATTGTATCAAAAACTACTGGAGCTTCACCAGTTTTCATCAAAAAATTACTAAATCCAGAAACTAAAAATGATTTTCCAAGTCGATCTACTTGCTTTTCAGAAAGTAATTTTGCTAGATTTTTTCTACGATTAGGTTTTTTTGCCAACCATTTTGCATAAGAAGTGTCGGCGTTTTTCTTTGCCAGATTGTATAAATTCAAACGCAAACGATACCCAAGAATGGAACTATTGGGTTTTTGATACAATTGAATAAACACATCTTCTTGCTTGGTTTCTTTATTATCAACGGTTATTTCGTTTTTAACAAGAAGTCGTTTTCCAGCAGGCACTTTTTTTGTGACATTACAAGAGACAATTATGAGTCCGATTAAAATAAATAATGATATTTTTGTAACGTGTTTTTTCAATGGGTTGGAAAATTTAATTCAAAAGTACATTTTTTTATGGTTAGTAAAAACCAAATAAAGCTAATTACGAGTTTACAACAAAAAAAATTCAGACAAATTCATCAATTGTTTATTGCTGAAGGTGTAAAGGTAATCCAAGAACTCTTACAATCAAATTTTGTGCTAGAACATTTGTATGTGACACAGAATATTTTTGAAACAATAAGTTCTGATAAAAAAACACAAATTTCGGATCAAGATTTGAAAAGAATATCTTGTTTATCAACGCCTAATAATTGTTTGGCATTATTTCAAATTCCGGAACAAAAACCAAGAAATGATAAGGGTTTAATAGTTGCGTTAGACGATATTAGAGACCCTGGAAATTTAGGTACAATTGTTAGATTGTGTGATTGGTATGGTATTGATCAAATGGTTTGTAGTGAACAAACAGTTGATGTTTACAATCCAAAAGTAGTTCAGGCAACAATGGGTTCAATTTCGAGAGTTTCTGTGGCTTATTTAGATTTAGAAAAATACCTAAAAAGAGCAAGCACTCCAATTTTTGGAACTTTTATGGATGGAAAAAATGTCTACAAAGAAAATTTACCTCAAGAAGGAATTTTAGTTTTAGGTAATGAAGCCAACGGAATTTCAGAAAAAATAGAAAAAATAGTTTCCGATAGATTGGCTATTCCAAGATTTGGTGATTTACAACAAACAGAAAGTTTGAATGTAGCAACAGCAACCGCCATTTTCTTAAGTGAATTTAAAAGAAATTCTTAGTGGAAAGTGAAATTCACAAAAATTCCACGAGACTGCATAGATTTGATATTTCCTGTCCAAGGACTATTTGGATTGTTGTCGCGAATTAGCTCGTCATTCAAGCCAAAAACACCTCTAATAGATGGTGAGAATTTGAAATATTCTAAATATAAATCAACTCCAAAACCAATTTGATAGTTTTGTGTCCAAGGTTTCACTCTAAAACGCTGTTGGTAGTTATCGTCCAAAGATTTTGAATTACTTGCAAGGTTTAATGTTGCAGAAACTCCACCTACAAGATAAGGTCTAATATTTCCAGTTCTTAATGAAGAAAATTTTACTAATAATGGAAAATCAATATAAGTTGATCTTACTTCTCTTTCGGCATCAAGTTTTTTGGTAAAACCAGAAAAAGTTAGATTTCTTTGCGAATAATAAAGACCTGGTTCAAATCTCAAATCAATGTGTTCATGAAGTCTTAGGTTTCCAACTAAACCAACATTAAAACCCGTATTTCGTTTTACTGCAATATCAACATCTGGTGTGTCTAAATAATCAATTTTAAAATCATAGATATTAAATCCTAAAAAGTAACCCCAATGAACTCGCTGTTTGTCGAAGTTTTCTAAATTCAAAATCGGGTTTTTAGAAAAAATTCCTTTAGATTGCGAGTACGTCGTAATGCTAAGTAATAATAGTATAATATAAAGTAGTTTCTTCATTTTAATTTGGCTTGAACTTAATCAAACGTACCTATTTTATTTTTTTGATGCTTTGTAAATGGTTGCAACTCCAAATGTTTGTGGCATTGCTTCAACATCTATAAACCCAATTTTTCTCAAAATATTGTTTAACTTCTCACCATAAGGAAAAACAGAAGCAGATTCAGATAAATATCCGTAGGCAACATTGTCTTTCGAGAAAAGTTTTCCAATGATAGGTAAAATATTTTTACTATAAAAATTATATCCTTGTTTGAAAGGTGTTTTTTCTGGAACAGAAGTTTCTAAAATAACAAAAATCCCTTGTGGTTTCAATACTCTCAAGATTTCTGAAAGTCCTTTTTCAAGTGTTTCAAAATTTCTAATTCCGAACGAAACAGTTATTGCATCAAAGTGATTGTCTGGAAAAGGCATGTTTTCAGAATCGCCTATTACCATGTCGATAATATGGTCTAATTTTTTTTCAGCAATTTTCTTTTTTCCTACTTCAAGCATTCCAGCAGAAATGTCTAATCCAATGATTTTTTTGGCTTTAGTTTTGGTCATTAATATTGCCAAATCACCAGTTCCTGTAGCAATATCTAAAATGTTTTCAGGGTTTTTCGCACTTACAAGATCTAAAACTTTCTTACGCCATTTTACATCAATTCCAAAAGAAATTACACGGTTTAAACCATCATAATTTCCTGAAATGTTATCGAACATTTGAGTAACTTGTTCTTTTTTTCCTAAAGTAGAATCTTTATATGGAGTAACATTTTTTGACATTTTCAGCGCTTTTTAGGGTGCAAAAGTACAAATAATAAAAGTCAAAACATCAAAAACAATCCCGAAAATTCGGGACTAAAAGTATCTTAATAAAGCGATTACTTTTTCACAAAAGTTTGAAAGGTAAAGTCAAAATTATGTTTTTCGTCTTTGGTGTGAAATTCTTCAAAAATTAATTCCCATTCGTTGAGATTGATTTCTGGAAAATAAGCATCTGCATCAAAATTAGCATGAACTCTTGTTAGTTCAATTTTATCGGCAAAATCAATAGATTGATTGTAGATTTCTGCACCACCAATTATAAAAACCTCTTCGTCTTTTGGGCTAATTTCAATTGCTTTTTCTATTGAATTTACAACGTGACAGCCTTCAACTTTGTAGTTTTTTTGTCTTGTAATAATGATGTGAGTTCTGTTGGGTAATGGTTTAGGAAAACTTTCAAATGTTTTTCTTCCCATAATGATATAATGACCAGAAGTTATTTGTTTGAAACGTTTAAAATCGTTAGGTAAGTGCCAAACTAATTGATTGTCTTTTCCTAAAGCATTATTTTCAGCCGCAGCTGCTATGAGAGTTATCATTAAACAATTTTTTTATTTTCAACTTCGTTTTTAAGTTGTTCTATTTTTTTTTCTTGCATGGTCATCAAACGATTAATCTGTTCTCGTTCCCAGTTTTTGTTCATAAAACTATCTGTTATAAAGACTTTGATGAAGTGCAAAATAAACATGAAAAGCCATGCTGTTATAACCCAAATATACCAATTTGTTGGTTCTCCAACATTCATCCATTTATTCAATGCAAATATAAAAAGACCTCCAAGGAAAAATAAAACAAAATGAAAATACAATCCTTTTTTTTGTTTAATTCTTCTTCGTGCGTATTCATACATTTCGTGTTGTTCTGTATTCATAAGTCGAAAATTTGAATTTAAAGATACAAATATTTTTGAAATTATAAAAATGGCAAATGGATATTATTTATTAAGAAAACGTTTTCTTATTTTAATATCAAAATTTAACTGCTTAAAAATTAAGAATGTATCTTATTTTTTTGAGCAAATATGATAAAATAATAATTCGTCATTTCGATGTAAAATCTATATTTTTATTCCTTTACTTTGTTGCATTAATCTATAAATGAAATAGTTATGGCAATTAAGAAACAATTTATAAAAACAAAACCAGTTTGTAAAGTTACTTTTTCACTAGAAGCAAAAGAAGCAAATGCAGCTGCTGTTGTTGGTGATTTCAATAATTGGAATCCATCAGAAGGAGAATTATCTAAGTTAAAAAACGGAACGTTCAAAGCGGCTTTCGATTTACCAAAAGATAATTCGTTTGAATTTAGATACATCGTTGATGGTTCATATGTAAACGAACCAGAAGCAGATAGCTATCGTTGGAATGAATTCGCAAATGCTGAAAACAGCGTTTTAGAAGTATAGGTTTAGTTTGTTTGTTTAAAAATCCGTTTGGCAATTTTTTTGTTAAGCGGATTTTTTTATTCAACACCATTAAGTTGAATAGGAATATTGTAAGAGCACCTTACCTTTATTCCTTTTTGTTTTGCAGGTTTCCAGTTTTCGTAACTAGATAATACTCTTATAGCTTCTTCATCTAGCCCATATCCTAATCCTTTTATAACTTTTATATCAGTAATTTTTCCATCTGTATCAACAACAAAACTGAGTATTATTTTTCCTTTTATGTTTAATTTTTCTGATTGTTTGGTATAGTTAAAGTTTTTCCCAATATGCTTGTAAAAGTCTGTAATACCTTTTTTTGGTTCTGGTTTTGTTTCTAATTCTGTGTATTCATATGTAGTGCCATCTTCTTCGGTACTTACTCCGGAAACTAAATTTCCATCTGAATAATTTTCCTCGAAACTGTACATGTTTATCATTGATTTTCCAGACCATTTCCCATATTTATAACCGTCTTTATAGTTTCCGTTCTCTTCGTAAAATTCACTTTTAAAATTCACTAAACCATTACCATCACTTACTGTTTTTTCTCCTTCTTCATTCCAGTAATTTATTATTTTGAAACGAGTCTCAGTAGCATTTGGAACACTTATAAATTCACCTTCCTCTTTTAGTTTTCCATCTTCATACCAACTAAATGTTTTCCCAAATCTTTGTTTATTTTCATAAAGTATTGATGAACTTTTATTTCCATTTTCATAATAACTAATTGCTTCACCAATAACATAACCACCATCTTTTCCTGAAACTGTTTTTTCTTCTTTTAATTTACCACTTTTATAAAGTGTTAAGAATTTATATTCAGATTTTTCTAAATAATAGTCTTTTATGATTTTTGTGTAGTATTTATTTTCAACACTAACTTCTTTGTATAAAGAATCCAAATAAATAATTTTATCGTTTGATTCTTGTGAAAAAACTACTTTAGAGAAAAGCAGAAAGAAAAGAATAATTTTTCTCATAATATAAATTTATACAGCAACAATTCCTTTAATATGTGGATGCGGATCATAACCTTCTAAAGTGAAATCTTCAAAAGTGAAATTAAATATATTTTTGATATTCGGATTTAATATCATTTTCGGAAGTGGTTTTGGTTCGCGAGACAATTGCAATTCCACTTGTTCAAAATGATTGTTGTATATGTGTGCGTCTCCAAAAGTGTGAATGAATTCGCCAACTTGTAAATCACAAACTTGCGCTATCATCATGGTAAATAAGGCATAAGAAGCAATATTAAATGGAACACCAAGAAATATATCAGCACTTCTTTGGTATAATTGACAAGATAATTTTCCGTCAGCTACATAAAACTGAAAGAAAGCGTGACATGGAGGCAAAGCCGCTTTTCCATTGGCAACATTTTCAGAAAATGATTTAGATGTATCAGGTAAAACCGATGGATTCCATGCAGAAACTAACATTCTTCTGCTGTTTGGATTGGTTTTTAAAGTCTCAATTAATTCAGTAATTTGATCAATTTCTTCACTATTCCAATTGCGCCATTGGTGTCCGTAAACCGGACCTAAATCGCCATTTTCATCAGCCCATTCGTCCCAAATTTTCACGCCATTTTCTTTTAAATAGCCAATGTTGGTATCGCCTTTCAAAAACCAAAGTAATTCGTAAACTATCGATTTTAGATGCAACTTTTTAGTGGTAACCATCGGAAAACCGTCAGCTAAATCAAAACGCATTTGATAGCCAAAAACACTTTTGGTTCCTGTGCCTGTTCGGTCACCTTTTTGAGTTCCGTTTTCTAAAACGTGTTTAACTAAATCGTGGTATTGTTTCACTTTGAAAAAGGTTTAAAAGTTTACCCTGAAATAAATTCAGGGTTTATGTGTTTAAAAGTTTAAGAGTTACGACTCTCTTTTCGAAATTTCATCTCTTATTCTTGCTGCTTTTTCGTAATCTTCGTCTTGAACAGCGCTTTCTAAAAGTTCGTGAAGTTCAGATAAACTTAGTTTTGCATAAGAATTTTCAGTATTTGAATCGCTTTCAATTCCGAAAGTTTCAGGAGTTGAAAGTGCGCCTTCATCTTCTGTGTTTTCAGTTTCAGATGGATTGGCATTCAGATAAATTCCGGCTTTATCAAGAATGTTTTTATAGGTAAAAATCGGTGCAGAAAAACGCAATGCTAAAGCAATAGCATCAGAAGTTCTAGCATCAATAATCTCTTCAATTTTGTCTCTTTCACAAATGATACTGGAATAGAAAACACCATCAACTAGTTTATGAATAATAACTTGTTTGACTACTATATCAAATCGGTCAGCAAAACTTTTAAATAAATCGTGCGTTAATGGTCTTGGTGGTTTGATTTCCTTTTCTAAAGCTATTGCGATGGATTGTGCTTCAAAAGCTCCAATAACGATTGGTAGTTTTCTTTCTCCATCAACTTCGTTTAAAATCAAGGCATAAGCTCCATTTTGGGTTTGACTGTACGAAATTCCTTTTATAGTAAGTTTTACTAAACTCATTTTTATATTTTATCAAATTTGGAAAACAATAATACTTTGTATTTCTATTGATTGCAAAGTAACAAAAAACTTTCTCTTTTTTAAACAAAAAAAATAAGCTACCTAAAAATAATTTCAGATAGCTTATCACGTTTGAGTTAGTTTTATTTTTAGCTATTATTTGCTTTAAATTCTTTTAATTTTTGAGTCAATCTTGGAACAATGTCTAAAGCATCACCAACAATTCCGTAATCAGCTACTTTAAAAAATGGCGCTTCAGCATCAGTGTTGATAACCACTTTCACTTTTGAAGAGTTGATTCCAGCAATGTGTTGAATTGCTCCAGAAATTCCTACAGCGATGTATAAATTACTTGCAACTGGTTTTCCTGTTTGACCAACGTGCTCACTGTGAGGACGCCATCCAATATCAGAAACTGGTTTAGAACAAGCTGTTGCTGCTCCAAGAACTGATGCTAATTCTTCTAACATTCCCCAATTTTCTGGACCTTTCATTCCGCGTCCACCAGAAACAACGATGTCAGCATCTGCAATAGTTACTTTTCCTGTAGTTTTTTCTACAGATTCAACTTTCACTGAAAAATCAGCATCGTTTAATGTTGGTGCAAAATCTTCTTCAGATACTGATGAAGCAGTTTCAACTAAACCAAAAGAGTTTTTGCTAATTGAAAGTACTTTTACATCTGTTGAAATTTCTGTGATATTGAATGCTTTGTTTGAAAAAGCGGTTCTTTTTACTTGAAATGGTGAAGTTGAAAGTGGTAATCCAACAACATTTGAAGCAAAACCTGCTTCTAATCCAACAGATACAAGAGGAGCAAGGTATAAACTGTCTGTTGTTGAAGAAAGTACAATTACTTTTGCGCCTTCTTTTTGTGCAGCTTGTTTTACTAAATCTGCGTAAGCTTTTGCGTTAAAGTTAGCCAACTTATCGTTAGTTACTTTTAAAACTTTATCTACACCATATTTAGATAACTCAGAAACATTTCCTGCGTTAACTGTTACAGCGGTTACTGTTGTGCCAAGTGATTCGGCAACTTTTTTTGCATAAGACGCTAATTCGAAAGCAACTTTCTTGAATTTTCCGTCTGCTGATTCTGCATATATTAATACTGACATAATAATTTAGGATTAAGGATTTTTTTAATTAAGGATTTTGAGAGTTAGGAGTTTAGATTAAGGATTATAAATCCCAATTCCAGAATCCTAATTCTTAAATAACTTTTGCTTCGTTGTGTAATGCGCTAACTAATCCGTCTAAATCGTCAGCTGAAAATAATTTCACTGCCGATTTTGCTGCTGGTTTTTCAAATTTCACCGCTTTAGTGTTATTGTCAGCTGCTACTGGCTCAAGTACAGTTAAAACTTTAGTTCTTGCTGTCATAATTCCTCTCATATTTGGAATACGTAGGTCTTTTTCTTCAACCAAGCCTTTTTGTCCACCTACAATTAATGGTAACGATGCAGAAACGATTTCTTTTCCACCATCAATTTCTCTTCCTACTTTTGCAGAAGTTCCATCAACGGTCATTTCAACAGCTGAATTTACAAAGTTATATCCTAGTAAACCTGCCAACATTCCTGGAACCATTCCACCATTATAATCTAATGATTCTTTTCCGCAGATTACTAAATCATAACCACCAGATTTTACAACCTCTGCCAATTGTTTTGCAACGAAGAAACCATCAGTTGGAGTTGCATTTACACGAATGGCTTCGTTCGCTCCAATAGCTAATGCTTTTCTTAAAGTTGGTTCTGTATCTGGTCCGCCAACATTCACAACAGTTACGTTTGCTGCTTGTTGTTCTTGAAACCAAATGGCTCTAGTTAATCCGAATTCATCATTTGGATTGATAACATACTGAACTCCGTTGGTGTCAAATTCAGAATCGCCATTCACGAAGTTGATTTTTGAAGTAGTATCAGGCACATGGCTGATGCAAACTAATATTTTCATTATATATTTTTTAAAAAGTTTTTTCTGAGTGTAAAAGTATAAAATATATTTCGAATATTTGTATGCGTGCATACTATTTTTTTAAAAAAAGTCAGTATTATATCGATTTCGCTACTATTATAAGGAAGCCAAACAGAAGATTTAACTTTTGTTGAATTAAAAAACCATTGACTGACTGCGATATTATTTAGGTTTAATATGTTTTTTTATCATTTTTAATTTTTACTTTTGCTATCCAAAATAGATTTTAAGAAACAATATATATGAGAACGATACAATTTAGAGAAGCGATTGCCGAAGCGATGAGTGAAGAAATGCGTCGCGATGAAGCCGTATATTTAATGGGTGAAGAAGTTGCCGAATATAATGGTGCCTATAAAGCATCCAAAGGAATGCTTGACGAATTTGGTCCAAAAAGAGTAATTGATACTCCAATTGCTGAGTTAGGTTTTGCAGGAATTGCAGTGGGTTCAGCTATGAACGGTTGTCGTCCAATTGTAGAATACATGACTTTTAATTTTTCATTAGTTGGAATTGACCAAATTATAAATAATGCTGCTAAAATGCGTCAGATGTCGGCTGGACAATTTCCAATGCCAATGGTTTTTCGTGGGCCAACAGCTTCTGCCGGACAATTAGGAGCAACACACTCACAAGCTTTTGAAAATTGGTTTGCTAATACGCCAGGTTTAAAAGTTGTAGTTCCATCCACTGTTTATGATGCTAAAGGTTTATTGAAAGCAGCAATTCGTGATAATGATCCAGTTATTTTCATGGAATCAGAACAAATGTATGGTGACAAAGGTGAAGTGCCAGATGGTGAATACATTATTCCATTAGGAGTTGCCGATATTAAAAGAGAAGGAACTGATGTAACTATCGTTTCTTTTGGTAAAATCATCAAAGAAGCTTTCATTGCTGCTGACGAATTAGCTAAAGAAGGAATTTCTTGTGAAATTATCGACTTAAGAACGGTTCGCCCAATGGACTATGATGCGATTATCAATTCTGTTAAGAAAACAAATCGTTTGGTAGTTCTTGAAGAAGCTTGGCCTTTTGCAAGTGTGGCTTCAGAAATCACTTATATGGTTCAAGATAAAGCATTCGATTTTCTTGATGCGCCAGTTCAAAGAATCACAACTGCTGACACTCCAGCGCCATATTCACCAACTTTATTGAAAGAATGGTTACCAAATGCGCAAGATGTTGTTAAAGCAGTAAAAAAAGTAATGTACAAATAATATAATCTATTATATTTGAAGCTTCATCGGAGAAATCTTGATGAAGCTTTTTTTTTACCAAAAATTCGCAAATAGTATTATGCTTAAAAAAATATCTTTTTCTATAGTTCTTTTTCTTCTTTTTTCTTCTTTTGTTTTTTCTCAAACAAAAGTAAGCGGAGTTGTTGTTGATAAGAAAAATCAACCAGTTTCCTATGCAAATATCGTGTTTAAAGGTTCTAACGAAGGAACTGTTAGTGATGAAAACGGTAAGTTTTACTTAGAATCATCAAAAAATTATACAACATTAGTAGTTGCTTTCGTTGGTTTTACTACTAAAGATGTAGATTTAGAAAAGCTGGTAACTTACAACATGAAAGTGGTTTTGAATGAAGAGGAAATGTTGCAAGAGGTTGTTATCTATAAAGGAAAAACTTCAAAGAAAAACAATCCAGCATTAGATATTCTGAGAAAAATTTGGGAAAGAAAAAGAAAGAATGGCTTGCGTATGTTTGATCAATATCAATACGAAAAATACGAGAAAGTTGAATTTGATTTGAATACCATAGATAGTGCTTTTATGAAACAAAAAATCTTCAAAGGAATGGAGTTTGTTTTCAATAAAGTAGACACTTCTAAAGTTACAGGAAAAACATATCTTCCAATTTTCATCAATGAGTCTATGTATGATGTTTATGGTGACAATAAATTAAAGAAGGAAAAATCAATTATCAAAGCAAACAAAAACTCAGGTTTAGGAAATGGCGATGGCGTAAACACTTTCATTAAAGACCTTTACAACGATTACAATATCTATAATAATCACCTAACTTTTTTTGATAAAAGCTTTACAAGTCCACTATCTACTACTGGTATAGATGTTTATAATTATGTTTTAAGAGACAGCTCTTTCATTGATAATAAATGGTGTTACAACATTGTATTTTATCCAAGAAGAAAAAACGAACTAACTTTTAAAGGAGATTTTTGGGTTAATGATTCTACTTATGCTATCAAAACCATCAATATGGCGGTTTCTAAAAGTGCTAATATTAATTGGGTTAAAGATATTTATATCGAGCAAGAATTTGAAGTGGTAAATGATTCTGTTTTTCTTCTTACCAGAGATTATATGATGTCAGATTTTGCAATCAACAAAAAAGAAGAATCTAAAGGTGTTTATGGAAAACGAACAACTTTAGTAAGAAATCATAAATTTAACGAAGTAAAACCCGATAAGTTTTATAAAGAAGAAGTCAATTTTATTGATAATGAAGTTTACACCAAGTCAGATGAATATTGGGAAGAAAACCGATTTGAAAAACTAAATAAAGATGAAATTGGGGTTTACAAAATGCTTGACACTTTAAAAACGGTTAAAAAATTCAAGCAAATGTATAATCTTGTAACCATCTTAGGAAGTGGTTATATACAAAAAGGCAATATTGATTTCGGACCCATTTTCTCAACTTTCGGATATAACGAAGTAGAGGGGATTCGAGTTCGACTTGGAGGAAGAACTTATTTTGGACCAAATGATAAATGGCGTTTGCAAGCCTACACAGCTTATGGATTTGATGATAATAAATTCAAATATGGCTTATCTGGAAAATGGATGGTTGATTCTAAAAAGCGTATCATTATTACAGCAGGAAATAGAAGAGATGTTGAGCAAATCGGTGCAAGTTTGACAACAACAAACGATGTTTTGGGAAGAAGTTTTGCTTCTTCAAGTTTATTTAGTTCTGGTAATAATGGAAAATTAACCAACATCAATCTTACAACAGCTTCTGTTGAAATTGAACCAGTTAAAAATTTAATTCTTCAAACAGGATTTTCTTATCGTACCTTAGAATCAGCTTCACCAACATTTAGTTTAGATTATTATTCTGATGATACTTATACAACTACAAAAAGTGAAGTTAAACAATCTGAAGTTAATCTCCAAGTAGAATATACGCCAGGCAAGAAAACGGTTGGTTATGGAGTAGAACGTCTCAATGTAGATAATCCATACAGTCGCTTTTTTGTAAATTATAGTCAAGGATTTAAAGGATTAATAGATAGTGATTTTGATTACAGCAAACTTCAATTGTATTACAAACAACCAATAACAATAGGGCCATTAGGAAGAACAAACTTAACAATGGAACTTGGAAAAACTTTCGGACAAGTGCCTCTTGGTTTGATGAGTGTAGTTCCAGGAAATCAAACTTATTTTATTATTGGAAATACATTTAGTAACCTAAATTTTTATGAGTTTGTAGCCGACGAATATGCTACTTTACAATGGGATCATAATTTTCAGGGACGATTATTGTCTAGAATACCTCTTATGAGAAAATTAAATTGGAGAGAAATAATTGGTGTTAGAGGAGTTTATGGAACAATTTCTCAAGAAAATCAACTAATAAATGCCTCAGGTTTGGTTTATCAAGCTCCAAAAAAACCTTATTGGGAATATAGTATTGGAATCGGAAACATATTCAAGGTATTCCGAATTGATGCTAGTTGGAGAGGAAATTACAGAGACATTCCAGGAACAAATAACTTTACGATTAAAGGAGAATTTGGTTTCTATTTTTAATTTGAAGCTATCTCCAGCTATCCATTACAAGAATTTATCAAAACAGCTATTTTTGTAAAAAGTAAAAAGAGCTTCTATGGTCGCTTTTTTACTTCAACAAAAATCAGCCATTTTCAATAAATTGCTTTCCATTTCTATCTGGGCTAAACTATGCAACAAGCAATCACATTTCTAATTTCTAAAGACGAAAAGCTAAAAAATATTTTAGAAAATTTTGGCACTCCTATCATTCAAAAAAGAGAAGAAGGATTTGCTTCTATGTGTCATATTATTCTTGAGCAACAAGTTTCAATAGAATCTGCCAAAGCATGTTATGTTAAACTAGAAAATTATTTCAAGAAAATCACACCAGAAAACATCTATTATTCTTCAGATGATGAATTAAAATCATGCGGTTTATCTCGACAAAAAATAGTTTATCTCAAAGATTTAGCAACCAAAGTACTTTCCAACGAAATTAATTTCGATAGCTTTTCATCCAAATCCGAACAGCAAATCCGCTCCGAATTAATCACTATAAAAGGAGTCGGAAATTGGAGTATTGAAGTTTATTTAATGTTTTGTCTTCAATCACCAGATGTTGTACCGCTTGGCGATATCGCAATTAAAAACACATTAATAGAATTGTATAATTGTCAATCATTAGAAGAAATGGAACAAGTTTCAAATCATTGGAAGCCTTTTAGAACATTTGCTTCTTTTACCATTTGGCATTATTATCTGAAAAAGAGAAATAAAATTTAATCGTTTTTACCAAATAACTTTTGATCCAAGCTATATTTTCCTGGTCCTGTAAAAAATAACCCAAGATAAATAATAAAATATAAAAAAGCATCATTAAATTGATAACCATTATCACCTTTATCTAAAATTGAAAATGGAAAAATCACCAAGAAAATATAAGCCATACAAAATAGTAGGAAAAACAAATTAATTCTTGTTAAGAATCCAGCAATAAGAAACAAGCTGCAAAAAAATTCAGCAAATACAGTTAGAGCCAATGGAACTGAGCCACTCATTCCTAAAAAATTTACATTTTTTGTCCAAAATTCAGAAGCTGCCATTTCATTAAAATGAATTAATTTTTCGTAGCCATAAAAAGCCATAAGCAATCCTACTATTAGTCTAATAAGAAATAAGCCTAAGTCTCTATTGATTTCTTTTGATGAAAATAACTATAATCTCTTCATTTTTTACTGGATTAAGTTTTTTGAATTGGTAATTATACATTCCAAAAGTCTATAATTTCTGTCAAAATTCCAATTATTTATAATGTTTATTGAAAAATTCAAGCCTTAACTATATAAATTTAGCACATTTCTTTTTATAATATGAATCAAGTTGCATAAGTTCTTAAAATTTTGTTATTTTTGCACCCGATAAAATTTATAACAAAAATTATATTTATGGAATCAATGATGATTTATGTGCCTATTGTAATGGCATTAATTGGATTAGCTTTTATGGCAATCAAAAGATCTTGGGTTTTAAAACAAGATGCAGGTGATGGAAAAATGAAAGAAATTTCAGATTACATCTACGAAGGTGCCTTGGCTTTCCTTAAAGCAGAATACAGATTATTAGCAGTTTTCGTACTTATTGCAAGTGTGGTTTTAGCTGGTATCACATTCTTGCCTGGTGTTAAAACTCACTTATTAATTGTTATTGCGTTTGTTTTCGGTGCTTTCTTCTCGGCTTTAGCTGGAAACATGGGTATGAAAATTGCAACTAAAACTAACGTAAGAACAACTCAAGCTGCTCGTACAAGTTTGCCACAAGCATTAAAAGTTTCTTTTGGTGGTGGTACTGTAATGGGACTTGGAGTTGCTGGTTTAGCAGTTTTAGGTTTAACAGGATTCTTCATATTACTATTTAGATATTTTATGCCTGGTGGCGTTTGGACAAACACTGAAGATATGACAGTTGTTCTTGAAACGCTTGCAGGTTTCTCTCTTGGAGCTGAATCTATTGCATTGTTTGCTCGTGTTGGTGGTGGTATTTATACAAAAGCTGCTGACGTTGGTGCTGACTTAGTAGGTAAAGTTGAAGCTGGTATTCCAGAAGATGACCCAAGAAATCCTGCTACAATTGCAGATAACGTTGGAGATAACGTAGGTGACGTTGCTGGTATGGGTGCAGATTTATTTGGTTCTTATGTGGCTACAGTTCTTGCTGCAATGGTTTTAGGTAACTATGTAATTAAAGATATGGGTGGTAAAATCGAAGACGCTTTTGGTGGAATCGGTCCAATTTTATTACCAATGGCTATCGCTGGTTTTGGAATTTTATTCTCAATCATCGGTACAATGTTAGTAAAAATCTCTAGTGATGATGCTAAAGAAGCTCAAGTTCAAAAAGCATTAAACATTGGAAACTGGGTTTCAATTGCATTAACAGCAGTTGCTTGTTTCTTCCTTGTAAAAATGATGTTACCAGAAACTATGAAAATGACATTCTTTGGAGAAGGATTAAAAGATATTTCTTCAATGAGAGTTTTCTATGCTTCTTTAATCGGATTATTTGTTGGTGGAGCTATTTCATCAGTAACTGAATATTATACAGGTTTAGGTACAAAACCAGTTTTGGCAATTGTACAAAAATCTTCAACTGGTGCAGGAACTAACGTAATCGCTGGTTTAGCTACTGGTATGATTTCTACATTCCCAACAGTATTATTGTTTGCTGGAGCAATCTGGTCAACTTATGCTTTAGCTGGTTTCTACGGTGTGGCTCTTGCTGCTTCTGCGATGATGGCTACAACGGCTATGCAATTAGCAATCGATGCTTTCGGACCAATTTCTGATAACGCAGGTGGTATTGCTGAAATGAGTGAATTACCAAAAGAAGTTCGTACAAGAACAGATATTTTAGATTCAGTTGGTAACACAACTGCTGCAACAGGAAAAGGTTTCGCAATCGCTTCTGCTGCTTTAACATCGTTAGCTTTATTTGCTGCTTATGTAACTTTTACAGGAATTGATGGTATTAATATCTTCAAAGCTCCAGTATTAGCAATGTTATTTGTTGGAGGTATGATTCCTGTAGTGTTCTCTGCATTAGCAATGAACTCTGTAGGTAAAGCTGCAATGGACATGGTATATGAAGTACGTCGTCAGTTCAAAGAAATTCCAGGAATTATGGAAGGAACTGGTAAACCAGAATATGGTAAATGTGTTGAAATTTCTACAAAAGCTGCATTACGTGAAATGATGTTGCCTGGAGTTATGACTATTGGTTTCCCAATTGCAATTGTATTATTAGGTAAATTAGTTTACGGAGATAACAACCAATTAATCGCTGAAATGTTAGGTGGATATATGGCTGGAGTTACTGTTTCAGGTGTACTTTGGGCTGTGTTCCAAAACAATGCTGGTGGTGCTTGGGATAATGCTAAAAAATCATTTGAAGCTGGTGTTGAAATCAATGGAGAAATGACTTTCAAAGGTTCTGATGCTCACAAAGCTGCTGTAACTGGAGACACTGTTGGAGATCCATTTAAAGATACTTCTGGTCCATCGATGAACATTTTAATCAAATTAACTTGTTTAATTGGTTTAGTAATAGCTCCAATTTTAGGAAGCGGACATTCTGATGATGCAAAAGCATCATGTTGTGCTAAAACTGAACAATGTGCTTCAATGAGCAAAGAGGAATGTGAAGAAAAAGGATGTACTAATGCTTCATGCGAAGTTAAAGGTGCAGCTACAGGAAAATGCGATATGAGCAAATGCGCTTCAATGACCAAAGAGGAATGTGCAGCAATGTGCGATAAAAATGGTTGTTCTGCAGAAGACAAAGCTAAATGTATGGCTATGTACGATGAAAATGGTAAATTTAAAGGTGAAGTAAAAGAAAATATTTCAGTTAAAGTTATCATGGAAAAAGTAAGTAATGATAAAGTTAAAGCTACTGTTACTAAAACAAATAATGGTAAAGTAACGGAAGAAATTATTGAAGGAACTGAAGCTGAAGTAAAAGCTAAAGTTGACGCTTTAAAATAATAGAATAAAATGTTTTATATAAAATGCCTCACGAAAGTGGGGCATTTTTTTTGACTTTTTTTATGTAAATTTAGCCATTGATAAATTCAAAATTGCATGAAAAAGAAATTTTTATTTTTACTACTATTGATTTTCAACACTGTTTTTTCGCAAAATCAATTACCTATAATTCCATATCCTTCTCAAGTAGAGTTAGGCTCAGGAAGTTTTGTACTTAATGATAAAACTACAATACAAGCTTCTGAAAATTCTTTTGAAGCAAAATATTTGAAAGAAATACTTAAATCAAAATCAGGATTAGATTTAAGTATAAGTGAAGTTTATAGTTCAAATAGTATTCAGCTTATAATGAAACTTCCAGACACTATAAATTTTGATAAAGAACACTATGAATTAAATGTTTCAAATAGTAAAATCACAATAACATCATTTTCAAATCAAGGTATTTTTTATGGAATTCAAACACTTTTACAATTAATTCCTTCTGATAAAAAGAATAAAATATCAATACCTTGTTTACAGATAAATGATTACTCAAAATACAAATGGCGCGGAATGCACCTTGATGTAAGCCGACATTTCTTTCCAAAAGAGTTTATTAAAAAGTATATTGATTATCTCGCTAGATACAAAATGAATGTTTTTCATTGGCATTTAACTGATGATCAAGGTTGGCGTATTGAAATAAAAAAATATCCAAAACTTACCGAAATCGGAGCATGGCGAAAAGGCTCGATGATTGGTCACTACAGAGAACAAAAATTTGATGATAAACCTTATGGTGGTTTCTACACCCAAGAGGAAATTAAAGAAATTGTAGCTTATGCAACAGAACGTCACATTACCGTAGTTCCTGAAATTGAAATGCCTGGACATGCAGTAGCTGCATTAGCTTCATATCCTCAATATTCATGCACTGGCGGACCATTTGAAGTAGCATTAAAATGGGGTGTTTTAGATGATGTGTTTTGTCCAAAAGAAGAAACTTTCGAATTCCTAGAAAATATTTTATCAGAAGTGTTGACTTTATTTCCATCAGAATATATTCACATTGGTGGAGATGAGTGTCCGAAAACTCGTTGGAAAAAATGTGCAAATTGCCAATCTGTGATAAAAAGAGAAGGTTTGAAAGACGAGCATGAACTACAAAGTTATTTTATTCGAAGAATTGAAAAATTTGTAAACAGCAGAGGAAGAAAAATAATGGGTTGGGACGAAATTCTCGAAGGTGGTTTGGCACCAAATGCTGCAGTAATGAGTTGGCGCGGAACAAAAGGAGGAATAGAAGCTGCTAAACAAAATCATTTTGTAGTAATGACTCCAGGATCACATTGCTATTTTGATCATTATCAAGGTGAACCAAAAAACGAACCTTTGGCAATCGGAGGTTTCACAACAGTTGAAAAAGTGTATGGTTTTAATCCAACACCAACAACTCTAAATAAAAATGAAGCTAATTATATTTTGGGCGCACAAGGAAATGTTTGGACCGAATACATGGAAGATGCGAATAAAGTTGAATATATGATTTTCCCAAGAATGTTGGCGCTTTCAGAAGTGCTTTGGGGCACATCTAATACTGAAAAATATAAAGAGTTTCAAGATAGAATGATACAACATTTTCAATTTTTTGAAGAAAATAAAATCAATTACAGCAAGGCGATTTTCGAATTAACTTCCAAAATAAGTCAGTCAGAAGTTGATAAAAACATTCTATTTTCAATAAAATCCTCTAAAAATCAAGAAGGAATCCGATTTACTTCTGATGGTTCTAATCCTAGTTTAAATTCTAATAGCTATCAAAATCCAATTGCAATAACAAAAAGTCAAACAATTAAAGCTGCTTATTTTGAAAATGGAGAACAAAAAAGCGCAACCATCGAACAATCATTTTCTATAAATAAAGCAACAGGCAAAAAGATTTCTTTACAAAATCAACCAAGCGAAAGTTATGCAGCAAATGGCGCTTTTACCTTAGTTGATGGTGTTATTGGTGATAGACAAAAATTTGGTCGCGATTGGCTCGGATTTTCAGGTAAAGATATGGTTGCAATCATCGATTTAGAAAAAGTTGAGGTTATAAATAAAGTTTCAATAAGTAGCTTGGCTAATGAAGGAAGTTGGATTTATTTTCCAAAAAATATTGAATTTTTACTATCCGATGATGGTGTAAATTTCAAAAGTTTGCAATCAATTTCAGCAAAAGAAATAATTGAAAAAAGAGGAGAAATTACAATTGAAGTAAAATCCGTAAATGCAAAATTCATAAAAGTTATTGCCTCAAATCTGGGTAAAATTCCGGAAGGAAATCCAGGCGCTGGTTCGAATGCATGGTTGTTTATTGATGAAATTGGTGTGGAATAAAAAAACATAAGTATGGCAAATCGTAGAAATTTTATAAAAACTGCTGCTATTGGTTCGGTAGCCATTGCTTTGAATTCGTTCAAATCAAAAGAAGATGAGGTTTTGTTTGATGAAGGAAAAATAAATAAACCAATAGTTATTTCGACATGGAATTTCGGAGTTCAAGCCAATGGAGCCGCATGGGAAATCCTAAAAAATAATGGAAGAGCTTTAGATGCTGTCGAAGCTGGAGTAAAAATCCCAGAAGGCGATCCAAACGAAAGAAGTGTAGGCTATGGCGGAAGACCAGACAGAGACGGAAGAGTTACGCTTGATTCCTGCATAATGGATGAGTTTTCAAATATTGGTTCGGTTGCTTGTTTGGAGTATATTAAACATCCAATTTCTGTGGCAAGAGCTGTTATGGAAAAAACACCACACGTCATGTTAGTTGGTGATGGCGCATTACAATTTGCTCTTTCTCAAGGATTCAAAAAAGAAAATTTGTTGGTGGAAGCATCAGAAAAAGAATGGAAAGAATGGCTTAAAACAAGTGAATATTTACCCAAAGCTAACATAGAAAATCACGATACTATTGGAATGATTGCATTAGATAGTCACGGAAATTTATCTGGAGCATGTACGACAAGCGGAATGGCTTTTAAAATGCACGGAAGAGTTGGAGATTCACCAATTATTGGTGCTGGATTATATGTAGATAACGAAATTGGAGCAGCAACTGCTACAGGTCACGGAGAAGAAGTTATTAGAATTACAGGTTGTCATTTGGTTGTAGAATTGATGCGTCAAGGAAAGTCACCACAAAAAGCTTGTGAAGAAGCAGTGGCTAGAATTGTAAAATTGACTAAAAATCGAGGAAAAGAACTGAAAGATATTCAAGTAGGTTTTATTGCTTTAAATAAGAAAGGACAATACGGTTCCTATTGTATTCAAAGTGGATTTAATTATGCAGTTAACGATAATTCCGGAAGTAAATTAATTGACGCAGCTTATTATTTGAAGTAATGTACAAATTAGAAATTGCTTGTTTTAATGTTGAATCGGCTCAAATTGCTCATGAAAATGGAGCAGATAGAATTGAATTATGCGACGGAATTGAAGTTGGTGGAACTACTCCAAATCCAATGGATGTTATAAATACTAGAAAATTTTTATCTTCAGATTTGTTTGTAATGATTCGACCTCGAGGCGGAAATTTTGTTTATTATAACGAGGAGTTTGCTCAAATGAAACTGAATATTTTGCACTTTAAATCACTAAAAGTGAATGGTTTTGTTTTTGGAATTTTAGATGAAAATAATAAAATAGATATTGAAAGAAACACCGAATTGGTGAATTTAGCCAAGCCATTTCCATGTACTTTTCACCGTGCTTTTGATGAGGTTGCAGATTATGAACAAGCATTGGAAGATGTCATTTCTTGTGGTTTTTCGATCATTTTAACTTCAGGAAAGCATTCCAATGTTATGGATGGAATTGATGTTTTAAAAAATTTGGTTCGCTTAGCTCAAAATAGAATTACAATTATGCCTGGTGGAGGATTACGCTCTGCAAATATCAATCATATTCAAGAAGTAACTCAAGCAACTTTCTATCATTCTTCAGCTATTATTGATGGAAGTCAAATTGCAAATCCAGAAGAAATTTTCAAATTAAAAAGTAATTTAAAGTAATGAAGCGTCAATTTAAATTTTTAATTCTAATCTTGTTACCATTAATTTTATGGTCGCAAAATTCTAAAAGAAATTTGAATTCTGAAAATTGGAGTTTTAAAAAAATATCCGATTCCAATTGGCTTCCAGCGAAAGTTCCAGGAACTGTTCACACGGATTTATACAACAACAAAATTATCCCAAATCCTTTCTTCGGAAACAACGAAAAAGACTTGCAGTGGATTGAAAATGAAACCTGGGAATATCAAACAAGTTTTAAAATTTCCAAAGAGGAATTAAAAAATCAAAACACCATTTTACAATTTGAAGGATTAGATACTTATGCAGAAGTCTTTTTGAACAATAAAAAGATTTTAGATGCCAATAATATGTTTCGCACATGGAAAGTTGATGTGAGAAATAATTTGAAAGTTGGTAAAAATAATCTAAAAATTGTTTTCAAATCGGCTGTTGAAATTGGTAAAGCAAAAGCTCAAAAGTTACCTTACACTTTACCAGAAAAGGAGCGAATTTTTTCAAGAAAAGCGCAATATCATTTTGGATGGGATTGGGGACCACGATTTGTAACCTCAGGAATCTATAGATCAATAAAACTTCTTTTTTGGAATAATGCCAAAATAGAAAATATAAAATATGAACAAGAAGAATTAAATGAAGTTATTGCAAAATTGAATTTTAAAGTAACTATAGATTGCCAATTTGCAGGAAATTATGATTTAAAGATTAATGGAGTTCAAAAGGTATTTGAGTTAAAAAAAGGAAGCAATGTTATAGATTTCCCATATGAAATTAAAAATCCAAAACTTTGGTGGACGAATGGTTTAGGAACTGCAAATCTTTATCCATTTGAAATTAATTTATCTAAAAATAAAGTTCAATTATCTCTTAAAAAATTGAATATTGGATTAAGAACCATCGAGTTAATTCAAGAAAAAGACAGCATAGGTAAAAGTTTTTATTTTAAATTAAACGGAAAACCAGTTTTCATGAAAGGTGCAAACTATATTCCGTCGGATAGTTTTTTACCAATTGCAACAAATTCTACATACAAAGAGATTGTACAAAACGCTGTTGATGCTAATATGAATATGCTGAGAGTTTGGGGTGGAGGCGTTTATGCAGAAGATACTTTTTATGATGAATGTGATAAAAACGGAATTTTAGTTTGGCAAGACTTTATGTTTGCATGCGCCATGTATCCTGGCGATGAGGAATTTCTTGATAATGTAAAAAATGAAGTAATCGACAATGTAACTCGTTTGCAAAACCATCCAAGTATTGCGCTTTGGTGTGGCAATAATGAAAATGACGAAGGCTGGAAAAATTGGGGTTGGCAAAAACAATTCAAGTATTCAAAGCAAGATTCCATTCAAATTTGGAACGATTATGAGAAACTTTTTCATCAATTAATTCCGAAAACTTTAGATAGTTTATTGTCCAAAAAAGAGAATCGATATTGGCCATCGTCGCCATCAATTGGTTGGGGTAAAAAGGAGAGTTTGACTCAAGGTGATTCACATTATTGGGGTGTTTGGTGGGGCAAAGAACCTTTTGAAATTTACAAACAAAAAGTAGGTCGCTTTATGAGTGAATACGGTTTTCAAGGAATGCCAAATATAGAAACATTAGAAAAAGTCATCCAAAAAGAAGATTTGAATTTTACTTCGGAAGCCTTTAAGAACCATCAAAAGCATCCAACAGGTTTTGAAACCATAAATGAGTATATGGCACGCGATTTTCCGGTTCCAAAATCTTTAGAAAAATATAATTATGTATCGCAAATTTTGCAAGCTTATGGTATGAAAACCGCTATAGAAGCGCATCGTCTTGCAAAACCTTATTGTATGGGCTCATTGTATTGGCAATTGAATGATTGTTGGCCAGTGACTTCGTGGAGCACTTTAGATTATTATGGAAATTGGAAAGCGTCTCATTATCAAGTGAAGGAAAGTTTTGCACCCACACTTTTAATGGTAACAGAAATCACTAACGGACTTTCAATTATTGGTAGTAATGATAATCTCGAAGTACAAAAAGGGACACTAAATGCTAAGTTAATTGATTTTTCTGGAAAAGAACTTTGGACGGCTTCAAAAGAGTGCGAACTTAATTCTGAAATAAACACAAATTGTATGGATATTCTTTTTACTGAATTACCAAAATTTGCAAAAGAAAAAACGGTACTACAATTAGAATTTATATGCAAAAACAAGAAAACTGTTGCCTATCATTATTTTGTTAAACCAAAAGAACTACAACTAGAAAAGCCTACTATTGAAATTAAAATTGTAGGCGAAACATTAATTGAACTTAAAACAAATACGCTAGTTAAAAATTTGTATTTACATTCCAATGATAGTTTTTTTAAAGAAAACTATTTTGATTTATTGCCAGGAATTTTCAAAATAATCAAGACTGATAAACCATCAGAAAACATAAAGATGGTTTCTTTATTTGATATGTTAAATGAATAAAAAAGCACCTCAATTGAAGTGCTTTGTTTTTTAAAATAATCCGTTTATTTCGGCATCGATTCTGTTGATAATCATTTTGAAGTCTTCGGAATTACTTACAAAGTCAATATTGTTCATTTTGATGATTTTTAGTTTTTAATGCAAATTTATTTACAATTTGTTCTGCAGTGTTTTATTTTTATAATAGTTTAGATTAAATCTCGTTATATTTTTTTTGTTTTATTAAAGTAAAAAATCAAATTCAGAAAAAAAAATCAAATTCAGAAATTAAAATATTGTCGACGCAACCATTTTAACTTTTTTGTATCTAATTAATAAAATCCTTTATGAGAAATAAGTTAATAAAATTATTTGCTAGTTTTCTTGCAATAATTTTAATTTCATGTACGTCTGAAGAAATTCAAAGAGCTCCACTTGTTAGCGATGTGTATGTTTCAGGTTCGAAAGCTAGTCATGCTACTTATTGGAAAAATAATATATTATCATCTTTAACTGATGTTGGTTTTTCGTCATCAAGTTCTGATACTTTAATTGTTAAGAATAATGATATTCATGTGCTAGGTAATGGTTTTATTGGCGGAAATGTCAAAACGCTATATTGGAAAAATAATGTGCTTACCAATCTGACGGACACTTTTTCTACATCAACTGAGATTGCTACTATTTGCTCTATGGAAGTTGATAATAATAATGATGTTTATTTTGCAGGAATAACTCAAAACATAAGTGTTACACCAAATACTTATGATTTGGTTTATTGGATGAATGGTATTAAGTATATTGTTGATTCGTTTACTACTGAACCTGTTCATTTAATATGTATAAAGGTGAATAATAGCAATATTTATCTTACTTCATACGGAGCATATTATGTCAATGGCACCAGCTATTCTTCAACTGATTTTATTTGGGGTGTTAATTCCTCAAGTACTGATGTTTATTTATATGGCAGATCTTATGTTAGTTCTGTGTGGGGTAGTCCTTTTTACAAAAGTATAACAACTAATGTACAAACAAATTTACCATCTATTTATGTACCAATTTATAAAATGTGTTTTGATAATGGTGATGTTTATGCTGTTAATGAATTGAATGTATATAAAAATGGTGTTATTTTATATACAACTCCAAATAATTCTGGCATTGAAAGTTTTGATTTTAAAAACAATTCACTTTATTTACTAACTTCACAAGCAAATAGTACCACAAACCAATCACAAATCATATTAAAAGATGGTGTGACACTAATGCAAAGTACATCAGATGAAATTTTTACATCTTTGTTCGTAGACTAAATTATGTATTTTAAATTAAAAAAGCACTTCAATTGAAGTGCTTTATATTTTAAAATAATCCATTTATTTCGGCATCGATTCTGTTGATAATCATTCCTAAATCTTCTGGGTTATTTACGAAATCAATATCATCAACATCGATGATTAATAATTTTCCTTTGTTGTAAGTTGTAATCCAAGCTTCATATCTTTCGTTCAATCTGCTTAAATAGTCAATCGAAATGGTGTTTTCATATTCACGACCTCTTTTGTGAATTTGACCAACAAGATTTGGAATAGAACTTCTCAAATAAATTAATAAATCTGGAGCTTCCACAAGACTTTCCATTAATTCAAATAAGGAAGAATAGTTTTCAAAATCACGATTGGTCATCAATCCCATAGCGTGAAGATTGGGAGCGAAAATATGCGCATCTTCATAAATCGTTCTGTCTTGAATGATTTTTTTACCACTTTCACGAATTTGCAAAACTTGTCTAAAACGACTATTTAAAAAGTAAATCTGTAAGTTAAACGACCAACGTTCCATCTGATGATAAAAATCATCCAAATACGGATTGTCAACTACATCTTCAAAATGAGGTTCCCATTTAAAATGTTTTGCCAAAAAACGAGTTAATGTTGTTTTTCCTGCACCTATATTTCCTGCTACTGCTATATGCATTATGGTATTGTAATTTTATAATTTGTAATTCCTTGGTCGGTAAAAATAGATAAAATTTGTTCTTTGTAATAAAAATTTTTAAACGATTTCTCAACAATTTCAATTTCATACAATTTGTTGATGTTGTGATCTCTTAGAAACAACTTGCTATCCTTAGAAAAAAGTATTTTGTTTTGAGGAAGTAATTGTAAGTCATTAGTTATTTCAACTTTTCCGTTACTGACAATTCTACCGAAAATGGTTGAGGTGTACCAATTGTTTTGTTTGTCAATCCACTGAAAATAATTGAAATCTGTTTGATAGTATGTTATGCTTTCATTTAAAGGAATGCTTTTGTTTTCATAAGTATTTGAATTCAAATCATACAATCCTATTTGCTGATTCAAATTATTGAAAACCCATAATTTATTTTGCCCGGATATTCCAATTGCTGTTGCTAAAATTGGTGTTTCTATACTTGAAAACTCAATTTTTTGTATTTCATTCAATTGATTATCTAACACAATTACAGCATTAAATTCTTCGTAAAAAATAATAATTTTAAGCGGATTTGTAATGTCAACTTTGGTTATTTTCCCCAATCCAAGATTTTGGTATTGTAAAATTGAAGAATCTATTTTTTTATATAAAACATTGTTTTTAAAATAAATACAATTATTAAATCCATCGAATCCAACAAAACCATCAGCATTTATTGCTATGGAATCTAATCTTGTTACAGATAGTTTTTCATTTTGGGAATAGCCATTAGTAGCTAATAATAAAAGTAGTATATAAAATATTCTTTTCATCGTGATGCTAAATTACATTAAACTATTTGATATTTAAGAAGTCAAACTAAAATATTTAACAAATCTTTGGTAACAAAACACAAATTCAATCGTCATATTTGTTACGTAAAATAATTAAGATACTTTAAATGAAAAAAATAACGTTCACTTTAGCACTTTTATTAGTTTTTATTGCATCTAATGCTCAAAAAGATTTTCAAGGAATGGCTGTTTATCAAACAAAAACAAGCACTAGTGATATGAAAGCAGGATTTTCAGGTAATAGAGATTTTACTCCGGAGATGAGAAAAGCTATGGAAGATCGATTTAAAAAAATGACGGAAAAGACATTTATTCTTAATTTTGATAAAACAGCATCTATTTATAAAGAAGAAGAAAAATTAGAAGCTCCTGGTCAGCAGGCCGGTGGAATGAGATTTATGTCCTCAATGATGGGTGGTGGCGGAACTTACTATAAAAATGCAAAAGAAAAAACGTTTACAGTTGATAAAGAATTTATGGGAAAAGAATTTCTTGTTAAAGATACTTTAAGAAATTACAACTGGAAAATGGAAGGTGAAACTAGAGAAATTGGTGGTTATACTTGCTACAAAGCAACAGCGGTAATTCCAGCAAGTAAAACCGATTTCAGAAATTTAAGACCGAAAAAAGAAGAAGATGTAAAGAAGAAAGAAGAAGAAAAAAAGGAAGGCGAAAATAAAAATGAAGACGCAACCGCCGAAGATAAAAAAGAAAAGAAAACAAGCTTTTTTGGTGAAATAGAATTGCCAAAAGAAATAACCATTACAGCATGGTACACCATGGATATTCCAGTAAATCAAGGTCCTGAAGGATACTGGGGTTTACCAGGGCTTATACTTGAAGTTAACGATGGTAGAACAACTATTTTATGTTCTAAAATTGTAATTAATCCTAATGAAAAAGTAGAAATAAAATCTCCAATTACTGGAAAAGTGGTTACTCAAAAAGAATATGATGATATTGTGACTAAAAAAATGGAAGAGTTGATGGAAATGAATCAAGGTCAAGGAAGAGGTGGAATGCAAATGAGAATGGGAAGATAAATCTCTTTTAAAAAACCAATACTTTACACTTATGAAAAAAATACTACTACTCGCCTTATTTTTTATTTCCACTATCTCATTTTCTCAAACTATCCGATTTGAAGGTGTTGTTTTAGAATCTGGAAAAACACCTCTTGAAATGGCTAATATTATGGCTGTTAATCAAGCAACAAAAGGAATGGATGCTTATGCCATAACCAATGACAAAGGAAGATTTGTTTTAAATTTAAAACCCAACACTACTTACTTAGTCAAGTTGAGTTACATTGGGATGGAGAACAAACAAATCACGGTTGAGACTAAAACAGAAAATATTACACAAAACATTTCAATGGAGCCAGGTGGAATCCAATTAGATGGTGTTGAAATTGTTCGAGAAATGCCTGTTTCAATCAAAGGCGATACTATTGTTTACAACGCAGATTCTTTTAAATCCGGTACTGAAAGAAAACTTGAAGATGTTTTAAAAAAATTACCTGGTGTAGAAGTAAATGCTGATGGAGAAGTAGAGGTTGAAGGTAAAAAAGTAACCAAATTGATGGTAGAAGGAAAAGACTTTTTTGATGGTGATACCAAACTTGGGGTAAAAAATATTCCAGCAGATGCTATTGATAAAATTCAAGTGCTAAGAAATTATAATGAAAATTCTATCCTAAAAGGTGTAGAGAATAATCAGGATAATTTGGCAATGAATATCAAATTAAAAGACGGAAAGAAAAACTTTTGGTTTGGTGACATGACTGCTGGTGGTGGAACAGCCGATGATAATAACTATGATCGCTATTTTATAAATCCGAAGTTGTTTTATTATAATCCAAAATACAGTATTAACTTGATTTCTAACTTTAATAATATTGGAGAGTTGCCATTGACTATTCAAGATTATTTTAAATTTACTGGTGGTTTTAGAAGTATGATGGCAAAAGGTGGTTCAAACTTTAATGTTGCCTCTAATGATTTAGGAATTTCATTACTAAGAAATAATCGTGCAAAAGAAATTGAAACACAATTCGGAGCCACAAACTTTTCATATAATCCAACAAAAGCTTGGACTTTAAGTGGTTTTGGAATTCTTTCTTCGTCAATAACCGATTTGGAAACAAAAACACAAACTAATTTTCTTCAGCCAAATTCTTCTAATGTAGCTTCAACTGAAAATAGAAATGAAGTAGCGCATCAAAAAAGTAATTTAGCACTTTTTAAATTAAGTTCTAGCTACAAACCAAGTGCAAGATTTCAATTTGACTACGATATTCTATCAAAGTTTTCTAAGCAAGATGAAGACAATTCGTTGTTAAGAGAATCAATAGTTACTAATACTTCAAACACTGAAAATATTTTAACAGCTAAAAGACAAGATCCTAAATCTGTGAATCAAAATTTGAGTTTTTATTATACACACAACGATAAAAATATTTTCGCACTAGAAATGCAACATTTGTATCAAGATGAGGATCCTTTCTATAATGCTAATTTGCAAACACAGCCATTTGTTTTGACAGGTTATGTTCCAGGTCAAAATAGAAATGATATTAATCAAACACGTTTTGTAAAAACTAATAAGTTAGATACAAAATTAGATTATTACTATATGCTGACGGCTAAAAGTAATATCAATATAACTCTAGGAAATACTTACTCATTTCAAAGTTTTGATTCATCAATCTATCAAATGTTAGATAACGGAAATCAAAATAATTTGACCGATGCAACTACTTCAAATAATGTAAATTATAACTTTAATGACGCTTTCTTAGGATTACATTACAAAATTTTAACTGGAAAATTCACGTTCACTCCTGGGGTAAGTTTGCATGCTTATAATATGACAAACAGTCAATTGGGAACTGATTTTTCACTAAATTTCTTTAGAGTTTTACCCGATTTTCTTGCTTTGTATCAAATAAAAAAGGCAGAAACTTTGACTTATAATTATGCAATGACCAACAGTTTTACCGACATAAACAGATTAACTGAAGGTTTTGTGCTAAACGGATACAATAGTTTGTCAAGAGGAAGCAGAACACTTGAGAATGCTACACAGCAAACACATTCGTTGCGTTATTTTAAATACAATATGTTCAACTTTGAAAATATTACAGGTTTTATTAATTATACAAGAACAATTGATGCAGTAAAAACGAGAGCAAATTTCAATGGTGTAAACCAAACTTCTTCATCTTTCAATACTGATTTTGCAGAAGAAACGCTTACGGGTTTTGGTAGTTATGGTCGTTCTTTCTTGAAAAACTACAAAGCATCTTTCAATACTAGATTAAATTGGTCAAAGTTTAATAACCAGCAAGATGGAGTTTTTGCAGGTGCAGATAGTTTTACCCAAATTCATACGTTAACCGCTTCAACAAATTATAAAAATTTACCAAATATAGAGTTAGGATATTCTTACACAGTAAACGACTATAACAATTCTAAATTCTATACAGACAAGCCTTTTGTGAGATTGGATTATTATTTCTTGAAGAGTTTTTCTTTTGTTTCAGAGTATGAATTCTATCATTATTATAACAAAAATAAAACAGTCGAAAATGAATACGATTTTCTTTCAGCTAGTTTAATTTATCAAAAAACAAAAGACAGTAAGTGGGAATATAAAATTTCGGCAACAAATATTTTAAACACAAAATCTTTGAATGACGATAGTTTTTCTCAATTCTCAACAAGAACATCGCAATATACAGTTCAACCAAGATATTTAATATTTACGTTGAAGTATAATTTGTAAAATTTTAGATTAATGTAGTGAAGGAGTTGTCAATGGCAACTCTTTTTTTATTACTTTAAATGAGTAAAATAATGTCGAAAATATAGTTTGTGCATTGTAATTATTAGTAGTTTTAATGCTTTAAAATTTTATTGTTACCAAATGAAAAATTACGTTACATTCTTGTTTTTTGTTTTCTCTTTTAGTTTGTTTTCACAAAACAATAAATTAGAAACAGGCGAGTATTCTTCAACAACTATAGCCGCCGAATCGCTGAAGATGATTTTATCTGATAATAATAAATTTCAGTTATCCATACTATCGGGAACTTATGAGGTTGTAAATGATTCGGTTTATTTTAAAACATCCTATGATGATATGCCAAAATTTGTTCTAGAATATTCAAATCCAAATCCAAAATCTGATAAAATTACCATCGATTTAGGTGAAAATTCATTTTATAGATTTTATAATATTTACATTGGAATTCAGAAAAACAATGATGCTCAAATAGAATTTAAAACTATTAAAGAATTATTAAATATTACAAACGATTTTGATTACGAAAGAAAACAATTGAGTTTTGAGATAGATAAATCTAATTTTATATATTTCGTAGAAGAAAACTTAGACAAAGAAACATTTATCGAAAAATATCAAATTTCTAATAATGTATCTCAAATAAAAGTGACCTATTATTCAAATGATCTTGGAAGACTTAATTTAAAAGGATTTTATGACCAAGCTAATAAAGAGTTAATCGTGTCTGAAGGGAAAATTCCTTTGAAATTTTCACTAAATAAAGATGTGAAAAAGGATATTCTAAAAGAAAAACCAATTGAAAAACGGGTTGAAAAAGATTGGACCTATCCTGGAAAAAAAGAGATAGATAATTATGATTATGCTGTTGATACTGCTGTTGCTGTTGTAGATACTTCTTACGCGCCATCTTACATTTTTAAATTGAAAATTGACAGTAATTTAAAAGATGCTTTAAAACAAGCAAAATCCCATAAAAATCAATTTTTAGTTGTAATCAACAATCCAAATAGCAAAAAGGCATTATCAAGTTTTAACTCCTTCATTAAAAACTACGAATCTGAAGTTGGGTATAGCATGTATGATGGGTATATTCCTGAAAATGATAGATTTATTTTTTATTTTACTTCTGAAAAAGATAAAGAAACATTAAAGAATTTAGGAGTTTTGAATAATGAAACGCTACTAGTTTTAAATTCAGAAGGGCAAAAATTGTATGCGGGTAATGTAGATAATTATCATGATAGTTTTACCTATTATAATTCCTCAAGCACTTATTCGGAATTGATTGGTATTAATGCTAAGCTTAAGTCAGATGCAGTGATTTCAAACAAAAAGGCAACACTAGAAGATGTTGAGAAACAATTATTAGAAGTTTCTAAACTAGAATTTTTACATAGTAATGAAGAAATCACAGATAAACCTATTGTTAATGAAGTAGCAGTTGATTCAACATTTTCTGTTTATGGTTTTGATATTTTTAGACAAAGAAAAAATGTTTATCAACTAAAAACTAAGCAAGATGTTTTAAAAGATAAATGGTCTAAAATTCTTGAAAATAGATTGTTAGAAAAAGAGGTGAATTTTACAACCGTTGATATTATTCTAAGAGAATTTAATTATGATGGATTCAATAAAGCTTTATACAACTCATCTGAGCCAATTGTAATTCCAACTGATTTACAATCGATAAATTATATCAGTAAGCACTATAAAACTATTACTAACACAAAGTTTAATGATACTGTAGCAACTAATTATGATTATTATAATTTAAATTATACACTTACAGGTGTTCTTGATAGGAATTCTGATTTAAGTAATAATCCTTCTAAAGAATATCAAACAAAGGTTTTAAAGTCATATAAAGATTTATTAACTATTACAAATAACAATCCTCTAGTTAAAAATAGTTATATGAATGCATTAAAGAGATCAGAATTTTTTGAAGAATTTCTTGTGCAGTATGAAGATTTTTTTAATTCATTAGTTAAAGAAAATACCAATTTAATTGAAAATTTAGATAATGCTTACAAGCAAAATATCGAAGCTGGAATTGGTTGGAATGATTTTAAATATGAGTTTGCAAATAATGCAAATGAAGCCGCTTGGACAGTTGTTGAGAAAACCAAAGATGTGAATTGGGTAAAAAAAGCTATTTTTTGGAGCGAAACTAGTTTAAAAATCGAAAAAGATAATAGCTATTATTTAGATACTTTAGCACAACTTTACTATAAAAATGGTGAGAAAGAAAAAGCAATTGCAACAGAGTCAAAAGCCATTGAAAATATTAAAGATAATTCTACAGAACAAACCGAACAATACAAAATTGTTTTAGAAAAAATGAAAGCCGGAACTTATTAAAAACTAAAAACCTGACTATTTCTAGTCAGGTTTTTTTATAATTTGTTTTGAAATCATTACAATCCAAAAGCAGCTTTTACATGATCTACGAAATCTAATTTTTCCCAAGTAAATAATTCAACTGTAACCGTTTTAGATTCACCATTTGGCAATTTAAACGTTTTTGTTACTGTTTCAGATTTTCTTCCCATATGACCATAAGCAGCAGTTTCGCTATAGATTGGGTTTCTCAATTTCAAACGTTGCTCAATGAAGTAAGGACGCATATCAAAAATTCCTTCAACAATTTTACTAACTTCTCCATCAGTCATATTTACTTTTGATGTTCCATAAGTATTAACGTTAATAGAAGTAGGTTTTGCAACTCCAATAGCATACGATACTTGAACTAAAACTTCGTCACACAAACCTGCAGCAACTAAGTTTTTAGCAATATGTCTTGTTGCATAAGCAGCAGAACGATCCACTTTACTTGGGTCTTTTCCAGAAAATGCACCACCACCATGAGCACCTTTTCCACCATAAGTGTCAACAATAATTTTTCTTCCAGTCAAACCAGTATCTCCGTGAGGTCCACCAATTACAAATTTTCCAGTTGGATTAATATGGTAGGTAATATTGTCATTAAAGAAGTGAGCATATTGAGGATATTTCGCTTTAATTCGAGGAATCAAAATCGAAATCAAATCACTTTTAATTTTAGCCAACATAGTAGCTTCATCAGCAAAATCATCATGCTGTGTAGAAATTACAATAGCATCAATTCTTTGTGGTTTATTATCATCAGAATATTCTAAAGTCACTTGCGATTTTGCGTCAGGACGTAAGTAAGTAATCTCAGAATTTTCTCTTCTAATATTTGCCAATTCAATCAATAAAGCGTGTGCAATATCCAAAGCTAATGGCATATAGTTTTCAGTTTCATTAGTTGCATAACCAAACATCATTCCTTGGTCACCAGCACCTTGCTCTTCTTTACTTGCTCTATCAACTCCTTGATTAATGTCTGCTGATTGCTCATGAATTGCAGATAAAACACCACAAGAATTTGCTTCAAACATATATTCACTTTTAGTGTAACCAATTTTCTTGATTACATCTCTTGCAATTGTTTGTACATCTAAATAAGTGTCTGATTTTACCTCTCCAGCAAGAATTACTTGACCAGTTGTAACTAAAGTTTCACAAGCTACCTTAGATTCAGCATCAAATGCTAAAAAGTTATCGATTAACGCATCACTAATTTGATCAGCTACTTTGTCTGGATGTCCTTCACTTACTGACTCTGACGTAAATAAATAAGCCATAATATAATTTATTTTAAAATTAATTTTTGTGAAGAAAAAAGAAAAATTGCAAGTAAAAGCTAAAGAAGGTATTCTGCTTTAGCATTTTTTTACGAGGTTGCAATCAGTTCAAATTTTTCCTCATTTATTTGTGGTGCAAATTTAGAAAAGTTTTTAAGTAAAAAACTATTTAAATGATTTTTTTTATATATTTGTGTTTAATAAACTCTAAAAATGTATCGTATGAAAAAACTATTACTTTCTATTTCATTAATTTTTGCTGCATTTTCAACTAATGCACAAGTATTAACATCAAATGCTTTTGATGATATTACAACTCTTGCGCCTGCAGGTTGGACTTTATTAAATAAAAGTACAGCTGTGGGGACTACTACTTGGTTTCAAGGAAGTGGAGCAACTACATTCCCAGCCTATAGTGGTGGTGCAGATGCATACATTGGAGCTAATTTCAATAGTACAACTGGTGCTAATACTATTAGTACGTGGTTAATAACGCCATCAATTTCAATTCAGAATGGTGATATAATCTCTTTTTATACTAGAACGGCTACAGCAAGTACATGGCCAGATAGATTAGAGTTAAGATTAAGTACAAATGGTGCATTTTCTGCTGATCCAGCTACTACTACTACAGTAGGTGATTATACTACATTAGCTTTATCTGTTAATGCTGGTTTAACTGCAGGTGACTATCCAGAAACATGGACACAATTTTCTTACACAGTTACTGGTTTGACAGGTGTTGTTGATTGTAGAATTGCATTTAGATATTTTGTTACAGGAGGTGGTCCTTCAGGTGCTAATTCTAATTATATTGGAATTGATGACTTTGCTGTAACTAGACCTGCAGCTAATACTCAAGAATTCTTCGCAGGAAACTTTGCTATTCAACCAAACCCAGTTAATGATGTATTTACATTAAACGCTAAAAACGGAGTAGCTATTGAAAAAGTTGAAGTATTAGATATCAATGGTAGAATTGTTAATCAAGTTAATGGTTCATCTACTGATGCAATTCAAGTAAATGTTTCTGATTTAAATTCTGGTGTATACTTCGTAAGAGTACAGTCAGATTTAGGTGTTGGAACATCAAAAATCATAAAAAAATAAGTAAACATTTTTAATGTTTATTGAAAGGAGCTTTACAGCTCCTTTTTTTTATTTTATGGAATTACATCGTTATCGTAATATTTTTAAACATATTTTCTGTTTTTTTTGTAATTCTAATTTCTATGTCATTACTTTGCAGTGTTCATAAACTTATTGATTGTTATCACGAAAGCCCGAGGGAATAGACCCGATGAAAGCTTAGCAACCCTACACTGTAGAAGGTGCTACATTCTAGTTTAAAGTAAATTTAAGCAAAGATAACCGCGAGATTTTCTTCTCACTTTCCATGATAACATATAATTAAACAACAGCAACTTTAAAAGTTGTGCTATTTATATGTCAAAAATAAACCAAGCAATAAAGGAAAGAATCCTAGTTCTCGATGGAGCAATGGGAACCATGTTACAACGCAACAATTTCTCTGAAGAAGATTTTCGTGGCGAACGATTTAAAGATTTTCCTCATCCGTTAAAAGGAAACAACGATTTACTTTCAATAACACAACCCGAAGCCGTAAAACAAGTCCACCGTTTGTATTTTCAAGCTGGTGCTGATATCGTAGAAACAAACACATTTTCTGGAACTACCATCGGAATGGCAGATTATCATTTAGAAGATTTAGTTTACGAATTAAATTATGAATCAGCCAAAATAGCAAGGCAAGTTGCCGATGAATTTACAGATAGACCACGTTTTGTAGCAGGTTCAATAGGTCCAACAAACAGAACGGCTTCTATGAGTCCAGATGTAAACGATCCTGGATTTCGTGCCGTAACCTTTGATGATTTAAAAATTGCCTATCGTCAACAAGTAGAAGCTCTAATCGATGGAGGTTGCGATGTTTTATTAGTGGAAACCATTTTCGACACATTAAATGCTAAAGCAGCACTTTTCGCTATCGAAGAAGTAAAAGAAGAACGAAAATTAGACATTCCAGTAATGGTTTCGGGAACAATTACAGATGCTTCAGGAAGAACGCTTTCGGGTCAAACGGTCGAAGCATTTTTAATATCTATTTCTCATATTCCGTTATTAAGCATCGGATTCAATTGTGCACTTGGAGCTGACCAATTAAAACCTTATTTGCAACGATTGTCTATGAATACACAATTAAATATTTCAGCACATCCAAATGCAGGTTTGCCAAACGCTTTCGGGCAATACGACCAAACACCATTAGAAATGCAAGCTCTTATAAAAGAATATCTAAAAGATAATTTAGTAAACATTATAGGCGGTTGTTGTGGTACAACACCAGAGCACATTAAAGCAATAGCAGATGTTGCCAAAGAATTCAAACCAAGACAAATTTTAGAAACAATATAATGACGGAAGTAAAGAATAAATATCTAAAATTATCAGGATTAGAACCTTTAATTGTAACACCCGAAACTAATTTTGTTAATGTTGGAGAACGAACTAATGTTACAGGTTCACGTAAATTTCTACGATTAATAAAAGAAGAAAAATACGAAGAAGCACTAGATATCGCAAGAAATCAGGTAGAAGGCGGAGCCCAAATCATAGACGTCAACATGGACGAAGGAATGTTGGATGGCGTTTATGCTATGACCAAGTTCTTAAATCTAATTGCAGCCGAACCAGATATTGCTCGTGTTCCAGTAATGATTGATAGTTCCAAATGGGAAATCATCGAAGCAGGATTGAAAGTCATTCAAGGAAAAGGTGTAGTAAATTCGATTTCTTTAAAAGAAGGAAAAGAAGTTTTTATTCATCATGCCAAATTGATAAAAAGATACGGAGCAGCAGTAATTGTTATGGCATTTGATGAAGAAGGTCAAGCTGATACCTATGAAAGACGTATAGAAATTTGCAAAAGAAGTTATGATATTTTGGTTGATGAGGTTCATTTTCCAGCAGAAGATATAATTTTTGACCCAAATATTTTCCCTGTAGCTACAGGAATGGACGAACATAAATTAAACGCATTAGATTTTTTCAGAGCCACCAAATGGATTCGTGAAAATCTTCCTTATGCCAATATTTCCGGTGGTGTGAGTAATGTTTCATTTTCGTTTCGTGGAAATGATAAAGTTCGTGAAGCAATGCATTCGGCTTTTCTTTATCACGCCATCAAAAACGGTATGACTATGGGAATTGTAAATCCTGAAATGCTAGAGATTTACGATGAAATCGATCCAGTTTTATTAGAACATGTAGAAGATGTTTTGCTGAACAGAAGAGAAGATGCAACAGAAAGATTATTAGATTTAGCAGAAAGCTTCAAAGGCGATTTCAAAACAAATGAAAAAGCAATTCAAGAATGGCGAAATGGTTCTGTTCAAGAAAGATTGACACATTCTTTAGTAAAAGGAATTGACGAATTCATAGAAATAGATGTTGAAGAAGCACGATTAAATTCAGAAAAAGCTATTGATGTTATCGAAATCAATTTAATGGCAGGAATGAATGTTGTTGGAGATTTATTCGGTAGTGGAAAAATGTTTTTGCCTCAAGTAGTGAAATCGGCTCGTGTAATGAAGAAAGCCGTTGCTTATTTACTTCCATTTATCGAAGCACAAAAAGATGGAAAATCTTCATCAGCAGGAAAAGTATTGATGGCAACTGTGAAAGGTGATGTTCATGATATTGGAAAAAATATTGTAGCAGTAGTTTTAGGTTGTAATAACTTTGAAATCATTGATTTAGGAGTTATGGTTCCGCCAGAAAAAATCATTCAAGCTGCCGTTGAACATAATGTCGATATTATCGGATTGAGCGGATTGATTACGCCATCATTAGACGAAATGGTTTATTTAGCAAAAGAATTAGATAAATTAAATATCAAAATTCCAATAATGATTGGTGGTGCTACTACTTCTCGTGCACACACAGCTGTGAAAATTGCTCCAGAATATAAAGAAACCGTTGTTCACGTAAACGATGCTTCTCGTGCCGTAACTGTTGCAAGTAATTTGTTGCAAGCCGAAACGAAAGATGGTTATGTGAAAGCCATTCGAGAAGAATATGACAAACTTCGTGAAGGTTATCTAAGCAGAAGTCGAGACAAAAATTATCTTTCCATTGAAGAAGCTCGAAAGAATAAATTGCAATTAAATTGGGATAATTTCAATCCATCAAAACCTAATTTTATTGGAACAAAAACCATAGATGTTGAGCTTTCAGAGCTAGTAGATTTTATCGATTGGACACCATTTTTTCAATCGTGGGAATTACACGGAAAATTTCCAGCGATTTTGACTGATGAGGTTGTTGGTGAACAAGCCACAAGTTTATTTGATGATGCTCAAAAAATGTTGCATCAAATAGTTTCAGAAAAATGGTTAACGGCGAAAGGAATTCTTGGGATTTTTCCAGCAAATACTGTCAACGATGACGATATCGAACTAACAACCGACAATCGACAACCAACAACTTTTCTAACTTTAAGACAACAATCTCAAAAAACTGCAGGCGCACCAAACATCGCTTTAGCCGATTTTATTGCGCCAAAAGATTCAGGAAAACAAGATTACATGGGTTGCTTTTGTGTAACAACAGGTTTTGGAGTAGATGAAAAAGCATCCGAATTTGAAAAGCAATTAGACGATTATAATTCCATTTTGGTAAAAGCTTTAGGAGATAGATTAGCAGAAGCATTTGCAGAATATTTGCATTTAAAAGTTAGAAAAGAAATTTGGGGATATGCTTCTGATGAAAAATTGAGTAATCAAGATTTGATTGATGAAGAATATAAAGGTATTCGTCCTGCACCAGGTTATCCAGCTTGTCCAGATCATTTGGAAAAACCAACCATTTGGAAAGTTTTAAATGTGGAACAAGAAATAGGAGTGACCTTAACCGAAAGTATGGCAATGTGGCCTGCAGCATCGGTTTCGGGATATTATTTTGCCAATCCAGAAAGTAAATATTTCGGACTAGGAAAAATAAAAGAAGATCAAGTAATAGATTACGCCAAAAGAAGAGGAATTTCAACAGAAATAGCAACAAAATGGCTTGCTCCAAATATAGCAGATTAAAAATAGTTGTCAGTTCTCAGTTTTCAGTTTTCAATTGTTTTGGAAACAGATAACAGATAACAGACAACAGACAACTAAAAATTATGAAAGTAACCCAACACATAGAAAACGCCCAAGGAAAACCTTTATTCTCTTTCGAGATTCTTCCGCCATTGAAAGGGCAAAATATTCAATTTATTTATGATGGAATTGATCCTTTAATGGAATTCAAACCGCCATTTATTGATGTAACCTATCATCGTGAAGAATATGAGTTTAAAGAATTACCAAGTGGACTATTACAAAAGAAAATTGTAAAAAAACGTCCAGGAACAGTCGGTATTTGTGCCGGAATTCAAAATAAATATTCAGTTGATGCTATTCCGCATATTTTGTGTGGCGGATTTACTAAAGAAGACACTGAAAATCTGCTAATCGATTTAGATTTTCTTGGAATTGACAATGTGGTTGCACTTCGTGGAGACGCTTTAAAAAACGAAACTTATTTTAAACCTGAAAAAGAAGGTAATGAATATGCAACCGATTTGGTTTTACAAATCAATAATTTAAACAACGGAATTTATTTAGATGAAGATTTGCAAAATTCAGCTTGTACTAATTTTTGTATTGGAGTTGCAGGTTATCCAGAAAAACATATGGAAGCACCAAGCTTAGATAGCGATATTCACTTTTTAAAGCAAAAAATTAAAAATGGAGCCGATTACATAATTACGCAAATGTTTTTTGACAATAAAAAATTCTTTGATTTTGTGGCTAAATGTCGAGCTGCAGGAATTACAGTTCCAATTATTCCAGGTTTGAAGCCTATTGCAACTAAAAAGCAACTGAATTTAATTCCGCACCGTTTTTCTTTAGAATTGCCAGACGATTTGATTATGGCGGTTGTAAAAGCTAAAGATAACGACCATGTAAAACAAATTGGAATTGAATGGTGTATTGAGCAAAGTAAAGAATTAGTTGCGGCAGGAATTCCAGTTTTACATTATTATTCAATGGGAAAAGCTGAAAACATCAAAGCTATTGCTAAAGAGATTTTTTAAAAATAGATAGAATAATCAAGAAATCAATAATTACTCAAAATCAAAAAGATTTAATTCTTTAACTTATTCTGTTATATTTGTGCGAATTAATTTTTTAAAATGAGGAGATTTTACTATCTATTTTTATTGATTTCTTTAGGTTGCTTTTCGCAAAATAATCAAGACACACCTTCTTTAAGTGTAACTTATTTTAGAGGTAATGTTCTTCCGCATACTCCAGATTTAGAACATCTTAAAGGGCATCCAAGTGGTGTAATGGTAGACTTTGTTAAACAAACTCATGGCAACAGCGAATGGCATGCAGCATATAATTATCCAGAATATGGTGCATTTTTTCTTTATCAAAATTTTAATAATCCTTACATAGGAAGTAATTATTCAGTTGGAGCTTTATATAATTTTTATTTTTTGAATAGAAATGTAAAGTTGCTTTTGTCTCAAGGAGTTGCGCTTACAACTACACCTTATGATAAAGTCGAAAATAGTAAGAATAAAGCTTTTGGTTCAAAGATAATGGCGAATACCAACCTCGGACTTTTCTACAAAAAAGAAAATATTATTGATAGGTTCGGAATTGAAGCAGGAATTCTTTTCACGCATTATTCAAATGGAAGAACAAAATCTCCTAATAGTGGAATAAATACTTATGGTTTAAATCTAGGAATCAATTACAATTTTGAGGATTCAAAAAACAATAGTGCTGATTCAACTATGATTAAAAAAACATATAAAGAACCAATAAAATATAATTTAGTTTTTAGATCTGGTGTTAACGAAAGTGCCGTTATTGGAAGTGGTCAACATCCGTTTTATCATATAGGTGTTTATGCTGATAAAAGATTAAATAGAAAAAGCGCCATTCAATTTGGTACAGAAGTTTTTCTTACTACTAGCTTTAAAGATTTTATCAAATATAAATCTATTGCTTATCCTGAATTAAATTTAGATCCAAATACTGATTACAAAAGAGTTGGAGTTTTTATAGGTCACGAATTGTTTGTTAATAGAATTTCACTCGAAGCTCAAATAGGATATTATGTTTATGATCCATTCAAAAATGAAATACCTATTTATGATAGAGTAGGAATGAAATATTACATCACCAATAAAATTTTTGCCGGATTTACAATAAAAACCCATTTGTTTCTTGCCGAAGCATTGGAGTTTGGAGTTGGAGTACGTTTATAAAATAACTATAACATGAAGAAAATAATAATTGCAACAGTATTATTTATAACATTAATTTCCTGTGAAAAGCCAAGTGATTGTATTGAATCTGCTGGAAATACTATTACAAAAATTGTAGAAGTAACACCATTCACAAGAGTAGAAGTTTACACTGGTATTGAACTTATCATAACTCAAGGAGCAGAATACAAAGTAGAAATTGTTACTGGTGAAAATATAATTGAAAACGTTGAGGTTAAGCAAGAAGGTAACATTTTGAAGCTAAAAGAGAATTCGTCTTGTAACTGGGTTAGAGAATACGGACAAACAAAAGTTTATATAACTGCGCCCAACATAGAAGATATTTATTCTAAAAGTGATCGAAAAATTTCATCTAATGGTGTGCTTACTTATCCTATTTTAAGATTATTTGCTTTAGATAAAGATGGCGATGGAAAAGAAGGAGCAGGAACAAGTGATTTTTATATTAATGTAAATAATAGCCAGTTAGTTATTGAAAACAATAATGTTGCTAGATATTTTATTTCGGGAAGTACAAACCAAGCATTCTTTAATTTCTATGCTGGAGATGGAAGAATTGAGGCTCCTAATTTAACAGCACAAACTATCAAAGTTTTTCACAGAGGTTCTAATGATATGATTGTAAAACCAATACAAAGTATTGTTGGGAAAATGGTAAGTACAGGAGATATAATTCTAAAGAACAATCCGCCAATTGTAGATGTTGAAGAATTATATCAAGGACAAGTTATTTATATTTAACCTATTTCTTAGCTGTTTTTTCTCTAAAAATCTGTTCTAAATTTTTACTTTTCAAAGTCAATTGAAGTGCACGTAATCCATTTTCTTGAGCAAAGTCAAATACTGATGGACGCTTGTCTTCTTCAGTTTCAAAAGTTAATTCCCAAACTTTATCGTGTGTATTCTTGAATGATTTTAAATCTGATAATTTTGAAAATAAAGCTTCGTTAATTTCTTTATCAAATTCTACTTCAATAATTTGTTCAACAATATCTGAAACCAATTTATCAAGTTTTTTATCAGTAACAATTTTTCCATTATTGATGATGATAACTCTGTCGCAAATCGCTTCTACTTCTTGCATAATATGTGTAGAAAGAAAAACGGTTTTATTTTTACCAACGTTTTTAATCACATTTCTAATCTCAACCAACTGATTTGGATCTAAACCAGTAGTTGGCTCGTCCAAAATCAAAACATCAGGATTATGTAATAAAGCGGTTGCCAAACCAACACGTTGACGATAACCTTTAGATAATTGTCCGATTTTTTTATGGCTTTCAGAAGATAAACCAGTCAATTGGATTACTTCTTCAATTCTAGATTTTGCAACTTTATATACATCAGCATTAAATTCTAAATATTCACGAACATATAAATCCAAATACAACGGATTATGCTCAGGCAAGTAGCCAACCGATTGCTGCACAGCTTTCTGATTTTCGTTTACATCGTTTCCATTTACAGAAGCTTTTCCTTCATCAGAATTGATATAAGTCGTCAAAATTTTCATTAAAGTAGATTTTCCAGCACCATTCGGACCAAGAAAACCAACAATTTCTCCTTTTTTTACTGAAAACGAAACATTGTCTAATGCTTTTTGAGCACCATAACTTTTTGAAATATTTTGAACTTCTATTGACATAATTTGATATTTGAAGCAAATGTAATAAATACTAAAGGAAATCTAAAACCAATAAGGTTAATAACGTTTAAATTAAACTTTTATGATTTCACGAAAACGTTTCCGTAACTTTTTTAAATTTTTTGTCAAGGTTTAGGAAATTTTATTACTTTAGCAAAACAGAAAAACAAAAATGAACACAATTTTCGCAACATATTATAACAATTTTTCTTATTTCTTCTTTTGGAAGAGACAGGGATTGTTATTGTGTTATGTAAAAAAGTAATTTATATAGAAAACATAAATAGTAATCCCGATGCAAATCGGGATTTTTTTTTTACTCTGAATTTATTTCAGAGTCTCACATTCGAAATTTATAATGAAAGAAAAAATAGCCATACAAGGAATTAAAGGATCATTTCACCATCAAGTAGCTTTGGAGTATTTTCAAGAAAATGTTGCTATTGACGAATGTTTGTCATTTGAAGCACTTGCTGATAGTTTGTTAAAAAACCATTCACAATTAGCTGTAATGGCAATTGAAAATTCTATTGCAGGTTCGATTATTCCAAATTATGCTTTAATTGATAAGAATAATTTCCACATTATTGGAGAATATTATTTAGATATTATTCAGAATTTAATGGTTTTAAACGGACAAAATTTAGAAGAAATTCAAGAAGTTCATTCTCATCCAATGGCATTGTTACAATGTATGGATTTCTTAAAAAAACATCCAAATATCAAATTAGTAGAAGATAAAGATACTGCCGAAACAGCAAGAAGAATTCATCAAAATCAATTAAAAAATATTGCTGCAATAGGAAGTAAAGTCGCAGCAGAATTATACGATTTAAACATAATCGCACCAGAAATTCAAACAGTTAACAACAATATGACTCGTTTTTTTATCATTAGTAAAGAAAAAAGTCAAGTAAATAAAGAAGAAATCAATAAAGCATCCATAAAGTTTGAGTTAGACGACACACCAGGAAGTTTGGCAACAGTTTTAAATGTAATGACGAATTGCAAATTAAATCTAACCAAAATCCAATCGATGCCCATAATTGAAACACCTTTTCAATATTCATTCTTTGTAGATGTAGTTTTTGAAAAGTACAAACACTATGAAAAAGCGGTTAAAGTTTTAGAAATAATGACCAATCATTTCAAGGTTTTAGGAGAATACAGGAACAAAAAGCAATAACAAAAATCAAATTCAATGGCAATTTCAAAATTCAATAACAATTTCAAAATTCAATCTGTGAAAATCTGTATAATCCGTTAAATCTGTGGCTAAAATAAAATGATTACAACAGCAAAAAGACTAGAAACCGTTCAAGAATACTACTTCTCAAGAAAATTGAAAGAAGTACGACAACTAATGTCTGAAGGAAAACCAATCATCAATATGGGAATTGGAAGTCCAGATTTGGCACCACATTCATCAGTTATCGAAGCCATTCAAAAGGCAATGTTTGATGAAAAAGCACATGAATATCAAAGCTATCAAGGTTTACCTGAATTACGTCAAGGTTTTGCTGATTTTTATAAAAATAATTTTAATGTAGAATTAAATTCAAATACAGAAATTCTACCATTAATGGGTTCGAAAGAAGGAATCATGCATATTTCATTAGCTTTTTTAAACGAAGGCGATGAGGTTTTAATTCCGAATCCGGGCTATCCAACTTATGCTTCTGTCACTGAGTTGGTTCAGGCAAAAGCAGTTTATTACGATTTAAAAGCAGTCAACAATTGGCAACCAGATTTTGAAACATTAGAGAAAACCGATTTATCAAAAGTGAAATTGATGTGGGTTTCGTATCCACACATGCCAACAGGAGCCAATGCAACTTTAGAATTGTATCAAAAATTAATTGATTTTGGAAAAAAGCATAACATTTTAATTGTAAATGACAATCCATACAGCTTTGTTTTAAATGACAATCCGTTGTCAATTTTCCAAATTGAAGATTCTAAAGATATTGCTTTAGAATTGAATTCATTGAGCAAAACATTTAATATGGCAGGTTGGCGTGTCGGAATGGTTTTAGGAAATTCAAATTTAATCGATGCCATCCTAAAAGTAAAAAGCAACATGGATTCGGGAATGTTTTATGGAATCCAAAAAGGAGCAATTGCCGCATTAAAATTAGGAAAAGATTGGTTTGAAAGTCAGAATGAAATTTACACTAAAAGAAGAAATTTGATTTTTGAATTAGCAGAGAAAATGAACTGTACTTTCGATAAAATCGCTGTAGGAATGTTCGTTTGGGCAAAATTACCAGCTGGAATTCAATCGGAAGAATTCATAGATAATTTATTATGCGAAAAGCATATTTTTCTAACACCAGGAACCATTTTTGGCAGTAACGGTGAAGGATATATTCGATTTTCATTGTGTGTAAAAGAAGAAAATATCGTTGAAGCAATAAAAAGATTTTAGTTATGAAAATATACATAATCGGAACTGGATTAATCGGCGGTTCAATGGCATTGGACATCAAATCTATTTATGATGATGCCACGATTTTCGGAATTGATGCCAACGAAAAACATCTTGAAGAAGCAATAAATCTGGGAATTATTGACCAAAAAGCAACTGAAAATGATTTAATTAACGCAGATTTAGTAATCGTTGCTGTGCCAGTTGATGTTGCTTTAGTAATTTTGCCAGAGATTTTGAATAAAATTGGAGAACAATCCTTGGTTTTTGATGTTGGTTCAACCAAAAATCCAATTTGTGAAGCAATTGAAAATCATCCAAAAAGAAGAAATTTCATGGCTTGTCATCCAATTGCAGGAACAGAATTTTCAGGACCAAAAGCAGCAATTAAAGGTTTGTATGAAGGCAAAACAAACATCATTTGTGAAGTAGAAAAAACAACCTTCAAATTGCAGGAAAAAGCAATGGATTTGTTCAAAAAACTCGGAATGCGCATTCGATATATGGATCCAAAATCGCATGATAAACATATCGCTTATGTTTCACATTTGTCGCATATAAGTTCTTTCATGCTAGGAAAAACTGTTATTGAAAAAGAAAAAGATGAACAAGATATTTTTGACATGGCAGGTTCCGGATTTGAAAGTACTGTAAGATTAGCCAAAAGTTCACCAGCAATGTGGACGCCAATTTTTAAACAAAACAAAAAACAAGTGATAAAATCGTTAGAAGAATACATTCAGAATTTATCTAATTTCAAGAAATTGTTAGAAGATGATAATTACGAAGAAGTTTATAACGAAATGCAAAACACGAATAGAATTAAAGAAATTTTAAAATAAATAGTTGTGAGTTGTCTGTTTTCGGTTTCATAACTGACAACAAACAACTGACAACCGACAACAAAAGAAAATGGAAAACAACAAAGAAATGAGAACGTGGTTAAATAATTTCAATTTACCACATCCACTAGTAATCGCTGGGCCTTGTAGCGCTGAAACCGAAGAACAAGTTTTGAAAATTGCACGTGAATTGAAGGATTCCAAAGTTTCAGTTTATAGAGCTGGAATTTGGAAACCAAGAACGCGTCCTGGTGGATTTGAAGGTGTGGGTGAAATCGGACTAAAATGGTTACAAAAAGCAAAAGCAGAAACAGGTTTATTAATGGCTACCGAAGTAGCAACTGCTGCTCACGTAAAATTGGCGTTAGAACATGATATTGATGTATTATGGATTGGCGCACGTACAACAGTAAATCCTTTTGCTGTTCAAGAAATTGCTGATGCTTTGCAAAATACTGATAAAATAGTATTGGTAAAAAATCCTGTAAATCCTGATTTGGCTTTGTGGATTGGTGGTGTGGAACGTTTGTACAATGCCAATATCAAGAATCTTGGAGTGATTCACAGAGGATTTTCTACTTATGAAAAAACAAAATATCGTAACAATCCTGAATGGCAAATTGCTATTGATTTTCAGAATAAATTTCCAGATATACCATTGATTATTGATCCTTCACATATTACTGGAAATCGCGACATGATTTTTCAAGTTACGCAAGAAGCATTGGATTTGAATTATGACGGAATGATAATTGAAACGCATATTGATCCTGATAACGCATGGAGTGATGCTGCACAACAAGTAACACCAACACGTTTGAAACAGATAATTTTTGATTTAACCATAAGAAAAGAAACTGATGATGCCGATGATTATCAAACTAGATTAGCAAAATTGAGAAGTAAAATAGATGAATTTGATGCTAAATTATTAGATGTTATCGGAAAAAGAATGAAAGTTTCTGAAGATATTGGAGCTCTAAAAAAAGAGAAAAACGTAGCTGTTTTACAAAACAAACGTTGGAACGAAATTCTAGAAAAAATGGTAAATGACGGAAGTCAAAAAGGATTGAGCGAAGAATTTATCATTCAATTTTTCAAAGCAATTCATCAAGAGAGTATAACGCATCAAGAGAAAATATTTAATTCTGAAAATAAATAAAAGTAAATTTTTAAAACCTACAATTTTGTAGGTTTTTTTGTATCATTGCCGGATATAATAACCTCTAAATTATTAAAAAATGAAGATTAACTTTCTGAAAGTTGTCTTTTTTGTATTGTGTAGCTTAAACGTCATAGTTGCTCAAAACAAAATTGACAAAATCAACCTTACTTATGGTGAGGAAATTACTGATGACAAAGGAAAAATTGTCAAAATCATAGGAGAAGCAAATAGTAAAATTTACACATTAGTGCTCAAAGGAAAATCAGATTATTTCTTAAAAATATTTGATTCAAAAGCCATGAAGCAAATAGCTAACAATCAGATAGTTCTTCCTGAAATTAAAGAAAAAGATGTAGAGTTTGAAGAAGCTGTTTTGATAAATGATAAACTATACTTTATTGGAAGCGTATATCATCGTAAGGAAAAAAAGTTTACTTTAATTGGTGTTCCTGTAACAGATAAAGGTGTTTTGAGCGATAACTTTATAACGCTTTTTGAATCTCAAGTTGCAAATAAATCAGATCGAGGCGGTTTTTATTTTAGAAGTTCTCCAGATAACAAGATGTTACTAGTAATGCATACTTCATTGTTTGAAAAAGAAGATGCTATGAAATATGAAATTAAGTTTTTTGATGAAATGTTAACATCTACTTTTTTTACAGAAAGTAAAGTGTCTTATGATGATAATAAAAAAGATTATCAATTTACTATTTCAGATTTTGATGTAAATTATAAAGATGATATTTTTTTAGTTGTAAATGAAGGATATAGAGATAAAAAGAACAAAGAAAAAGTTGAGAAATTTGAAGTTCATATATTTAAAAAAGACAACGGATACAAGAAAAATGTTGTTACAATTGATTTAAAAGACAAAGAAATTATCAATTGTAAAATGCTAGCAACCAACAAAAATACGCTTAAATTGACTGGGTTTTATTCAAGCGTAAGAGAAAATGGTAAAGCAAATAAGGAATTAAAAGGTGTTTATAATGCAACTATTAATTTGGCAAATGATGCTACAGAAAGTATAAAGTTTAATGAATTTGATTATGCAACCAAAGTTAAATTATTAGGAGAAAGAAGAGCTAAAAAAGGAAAAGATGTAAAACCTCTTTATAATATCCACACTATAATTGAGAAGAATGATGGAGGTTTAATAGTGATTTCTGAGTATCAAATGATTTATGTTGGACAAAAACAAGGAATCGGTCCGCTTGGAATTCAGCCTATAACATACACTATGAACGAAATGATTGTAACTTCTTTAAAAGCAGATGGAACTTTAGAATGGAGTAACGTTGTTGCTAAAGAACAATCGGCAACTGTAACTGTTGCTTCTTTCAATCTTTTTGGAGTTGGTGGAAGTGGAAGTTTTAATGTTGCAGTTGGTCTTTCAATTCCATTGGCAGTAATGGGTAAAGGTCCAGAATATTTGAGTGCTATTCCTATTTATAGAAATGGTCAGTTGAACATACTTTTTAATGATAATGTTAAAAATAAGGGAATTACCGATATTGAAGAAATTAAAGCTTTAGGGAATTACAACAATGCTGTTCCAACATTATTTGTTTTTGACGACAAAGGAAATATCTCAAGAAAAGATCCTGAAGAAGTTATAAAAAATGAACTAGTACTTCGACCAGGAGTTTACAATAGAAAAACTGAAAACGAGTATATAATTTATGCATCAAGAAAATCTGTCGATAAAATTGGTAGAATGATCTTGTTAGATTAATTAAATCTATTTTATAAAACACAAAGACTGTTTGCAATTGTAAACAGTCTTTTTTTGTACAATAAAATTACATTCTCCAATCAAAAATAATATCTTTGCTCAATGACAGGACTAGTTTATAAATCTACAGGAAGTTGGTACACCGTTAAATCTTTACAAGGAGATTTTATGGAATGTCGTATAAAAGGTAAATTCCGAATAAAAGGTATTAAAAGTACTAATCCTATTGCGGTTGGCGATATTGTAGATTATGAACTTGATGAATCTTCAGACACTACAACAGGAGTTATAAATAACATTCATGATAGAAAAAATTATATCGTTAGGAAGTCAGTCAATTTGTCGCATCAAATGCACATTATTGCTTCTAATTTAGATTATGTTTTTCTGTTAATTACCATTAATAATCCGCCAACAACTTTCAATTTTATTGATAGATTTTTAGTTACAGCCGAAGCTTATGGTATTGAAACCATTTTAGTTTTTAATAAAATTGATACTTTAGACGAAACAACATTAGATGAACAATTATACATGCAACATGTTTATCAACAAATTGGATATAAATGTTTGCGGGTTTCTGCTAAAGAAAGTAAAGGTATTGAGGAACTAAAAGAACTAATGATTGGAAAAACTACAATGTTTTCTGGACATTCAGGAGTAGGTAAATCAACACTAGTAAATGCATTAGAGCCAAGTTTACACTTAAAAACAAAAACTATTTCTGAACAAAGTATGCAAGGTCAACATACAACAACTTTTGCAGAAATGTATGATTTATCTTTTGGAGCAAAAATAATTGATACACCAGGAATCAAAGGTTTCGGAATTGTTGATATGGAAAAAGAGGAAATAAGCGGTTATTTTCCTGAATTTTTCAAACTAAAAGATCAATGCAAATTCAATAATTGTTTGCACAAAGAAGAGCCAAAATGTGCCATCAAGGATGCATTAGAAAAAGATGAAATCTCTTGGACACGCTACAATAGCTATCTAAAAATATTAGAAGGTGATGACGAAAATTACCGAACCGATATATACAATGAAGATAGAATTGCAAGTGATGAAACTAGAAACAAGTAAGCAGTTTTCAGTCGCAGTTTTCAGAAATTTCAAAAATCTAAATTCGTTAATCTTCAATCGTTAATAATAATGAAAGCAGTAATCCAAAGAGTTTCCCATTCTTCAGTAACAATCGATAACAAAATTGTAGCCGAAATCCAAAAAGGATTATTGATTCTAATCGGAATTGAAGAAGCAGATTCAAGCGAAGATATCGAATGGCTAATTTCAAAAATTGCTAATCTTCGTATTTTTGGAGATGAGAATGATGTAATGAATTTATCGCTAAAAGATATCGATGGTGATGTAATTATTGTGAGTCAATTTACTCTTCATGCCTTAACCAAAAAAGGAAATCGTCCATCATACATAAAAGCAGCAAAACCCGAAATTGCTATTCCAATTTACGAAAATTTCATAGCTCAAATGGAACTAGAAATTGGAAAAAAAGTACAGACTGGACAGTTTGGTGCGGATATGAAAGTTTCATTAATAAATGATGGACCAGTGACAATAATTATTGATACAAAAAATAAAGAGTAATATGAACCTAAAAAACTCCCAACTAGAAGTCGACAACTGGATAAAAAACCATGGAGTTCGCTATTTTAATGAACTAACTAATATGGCACAACTTACCGAAGAAGTAGGTGAAGTGGCACGAATTATTGCACGTCGCTACGGAGAACAATCCGAAAAGGAAAGTGATAAAAACAAAGACTTAGGCGAAGAACTTGCAGATGTGGTTTTCGTAGTCTTATGTCTTGCCAACCAAACAGGAATTGACCTTCAAGCTGCTTTTGATAAAAAAATGGATTTGAAAACCAATCGCGACCACGATAGACATCATAATAATGAGAAACTGAAATAATTGTGAATGGTAAATGGTGAATTGTAAATTATGAGTGAAAATGTAATTAAAACCAAATCATTTAGCTTTGCTTTACGTATTGTTAAACTTTATCAGTTTTTATGTTCTGACAAAAAAGAATACGTTTTGAGTAAGCAATTATTAAGAAGCGGAACAGCAATAGGTGCTTTGGTTAGAGAATCAGAACAAGCAGAAAGCAAATTAGATTTTATACATAAATTAGCAATAGCTCAAAAAGAGGCTAATGAATCTGATTATTGGTTAGAATTATTATATCAATCAGAATATTTAAATGAAACTCAATTCCAATCATTGAAATCAGACATTGTTGAAATTAATAAAATTTTAGCATCAATTATTATTACTACTAAACAAAAAATAGGAAAAAAATGAACCTATTGTTAAATTCACAATTCACAATTCACAATTCACAATTAAAGTTAACAGGTTCCAAATCGGAAACCAACAGGTTATTATTGTTGCAAGCTTTGTATCCAAATATTTCATTACAAAACACCTCAAATTCAGATGATTCTGAAGTAATGTTGAAAGCACTTCTATCAAATTCGCAACTAATTGATGTGCATCACGCTGGAACAGCCATGCGATTTCTTACAGCTTTTTTTGCTACTCAAGAAGGAAAAGAAGTTGTGCTAACTGGTTCTTTTAGAATGAAAGAACGTCCAATTAAGATTTTGGTTGAAGCACTTAAACAACTTGGAGCAGAAATAACTTATGAAGAGAATGAGGGATTTCCTCCAATAAAAATTCAAGGAAAAAAATTAACGAAAAGTAAAGTTTCACTTCCAGCAAATGTTAGTAGTCAATACATATCAGCATTATTACTAATCGCACCAAAACTAGAAAACGGATTAGAATTGACCTTAGAAGGAGAAATTACATCTATTCCATATATCAAAATGACTTTAGCATTACTAAATGAAATTGATGTAGAAACATCTTTTATTGAAAATGTAATTTCAGTCAAACCTACAACCTACAACCTACAACCTACAACACTAATAATAGAATCCGATTGGTCATCAGCGTCTTATTGGTATTCTATTGTCGCACTTTCAGAAATTGGAACACAAATCATACTTTCAAGTTACAAACAAAATAGTCTTCAAGGCGATTCAGCATTAGTAGAAATCTATAAAAACTTTGGAGTGGAAACGATTTTTAATAATGATAATTCCATAACTATTTCAAAAGATAAAAACCCGAAACTTGCAATCTTTAACTCGCAACTAAACAACTCTCCAGATATCGCGCAAACCATTGCAGTAACTTGTTTTGGATTAGGAATAGGATGTTATTTAACAGGCTTGCACACACTAAAAATTAAAGAAACCGATAGATTAGAAGCGTTAAAAACAGAACTTTCTAAGTTAGGAGCAAACATTTCTGTGACAGATGATTCTCTAACAATCCAACAATCTAATACTCTAAATTCTAATATAACAATTGCAACCTATCAAGATCATAGAATGGCAATGGCATTTGCACCTTTAGCACTAAAAACGTCATTAATTATTCAAGATGCAGAAGTAGTTTCTAAATCGTATCCAACTTTTTGGGACGATTTGAAAAGCATTGGTTTTCAATTAGAAGAAGTGTAATTAACGTTTTACAATTTGAATTCGTTCCATAATTAAACTACTTTTTTCTGAAGAAATTGGAATAGAATTGCCGTTTTTCATATCCAACCAGCCACCATCCGATTTATTGAACGAAATAACTTCATCAAAATTGACAATGTAAGATTTATGAGTTCTTAAAAAACGCTTGTCTTTTAATAAAATTTCTTCAAAATTTTTCAGGTTGCGACTTACCATATGTTTGCTTTTATCTTGCATATAAATCTCAGAATAAGAACCTTCACCTTTGATATAAACAATGTCTGAAATTTTTATAAGTATTAAGGTATTTCCTGATGGAACAGCAATTTTTTCAAAGAATTCATTTTGAATATTTTCTGCTAATGCTTTAAATTGAAGTGATTTTTGACGTTCCATTCTTGAAATAGCATTTATTAATTCTTCAGGAATGATTGGTTTTAAAAGATAATCTAAAGCTGATAGTTTAAATGCTTGTATAGCATATTCATTGTAAGCAGTTGTAAAAATTATTGAAAAATTGATTTCTTTTTCATCAAAAAAATCAACCAATTCCAATCCACTATGACCAGGCATTTCAATATCAAGAAGTACTAAATCTGGATTGAATTTGCGTATAGCTTTTACTCCTTCAGGTAAATTTTCGCATTCAGCCACAAGTTCAACTTCGGGACAGTATTCTTGTAAAAGTAGTGAAAGCGACACACGAGCTCTTTTTTCATCATCAATTATAATAGCCTTCATAATATATTAATTTATTGGAATTTCAATAACAACTGTTGTTCCTTGTGATTGTTGACTTTGGTTCATTTTATCAATGAAATCAATTGATATTTTGTTTTTATTATTCTTGTTTAATAGGTCAATTCTGTTTTGCAAGGCGTTTGTTGCAAACGAATTATGATTTTTATTCTTTATGGCATTTAATTCAGCACTTTTTTGTCTTCCAATACCATTGTCGTCAATTTCTATTCTTATTTTATTACCATTTTTAGAAAAAACAATTACTAATTTTTTCAAACCATTTTTGTGAAGTAATCCGTGTTTAACAGCATTTTCTATATAAGGTTGCAACAACATAGAAGGAATTTTGTGCTCTAAATCGGAAATGTTTTCGGTATTAATTTCGTATTCAAAATCCTTATCAAATCTTGCTTTTTCAATATCTAGATACAAACTCATAGTAGTAATTTCTTCATTTATAGAAATATATTCTTTTTCAGTCATTTCTAAAATATTTCTAGTAAGAGAAGAAAACTTAGACAAATAATTAACCGCTTGCTTTTTATCATTTGCTAAAATATAGGATTGAATCGTGTTTAAAGCATTGTAAAAGAAATGCGGATTCATTTGCGATTTAATAGCTTTTAATGTCGACAAGTTAAGGTTTTTTTCTAGCTCGTTTTTTTGTAATAAGATTTCATTTTGTTTCTCAATTTTTCTAATTTGATACTTGTAAAATATATAGAAAAGCAATAGCAATACAAGACTTGAAATAAAAATAAAGAAATAACTCAACCAAAAGGGTTTTTTAATTTCAAACTTTATTTGCTGAAAATCAATTTTTTGGTTGTTGTAATTTAAAGCTAATAGAATTGTATAATTTCCTGATGATAAAGCAGAAAGTTTTAAGTTTTTGGTAGCTGCATCAAGAATTTTCCAATCAGAATCATTTATTTTGTAGGATACAGAATAACTTTCGTTAGGAATAAATGAAAGTGTTGAAAAGTTAATACTAATATCATTTTCATCGGGTTGCAATAATAAAAATTTATTAAGTTCTCTTTGCTTTCCATTAACTTGAATTTCGTTTATGAATAGTTTTGGTTTTGGATAATTGCCAATTTCTTTTCTGTTTTTAATTACAATTCCTTTAGAAGTAGCAAAAAAAAGTTTGTTGTTTTTTAAAATTACATCTGTGGCTTCAATGTCACTACTTAAAGACAAAACTTTTTGAACTTCACTCGAAATAAAATTAAATTCATAAACGCTATGAGAAGTAAATAAATAGCAATATTGATTACAAATAAAAAATTTATTGAAATTCTCGTTAGATAAAAAATAGGGTAATTTTAATGGTGAAACTTCATTAGATGAATTTATAACATACATTTTTTCAGAAGTTGAAAGCCCATATAGTTGGTCTTTATATTTTTGAATTTTAATTAAATGTAATGTTTTGTTTTTGTATTTTATTTCTTCGTTTTTTCCATCATTTGTAACAGCTATTAATCCGTTATTTGTAGCGTAATAAATTGTTTTATTTGCAGCATTATACTCTGTTGATTTTCCATTTACTCTTTTTATTAACATGGATTGTCCAAAGCCAGAAAACTCCTTAGATTTATTTTTATTAAAAATAATGTCCCAATCACTTTTTAAATTTTCATCAACAAAAAAGAGTCCAGAAATTCCGCTAGCTGCAAATGAAAAATATTTATGATCTACTTTTTTAACATCTTTAATAGCAACAGCATAATCACTTATTATTTTGTTATTCTTTAAAATGTTGAATTTAAAAGAAGTAAAAAAAAGATTATTAGTTATGGTGTCAGCAAAAATTTGACCTGTAGCATGATTGTTTTCCGTTTCAAAAATTTTTTCTGTTACAAGTTTTTTGAAATTCAATTTGTAAACTAAATCTTTCTCTGCTCCAATATAAATTTCGTTTTTACCAAGAGATAATGTTAACGGTCTTGGTTGTATGTCAATGTAATTATTTTCGAAATCTTCAATAAATAAAACTCCTTTATTTAATGTTGAAATCCAATAATTTTTGTGATTATCTCTAAAAAGGTAAGAGATATTTTGGTCTGCAAAATAGGTGATAGTTTCTTTAGAGTCTAAATCATTTTTGATAATTCCATTGGTAGTGCAAATCCAAATAGTGTTATTTATAATGGAAGTATTTTGATTAAAATTTGTAGTAGTATTGAGAGCGTTTCTTGTAAATTCACCATCCTTAAAACTATAATAAATATTGTTTGATTTTGAATTTATAATTAATTTATGGTCCCAATAGTTCATAATTGAACCATTAATTTCGTCATAAAATGCATCAGGTAATATATGTTTAGTGTACTTTTTTGAATCACTAAATTCATATAAATTGGCTCCTAAAACATAAAATTTTTCGGGTGTTGCGTATGAAAAACTAATCTCTTTATCAGAAATATCAATTTTAGATTTTACTTTAAGTGTTTTCAAATCATAAACTAAAACCATGTTAGGTTGTAACAAAAACAATTCATCTTTGATTATTCCAAATCTAAAGTATCCTAGAGAAGTTGGCTGTTTCAATGATTTCAGCACATTTTTTTCAACATAATATAAATAGCCATCAAAATTGGAATACCAAATTCTACCAAAACCATCTTCTGCTAGACAAGAACCTGATTTAGAAGTTTGTTCATCAGAAGTAAATGTTTTAAATGTAGAACCATCATAACGACAAATTCCTTTCCCAGTTGCAAACCACATAAATCCTTTACTATCTTGAAAAATATCGTAAACACTATTAGAAGGTAAACCAGAAGTTTTATCAATAGAAACATAAAACGGATTTTGACAAAAGCCAAAAAGCGAGAAAAAGAAAATTAATACTATGTAAATGTGTTTCAACTTCTATTGAATTTAAACAAATGTAATAAATACGAAACTAAATTTAAAGATGAGTTTACCAAACCTTGTTTTTGATTTACGAAGAAAGATGTGGTTAACTGAAAAGCTTATTTGGTAAACTGCTTCATTTTAAGATAGATAATCAAAATACTTTTGACCAAACTTTATAAAACAACTTATTATGAAAACAAAATTACTACTATTGTTATTATTCGCCTTCTCTTTTGGAAATGCCCAAATAAATTTTTCTGAAGGATTTGAATCGGGTACATTTCCTTCTGGCTGGATGAATAATAATTTTTCTATAAACAACACAAGTTCTTGTTCGGGAACTTACGGTTGTACCTTTACCACATTTGGAGCAGGCTCTGGAGCAGAAGTTTCATCTCCAACTTACGTTTCAAATGGCGGTTCAATTTCAGTTTCATGTGATTATAAAAGAAACAGCAGTGCTGGAAGTGGTATTCTATATCTTCAATATTATAATTTCACTACAAGTTCATGGGTGAATATTTCAGTAGTTTCAACCGATTCAACGATTTGTACTACTGTTACAGGTACGATTCCAGCAGGTACAATTCCAGCAGGGAATAATGTAGCGTTTAAAGTTTACTTGTATTCATCCAGTAACAATGCTATGATTTTTAAAATGGATAATTTTACTGCAATAGAAAATGTTCCACAGAGCATTGCTCAATATAATTTTGATAATAGTTACACTAATATTAGTGGGAATGCACCTTTTTCAAGTTCAGGCGGAACTACTTTTGATGTTGACCGTCACGGAAATGCAAATGGAGCATTAGTGCTTTTCAATACAGGTTCAACTGCTACTATACCAAATTTACCTTATGGATCAAGTAGTAGGTCAATATCAGTTTGGGCTAAGACATTTACTTTAAATACTACAATAAATTATGTATTTCATTATGGAAATGCTGCCAATGGAAATGGATGTGCCTTTAGACCAAGTTCCAATCTTTATTTCGCTAACGGAAGTGCAAGTATTCAACCTAGTGCGACTAGTGTAAATGCAACTTGGTATCATTTTGTATGTACTTATGACGGAATCACTGCAAAAATATACCGAAATGGGACTTTGCTTTCATCAGCACCTTTAACTTTTAACACAGCAAATAATACTAATATATTTAAACTTGGGTTATCTGAAGATGGTTTTACAGGTTATTTTAATGGCGCCATCGACGATTTGAAAATTTATAATTACGCATTATCTCAAGCAGACATAACTAGCTTATATAACAACAATTCTTTGAGTTTTGAAAACTTTAATTCAAACAATTTAGAAGTTTCACTTTATCCAAATCCAGCTAATGATATTTTAAATATCGAAACAACTTTAGAATTAAAATCTATTGAAGTTTTCAATATTCAAGGACAAAAAGTTTTGGAATCAAATCAAAAGCAAATCAATGTTTCAAATTTGTCAAATGGTATGTATATGGTTAAAATTCAAGATTTAGAAAATAATTTAATAACTAAAAAAGTAATCATTAATTAAAAGTATCATGAAAAAAATAATTTTTATCTCAATCATAGCATTAACATTAATTTCATTTAATACTTCTTCTAATGCTATTTCAAAAATAGAGAAGTTAGAATTGGTTTCAGAAAAATTTGATATCAAAATAAAAAATGACACCGATAACGAAGTTAAAGTTATCAATGCAGGAAGTGGCGGCAGTTATTCCTTAACCAAAGGAGCAACAACAACAATCAAAATGGAAGAAGGTGACAAACTTCACTATTATGAAAAAGGAAAAAAAGGAGCATTAATTCTAACAGCTTCAAAAGATATGCATGGAAAAGTTCAACTATTAAGTAAGATTTAAAGATAAGTAGTTTTTTTGTTTTTTTTCTTGGCGTTGTCAAGTAAAATGGGAGATTTATAAAATAAACCCCTTTTTACTTGACAACGCCTATTTCACAATCGTATATTTGCACTCGATTTAATTTTTATGATTTCAACATCTAAAATTTAATATCTAATATCTAAAATTTAATTATGAAATTATCTCATTTTCAATTCAATTTACCAGTAGAATTACTTGCTGAATATCCAGCAGAAAACCGTGACGAATCTCGTTTAATGGTTATCGACAGAAAAAAAGGAACTATCGAACATAAAATGTTCAAAGACGTTATCGATTATTTCGGTGATGGTGATGTAATGATTCTTAACAACACCAAAGTTTTTCCTGCACGTATGTATGGAAACAAAGAAAAAACAGGTGCAAGAATCGAAGTTTTCTTGTTAAGAGAACTAAATGCAGAGCAACGCCTTTGGGATGTTTTAGTTGATCCTGCTCGTAAAATCAGAATTGGAAACAAATTATATTTTGGAGATGACGATTCATTAGTAGCTGAAGTTATCGACAACACCACTTCTCGTGGAAGAACTTTACGTTTCCTTTACGATGGTTCTTACGAAGAATTCAGAAATAAATTAACAGAACTTGGAGAAACTCCAATCCCAAAATACATCAATCGTGAAGTAACAGAAGAAGATGCAGAACGTTACCAAACCATCTATGCAAAAGAAGAAGGTGCAGTAGCAGCTCCAACTGCTGGTTTACACTTCTCAAAACACCTTTTAAAAAGATTAGAAATCAAAGGAGTTGACTTTGCAGAAGTTACACTTCACGTAGGTTTAGGAACTTTCAATCCAGTTGAGGTTGAAGATTTATCTAAACATAAAATGGATTCAGAAGAATTGAAAATAAATCAATTAGCTTGTGATATTGTAAACAATGCAAAAGCTAAAAAGAAAAGAATCTGTTGTGTAGGAACAACTTCAATGCGTGCTATTGAAAGTTCAGTTTCATCACAAAGAACATTAAATCCGTTTGATGGTTGGACAAACAAATTCATTTTTCCACCATACGATTTCAGTATTGCAGATGCAATGATTACTAATTTCCATACACCAAAATCAACATTATTAATGATGATTTCAGCGTTCTGTGGACACGATTTAATGAAAAAAGCATACGAAGAAGCCATCAAAGAAGGATACAAATTCTATTCTTATGGCGACGCAATGTTGATAATATAATTTTGTCACACTGAGCGCAGTCGAAGTGCTCATTACCATAATAAATCTCATCAGTAATGGTGAGATTTTTTTTTTGGAGCGAATGGTTCGAGCATTCTTGCAATCCCTTTTCCTGCTGCAGAAACTCGCTTTTTTCTAATATTGCCTTAGGTTCTTGAAGGCAACATTAGAAAAAGAGCTCAAACAATTTCAGCATCAGGGCTAGTTGGCAATTGTCTTACACAAAATCAATTTTCAAAAGTCTTTTTTCTTTTCTCTATTCTCTTTTTTCTTTACATTTACACCACAAACAAATTTCACAATGACCTTTCAAAATACACTAGAATTCGCAAAACAATTAGATTCACAAGACGAATTAAAAAAATACAGACAAGAATTCATTTTTCCACAACATGATGGTAAAGACGTGATTTACTTCACAGGAAATTCACTTGGTTTACAACCAAAATCTGCTAAAACTTATGTCGATGAAGTAATGAACGATTGGGCAAATCTTGCTGTCGAAGGACATTTTTACGCCGAAAAACCTTGGTGGGATTATCAAGAGCGTTTTGCAGAACCATTAAGCAAAATTGTAGGAGCAAAACCTTCAGAAGTTTCGGTAATGAACACGTTAACTATCAATCTACATTTATTGATGGTGTCGTTTTATCGTCCAACCAAAACACGTTATAAAATCATTTGTGAAGAAAAAGCATTTCCGTCTGATCAATATATGTTTCAATCGCAAGTTAATCATCACGGATTTAAACCTGAAGATGCCATAGTTGAAATAAAAAGACGCGAAGGCGAACACAACATTCGTTTAGAAGATATTTTAGCCAAAATTGAAGAAGTTGGCGATGAGTTAGCTTTAGTGTTATTTGGAGGAGTAAACTATTACACAGGTCAAGTTTTTGACATGAAAACCATCACAGAAGCAGGACACAAAGTAGGAGCAAACGTAGGTTTCGACCTTGCGCACGCAGCCGGAAATATAAAATTAGAATTACACGATTGGAATGTAGATTTCGCTGCATGGTGTTCATATAAATATATGAATTCAGGACCCGGAAATGCGTCAGGCGTTTTTGTTCATGAAAAGCACCATCATTCTAACTTACCAAGATTCGCTGGTTGGTGGGGACACAACAAAGAAAGACGTTTCAAAATGGAACCAACTTTCGATCCAGTTCACGGCGCTGACGGATGGCAGGTTTCTAATTTACCAATTCTTTCTTTAGCACCATATTTAGCATCAGTAGAATTGTTTGCTGAAGTAGGAATGGAAAAACTAATCGCAAAAAGAAATCAAATCACAGCTTATTTAGAATTCATTCTTCACGAAATAGACAAAGAAGTTGATAGCACATTTGAAGTAATTACTCCATCAAATCAAGAAGAAAGAGCTTGTCAATTATCTGTTTTTCTTCATGGAGAAGGCAGAAGTTTGTTCGATTACTTAATGAGCAACGGTGTCATAACCGATTGGCGCGAACCAAACGTAATTCGTCTTGCTCCAGTTCCGTTATATACTTCGTATGAAGATATGTACAACTTTGGACAAAAATTAAAAGAAGGAATTTTATCACTTAAACAAGGAAAATAATGGGATTATTTGGTTTGAAATTTGATTCCTCTGACCAAACAGCAAGTAAAGTGATACTTGAGAATAATTATGACTTTATGTATGAAAATTTTATAATTTCAAGCCAAAGAACACTTTACTTATTATTGGAAAACAAAGATGGAATAATTGACGCTTTAAGTTTTGATTTTAAGATTTATAAATATGGTTATCCAAATGATGAAGTAGATTTACCATCAAAAATTTCTAATATAGCAAATTATGGTATGTCTGAAGTATTTAATTCAAAATGGATAAATGAATTAATGATAAATAATAGATCTCATTCGCAACACTCCGATAGTTTTTATTCAAATTATAAACATTATGTTATTAGATTTAAAGATGTAACATTAGAAGTTATTTCACAAAAATATGAAATTGTAAAAATGACAAAAGAGGAAATAAATAAAATAATTACTAATGAGATTTACTGCATAGAAAAGTAATTTAATATTCATTTTCAATAAAAAAAATCTCGCTACAATTGTAACGAGATTTCTTTTTTAATCTGTGAAATCCGTGGCAAAAAAATTATGCCAAAACCAAACTAGGAATTTCTATTTCACTCAATTCCAATTGATATTGTTTTATCTGATTCTGAATTTTAGTTCTTTCGTTTTTAAAGAATTCCGTTGTATCAAATAGGTTTTGATAATAGTTAATTCCTTCTAATAAATTATTCTTAAACGAATTCCATTTTTTAATTTGACCAGCCGAAAGTTCGTTGGTGTATTCAGAAATTTCATTTCGTAAATATTCAACATACATTCTTAACTCTTTTACAAATACATTCGGACGATTGGCGTCGGTCATAACATTCGCATTTCCATAAATATGTTTTACCATATCAGCCAAAGAAATTTCTCTGTCGAAATAAGCTAAATTTGGTCCAGGACAAATCACAATTCCTTGTTGTTGTCCTTTTATTTGAATGTCATTTTCTAAATAAGCTGCGTTTACTAATCCAACGCAAAGGCATGCTTTTTCAGTAATTTTATTTTTGATTTTCTCAAATTCTGTTGAAGTCATATTGTCTTTTATTACTTCCAATTCTTCCAATTTTATATCTTGGTATTTCTTCGAAGCCATACACAACCCTTTGTCGTCGTGCTCTTTACTTAAAGCTAAAAGTCGTTTTGGACAAGAACTTCCAGCATTATTTTCATCAATTCTTTTTTGTTTCCAATATTCATTTGAAGTTCCTCTAACCGAATTAAACGGAACGCCAAGAGGTGAAATATTGCTCAAATAAAAATCGTCTTCTTTTGCATTAGCCAATAAAGCTCTAGTTTCATTATCAAGCGAAGTTGCTTCTGGAACCAACAAAAATGGAGAACCCCAACCAATTGAATCTAAATTGTAATTCTCTAATAAAAATTCATGTTCTTCAGATGTTCCAACGCCACCTTGAGCCGTGATTTTTAATGCTAATGGTTTTTCCGGAACAGGCATTTCTTTTTGTCCTAAAGCTTTCACCAATAAATCATGAGCCGATTGCACCAATTGATCTTTCTTTTCTTTGAATTCTTCCAAAATTGGTCCCATCAAATAACCATCAGTAGCAAAAGCGTGTCCGCCACAATTCAAACCCGACTCGATTCTGTATTCTGAAACCCAAAGCCCTTTTTTAGCCAAGAAATTCCCTTGAATCATTGCCGAACGGAAATCACTTACTTTCAAAATGATTTTCTTTTTTAAATCTGAATTAAAATCTGGAAAAAAGTCTTTAAAATTTTCAAAATAGCTATACAATCTCGGATTCATTCCTGCAGAAAGCACCACAGATGAAGTCAAATTACTATTGGCAAATCCGCGAAGTGCTGCGTGTGCATCGTTGAATTCTACTGGCAATTGATTGTTTTTATCAAAATTATCTTTATCGACTTTGGTCATAATATTCACATCGATATCTCCAGGAGAAAGATGTTGTTCAAGATAACTTTTGATAGTTTCTTTTATAGTAATTCCGTCATCAATAAAACCTTGCAAACCTTTTTTCAAATCCGATTTGTTTGGTAACATGTCAATATAATTCTCCAATGAAGTTTTGCTTTCCGCTAGTTCATTTTTGAAATTTTCAAACTTTTCTTTTACGATAGTATCAACCAAATTCAAATAATGAGTAATTCTTTCAGCTCTATAATCGTTAAACTTTTGTGTAATTTCTTGATAAGGAACACTGAATTTTTCGCTATAAAAGGCTCTCATTTTTTCAATAACTTCATCATCTGTAATCGAAATCACCGACGATATTCCATACTGAGCCACACGAATCGGACTATCAATAGTGTATGCCAATCCCATAACCGGAATATGAAAAGTATGTGCATTTATTTTATTCATACCTATAATAATTATTAATAATTGTAATCGCCAAAGATGACTTTTTTAGCTTGTAAAAAAGATGACAATTATCATATGTATATTTTGATTTGATGAAAAAATAGTTTCAAAAAAATACTTTAAACACTAACTTTGCTGCTTTCAAACTTTGAAACTATCAAAATGACTAAACAAGAAATAATAAATACTTTCGATCCATCACAACCAGGATTAGCTGACGCAACTATTTTCGGATTACCATTTTCATCAGAACAATCAGAAATTATTATAATTCCAGTGCCTTGGGAAGTAACAGTGAGTTATGGTGCTGGTGCTTCAGAAGGTCCAGAAGCTGTTTTGGATGCTTCTTTTCAAGTGGATTTGAATCATCAAGATTTTCCTGAACTATGGAAACTAGGAATGTATTACGCAGAAATTCCAGATTCATGGAAAACCAATTCTGATAAATACAAAGCATTAGCTCAACCCATTATTGAAGCTTTAGAAGATGGTCAAGATGTGTCTGAAATTCCAGCATTGAAAGCCGATTTAGATAAAATAAATACTGTTTGTAGAGATTTGCATTCAGAAGTTAAAGAAACTGTTTTGCATTGGATGAACCAAGGTAAAAAGGTCGTTCTTCTTGGAGGTGACCATTCAACACCACTTGGTTATTACGAAGCTTTGGCAACCAAACACGATAATTTCGGAATTCTTCACCTTGATGCGCACATGGATTTGCGTCTTGCTTACGAAGGGTTTACATATTCGCACGCATCAATCATGTACAATGCATTACAAATCCCACAGATTTCTAAAATTGTTCAAGTTGGAATTCGCGATTTCTGCGAACAAGAAGTTGACGTTGTAAAATCACAAAACGGAAGAGTTTTGGTTCATACAGATTCCGATTTGAAAAAAGAAACTTTCGAAGGCAAAACGTGGCAACAACAATGCGATGCAATCATAGTTTCATTACCACAAAAAGTTTGCATTTCATTTGATATTGACGGTATGTATCCATGGTATTGCCCAAACACAGGAACACCAGTTCCTGGCGGATTTTCATTTGAACAAGCCACTTATTTATTCAACAAATTGGCCGAAAGCGGCAAAGAAATTATAGGATTTGATTTGGTAGAAGTAGCACCAGGCGAAAATGATGATTGGGATGGAAATGTAGGAGCAAGAATGTTGTTTCACATGTGTGGTGTTTTAGCCAAAAATAACGGATTGAATGTTGGGACAAAAATAGAGTTTTCAAGAAAGTAAGTTTTAGGAAACGTTAAATTAAACACCTTAAAAAACTTATCAGCTAGTAATAACGTACCTTTAAAAAAATATAAAAAGGTACATATGAGGAATTTATTAGTTTCGGTAACAATTTTAGGAATGATGTTTTTTACTTCTTGTAAAAATTCAGACAAATCTGGTGTTGTAGATTCAGAAAAACAAGTTGTTATTGATTCAATGAAAGTTGTAGCAGAAAAACAAAGAATTATTGATTCGATGAAAGTTGACGCTGCTAAAATTGCAAAAGAGAAAGAAGTAATTGTAGTTAATAATGCTTCAAGAACTCAGTCATCAGGAGCAACAACAACAGCAACAACAAAAAGAAAAGGTTGGAGTGGAGCAGCAAAAGGCGCTGTAATTGGAGCTGGAGTTGGCGCAATAACTGGTGCAGCGATTAGCAAGAAAAAAGGAGAAGGTGCCATTATTGGCGGACTTGCTGGAGCTGGAGTTGGCGCTGGAACAGGTGCAATAATTGACAGTAGTAAAAAATAAAAATTTAAAATAAAATTTTTAAAATCCGCAGCAGTAATTGTTGCGGATTTTTTATTTAACTTTGAGTTTTATCTTACTTTATGAAAAAATTCAAAAAAGCATTACTTATTTTTGTTGCACTACTACTTCTAATTGCACTTTCACTTTACATTTATCTTCAAACAACAAAACCTCAATATGAAGGTGAAGTTGACATAAAAAACATTTCTAAAAATACCGAAGTTTTATTTGACGAGTATGGAATTCCGCATATTTATGCTGCTAATCAAACCGATGCTCAAGTAGTTTTAGGTTATGTTCATGCGCAAGATAGATTATGGCAAATGGAATTATTACGTAGAATTGCCGCTGGCAGATTATCGGAACTTTTTGGGAATAAAGTTTCTAAAACAGATATGTTTTTTGTTGGTTTAGGAATTGATGAAAATTCTGACAAATCTGTAGCGAATATTGATAAAAATTCAGAAAGTTATAAATTATCAATGGCTTATCTTGATGGGATAAATCAATACATTGAAAACGGAAAAACTCCAGTTGAATACACTTTATTAGGATTAGAAAAGAAACCATTTACTCTAAAAGATGTTTATAATATCTTCGGATTTATGTCTTTTAGTTTTGCAATGGCTCAAAAAACCGACCCATTGATGACGGATATTCGTGATAATTTAGGTTCAGAATATTTGAAAGATTTTGGACTTGATGGTTCTTTTGGTGCTGTTCAATTAAAAAGTTTTAAAGGCGAAGTTTCTAATTATTCCGAGATTTCTAAACAAGTAGCAAGTATTTTAGACAATTCACCAGTTCCAGCATTTATTGGAAGTAATAGTTGGGTAATTGGTTCACAAAAAACCAAAAATGGAAAAGTAATTTTTGCCAACGATCCGCATATCGGTTTTGCACAACCTTGTACTTGGTATGAGGCACATATTTCTTGTCCAGATTACGAAATTTATGGCTACTATTTGGCTGGAACTCCATTTCCACTTTTAGGACATAATCGAGACTATGCTTATGGATTAACGATGTTTGAAAACGACGATATAGATTTGTTTCAAGAGGAAATTAATCAAAAGAATAAAAATCAATACAAGTATAAAAATGATTTTTTAGATTTTAAGAATCGAAAAAAAACCATCAAAGTAAAAGACAGTTCCGATATAGTTTTGAACATAAAAGAAAGTATTCATGGACCAATTATGAATGGAGTTTTGAATACTATTTCTACCGATAAACCTATTGCACTTTCGTGGATTTATACACAACAAAAAAATCAAATTCTTGATGCAGTTTATCATTTAAGTCATTCTAAAAATATAACCGATTTTAGAACAAATATTGAACTTATTCATGCGCCAGGATTGAACATTATGTATGGAGATGCTCAAAATAATATCTCTTGGACAGCCGCTGGAAAGTTGTATAAATTGCCAAAAAATGTCAACCCAAATTTCATTTTAAATGGAAGTAATGGTGAAGATGACAAAAAGGAGTTTCTTGATTTTTCTAAAAACCCAACAGCTTTAAATCCGAGTTGGAATTATGTGTATTCTTCCAATAATCAAACAGAAGCAGTTGATGGTTATTTATATCCAGGTTATTATTTACCAAAAGATAGAGCAATGAGAATTGAAAGTATTCTTTTTCCAAAAAACAATTGGACTTCTAAGGATGTTGAAAAAATGATTTTGGATAATACTTCAACCAATTCAGCAAAAAATGCCATATCAATTGTTTCAAGTTTGAATACCAATGATTTTTCTCGTTTAGAAAAAGACGCAATGTATTCTTTAGTAAAATGGGATGGCGAAAACGAATTAACTACTATTCAATCAACTATTTATAATAAATTAATCTATAGATATTTAGAAAATACTTTTCAAGACGAATTGGGTAAAGATAAATTTTCGGCGTTGCTTTCAACACATGTAATTAAGCAAATAATTGAACCTCAAGTAGCTAACGAAAATTCAGTTTGGTGGGATAATTCTAAAACTAAAGATAAAAAAGAAACTCGAAAAGAAATTCTAACAAAATCATTTAGAGAAACTGTTGCCGAACTCGAAAAGCAACTTGGAAATGACATTTCAAAATGGACTTGGAATAGGGTTCATACTTTGGAACATATGCATCCAATTGGTCAAATTGAACTTTTATCTTCATTTTTTAATGTCGGAAAATTTGAAGTAGCAGGAAGCAATGAAGTGATTAATAATTTAGCAATGGGTTTTTCTGCTAATGGAAAATATGAGGTAAAATCTGGACCATCAACAAGAAGAATTATCGATTTTTCTAATGTTGAAAATAGTGTAAGTATTTTGCCAACAGGAAATTCAGGAAATCCAATGAGTAAGCATTATAATGACCAAGCCGAAATGTACAATCAAGGCAAATTCCGAAAAATGAAGATGAATAAGAAAGAGATTATGGAAACATCGACAAAGTTGGTTTTTGTCAGTAAGATGTAAATATAATTCGATAAATTTGCAAAACCGCTTATAAAAAGATAATGCAAACTCCCAAAAAAATAGCCATTGTAGGTTCAGGTTTAGTAGGAACCTTATTGGCAATCTACCTTAAAAAACTTGGTCATACAGTTCATGTTTATGACAGAAGTCCAGATATTAGAAAAATTAATTTTTCTGGTCGTTCTATTAATCTAGTACTTTCTGATAGAGGAATTAAAGCACTAAAAGATGTTGGTTTAGAAGATGAAGTGCTTGGAATAGGTATTCCTGTTGAAAAAAGAGCGATTCATGTTGGCGTAGATACTGTAAACGAGCAATTTTATGGTAAAGATGGTGAAGTGATTTATTCGCTATCGAGAGGATTGTTGAATAAAAAAATGGTGGATTTGGCTGAACAAGCCGGAGTTGATTTTTACTTTGAGCAAAAGGTTTGGGATGTAGATTTAAACACTGCAACAATTTCAATTGGTGAAACCGAAAGAGGCGAGTGGTTTACTAAAGACTATGATATCACTTTTGGCGCTGATGGTGCGTTTTCAAGAATTAGACATAGAATGCAACGCCAGAGTATGTTTAACTATTCACAAGAGTTTTTAAATATTGGTTACAAAGAATTAAATATTCCTGCAAATTCTGATGGAACACATAAGCTAAATAAAAACGCTTTGCATATATGGCCAAGAGGAAATTTCATGCTTATGGCATTAGCAAATCCTAATGGAAGTTTTACGTGTACATTGTTTATGCCTCACGATGGAGAAAATTCTTTTGAAGAATTAAAAACAAAGGAACAATTAGTTGAATTTTTCGCAAAACATTTTCCAGATACAAAAGAAGTAATTCCAAATCTTGTGGAAGATTTTTTCAAAAACCCAACAAGTTACTTGGTTACAATGAAATGTTTTCCATGGACTTTTAGTGATAAAGTTGCTCTAATAGGAGATGCTTGTCATGCTATAGTTCCATTTTATGGTCACGGAATGAATGCCGGATTTGAAGATATTACCGTTTTAAACAATATGATTGAAAAATATGGTGATGATTGGGCAAATTTGTTAAACGATTACGAAAACTCTAGAAAACCAAACACTGATGCTATTGCCGAACTTTCCTATAGAAATTTCATGGAAATGAGTTCGAAAACCGCAGATGAAAAATTTCTTCTTCAAAAGAAAATTGAAAAATGGTTTTCAGACAAACATCCTGACAAATGGATGCCATTGTACAGTCGTGTAACTTTTAGTTTACAGCCTTATTCTGAAGCTTTAGCTATAGGTGATTTTCAAAATAAAATCATGGAAGATATTTTAAAAATAGAGAATATACAAGAAAATTGGAATTCAGAAGAAGTAGAGAATATGATTATTCAATTATTAAATTCCAAATAAAAAATCCCAAATCCCAATTTATTTACACTTTGGAATTTGGAATTTCAAATTTCAATATTGGTATTTTACTCGCGATGTACTTTTTCAAAATCGAATGCCGGTTTGCAAATTGCAATATATTCACAAGGTTCATCAAACGGATTAGAATATTGAACTCTTGTATTTGCTTCAATTTTTATAGATTGACCAGTTTCTAAAATTACAATTTCGTCTTCAATAATAAATTGCTTTTTACCCGAAATTATATAAGTGTATTCTTCAAATTCAGGTGTTTGAAAAGGTTCACTCCATTTTGGTGGTGCAACCATATGAGCAATTGAAATGTCATTATTATTTGTAGCGACTTTTCCATGATGTTCTTCAATCAATTTACCATCAGTAGTTGGAACTACAAAAGGTGTTTTTTGGATTAAGTATTTTTTCATAATATCATTGTCTAAATTCTTTTTCCAATTTAGTTACTTTCTAAAAATCTTCATCAAAATTCCAAAAACACCACGAATGAAACTTGCGCTAGTTACAACTTTTGTTACAGATTTACCGATAACTTCTGCAGTACTTGGTTCGTTACTTTTCTTTTCTTCTACTTCAGTTTCTTCAGCTTGTTCAAATGCTTCTTCAATTTTTTTAGTTAGAATTTCGTAAGCACTTTCTCTGTCAATTTCTTCGGCATATTTTTTTACCAATTTAGATTTTGCATTGATAGCTTCAATTTCTGAATCCACCAAAATATCCATTCTACTTTGTGGTGCACGAAGCATTGTTGCAGCCAAAGGTGTTGGAATTCCTTTTTCATTTAATGCAGTAACAAAGGCTTCTCCAATTCCAAGCGAAGTCAAAACTTCATCGGTTTGATAATAATCAGAAGTTGGATAATTATCTGCAGTTTGTTTGATGGCTTGTCTATCATTTGCTGTAAAAGCTCTCAATGCATGCTGAATTTTCAAACCTAATTGAGCCAAAACACCTTTAGGAATATCCATCGGATTTTGTGTAACAAAGTAAACACCAATTCCTTTTGAACGAATAAGCTTGATAATAGTTTCTATTTGATCTAAAAGTACTTTACTTGCTTCATCAAAAATTAAATGTGCTTCATCAATAAATAAAACTAATTCAGGTTGATCAACATCACCTTTTTCTGGCATTTGCTGATAAATTTCAGCCAATAAACTCAACATAAATGTCGAGAATAATTTAGGTTTATCTTGAATATCTGTTAGACGTAATATATTAATGTATCCTTTTCCGTTTTCATCGATTCGCATTAAATCATCAATTTCGAATGATTTTTCTCCAAAAAAGAAATCGCCTCCTTGTTGTTCTAGTTCAATAATTTTTCTCAGAATTGTTCCGGTAGTAGCCGTTGATATCTTTCCGTAGTTTTCAGAAATTTCATCTTTTCCCTCTTCGGTTATATAATTAAGGACTTTTTTAATGTCTTTTAAATCCAACAAAGGCATTTTGTTATCATCACAATATTTAAAGATAACAGCCATCACTCCAGCTTGAGTATCGTTTAAATCTAATATTCTTGAAAATAATACAGGTCCAAATTCAGAAATGGTTGCTCTCATTCTCACACCATCTTGAGCAGAAAGTGTCATTAGCTCAACAGGAAAAGAACTTGTAGCGTAGGGAATATTTATTTTTGCATGACGTTCAGTAATAAAAGGTTTCTCTTCACCAGGTTGCGATATTCCAGAAAAATCACCTTTTATATCCATCATTAAAACAGGAATTCCAAAAGAAGACAATTGCTCAGAAAGTACTTGAATGGTTTTAGTTTTTCCAGTTCCAGTTGCTCCTGCAATTAATCCATGACGGTTTAATGTTTTCAATGGAATTCTAACTTGAGTTTCTCCAACAGGTTCGGCGTCTAAAATTGCAGCTCCTAGAATTATACTTTCTCCTTTAGAAGTGTAACCTTCGTTAATGTGCTGAATGAAGTTATCTTTTTTACTCATTATTATGAAAATTAGAATGATTTTTTAATTTAAAGCGAATATAATACATTTTTCACTTCTCTTAATGTCCCTATATGATTCATTTTTTTACCTCTTCCCAACCTTTTCTACTTTTTTCACCTCTATATAAATAATAAATGCAGTTAATTAAACGTTATTAAGATTAGGAATTATTGAGTTTTTAATTAGTTATGATTGAAACTTTTAAACTTTTAACATTAAAATTAAATTTTCAATAGAATAAATTCTATGAATTTGTGTGATTTAAGATAATGTTATAAATAACAAAAAAAGTTTTTTTATTTAAACTAAAAAATTAAATTTGCTCCTATTCAAGTTTACTTACAACTAAAACTTATAAATTATTAAAAACTTAAAATTTTAAAAAATGGCAAACGTTAAAAAAGACAACGGTTCAAACGGAGGAGGAATGATTTCTGGAATTATCATCGTAGCATGTATTTTTGTTGGATGGATTATTTGGAACTTTATTATGGGTAATGGTGCAAACTTCGAAGGTGGAGTAAACACAGGACATCCACTTCCTGGAAATTATTTAGCGATGGTATACAAAGGAGGTCCAATTGTACCAGTCTTAATGGGATTATTATTAATGGTAATCGTTTTCTCTTTCGAAAGATATTTCGTTATTTCTAAAGCTGCTGGAAAAGGTAACTTAGATGCATTCATGAAAAAAGTTCAATCTAGCATTGCTGGTGGTAACATTGAAGATGCAATTGATGCTTGTGATAAACAAAAAGGTTCAGTAGCAAATGCTATTAGAGCTGCATTAGTTAAATACCAAGACGTTAAAAAAGAAGGTTTCTCAAGCGAAGAAGCTGCTGAAATGATTCACAAAGAAATCGAAGAAGCTACTTCATTAGAAATGCCAATGTTAGAAAAACACATGACTATTCTTTCTACATTAGTATCTTTAGGAACTCTTGCAGGATTATTAGGAACAGTAACAGGTATGATTAAAGCGTTTGGTGCATTAGCAACTGCTGGTACTCCTGACCAAGCTTTATTAGCAAATGGTATTTCTGAAGCACTTATCAATACTGCAACAGGAATTTCTACTTCTGCTTTAGCAATTGTTACTTACAACTTATTTACTTCTAAAATCGATACTTTAACGTATTCTATCGACGAAGCTGGAACAGCAATCGTGAATACTTACAGAAGATTGAGAGGAAGTTTAAAATAATAGTAACTTTTTTTTAGCACAGATTAAAATGTGTTAGATAAAAAAATATATAACAAATGGCAAAAATAAAAATGTCTAAAAAGGCGGCATCTATCGACATGACAGCAATGTGTGACGTAGCTTTCCTTTTGCTTACGTTCTTCATTTTGACAGCTACAGCAAAGACTCCTGAGCCATTGCCTGTAGAAACGCCAGCGTCAACAGTAGAGGTGAAACTTCCTGAAACTGGTTTAGTGACGTTGACTGTTGGTAAAAGTGAAGGAAAAGATAAAGTGTTTTTTGGAATGAAGGACAGAGATGTTCGTGAAAAAACACTTGAGTTAATGGGCAATAAATATGGAGTGAAATTCACACCAGAAGAATCTGCTCAATTTGCTCTAATCGATGAGTTTGGTGTGCCAATACAAGCACTTAAACAAATTATTGCTATGAAAGGTGCAGAAAGAAACAAGGCTGGTTTACAACCAGGAATCCCAATGGATTCTATAGACAATCAATTAAAAGATTGGATTTATACTGCACGTCAAGCAAATATTGAATTAGGTAAAGAAAAAGATCTCGACTTCGCCATCAGAGGTGATGCTAAACAAGAATATCCAAACATCAAAAAAATTATGGATATTTTACAGGACCAAAAAATCAATAGCTTCAATTTAGTTACTGGTACAAGAGGTAAAAATTATTAATTCAAAAAATATAGTACAAAATGGCTGAATTAAATACCGGCGACGGTGGCGGTGGCAAAGGCGGAAAAGTAAGAAGTAAAAAGCAAAATTCTAAAGTTGACTTAACAGCAATGGTGGATTTAGCGTTCTTATTAATTACGTTCTTTATGTTAACGACATCGTTATCTAAACCTAAAGCAATGGATTTGGGTTTGCCTGATAAAGGTGATGAAAAAACCCCTGAATCAGATATTAAAGTTGACCAAAGAAGGACAGTTACTGTTATTCTAGGAGATAATGATAAAATCAAATGGTTTCATGGACTTATTGAAACTCCAGAACCAGGAGGGAAACCTCAAGATATTGGTTATGGAAAAGAAGGAATTCGTAGTGTTTTACTTCCTAAAGTTAAATCAATTCCAGAGGTAACAGGTGATAAGGATAAAGGTTTAATTGTAATTATCAAGCCTACTAAAAAATCAACTTACAAAAACTTAGTTGATATCCTAGATGAAATGGCAATATGTAAAGTGCCTACTTATGCAATAGTTAATGATTTTTCTGATCCAGAGAAAAAATTAGCTGAAGAACTTAATAAAGGTGCTAAATAAGTACTAACAATAAAAAGAAACAAAATGAAGTTAGACCTATTAAATAATAAATGGCTAGACATCGTTTTTGAAGGACGTAACAAAAGTTATGGTGCTTATGAATTGCGTAAAGACAATACTAAGACCAATGTTCGTGCTTTAATTATTGGTGCGGTTATTTTCTCTTTTGCAGTGGCAACTCCATTATTGATAAATTTAATCCCAGATTCTTCTGATGATGATTTGTCATTAAATGAGAAAATTACAACAGTAAAATTACCACCAAAAGAAGAAAAACCTAAAGAAAATCTTCCACCACCTCCACCACCTCCACCAAAAGTGGACCAAGTTAAATTTGTTAAACCAGTAGTGGCAAAAACAAATGAGGTTACAGAAGAGCCACCAAAAGTAGAGGATATTAAAGACAAAAATCTTGGTAAAGAAGACATCAAAGGTGATCCAAATGCCGATTTAGTTTTGACACCTCCAGGTGATGGACCAAAAGGACCTGCAGTAGTTGAGGAAGATAATACAATTTATAATTCAGCTGGTATCGAACAAAAACCTGAGTTTCCGGGTGGTATGGCTAAATTTTATAAATTTATCGAAAACAACTATAATGTTCCTTCTGAAAGTCCAGGTGGAAAAGTTTTCATACAATTCGTTGTTGAAAAAGATGGTTCTTTAACAGATATCAAAATTTTAAGAGATATTGGTCACGGAACTGGAAAAGAAGCAGAAAGAGTATTGAGAAAATCTCCAAAATGGACTCCAGCTGAGCAAAATGGTAAAAAAGTAAGATGTTCTTACCAATTACCTATCACGCTTCAAGCTCCTCAAGAAGAATAGTAATGATTAAGAAATTAATTTCAAACTATAAGAAGAAATCGCTTAACGAGCGATTTCTTCTATTTATAGGATTTTTGTTTTTTTTGATTTATTTAACATTTGGTGTTGTGCTAATTTTTTGGTCTAGTTTTCCAATACGATTGCAACCACAATATAGAATAGCTCTAGGAATACTATTAATGGCTTACGGTTTTTTCAGATTCTATAGATATTTTAATACTAACAATGATGAAGAATAAAAAGATTTTATTTTTGATTTTAGTTCCAATTCTTATTTTAGGAATTGTAATATCATGTGTGAAAAAAGATAAAAACGATCCTAAGTCAGATACAATCATTGAAGGAAAAACTACAATTTTAGTAGATGAAACTTTAATGCCTATTGTTGAAGATCAAGTAACTATTTTTGAGACACAATATGATGCAAAAATAACTTTACTTCCTAAGTCTGAAAAAGAAAGCGTTATTGATTTTACAAATGAAAAATCAGGAATTATCGTGCTTTCTAGAGAATTGAATAAGGAGGAAACAGCTATTTTTAATCAGAAAAAAATTAAACCTAGAACTACAGCATTTGCAATAGATGCTATTACATTTATAAAAAATACAAAATCAAACGATACTTTAATTGATTTAAAAGAAGTAATTGATTATTTAAAAGGAACTAAAAACAGCATAAAAGGATTGGTTTTTGACAACCCTAACTCAAGTACAGTTAGCTATTTATGCAGATTAGCAAAGATAGAATCACTACCAAGTGAAGGTGTTTTTTCATTCAAAACTAATGATGAAGTAATAAAACACGTTTCAGAAAATGATGGAATGATTGGTGTAGTTGGAATAAACTGGTTGACACAACCAAAAGCAGCAATGCAAAAATTTGTAAATAGTGTAAAAATTTTAAGTGTGAAAACTGCTGATAATAAGTATGTTTACCCATCACAAGAGAACATAGGAAGTAGAGCATACCCTTTGGCACGTGTTTTGTATATTATCAATTGTCAAGGATATGAAGGATTAGGAATGGGCTTTGCTTCATTCATAGCCGGAGAGATAGGACAAAGAATAATTACACAATCGGGACTTTCTCCAATGAGAGAACCAAGCCGAAATATTAGAATTAGAAATCAAATAGAAAACAAGAAATAAATTACAATAAGATGAGCAAATTTAAAATTTTCAGTATTGCTTTGTTAGCTTCAGCCGCAGTGAGCCAAGCACAAGACTTAGATCAAGCTAGAAAAGCGATTGATGCTGAACAGTATGAAAAAGCTAAGTCATTATTAAAGAGTATTATTCAAACCAAAAGTAATGGTAGAGCATCATTTCTTTTAGGGAATATATATCTAACTCAAAACATCGAGGATTCTGCAAAAATTTCTTTTGACAGAGGTTTATCTTCTGAAGAAGGAAAAATCAATAACATTGGTCTAGGTCAATTAGAATTGAATAGTGGTAATGTTGCAGCTGCAAAATCTAAATTTGATGCAGTAACTAAAGATCTTAAAAAGAAAGATGTGGAAGAGTACATCTATATTGCAAAAGCTTATATGAATGCTGACAAACCTGACTATAAAGCAGCGATTGAAGTTTTGAATAAAGCCAAAGTTGCAAATCCAACTAATGCATACATACACTTAGCTTTAGGTGATGCATACTATGGTGAAAAAAATCAAAATGAAGCATATTCAGCTTATAGAAGCGCTTACCAATCTGATAGTTCTTTGATTAGAGCTAAAATGCAATTGGGTGTTTTGTTAAAAGGTGCTAAAGCTTATAGTGAATCAATTAAAGCGTATGATGAAGTTATTGCAATCAACAAAAGTTATGGTCCTGTTTACAGAGAATTGGCAGAAACTTACTATTTGTGGGCTAACAATAAACCTTCTACTTACACAGAAAACATCAAAAAAGCATTAGATAGCTATAATGAGTACATGAAATTAACAGATTATTCATTGACATCTCGTATGCGTCATGCAGACTTCTTAATCTTAGCAAGAGATTATGTAGCTCTAGAAGCAGAAGCAAATGAAATGAAAAAACTAGATAAAGTTAATCCAAGAATTCTACGTTATTTAGGTTACTCTGCTTATGAAAATGGAAATACAGAAGCAGCTATTACAGCACTTAATGAATTTATTGCTAAAGGAACTAAAGTAATTCCTGGTGATTATTATTACTTAGGATTAGCTCTTGTAAAAAAATCAATTGGTGCTGATGGGAAAACAGTTGACGCAACAATGTTAAAAAATGGAGCAGCTGAGATTCAGAAAGCACTTAATATGGAGCCAGTTTTAGCAAATGGTCTGAACGAAATTGGTAAAAAGTATTTTGGACAAAAGTTGTATGATGTTTCTTCAGCTATTTTTGAAGCAGCAATTTCTAACCCAACGTCTAAAAACTATCTTGAAGATAATGTTTATTATGGTCTTTCTGTTTTCACTATTAATAGAGGAAAAGATGCAAAAACTATTGACCTTGTAAGTTTAGATAAAGCTGATAAAGCTATGGATAATGTAATTACAGCATCACCAACTTATCAAGAGGCTTATTTATACAAAGCAAGAATTAACAGTTCATTGGATAAAGATGATGTGATGGCAGCTACTTATCAAAAATATTTAGATATCGTATTACCTAAAGGTGACGAAGAAATAGCTAAAAATAAAGCAAAAGTTACAGAATCTTATAACAGTATTGGAGCGCACTATGCTAATACTGATAAAGTAAAAGCAAAAGAGTTTTTTAGCAAAACTTTAGCTTTAGATCCAACAAATAATTATGCTTTAGAGTCTATGAAATTGTTGAAATGAGGAGCGGACCCTATAATACCCGAAACTAAAGCTCCTGTAACTACAAAAAAGAAAGTTGTAAAAAAGACAACTAAAAAGAAGAAATAACAATCAGAAACGTCCAAGAAATTGGACGTTTTTTTATTTACATATGTTAAAGTTTTGTAAGAAATTATTTCTTTAAATACTAAAGTCTTTATTTCGCAGTTATTTAGAAAACTAACCAATAAATTTTATGCCTAAAACGTTATACACCATTCTTGCAATTGTATTCTGCTCCTTTACTTATGGTCAAAACACCTTTAATCTAAAAGGAAAAGTAATTGATGAAGTAACCAAATTACCAATAGAGTCTGCAACAGTTTATCTTTCTTCAGCTAAAGATTCTACAGTGATTGATTATACGATTACAGATAAATTTGGAAAATTTGATTTCAAATTGAAGAAAATTGACAAACCAGTTTATTTAAAAGTGTCATTTGTAACTTATGATGAATACAAAATACCTTTAGAGAATGTGTCTGCTGACAAAGATTTTGGAACTTTAGCATTAAAAGTTGCCATAAATAATCTAGATGAAGTCATCATCAAGAAAGAAACTCCTCCAATTAGAATTAAAAAAGATACTTTAGAGTTTAATGCTTCTTCATTTAAAGTTCGTCCAGATGCTAATGTTGAAACTTTATTAAAGCAATTACCAGGCGTAGAAATTGACGCTGATGGAAAAATAACGGTTAACGGAAAAGAAGTAAATCAAATACTTGTTAATGGAAAACCATTTTTTGATAAAGACGGAAAAATTGCACTTCAAAATTTGCCTTCAGATATCATCAATAAAGTTCAAGTTTCTGACACTAAAACTAAAAAAGAAGAGCAAACAGGTGCTGCAGCAAGTGCCAATACAGCCAGCATAAATCTTACCATTGACGAAAATAAAAACAAAGGATTTTTTGGTAAGTTCATGGGCGGACGAGGTTCTGATAAGCGATATGAATCTAGTACTTTAGTAAATTATTTTAAAAATAAACGAAAGATTAGTGTCTTAGCATCATCCAATAATATCAATGCAACTGGATTCTCAATGGATGAAGTTTTTGATAATATGGGTGGAGGAAGAAGCAGAAGTGTCTGGATTGGTGACAATGGTTCGTTTGGAATAAACGGAAGAAGTTTTGGAGGAAATAAGGGGATTACGCAGTCTAATTTAGTTGGATTGAATTATTCTGATGAATGGTTTAAAGATGCAGAAACTTCTTTGAGTTATTTTTATTCTGGAGCAAATTCTAAAAATACCAATAGAACAAGTTTGACTAACTTTCTTCCCTCAGGAAATTTCTCCACAAACTCTAATTCAAATACAAACGAAGACAGATATGTTCATAATGTTACATCATTATTTGAATTTAAAATAGATTCATTAACAACAATATCATTAGAACCAAATTTTACAAAGTCTAATAACAAAAATAGAAATGTTGCTTCTCAATCTTCTTTTGATGCAGCTAATGCTCTTTTAAATGAAAGTAGCTCAAATAATTTCTATGAAAATAACAATGACTCTTTCAATAATACATTGTCTTTCACCAAATCATTTAAAAGAAAAGGTAAAAGTTTAAGTTTTGTTTTTGATAGCGAAAATTCTAACACAAAAGAAGATGAAATTGTAAGGTCAACAACTATTTTTTATCAAGGAGCCGATCCAGATGATGTCAGGAATCAGACCAATAATTCTAAAAACATAAGCTCCAATTACAGGGCAGAACTAGAGTTTTATCAACCAATTACAGATTCACTTCAAGTAAAATTGGGTGTAGAATATAAAATTGATAAAAACAGAGATAGAAGAAATTCTTTTGATTTTGATGCAACAAATGAAACTTATTCAATTGCAAATGATGAATTATCTAATGCTTTCAATTCGTTAGAACGAACAATTACCCCAAACACAGGTTTAGCCTACAATAGCAAAAAAATGAATTTCAATTTGAATGTTGGAACAACATTAATCAATTTTGATAATGATTCAGAATACTTAAATGTGAAAACCAGTTTAGAAAAAGAATTTGTTTTACCCTATATAAACACTTATGCTAGTTATCGTTTTTCAAAAAGTAAAAACTTATGGATTAACTACAATTACTCTTACACGCTTCCAACTGCAAGACAAATTTTGCCAGTAGAAGATTTAGCTAATCCATTGAATACTATAATTGGTAATCCAAATTTGGATTTGAATCAAAATCATGGTATTTATTTTTCTTACAGAGATTTCGATTACGCAACACGTTCTGGATATGGAGTTTATACAGGAGGAAATTTTTACGATAATCAAATCGTTTCCTCAACAACATTTGATGCCAATAGAAAAAGAACAACTTCATACGAAAATGTATCTGGTACATATAACTCGTGGTTTGGGTTATATTGGAATAAATCCATCAAAAAAGACGGACATAAATATAGATTTGAACTTAGAGCAAATAACAATTTTGGTTTGTCAAAAGGATTTACCGATGGAGAATTGTTTAGTGCAAAAACCTATACGTTTAATCCAAGAGTTAATTTTACATATGAATATGGTGAACTGTTAACGATTAATCCATCTTACAATTATTCCTTTAACAAAACTAATTTCTCAAATTATGTGATTGAATCGGCATCCAATTTTACTCACCGATTGAACTTACAAGTAACGAGTTTTTGGCCAAAAAATTGGACTTTCGGAAACGACTTTGGATACACATACAACTCAAACATAGCAAGCGGATTTAAGAAAGATTTCTACTTATGGAATACCAGTTTGTCATATAGTTTTTATCAAAAGAAATTAATGGCAAAAGTAAAAGTGTATGATATGTTAAATCAAAATCAAAATGCAACAAGAAGCATCACAGCAACATCAATCAGAGATGAAGAAAACGTAGTGCTAAGACGTTACGTAATGTTTTCATTAACCTACAAACTAGAAAAATTCGCAGGAAAAGAAAAGAAATCAGGTGGAATGATGTGGTTTTAAAAAATAAAAAAGGCTTTCTAAATTTAGAAAGCCTTTTTTTATTTAAAATGATTTTTTAAATTCTTGGTTACCAACTTCCATCAGCACCTCCTCCAGAGAAGCCTCCACCGCCGAAACCACCACCGAAACCACCGCCTCCGCCAGATGATCCTCCAAATCCACCACCAAAACTTCCGCCACCAGAACTTCTTCCCATATTGCTTAATATGATAATATCTAGTAAACTTGGTCCGCCAGATGAATTTCCTGAATTTCCACCGCCTTTATTTTTGGAGGCTAAAATCATTATTACAACGAAAATAACTATGAAAAGAAGTATTGGAAAAATACTATTATCATTAGAATCTTCAATTCGAGTTCCTTTATATTTTCCTGTTAAAACTTTAAAAATAGCATCAGCACCTTTATCTAATCCGTTATAATAGCTACCTGCTTTAAATTCAGGTGTTATAACATTTCTATTAATTTCACCACAAATTCCTGCTACTAATCGATCTTCAACACCATATCCAGGTCTAATGCTCATTTTTCTGTCATTTTTAGCAACTAAAATAATGACACCATTATCTTTGTCTGCTTGACCGATTCCCCATTTATGAGCCCAATTAGTTGCTAATACTCCAACAGCTTCACCTTTTAAATCTTCAATTGTAATTACAACAATTTGAGTAGTTGTAGAATCTGAGTATTTAATTAATTTATCTTCTAAAGCCGCTTTTTCTGAAGCATTTAAAAGTTTTGCATAATCATAAACAGAAGTTTGAAAATCGGGTTTAGGCGGAATTGTAAATTGCCCAAAACCAAGCTGATGTAACAACAATAATGAAGCAATCAACAAGAATTTTACGATTCTAAAAACTAGTTGTATCATCCTTTTGATATTTCGTTAGAAAGTTCGTCAGTATCATTATCCAGAAAAGGAAAATGTTTTTTTAGTTGTTCGCCTGCATTGTTAATTCCGTCAACCAATGCTTGTTTGTTGTTGCCGTTTTTAAAATGGTTTAACATGATGTCTTTGGTACAATTCCAAAAATCATCAGCAACTTTTTCATTGATGCCTTTGTCTCCATAAATTGCAAATTGTTTGCTTTTTACAGCCACATAAATTATGACACCATTTCGGTCTTTGGTGTTTTCCATTTTAAGAAGATTAAAAACCTCCACAGCTCTGTCAATAGGAGCCATGGATGTTTCTTTTTCTATGTGCACACGAAGTTCACCTGAAGTATTTTTTTCAGCCAAACGAATAGCTTCAACTACTTCTTCCTCTTCGGCTTTAGTTAAAAAATCTTCTACTTTTGACATTATTTTTTATCTTCTTTTTTATCAAAATTAAATTCCACATCTGGAGCTTTATCTGCACCAGCAACTGCTTCGAAGAATGGTTTTTCTTTAAATCCAAACCAACCTGCAAAAATACTATTTGGGAATACTTTTACGTGATTATTGTATGGTTTGATTGCTTCATTGTAACGAGTTCTTGCTGTCAAAATTTGATTTTCTGTACTTGCCAACTCATCCTGCAATTTCAAGAAGTTCTCATTAGCTTTCAAACTTGGATATTGTTCTACAGTTACCAATAATCTTGATAAAGCACTGCTCATTCCACCTTGAACTTGGTTAAATTGTGCTAATTGTTCAGGAGTAATGTTAGTTGGGTCAATTGTCATAGAAGTTGCTTTTGCACGTGCTTCAATAACTGCTGTTAAAGTTCCTTTTTCATATTCTGCAGCACCTTGAACGGTTTTCACTAAATTTCCAATAAGGTCATTTCTTCTTTGATAAGCTGTTTGTACATTACCCCAGCTTTCTTTTACATCTTGTTCAAGAGTAACTGCTGTGTTATTGATTCCTTTGAAGTAGCTATATCCTATTAATACTACAGCTGCTAAAATTATCCAAGGCAAAAATTTTCTCATAATTTCTAATTGTTTAAAGTTTATTTATTGTTTTTGTTTATTGATTTATAAATTGTTCTTTATGTTTGTCAACTCCGCTTTGATTCCTTCAAGCTTTGAAATGATATCAAATTTGTCTAAGGTTTTTTTCTGACCTTCTTTTAAATGCGTTTTTGCTCCTTCCAATGTAAATCCACGTTCTTTAACTAAATGATAAATCAGTTGTAAATTCTTCACATCTTCTTGTGTGAACATTCTATTTCCTTTGGCATTTTTCTTTGGTTTAAGAATGTCAAATTCTTTATCCCAAAACCTTATAAGTGATGCGTTTACATCAAAAGCTTCGGCAATTTCACCAATACTAAAATATAATTTGTCTTTTGATAATTCTATGTGCATTTTTTTCTATTTATTTAATTTTGAACACTGAACACTAGTCTAAAGATTGATTCTCTTGATTAGCAATTTTTGAAATCGCTACGTATTCTGCTGCCGAAATATTTCCGTAATAAAAATTAATCGGATTTGTTACTTTTCCGTCTTTGTGAACTTCATAATGTAAATGTGGCGCCTGACTTCTTCCTGTGCTTCCTACATATCCTATTATGTCACCGCGTTTTACTCGTTGTCCTGGTCTTACTTTGTACTTGCTTAAATGGGCATACAATGTTAAATAGCCAAAACCATGATTAATTTCAATATGATTTCCATAACCTGAAAGTGAATTATCAGCACTTTTCACAACACCATCACCAGTAGCATAAATTGGAGTTCCAGTTTTGGCAGTGAAATCCATTCCTTCATGCATTTTTCTTGCTTTTGTAAACGGATCAGTTCTATATCCAAATCCAGATGCCATGTGCTTCAAATCCTCATTTTTTACTGGTTGAATTGCAGGAACAGCGCCCAATAATTTGTCTTTTGCTTTTGCCAATTTCAAAATTTCATCCAATGATTTTGATTGAACTGCCAATGCTTTTGAAATTGCATCCACTTTTTCGGATGTATTTATGACTAATTCAGAATTATTAAATCCTTCTAATTCTTTATATCTTTTTCTGTCGATAATTCCTCTTCGTTTTTCGTTTGAAATGGGTGAGGAGTTAAAATAAACACGATATAAATTATTATCACGTTCTTCCAAATCGGAAGCTACTTGATCGATATCTTCAATTTTCTTATTCAAAAGAGCGTAACTCAACTTCAAATTTTCAATTTCTCTGGCTTGAATCTTATCTTTTGGTGTTTCAAAATAGGGTGTATTCATTAAAACTACAAAACAAAGAAATCCAAATAAAGCCGATGCAACCAAGAATAACAAGGCATAACCAAATTTTTTCCTTTTCTTCGGACTAATAATTCGGTAAGCTAAACTTTCTGGGTCGTAATAATACTTAACTTTCTTCGACATTTCTTAAATTATACTATTTTTGTAATCGTTTTAAGAATAACAATGGTTATACGAACAAATTTAAGAAATGTTTCAAACTAAACTATTTTTTATTTTTAAATCGTGCTAATTTCGTGTATTAATATTCAAATTATGGGTGTAATAAAAGTAGAAGCTGTTTTCGATGCTGCTAAATCGAAAGTTTGGGAAGCATTAACAAATTCAGAAATTATGAAAATTTGGTATTTTGATATAGCAAATTTCAATTTGAATATTGGGAATAAATTCTCCTTTTATGAAGGTGAGAAAAAAGAATATCTTCACGAAGGTGAAATTTTGCAAGTGGAAGAAAATAAATTATTCCAACACACTTGGACACACCCAGAACAATCTAGTGGAACTTCTGTTTTAACTTGGAATATTGATGAGATTGATGGGAAATCAAAAGTAACATTGACTCACGAAGGTGTGGAAAGTTTTGCAGATGCTGGACCAAATTTTACTATTGCCAATTATGAAATGGGCTGGAATGCTTTAGTAAAAACCAATTTGAGAAACTACCTTTACGGAATTAAAAAAATAGTTTTCACTCAAGAAATCAATGCTTCTGCAGAAACCGTTTGGAATAAAATGTGGGATAAGAAATCATATACTGAATGGACAACGCCATTTTGTGCTGGAACTTATTTTACAGGCGAAATAGAATTAGGAAGCAGAATTCATTTTATTGCTCCAAGTTTTGAAGGAATGTATAGTGATGTGTTTTATCTTATTCCAAATAAATTGATTATTTTCAAACACATTGGAATGTTGAAAGATTTGAAAGAATTGCCAATTGACGCAGAAGCTGAAAAATGGACAGGAAGTTTTGAAACCTACAAACTAAATGAAGTTGAGGGAATTACAACCGTAACAGCAGAAATCGATTGTGTTCCAGAATACATTGATTATATGAACGAAAAGTTTCCATTAGCATTACAAGAATTAAAAAAAATATCAGAAAATAAATAAAAACCAAATAATGAAATCGCAAGACATTAGAAAAGCTTATCTCAATTTCTTTGAATCAAAAGGACATTTAATTGTTCCATCGGCACCAATTGTGCTTAAAGACGATCCAACCTTGATGTTTAACAACTCAGGAATGGCGCAATTCAAAGAATACTTTTTAGGAAACGGAACTCCAAAAAGTCCAAGAATAGCCGATACGCAAAAATGTCTTCGTGTTTCAGGAAAACACAATGATCTTGAAGATGTAGGTTTTGACACTTATCATCACACTATGTTCGAAATGCTTGGAAACTGGTCGTTTGGCGATTATTTCAAGAAAGAAGCATTGGATTGGGCTTGGGAATTTCTTACAGAAGTTTTAAAATTAGATAAAGACCGTTTGTATGTTTCTGTATTTGAAGGAAATCCTGCAGAAAATGTTGCTTTCGACCAAGAAGCTTGGGATATTTGGAAACAGTACGTTTCAGAAGACCGAATCATTCTTGGAAATAAAAAAGATAACTTTTGGGAAATGGGCGATCAGGGTCCGTGTGGTCCGTGTTCAGAAATTCATATCGATTTAAGAACCGATGCTGAAAGAGCTGCAGTTTCTGGAAGAAGTTTAGTAAATGCCGATCATCCACAAGTAGTTGAAATTTGGAACAATGTTTTCATGGAATTCAATAGAAAAGCTGATGGTTCATTAGAAAAATTACCAGCGCAACACGTTGATACAGGAATGGGATTTGAGCGTTTGTGCATGGCGATGCAAAATGTAACTTCCAATTATGATACGGATGTTTTCACTCCGCTAATCGAAAAAATTGAACAAATTACAGGATTAAAATATACTTCAAACGAAGTTAAAAACGTTTCAGAAGAACAAAATAAAACGAACATAGCTATTCGTGTAATTGTCGATCACGTTCGTGCCGTTGCGTTTGCTATTGCTGACGGACAATTACCATCTAACACTGGTGCTGGTTATGTAATTCGTAGAATTTTGCGTCGTGCGATTCGTTATGGATTTACATTTTTAAATACTAAAGAACCTTTTATCAATAAATTGGTTGAAGTTTTAGCGAATCAAATGGGCGAATTTTTTCCAGAAATTAAATCGCAACAACAATTGGTTACCAACGTAATCCGTGAAGAAGAAGCTTCGTTTTTAAGAACTTTAGATCAAGGTTTACAATTATTAGATAAAGTTGTTGCTGAAACATCAGGAAAAGAAGTTTTAGGTGCAAAAGTTTTTGAATTGTACGATACTTTCGGATTTCCAAAAGATTTAACAGCTTTAATTTTAAAAGAAAAAGGATTTTCATATAACGAATCAGATTTCGAATCGGAATTACAAAAACAAAAAGCGCGTTCTCGTGCAGCATCAGAAGTTTCAACTGAAGATTGGACCATTTTAATTCCAGGAAATGTAGAAACATTTGTGGGTTATGACCAAACTGAAAATGACGTGAAAATCACCAGAATTCGTAAAGTTGATTCTAAAAAAGACGGAATTTTATATCAAATTGTTTTAGACAACACGCCATTTTATCCAGAAGGTGGAGGACAAGTTGGTGATAAAGGAACTTTAGTTTCTGCAAACGAAACCATTGATATCATTGATACAAAGAAAGAAAACAACTTAATATTACATTTTGCAAAACAACTACCAGAAAATCTTGAAGCTGGTTTTGTAGCAAAAGTAAATACCGATTTAAGAACATCAACTTCCAAAAATCACTCGGCTACGCACTTAATGCATTTGGCTTTGAGAAACATTCTTGGAACTCATGTCGAGCAAAAAGGTTCGTTAGTAAATCCAAATTACTTGCGTTTTGACTTTTCTCATTTTTCTAAAGTTTCGGATGAAGAATTACGTCAGGTTGAAGCAAGTGTAAATGCTCAAATCGAGGCACAATTGAAATTGCAAGAATATAGAAATATTCCAATTCAAGAAGCTTTAGATAAAGGCGCAATGGCTTTATTTGGAGAAAAATATGGTGATTCAGTAAGAATGATAGAATTTGGCGAAAGCAAAGAACTTTGTGGTGGAATTCACGTAAAAAACACTGCTGATATTTGGCATTTCAAAATCATTTCAGAAGGTGCAGTTGCAGCAGGAATTCGTCGTATTGAAGCAATTACTGGTGATGCAGTGAAAGATTTCTACAAAAATCAAGAAAGTACTTTGGCAGAGATCAAAGAAACATTGAAAAATCCTCAAGATATTTTGAAATCGGTAGCTTCATTGCAAGACGATAATGCGAAGTTGAAAAAACAAATTGAGCAATTATTAAAAGAAAAAGTGGATGGATTAAAAGACAATTTACTTGCAGATTTTCAAGAAATAAACGGAATTAACTTTTTAGCAAAACAAGTTGATTTGTCAATGAGTTCAACTAAAGATTTAGCTCAAGCTATTGGAACATCTAAACCAAATTCATTCGTGTTTTTAGCTTCGGTTGAAGATGACGCTCCTAATATTCACTGCTACATTTCAAAAGAATTGGTTGCAGAAAAATCATTAAATGCAGGAAATGTAATCAGAGAATTAGGTAAATACATCGATGGAAATGGTGGAGGACAACCGTTCTTCGCATCGGGAAAAGGAAAAAATGTTTTAGGAATTAAGGAAGCTTTGGAGAAAGCGGTTGATTTTTTAATCTAAAAAACTACCAAAATAAAAATCACTTATAATTAATTAAATAAAAATGAAAAATATACTAAGAATAGCATTGTTTTTTTTATTTGTAAATGCTGCTTTTTCACAAGGCAACAACAATTTTCATATGCAGAATAACATGCGTAATATGCAACAAAATCAGCAAATTATGAGGCAGCAAGATCAAATGAGAATGCAGCAACAAAATCAAATGAGAATGCAACAACGACAAATGCAAATGCAGCAACAACAAATGAGAATGATGATGCAAATGCAAAGAAATCAGATATCAGCAGAGGATTTACTAAAAAAAGAAATTCTAAAAAAAGATAAAAAAGTAGCCAAAAATGCCGAAATGGCTCAAGAGGTTACGCAGTTAAAAAATGACCTAAGTCAAAGCCAAGATAAAGAGGCATCTGAAAAAATTGAAAAAAAGATTGAAAAATTAAATTCTAAGATTGCTAAAAACAATAAAAAAATTGAATCATCTTCTCAAACTATTACTGGTTTAAATGTTTCAATTCAAAAAAGAAATGCCGAAATAGAAAAAAAGAAATTGGAAATAGCCGCTAAGAAAGAAGAAAAAAAATTAGAAAAAGAAAGCAAAAAGAAAAGCAAAAAAGAAAAAAAAGCGACTAATTAATTTTTTTCAAACGTAAATGAATTTCACTATCAAAGTTCCAATTACAAAAAACAAAATCCTATAGATTATAATTCTAAAATTATTTCTATTGGTTCGTGTTTGCTGAGAATATGCGAGAAAAATTTGAGTATTTTAAGTTTCAGAATTTTGTAAATCCTTTTGGAATTATTTTCAATCCAATTTCTATTGAAAATTTTAAACTTAATGAAGAACTTGAAGAACTTAAGAATAAACTTGCTGTTTCTGATGATTCTAAAAAAGAAAAAAATACCAAAAAAATCGAAAAGTTGGAGAAAAATATAGAAGAGAATAAACAACAAATAGTAAACTCAAAAATGTTTGTATTGAGTTATAAAAAAGAGTAGCTTACCTTTAATTTATCCTACAATTTAATTACTTTATTAAAAAAATATCCGTTAATTTGGACACAAATAAATAAAACAATGAAAAAAACACTTGGTATCTTCGCCTTAATTTTGACAATTTTCACTTCATGTGAAGTTGAACCTATTGATCCTGCTCTATTGAATAACACTAATAACAATAGTGGTGGAAACAATAATGGAGGCGGAAACAACAATGGCGGTGGCGGTGGCGGAAGTAATACTCCGGTCTTACTTACAAAAGTTATTGAAACCCTTACCAATGGTGATGTAGAAACTACAGAATTTTTCTATAGTGGAACAAAAATTCTAAAATATACAAATACGTTTTCAAGTTCTGTTGAGGAAACTTCATATACTTATACTGGAGATTTAATTACTCAAGCAAAAACCACCTTAAATGGTGTTTTGTTAGAAACAGTAAATTTTGAATACGATACAAGTTTACGATTGAAAAAGTGTACAGGTATATATGGTACCACTGTCAATGTTACCAATTATACCTACAACACAAATGGCACTATTACATTTGTAACCAATGAAGGAAGTGATATTGTAGCAAATGGAACAATTTATGTAGCTAATAACCAAGGTTATAAAAAAGAAATTGTTTTCGATCCTGGAACATCTTTTGAATATACAGAGGTACAAGAAACCACTTTTGATAACAAAGTAAATCCTTTTATTAATGTAACAGGTTATTCAAAAATTGAATTAGAAACACCATCTGAGGTTTTAGGGTTTTCAGGTGTTGCAAATAATCCTGTGATGTTTAAAAAGAACAACGTAACTAGAGAGACGTCAACTTATACATACAACAGCAATAATATGCCACTAAATGAAGTTTTTACAGATTTAGTCAATTCAACTTGGAGTGGAACTTACCAATATTTTTATAATCAATAAATTATAAATAAGATTTTTAAATAATCCCGATGGTTTTTAACTGTCGGGATTATTTTTTATTATTACTTTTGACATTATAGATTTTTAATTTTTTTAGATAGATAAATGAATTTCACTACCAAAGTTCCAATTGCAAAATATCAAAATCCTATAGATTATAATTCTAAAATTATTTCTATTGGTTCGTGTTTTGCTGAAAATATGGGAGAAAAATTTGAGTATTTTAAGTTTCAAAATTGTGTAAATCCTTTTGGAATTATTTTTAATCCAATTTCTATTGAAAATCTTATAAACAGAGCTGTAAATAAAATTGAGTTTACAGAAAAAGACATTTTTTTTCATAACGATTTATGGCATTGTTATGAAGTTCATTCCCTTTTAAGTGATACTTCTTCAGAATTAATAGTACAAAATTTGAATAGAGTACTACATCTTTTTAGAACTCAAATTATTGAAGCATCTCATTTTATTATTACTTACGGAACGTCTTGGGTTTATCGACTTCGACAAGCTCAGCCTGACAGTTTAAGTATTGTAGCTAATTGTCATAAAGTAAAACAAAATCAATTTGATAAAGAAATTTTATCTGTAGAAATTATCGAAAAATCAATTGAGAATTCAATCAATTTAATTCAATCAATCAATCCAAATTGTAATTTTATTTTTACCATTTCGCCTGTGCGACATATCAAAGATGGATTTATTGAAAACCAAAGAAGCAAAGCGCATTTGATTACGGCAATCCAAAACTCGCAACTCGCAACTCGCAACTCGATATATTTTCCTTCCTACGAAATTATGATGGACGAACTTCGTGATTATCGATTTTATGCCGATGATATGCTACATCCAAGTCAGTCTGCTATCGATTATATTTGGATAAAATTCTTTGAAAACTACGTTTCTGAAAGTGAATTCGGATTAATGAATCAGGTTTGTGAAATTCAAAGAGCTTTAAAACACAGACCATTTAATCCAAATTCTGAAAGTCATCAAAAATTTTTAGCCAACCTTGAAGCTAAAATAGAACAACTTCAACAAAAATTGCCATTCTTGCATTTTAGTTAAAATACGTATTTTTTCGTATTTCCCTCGATTTGTTTAAGTTATAAGTTTGCCTTGTAACATTAAACAAATTAGTCATGCGTATAATCAGACTTGTTTTCGGATTAACATTCTTACTATTAATTTCTCCTGCAATCAATGCTCAAAAACCAGTTTTAACTGATGAAGAAGTCGTTGCTGAAACAGTAACAAAAGAAATTGATGAAGTATTTCAATCACAAGAATTTACAAAAAAGAAAAACAAAAAATTTGCCGACGTAAAAGGAACTATGGTAATTGATATTAGTGTAGTTCAAAATGGTAAAGTTGCTACTTTCTTCAAAGTTGATAGCGATATAAAGAATATTGACTTTATCAATTTTATGTCATCTTACATTTTAGATCACAAATTTCAATTCAAACTTCAAAAACAACAACGATATAAAATTCGTTACACTATTACCTTTTAATAACAACCTCTAAACATTATTTAACAATGAAAAAATTATCAATTTTAATGCTTTCCATTTGTATGATGGGAACATTGCAATCCAATGCACAATTTGGAAAATTATTAGGCAAAGTAACTGGCGGAGGAAAATCGGCCGGTAAAAAATCAGGAAATTTCTCTACAGTTTGGGAATCAGAATTTGATAACAAAGCTAGTAGATTGGCAGTAAATGATGGTGATGGTTCTTATATTCTTGGTACAGATGACAATTCTGCAACGGTATTAGATGCCAACGGAAAAATGTTATGGAGCGGTGATTATAAAAAACTTACCACAAACAAAACTAACAAAAGTGAATACCAATATGTTATTTGGAAAGAGAAAGGTGGTTACTTGTTCTTATTTGACGAAAGAAAAATGGGAACTGATAGAGTAGCTGTTTTAGATATTGCAACTGGAAAAGAGTTATGGAATTCTGAAGAATATCAAAACTTGATGCCTAAAGGAACAAAATCAGAAGATGGAGCTGATCAAGGCGAGTTGGAAACTGTAAAATACATTTCAGAGTTGGACGCTTTTTTAATTTCTCAAAAGGCTTCAGTAATATTAGTAAAAGCCAATACAGGTGAAAAAGTTTGGGAAACTAATCGTTTCAAAGGTGGTGTTGGAAAATACATTTACGATGCTAAAAGAAACGAAATTATCATGGTGAATTTCAAACCAACAGCTTTAGGAGCTTTATTCGCTGGATTCAAAAATCAGTTAGTAAAAATTAATGCTGTAAATGGTGAAATACTTTGGGATGCTACTTTCTTGGGAACAGTTGAGAAAGAATTGGTTACAAGAAGAGCTATTCTAGATTTGTGGATAAAAGGAGATAAAATCTACATGTATCTAAATGGTCTTCAGGTTTATAATATCAATAATGGTCAAAAACTTTGGGAAGCTATCTATGAAAACGATATGGATGGTGGAAAAGGTTTGTTCTCAAATTCAACAAACAAAAAATATTACAGAACTATTGCTGATCCAGTATTTGAAGAAAACGCAGTTTATTTAGTGATGTTAGGTACAAGAGATAGAACTAAATATGTTGAAAAGCACGATTTAGAATCTGGTAAATTATTATGGGCATCAGAAAAAATTACTGGAGCTTTTAGTATGCCAAACTTATACAAAACAGGTGATAAAATCATGCTTCAAATTGGAGGTAAAGTTCAAGTTCAAGAATATAGAATGGAAACAAGATCATCACCAATGGGTGGAACTTACAGAGAAAGCGTACCATACATTTACTGGGATTATAAAGCTCAAAAAAATGGAGTTTTGGCAATCGATGATAAAACAGGTTTAACATCATGGCGTTCTGAAAAATTCGATAAGAGAATCACTGATATAATTATTGATCAAGATAAAACAGCTTTTGTTGGTGATGGTGATGAGTTTTACGGATATGATATCGCGTCAGGAAAACAATTGTTTGATGTAAAACATAATGATGCAGGAGTAGGAAAAGCTTCTGATGTAATTGATTTTGGTGATAAAGTTGTTGTGCTTTCAGAAAAAGGATTAGCATCTTACAACAAAAAAGATGGTACAAGAGCTTATGCAACAGACAAAATTAGAGGCGTTGATTTCTTCTATGAAATAGAAGGAAATTACTATCTAAGAGATCAAAGAAATAGCAAAAATATTATTTATGGAATTGATATGACTAATGGAGAAACCAAAGGTTCTGTTCAATCTAAAGGTAAAGGAGGAAGCCCAAAATATGGTAGCGGAATCGACATTACTTCTGATGGTGAATTCATCTTCGCTTTCAAAGGTAAAAAAGTAGAAAAAATCAAAGTAAATAATTAGAGGTTATTACACTTTGTTGCTTGGGCTGTGACTTTGTTGCAGCCCATTTTTTAAATGAAATAATTATGAAATCGCCACTAACAACAAGTTTGTTGCAAACAAACACCAATGATTAAATAGGCGATACCATATGTTACCTCTAAAAAAATAAAATTTAAACATATGAAAAAATATCTATATCTATTCGCTATTTTGTTTGCTTTTTTTTCTGTTAATGCTCAACAGGTTCAATGGGCATCTAAGTTGATAAAATTTTCTTCCGATTTAGGTGGAAAACAATTCGGAATCAAAAGGATTTTAGGAAAACCAGATGTATTTCCACAAGGAGGTTACAGCGGTAATGCATGGACACCCAAAAATGCTTTAGATGGAAGAGAAACCGTTATTGTTGGTTTTGAAAAAGCGCAATCAGTAAAGCAAGTTGCTGTGTTTGAAAATCTTAATGCAGGTTGTGTGGTGGCTATTGCAGTTTCTACAGATGGCGAAAAGTTTCAATACGTTTGGTCAAGAAAACCCAATTATAAAACACCAATATACAGAACAACTTTAAATTCTGACAGAGCTTATTATTTTGGAAGAAAAAGAAGAAAGATTCAAGAAGTTCCCAATGTTTTTAATCCAGGAGTTGAATATGCTATTTTAGATAATTCGGTTTCGGGAGTAATTGCTGTTAAAGTAGAATTTAATTTTGCACTATTGCCAGGTCAAAAACAAATTGATGCCATAGGAATTTCTGATTCTGAGATTCCAATTGAAGTGAACATAAATTCAAAACCTGATTTTGAAAATTTGCCTAATGTTCAAAAAGTTGATTTAGCAGAGGTTATTCCTTCAACAGTTTGTATTTCTGAAGACGGAAATAAATTGTATACATCAATAAATATAACAGATAAAGAAGAAATTATTTCTTATTCAAAAAAAGCAGATTCGTGGACGAATAAACAAGTTGAATCACAATTAAATTCTGGCGATTATTATAATTTTGTTGATGTTGTTAATTCAAGTTTTGTTTTAAAAGGTGGTTCAACCTATACTCCAGGTTCTAATAACACTGGATTTGAAATTTTTAATTTGGTAGATGGGAAACCTCAATCTCAAGGACAAATAAAAGTAGCTGCTTACAACAGTTATGGAGATTTTTCAGATGCAACAATATCTAATGATAGTAAAACATTGATAATAGCTGTTGAAACCGATTTTACTCAAGGCGGTGTTGATCTTTATTTTGCCAATAAAAAAGAAGACGGAACTTATGGCATGTTGCAAAATATGGGTAAAGTCATAAATAGTGCAAACGATGATTTTACACCTCAATTATTATCTGATGGAAAAACGTTATTATTTGCTTCCAATGGATTTAGTACATTAGGGAATCACGATATTTTCGTATCGTATAGACAAGATGATACTTGGAAAAACTGGAGTGAACCAATAAATTTAGGAAGCAAAATCAACTCAGCCGAATTTGATGGGCAACCTTTTTATGATGAAAAAAATGAAATATTATATTACATATCAGCAGTAGAAGGCAAAAACCAAATCAATCAAGTTAAAATTTCTAAAGATGTTCTATTAAAGAAGAATTGATTTTATATCTTCGTTGTCAAATATATAATTCATGGCACGACAAACATCTACCGAGACCGATATTAAAAATGTAATGACTCCTTTGGTTCAAGCATTAATTCGCTCTGGAAAGATTATTTACCTAATTCTCTTTGCAATTATTGGTTTTTTAATCTACCAATTGGTTACTGTAAAAAAAGATTCATCTTCAGTAGAATACGATACGAATCTCATTCAAGAGCAAATTAAAAACGTAGGTAAATTAGTAGTTACCGAAGGACATTTCTCTCAAGTGATGACTTATAAAGATCAAAATAAGTACCTTGGAGATTTAATTTCATTTGACAAAAAAGCACTAGTAGTTATTAATGCAGATGTAACAGTAAGTTTTGATTTAAGTAAAGTGCAATATGACATTGATGCTCCAAACAAAACATTGACTATTACAAGTATTCCAAAAGAGGAAATAAAAATCAGTCCAGATATTAAATATTACAATGTAGATCAAAGTACATTTAACGAATTTACCGGTGACGATTACAATAAGATTAATAAAATTGCAAAAGAAAATTTAGCAAAAAAAATAGAAAAATCTTCTTTAAAATCAAATGCAAAAAACCGTTTGATAAGCGAATTGTCAAAAATATTAGTTGTAACTAATTCAATGGGTTGGAAATTACAATATAACGGAGAAGTAGTTAATTCTGATAAAGAATTTACTCAAAAAATAAAAGGATAAATACGCATTTATACGTATTGTTTTTTTAAAGCCATTAAGTCAAATTTGTATTGATTTAATGGCTTTTTTTATGATTTATATTCTCACTTTCTTTATACTTGTTTTGATGGTAGTACTCGTGTTTTTGATTTTTCAAAATTCAAAAATTGAGCAAAATCACCTATCTAATATCCGAAAATTAGAAGAAATAATATCTTCTCTAAATAAAAAGCAACTTTACCTTAATGAAAAAGTAGCTATCTCTTCCGATTATGATTTGAATTACAAAAATAAATTGAAGAACCTTTCAGAGGAAATCGTCGAGCTACAAAATGTGTTTATTAGCATTATTAATAAAAAAAATTAATAGTAATATTGATATAGTTATCATATATGTTAATTTTTTTGTTAATTTTAATCAATGCAAAATAAAATTTATGAATAAAATAAGTTACTTAATTATTTTTCTTGCCACAACAATTTGTTTATCTCAAAATGATAAAGAGAAGGATAGTTTACTAAATCTTACTAGAACTTCTAAATACGATACAGTAAGGGTTGATTGTTACAACAAACTTTTTTTTAGTGAAGTGTTTTCAGATGTTAAAGTTTCAAAAAAGTATTTTGAAGCAATGTTTTCTATAGCAAAACAAAAAAAATCCAATTATGCTTATGCAAAAGCATTCAATGCCAAAGGTGTTTATTTTGATATGTTAGGAAAACTAGATAGCGCCTACATTAGTTATAATAACGCAATTCATTATTCCAAAAAAGCCAACTTACTCTCTACAGAAGGCTCTGCATATAACAATTTAGGATTACTAGATTGGAACAAAGGAGATTTTTACAAAGCACTTAAAAATTACAACAAATCATTAGAGTTATTTGAAAAGATTGAGAACATAAATTATCAAGGAAATACATTAAGTAATATTGGATTGATTTATGATGAAATAGATGAGCCTAAAAAAGCCGAATTCTATTTAAAGAAAGCCTTAAATATTAGAAAAAAAGCCAATGATGATTATGGTCTTTCAGTTTCTTACGTAAATCTTGGAAAACTTTATGAAAAGCAAGGTAAATATCATATTGCGATTCAGAATTATGAAAAAGCGATTGTAATTAAGAAAAAAATTAATGATGACTTAGGAATCGCTATCGCTAAATATAACATGTCAACTTCTTTAATGAAGTTAAATAAATTAGATGAAGCACTTGCTGTTTTGAATGAAGCGGAGAAAATTTGCAAAGAAAATGAAGCTGAATCTAATATAGTTGAAAATGTTTATTCAAGTTTATGTCAGGCTTATTTGTTGAAAAATGATTTGAAGAAAGCTAAAGAATATAGTAGCAAATTGTATGTTATAACTCAAAAGAATAAAGATTTAGAGCGACTTTCTGTTTATTACAAAATAGAGTCAGAAATAGCATTAAAAGAGAAAAATTTTCAAAAAGCTTATATTTATTTAAGTTCAAAAGATTCACTAGATAAAATTACTAGTGGATTAGAAATAAAAAAAGCTATAAATCTTTATGAAGCTAAATACCAATCTGAAAAGAAAGAAAAGCAATTATTATTGGCCAAAAATGAGTTAATAAAAAAAGAGCTTTTAATAAAAAAGAAGAATACTCAATTCCAAATTTTGATTCTTATTTCCTTGGCATTAATAACGATTGGATATCTTATTTATCGTCAGCAAAAACTTAAAAACAAGCAGCAAGAACAAGAGTTTCAGCTAAAATCGGCTATAAAAGAAATTGAAGCACAAAATAATTTACACGAGCAGCGACTTTCCATCTCAAGAGATTTGCACGATAATATTGGAGCACAATTGACTTTTGTCATTTCGTCTGTAGATAATTTAAAATTCGGTAATCAAATAAATGATAATAAAATTGTAAACCAATTAACTAAGATTAGTGATTTTACAAAAGCTACAATAATTGAACTTCGAGATACCATTTGGGCAATGAACAAGGATGAATTTTCTTTTGAAGATTTGCGTTCACGAATTTTTAATTTCATAGAAAAAGCAAAAATAGCTAAAGAAGACATTGGTTTTGAATTTAAAATTGATGAGAAACTTGCCGAAATAAAACTATCATCAATTGTAGGAATTAATATTTATAGAACCATTCAAGAATCAATTAACAATGCTATTAAATATTCAAACGGAACTAAAATTTCTGTTGATGTAAAAAGTTTTCATAACAAAATTCAAATCGAAGTTAAAGACAATGGGAATGGATTTGATATAGAAAATATAGATTTCGGAAATGGTTTAAATAATATGAAAAAACGAATAGAAGAAATTGATGGAACATTCGAAATCAATACCTTACTCAATAAAGGAACAATAATCTCAATATTGATATGAAAGGACTCAAAAAGATTTTAACATTAGTATTTTTTATAGTATCAATTATTGGTTATTCACAAAATACTCAAGAAATAATAAATGATTTAAAAAAGGATTTACAATCAAATCCAGATGAGAAAAAACGTGCAATCATTTATTCTGATTTAACTTGGTATTACTCGAATATATCAATAGATTCTGCACTAGTTTATGGACAAAAAGCTATTAATCAATCTTTAAAACTTGGTGATTCAACAATTATTGCGCAAGCATATGGAGATGTAAGTACCGTTTACTTAAAAAAAGGTGATTACAATCAATCATTAAAATATTTGAAAAATGTATTGGCTATAAGGAAAGCAAAAAATGATGTTTTAGGATTAGCAAAAGTTTACTCAGGAATAGGACTTTTATACTACAATCAAAATGAATCTGATTTATCAATGAAAAATTATTTGATTGGTCTTGAGTATGCAAATAGAGCAAATGATGAAAAAGTTATACACAATATCAAAAATGCAATGTCTGGATTACTAGTTGATTTAAAAGACTATAAAAAAGCATTAGTATATAGCCAAAGTGCCATTAATTATTATGAAAAAATTAATGCAACAGCTACACTTTGTCCAATGTATATAAACAAAGGGAATATTTACTTAGGATTGAAAGATACATTAAACGCCTTAAAAATGTTTGAAAAAGGAAAACAAATTTGCAATGAAACAGGCAATAAGTTATTTCTTGCAAAAGCATTAAATAATATTGGTGTAATTCGAGTAGCTCAGAAAAAATTTGAAGAATCAAAAAAAGTATTTGATGAGTCCAAGAAAAGTACTGAAAATTTGAATTCTGATTTTATGGATTTTAAAATGAAACTCAATGATGTTGAAGTTTTAAATAGAGCTGAAAAATTCAAAGAATCTAAAGTTTTGTTGTTACAATTAAAAAAATATTTTGAAAAACAAAATGGCTTAGATAATCTTCTTCTAACCTATCAATATTTTATTCCAGTTTGCTCTTATCTGTCTGAAAAAGATAGCGTTGCTTTTTATCAAGAAAAATATTTGAAATTAAATCAAAAAATAAATGACTCAGAAGTACTAAAAAAAACAATTGAACTCGAAACCAAATATCAAACTGCAAAAAAAGAAAAACAATTACTGGAAAAAGATATTCAGGTAAAAAATAAAAATAATTTAATATTCTCATTAGTAGGTATTTCAATTTTTTTATTCCTTTTAGGATTATTGATTTATAGACAACAAAAACTTAAAAACAAACAGCAAGAGCAAGAATTTCAATTGAAATCTGCAATTGCTCAAATTGAAACTCAAAATCAATTGCAAGAACAACGACTTTCAATATCAAGAGATTTGCACGATAATATTGGAGCACAATTAACTTTTGTTATTTCATCAGTAGATAATTTAAAACACGGAAATCAAATTACAGACAATAAAATCGTAAATCAACTTACCAAGATTAGCGATTTTACCAAGTCTACAATTATTGATCTTAGAGATACAATATGGGCAATGAACAGCAACGAATTTTCATTTGAAGATTTGCGTTCAAGAATTTTTAATTTCATAGAAAAAGCAAAATCTGCCAAAGAGAATATAGATTTCAAATTCAACGTTGATGAATCTTTGCAAGATTTAAAATTTTCTTCACTAATTGGAATCAATTTATACAGAACCATTCAAGAAGCAATAAATAATGCTGTAAAGTATTCCGATGCAAATGAAATAATCGTTGATGTTAAAAATGTTTCCAATAAAATTCAAATCGAAATTCAAGACAACGGAAAAGGATTTGACATTGAAAATACCGAATTCGGAAACGGACTTTACAATATGAAAAAACGAATAGAAGAGATTGATGGAACTTTTGAAATCAATTCAATAATTAATAAAGGAACAAAAATTAGATTTGAAATTCAAAAAAAAGTATAATTATGATAAAAATAGCTATAGTTGATGATAATACCTTTCTTCAAAAAGCAATTCAAGATAAACTTGCTTTTTTTGATGATATTGATATAAAATTCAAAGCCAATCACGGTCAAGATTTAATAGAAAAATTAGAAAAAAACCACAACATAGATTTAATTCTAATGGATATTGAAATGCCTAAAATGAACGGCATTGAAGCAACAGAAGTTGTAAAAAATAAATATCCGCAAATCAAAATCATAATGCTTACCGTTTTTGATAATGACGAAAATATTTTTAAATCAATAAAAGCTGGTGCTGATGGCTATTTTCTTAAAGAAGTAAATCCACAAGATTTGTACAATGCGATTATTGAAACACTAAATGGTGGAGCAGCAATGACACCATCAATTGCATTAAAAACTTTAAAATTATTAAGAGAACCAATGGTTTTTGATAATTGTGAACCTTGCGAAGAAATCAACCTAACCAATAGAGAAGTTGAGGTTTTAGAACAATTAAGCAAAGGATTAAAATATAATGCAATTGCTGATAATTTATTCCTATCTGTTGGAACCATTCGCAAGCATGTGGAGAATATATATACCAAACTTCAGGTTCATAATAAATTAGAAGCTATTCAAAAAGCAAAAACCAATAAATTAATATAGATTTCTGATATTCAGAATATTGAATTCTTAAAAATACGCATTTTAGCGTATTTTTTTATGTTTTGTTGTAAGGTAAGTTTGTCCTATAACTTTTAACAATCAATACGATGAAATCAAAAAATTATTTTTCAAAAATTGCTTCGGCACTATTTTTATTATTTGCAATTAATTCAAATGCAAATAACGTAGAAATTACAGGAACATCTGTTTCTGGAAACGATATTACTTTTAATATTTCTTGGGAAAACAGTTGGAATGCCAATGTTGCTCCAGCTAATTGGGATGCCGTTTGGGTATTTGTAAAGTATCAAGATTGTAACACACGTTTATGGGCACACACTAGTTTAAGTACAGTTGCCGGAGATCATTCTGCTGCTTCTCCATTACAAGTAGACCCAGTTGCAGATGGTAGAGGTGTTTTTATCAGAAGAAGTGCTCTTGGTGGCGGAAATATTTCGGCAACATCAATTACATTGAGAATGACAGGTTTGGGTGCTGGACCATATAATTTCAAAGTTTTCGGAATTGAAATGGTAAATGTTCCTCAAGGAAATTTTGAAATTGGTGATGCTACAAGTGCTTCAACTTTCAATAGCATAAATGTAACAGCAACGTCTCAATCAGGTGGAATAACATCAGCTGCAATTGGCGGTGGTGGACCAACAGTTCCAGCAACTTTTCCAATGGGATACAATTCATTTTACTGTATGAAATACGAAATTTCTCAATTACAATATGTTGAATTTTTAAACTCATTAACTTTTGCACAGCAACAAACAAGAATAACTACTGATCCAACATCTGCTTCAGGAACTTATGTGACTTTTGGGGCAAATTATTATAGAAATGGTATTGTTATTGAAACACCTGGAAATAATGCGGCTATACCTGCTGTTTTTGGCTGCGATGCAACTAATGGAGTTTTCAACAATGTGAATGACGGACAAAGTGGGGCTATGAATAATTTATCGTGGGCAGATTTAGCAGCTTATTTAGATTGGGCAGCTTTAAGACCAATGACTGAATTAGAATTTGAAAAAGTATGTCGTGGAACAATGCCAAGAGTTGCAGGAGAATATCCTTGGGGTGATACTACAATTAATGCATTTTATAGTACTACAGTTGTAAATCCATTACAGCCAACTGAAGCAGCGAACGCTGTTGTTAATGGTAGATGTGCAGTAGCTTTAGGAAGTGCAAATCCAGGTTATGGACCATTAAAAGTAGGTGTTTTCGCAACATCAACATCAGGTAGATCATCAGCTGGAGCTTCTTATTATGGAGCTATGGAAATGGGTGGAAATGTTGTTGAAAGAACAATTACTGTAGCAAATGCATCAGGAGTTGCTTTTAATGGAACTTTAGGTGACGGAACTTTAACAGCAATAGGAAATGCAAACCAAGCTACTTGGCCATCAATTTCAACAGCAACAGGAGTTGGTCAAAGAGGTGGAGAATATGTAAGTCCTGCTTCTTATGCTAGAACATCAGATAGAACAGTTGCTGGTTCAACTGATGCAACAAGACAATACACTTATGGTGGAAGAGGTGTAAGATAGTAATCTAATTTGATGTATAGGTTAATAAGCCTATAACAAAAGAAGTATAATAATTTTAAAAATCAAATTAGATGAAAACAACAAAAATATATTTAGTTGTTTGCTTAACATTTATTTTGACACAATTTAACGCTTTTGCTCAATACAATGGAGGAAACTCTCATGGTTCTACTGCAAATGAGTTAAGTAACACTAGTTGTTCTATTCCAGCGCATTTTTATGCCTATTTTGGAGGAAACAACGATGGTTCGAGTGTCGAAGAGTTAAGTACAACAACCTGTGGAACAGCACCGTTTCAGTTTGCCTATATGGGAGGAAATGCTGATGGTGCAGCTACAGAAGAGCTAAGTGCTACTGTCTGTGGTATTCCGCCTTCCTTCTTTGCCTATATGGGAGGAAATAATGATGGTGCAGGCGTAGAAACTTTTGAGGCAAATGTTTGTGCATTTCCACCTCAGTTTTATGCTTACTTTGGTGGTGACGGAGATGGTTTTACATTAGATAAAACTGCTCCAATTTGCCCAACAGAACCACCAGTAGCAAGTTTTACAGCTTCAGTTACCCAAATTTGTGTAGGTCAAACAGTGACATTTACAGATACTTCAACCAATATTCCATCGGCTTGGACATGGACATTTGAAGGAGGAACTCCAGCTACGTCAACAGATCAAAACCCTGTAATTACGTATAATACGCCAGGTGTTTATGATGTAACTTTAATGGCAGCAAATTACAACGGAACAAATACTGTAGTTGCTACAGACCAAATAATAGTTTATGCTTATCCAGTTATTACTTCAACAACTCCAGCGAGTAGATGTGATTCAGGAACAGTTACTTTGCAAGCTTCAACAAATGTTGGAACTTTAAACTGGTACAATGCAGCAACTGGTGGAACTTTAGTTGGAACTGGAACTAGTTTTACAACTCCAAGTTTGACATCAACTACAACTTATTATGTTGAATCATTAAATGGAGTTTGTTCTTCGTCAAGAAGTGCAGTTGTGGCAACAGTAAATACTACGCCAACAATAACATCAACAACACCGGCAACACGTTGTGGTTCAGGTTCTGTTATAATTTCTGCTACAGCAAGCGCAGGAACAATTTGGTGGTATGATGCTCCAACAGCAGGAACTTTACTTGCTTCAGGAACTAGTTTTTCTCCAAATGTGACTATAACTACAACTTATTATGTTGAAACAACTTTAAATGGTTGTACTTCACCAAGAACAGCAGTGGTTGTAACAGTAAATACTACACCAACAATAACTTCAACAACTCCTGCAAGTAGATGTGATGCTGGAACGGTAACATTACAAGCAACAGCTTCTAGTGGAACGTTAAATTGGTATGCAGCACCAACAGGTGGCACATCATTAGGAACAGGAACAAGTTATACAACACCTAGTATTAGTTCAACTACAACTTATTATGTTGAAGCTACTTTAGGAACTTGTAATTCAACAAGAACTCCTGTAACTGCAACAATAAACGTGACTCCAAGTATTACATCAACTTCTCCATCGCAAGTATGTGATTTGGGAACTGTAACTTTAGGAGCAACAGCTAATGCAGGAACTTTAAATTGGTATAGTTCAGCATCAGGTGGAAGTGTGTTAGGATCAGGAAATAGTTTTACAACTCCATCAATCAGCACAACTACAACTTTTTATGTAGAAGCGGTTAACGGAAGTTGTACTTCAGTAAGAGTGCCAGTTGTGGCAACTGTTAATACTACGCCAACTATTACATCAACAACTGACGCTACAGTTTGTGGTCAAGGTGGAGGAACTTTATTTGCAACAGCAAGCGCAGGAACTGTGTATTGGTATAATGTCGCTTCTGGAGGGTCTGCAATTACAACTGGAACAAGTCTTTCAGTAAGTGGTGGTTCTGGCACTTTTTATGCAGAAGCAGTAAATAATGGATGTGTTTCTGTGAGAGTAGCTGTAAATTATACTTACATTCCAATTCCACAAATAACAGTTGTAGGTTCAGCTAGTCGTTGCGGTAACGGAAGTGTAACTTTAACAACTAATTCCGATTCTGGAACAATAAATTGGTATGATGCACCAGTTGGAGGAAATTTAGTAGCAACAGGAACAAGTTATACAACACCAAGTTTGTCTTCTACAACATCTTATTATGTTGAAGCTGCAAATGGAACTTGTATTTCAGCATCTAGAACGGCAATAACGGCAACAATTAATGCAATTCCAGTTATAACTTCAACAACTCCAGCTAGCAGATGTGGCGATGGAAGTGTAACATTACAAGCAACAGCAAGTATCGGAACTATTAATTGGTACAACGCTCCAACAGGTGGAACTTTAGTTGCCACAGGTGGAACTTTTACAACTCCTGTTTTAGGAACAACAACAATTTATTATGTTGAGGTGGTTAATGGAGGTTGTAGTTCAGCTAGAACTGCTGTTAATGCAACTGTATTTGCAGTAGCAACAATCACTTCAACAACTCCAGCGAGTAGATGTGATACAGGTAGTTTAACACTAAATGCAACTTCAAATGTTGGAACTCTAAGCTGGTATGATGCACCATCTGGAGGAACTTTGTTAGGTTCTGGAACAAGTTTTACTACGCCTAATATTTCGACTACAACAACTTATTATGTTGAGGCAAATAACGGAGTTTGTACTACTTCTAGAGTTGCGGTAACTGCTTCAATAAATCCAACAGCTGCACCAACCGGATTTGCAAATCAATCATTTTGCGCAGGCGAAACAGTTGGATTAATATCTGTTACAGGTTCAAATGTAATTTGGTATGATGCACCAACAGGCGGAAATGTAATTCCAGTAGGAACGCCTTTAGTTTCGGGAACAACTTACTATGCTTCTCAAACGGTTACAAGTTGTGAAAGTCCTACAAGATTGGCAGTTACAATGACGTTAGGTGGATGTTTAGGAACTGAGGAATTTGTAGCAAATGTTATCAAGTTATATCCAAATCCAGTTGTTGATATTGTGACTATTTCTTCAACAGAAATGATGACAAATTTAGAAGTTGTGAATATACTTGGTCAAATTGTCTTTTCAAAATCGGTAAACGAAAATGAAACAACAATAGATATGTCAAGATATTCTTCGGGTTCTTATATTGTTAGAGTTTTAGTTGATGATAAGGTTAAAATCTTTAAAGTAATTAAAAAGTAGTAAGTAGTTTTTATAGTTTAGTTTTTTTGAAACCATCTCGTTAATTCGGGATGGTTTTTTAACTAATACGAAATTCTGCGTATTTTTTAAATACAGTACATAAAGTAAATTTGTGTATAATTTTAATTTTTTTACAATGAAAAGATGTTCAATTCTACTGGTACTCTTCAATTTGATCTTTTTCTCATCATGTTCATCAGATTCTTCAGAAGATTCTTCAAACAGTAACACAATCGATCAAGAAATTGGTCCAGCTAAAACTTTTTATGCCAATAATGGCGGAACTTTTAAGTTTAGATTATACCAATTTCCACCAACAGAAGGCGATAATAATAATTATAATTATCATACGGCAGAAATTTATAAAATAATTGATGATAACGGTGTTTTTTCGACATTCGCAAAATATGCAGTTCCGTCAATTTCTCTTATGTCTTATGGAGCCGTTTTAAACTGTCAAGGCGATTATAATACTTCTTCAAGTTCTAACAAAGTAGGATTTCAAAATTCTTCAGCCAACGATGATTTTGAAATTGACACCAATTACACGCGTTTGATTTCCTATAATTCTACTAGTGGTGCACATGGTTCTTATGGTTTTGAAGGAACTCGAATATTTGTACATAGCCCAACTTTCTTTTCAGGGGCAATTTCGGCAAGTTCCAATCAGGGCTATATGCATACGATAAATCATGCCAATTTTATGTTGAGTGTTGGGTACAATTCCAATTATGGTAAACCGATGCTGTATCGATACAATCCATCAAATTTTTCTTGGATTGGAGATGTAGTAACTCAAATGGATTATGTTGCTGGTAGCAATACTAATATTCCTATGACCAATGATGCTTCTAAAGTGGGTAACACAGATAAGGTATATTGGGCTTGGTTAAGTTACACTTCCAATCTTTCTAACGGAAAAATCAACATCATCAGTTACAACGGAAGTACTTTTAGTAATGTAACGAGTTTAGAGGGTATTGGTAGTATTGGTTCAGGTTGGACTTCTATAAATACGATTACGCTTCACAAAAACCCAAATAATCTCAACAATCCTTATATGGTTGTAAGGCATTATAATTCGGATGTTTTAGATATATATAAATTCAACGGAACCTCCATTGAAGTAGTAAAAACAGGCGTGACATTACCATCAACCATTACGTTGCTTCCAGGTGACACCAATCGAATTATTAAAGATATTGTTTTTTCGGGAAGCAACATCTATCTGATATCAGGAAGAGATAAAAATCTGTACAAATTATCAGGTTCATCATTTGTAATTGAAAAACCTAATTTAACAGTAACTGACGACAGAATTTCAGCATTGGAATCAACACCAAACGGTATTTTAATATCAATAGTAAAAACCATTCCATCAACTCCATTAGCAAAAATTGTTTCAGATGTGGTATTGATTCCTAATTAATATTTTTTTAATTTTATACTAGTAAATTTTTCAAATTTTCAAACAATGAAAAGAATATTTTCCCTGGTTGTTATTTTTATATGTTTTTTTGGTTTTGCACAAAATACAGCAACCACTGTAGTTACTAAAGAACTTTTTCCTGAATTATTTCAATTGAAATTACCGATTGAAATCCCTAAAATTCAATTCGTTCCCGAAAAAGAACTTTACATGAAAGAAAAAAAATTAACGTTAGAAAATGGAGTAGGTTACCATATTACTTTTAAAGACAAAAGCGTTTTTGTTGGAAGTGTTCAAAGCAATTATGGCGGACATGAAAAAACAGTTTCTATTAGTTTTGGTAAGATTGACTTCTCCAACGGCGATAGATATGAAGGACATTTTTATGAAGGGCATCCTATTCAAGGTAAATATGTTTATGCCAATGGAGATAGCCTCAAAATAAGTTCCGCTAACCGAAATGGCTGCTGTAATTATACTGGAAAATCAAGAAATCTATATTATTCATTCAAAAACGGAATAGAATTAGATATTGAAAGTTATAAATCAAAAGTTACCTATAAAACACCTGATGGAACCAAAATTGAGTCTTATTTAAATCCAGATAATAGTTTTGATGGTTATACAGAATATTTCACCAAAGAAGGCTTTTTTTATAAAGGCGAATTGTCAAAAAACAGACCCATACTAAAATGGGAAATTCAAAATGATAAAGGTGCTTTTATTGCCATATTTAATTTGGATGGGATAACGGGTTATGTTCCCTACAAAGACGAATCAAATACTATTAAGTGGGGCAAATTTTATTTGGAAAAATTAGTTCAACCTATAACTTACTTAGCACCTTATACTTTTTGCGTTAAAGGCGATTGTCAAAACGGCGAAGCTACTATTTATGTTGCTAAAAATCCAGACACAGGTTTCGGTTTTGAAATGGTTGGAAATTTTGCAAACGGAAAGCCAATTGGCGACTTTGTAATGAATGATGAAGACATAAATAAAAATAAGTACACCATTATTGGTCCAATAAAAAACTATAAATTTCATGGAAAATGCGCAAAAGCATATCTTGATAAGAAAATTGTATTTACAGGTGAATTCCAAAACGGATTACCTCAAAACGGAAACCTTACTGTTGATGAAAAATTAATAGAAGTTAAGGGTTTTAAAGAAGGTAAGTACATTGGTAAACAAACTTTTCCACGTACAGAAAAACGTATGTACAGCCGATACTATGAAGGTGAGTTTAATCAATATGGACAGATGGAAGGTATAGGAACTGTCTATATTACCGATAATAATCATTGGGGTTATGAAGGTTGTAAAGTGTCCGCTACAGATTGGAAAGATGGGTATTCATCACATTGTTGTTTCGTGAGAAAAAATGGAGAGGAAGATTGTCAACGTGTCTATTTTGTAAATCGTTCTGATTTTCCAGATTTTAGTTTTGAACATCCTGTTTCCCTAAGAAATTTAGCTGTATATCAGCAACAAAAAGAGCAAGAAAGAATAGCTCAGGAAGCTGCTAATACTAAACTCCAAAACGAATACCAATGCAATCAATGCAATGGTTTAGGTGTAATTAAAACCCAATGTCCAATGTGTAAAGGCGCTGGATACCGAAAAGATATGGTTACTTACGATAGACATACCGGTAACACAGGTGGTTTGGCTAAATGCAGTCATTGTGCAGGAACAGGTCAATATACCGTAATGGGTTGCTCCAAATGTGACGGAAAAGGATTTGTGAAAAAATAAAAAAAGGCTCTGAATTTCAGAGCCTTTTTTACAAAAACCAATAACTATTTAATCAATAAACTATAATTTACTTTCAAGACTTTGCCATCCACCACCATTCATAACATCAATACCATTGTTTTTCAAAATTGATGCAGCTTGCGCACTTCTCATTCCACTTCTACAACATACAATAACAGGTTTTTCTAATCTTTTAATTTCATTAACTTTAGAAAAAATGTTGTCTAACGGAATGTTTTTAGAGTTCTTAATATGACCTTCTCTAAACTCACCAACTGTTCTTACATCAATAATAACAGCTCCTTTGTCCATGTATTCTTTTACGCTCTCCGATTTTCCTCCTAAACCTAACATACTTAATAATCCCATGTTTTATTATTTTTAATTTGTTTTCTATTTCAGATTTCTACAGCAAAATTAATGGTATACATCTTACAAAGTTGTAACAAAAGTTACCCAAGTCAAAAAAATCTTTATATTTGATTCGTATGAAGATTACAGACCGCAAAACCGAAATCGTAAACGTATCCGCAAAACTTTTTAAAGAAAAAGGCTATAGCGCAGTAACTATGCGTGACATCGCTCAAGCTATGGACATCAAAGCCGCAAGTTTGTATAATCACATCAAGTCTAAGCAAGAAATTCTAGTCTTAATCATTATCGAAATTGCCGAAGAATTTACCAATGTAATGAACGAAATAGTAGCTTCCGAAATTTCATCCATACATAAAATAGAACGAGTAATCGATTTGCATATTGATATTACACTCAGAAATCCTGATGCATTAGCTTGCCTAAACAACGATTGGATGCATCTAGAAGATAACGATTTAAAATATTTCATTAAAATGCGGAATGACTACGAACAAAACTTCCGAAACATTGTAAAAAGAGGAATTTTAAATAATGAAATCGTAAATCTAAACATCGAAGTTATCATCTTTTCTACATTGTCAACCTTAAGAACACTTTACATTTGGTATGATAAAACCAAAAGCCTAAACGAAAAAGTCTTAAAAAACAACATGAAAAAGGTATTGCTAAATGGGATTATTTAGTTTGTTACAATTTTAATTTTCAAATTTTTAATCTTTGTATCAAAAAAGCTTACGTTAAAACAATTGTTAACGATAAAATAAAAATTACAACGTTTTCGTAACATATCAAAAAAATCATTAAATTTGCATTGTAAACTAACAATTGTTAGTTTAATTTAAATAGAATTGTATGGCAAAATTTCATAGCATTAAAGTTGCTGATATTTATAAAGAAACCAAAGATTGTTCGGTAATCACTTTCGATATTCCAGAAGAATTAAAGTCCGAATTCCAATACAAACAAGGACAACATTTGACTCTTCGAACCAATATCAACGGCAACGAAGTGCGTCGTTCGTATTCGTTATGCTCTAGTCCGATAGAAAATAAATGGCAAGTAGCCGTTAAACAAATAAACGAAGGATTATTCTCAACTTTTGCCAACGAGCAATTATCAATCGGTGATACATTAGATGTAATGCCGCCAAACGGAACTTTTTTCACAGAAGTCAATCCTACAAAGGCAAAAAACTACATCGCATTTGCAGCTGGAAGCGGAATTACACCGCTACTTTCCATAATCAAAACGCATTTGGCATTGGAGCCCAACAGCACTTTTAAGCTGTTTTATTTGAATGGAACCGTAAAATCAATTATCTTTAAAGAGGAAATTGAGCAACTTAAAAACTTGTATTTCAATCGTTTCGAGGTTTTTTATTTCCTAACCAAAGAACACCGTTCATCAGAATTGTTTAATGGTCGTTTTTCAAAAGAAAAATTGCAAGTATTAACCGATAAGATAATCGACATTTCAACAACTGACGAATGTTTCATTTGCGGTCCAGAAGATATGATTTTTTTATTGCGTGACGAATTAGTAGCAGCTGGATTGTCTAAAGATAAAATTCATTTTGAACTATTCACAACCGGACTTACAGAAGAGGACAAACTAAGAATAAACAAAATTGTAGAGAAAAAAGTTGAAGGAACTGAAGTAACCATTATTGATGGCGGAAAAGAATTTCACTTCGTGATGGGCGAAGATTTCGATAATATATTAGATGGCGCAATCGCTGCAGGAGCCGATTTACCCTACGCTTGCAAAGGCGGAGTTTGTAGTACTTGCCGTTGTAAAGTTGTAGATGGTTCTGTTGAAATGAAACTAAACTACTCACTCGAAGAAGATGAATTGGCAAAAAATTACGTATTAAGTTGTCAAGCTGTCCCAACTTCCAAAAAAGTAGTAGTAGATTTCGGATTGTAGCATTTGTAGCGAAAGGTTCGGGCATTTTAGTAATCCATATTCCCGCTTTCCGCTCTACAAGGTGCCGCTCCAATCGGGGCTAAAGAGCTAACTAGAGGAACAAAAATAATAGTGATAAAAACAATTTCTTAAATGAACTTATAGGTTTTATAGGGTTCAAGAAATAGAAAAATAATAATCGTTCAAAGTTACTGCAAAGTAGAATATTACGGCGACTGAACACTGAACACTAATTCAAATAATTATGTCAGAAAAAGAAGTAAAAAATTTAGAAGAAATGTTCGAGGCACGAATCGCTCGTGACGAAAAAATAGAACCGAAAGAATGGATGCCCGAAAAGTATCGCAAGACACACATTCGTCAAATTTCACAACATGCGCATTCTGAAATCGTAGGAATGTTGCCTGAAGGAAATTGGATTACTCGCGCACCATCATTACGTAGAAAAGTAGCTTTATTGGCTAAAATTCAAGATGAAGGTGGACATGGATTATATTTGTATAGCGCGGCAGAAACATTAGGTATTTCAAGAGAAGAACTAATTGAACAATTGCATTCTGGCGAAGCAAAATATTCAAGTATTTTCAATTATCCATCGGTAACTTGGGCAGATATGGGAACCATTGGCTGGCTGGTTGATGGTGCAGCAATCATGAACCAAGTGGCTTTAATGGGAACTTCTTATGGGCCTTACGCTCGTGCGATGGTTCGTATTTGCAAAGAAGAAAGTTTTCACCAACGTCAAGGTTATGAAATCCTTTTAACACTTTGCAACGGAACTCCCGAGCAAAAAGCAATGGCTCAAGATTCACTAAACCGTTGGTGGTGGCCGTCGTTAATGATGTTTGGACCTCTTGATGCAGAATCACCAAATACAGAGCAATCAGTAAAATGGAAATTGAAACGTAAAACTAACGATGAATTACGTCAAGCTTTTGTAGACCAAACGGTTCCACAAGCTAATATACTTGGTTTAACCATTCCTGATGCCAAGTTAAAATGGAATGAAGAACGTAAACACTACGATTTTGGCGATATCGATTGGAACGAATTCTGGCAAGTTGTAAAAGGCCACGGTCCTTGCAACAAACAAAGAATTGCTGCAAGAGTAAAAGCACACGAAGACGGTAAATGGGTTCGTGATGCAGCCATGGCTTACGCAGAAAAACAAGCAAACAAAGAAGTAAAACAAGCAATATAAATTTAGGTTTTAGGTATTTGGTAATAGGTTACAGAAGTTTGACCTACTACCCACAACCTACTACCCACAACCTATCAAGTTATGAAAAACTGGCCACTTTGGGAAGTATTTATAAGAAGTAAAAACGGATTAGAGCACCGTCATTGCGGTTCACTTCACGCAAGTGATGCAACAATGGCATTAGAAAACGCTCGCGATGTTTACACACGTCGTATGGAAGGTGTAAGTATTTGGGTTGTTCCATCGGCTCAAATCACAGCATCCAATCCTGAAAATAACGGAGAAACATTTGAACCAGCAATGGACAAAGCTTATCGTCATCCAACGTTTTATGAATTGCCTGACGAATTAAAACACATGTAATTAATCCTGCAAGGTTTTCAAAACCTCGTAGGTTTATAATATAATTTGCGAATTTGCGGTAAATGGTCTTTGTGACTCCGCGCTTTTGCGAGAAAAAAACAAATTATGAACAACAATTTAATTCAATACATATACGGAATTGCAGATAACTCATTGATTCTTGGTCAGCGTTTAGGTGAACTTTGTGGTCACGGACCAAGCATTGAAACCGATATCGCCTTAACCAATATTTCTCTTGATTTATTTGGGCAAACACGTAGCTATTTTCAATATGTAGCCAAATTACAAGGTGGTGATGCTAATGAAGATACAGTAGCTTTCCTTCGTTTGGAAAGAGAATACAAAAACGTACTTTTAGTAGAACAACCCAACACCGATTTTGGCTATTCCATTGCAAGACAGTTTTTGTTTGATGTTTTCCATTTAGCATTATTAGAAGAATTACAAAACAGTAAAGATGAAATGTTGGCTGCAATTGCCAAAAAAAGCATCAAAGAAGTGCTGTATCACACAAGATTTTCTTCCGATTGGATTAAAAGATTAGGTGATGGAACCGAAGAAAGCCACAACAGAATCCAAACTGCAATTAATGATTTGTGGATTTTTACCGATGAATTATTCCATCAAACCGATGCTGATAAAACTATGGTTGCAGAAGGAATAGGAGTGGATGTTACACTTTTGAAAGCAAACTATTATAAAAAAGTAAGTAGTGTTTTAGAAGAAGCTACATTGCAAACACCTACTATTGAATATTTCCAAAAAGGTGGAAAGCAAGGAATACACAGCGAACACATGGGCTTCATTCTAACAGAATTGCAGTACATGCAACGCACGTATCCAAACATGACTTGGTAATTGAATATTCAGAGTTTTAAATAGAGATTAAAAAGAATCCGTGAAAATCAGTTAAATCTGTGTCATCCGTGTTCCAAAAAATAAGTAAGCAAAGCGCACGCAATTAAAACCTTGCGCTCCTTGCTGTTAAACAAATGACAGAACAACTAATAAATATCGACCAAAATCTCTTCGAAATACTAGAATCAGTATCCGATCCAGAAATTCCAGTATTATCAATAATGGAAATGGGAGTAGTGCGTTCTGCCAAAATAATAAACAATATTGTAGAAGTTCAAATCACACCAACCTACAGCGGTTGCCCAGCAATGGATGTAATTGGAGATGATATAAAATTGGCATTCAAACAAAAAGGCTACGAAGCCAAAATAGAACTAATCCTATCGCCAGCATGGACAACCGATTGGATTACTCCAAAAGGCCGATTAGCATTAGAAAAATACGGAATTGCTTCACCTTTATCAGAATCAGCCGATAAAGAAGCACTTCTAGGTAATAAAAAGTTAGTGAAATGTCCGCAATGCGGTTCATTGAACACAAAATTAGTAAGTCAATTTGGTTCCACAGCATGCAAAGCATTTTTCCAATGCGAAGATTGCCTAGAACCTTTCGACTACTTTAAATGTTTAAAATAACCTGCAAGGTTTCCAAAACCTTGTAGGTTTTAATATAATAAGAAAGTTAGCGAATTTGCAGTAAAATAGTCTTTGCGACTCTGCGACTTTGCGAGAATCAAACCCTTAATGAAGCTTAATTTCTTAATGGTTCATAAAATAAAATAAGGTATGAGCAATTCAATAGAACTAAAAATTGAAAAAAATGTCGCGTGGATATCACTCAACAGACCCGAAGTTTTCAATAGTTTCAATCGTGAAATGGCGTTTCTGTTACAAGAAACTCTAGATAATTGTGAGAACGATACAAATGTACGTGCAATAGTAATCACCGGAAACGGAAAAGCTTTTTGTGCCGGACAAGACCTAAAAGAAGTAACCGACCCAGAATTAAATCCAGGTTTCAGAAAAATATTGGAAGAACATTACAATCCAATCATCCAAAAAATCCGAAACATAGAAAAGCCAATTATAGGAGCTGTAAACGGAGTTGCAGCTGGAGCTGGAGCAAACATCGCTTTAGCTTGTGATATTGTTGTTGCAACAGACCACGCAAGTTTCATTCAAGCTTTCAGTAAAATCGGTTTAATTCCAGACAGCGCAGGAACTTTCTTCTTGCCAAGATTAATTGGTTTCCAAAAAGCAACAGCTTTAATGATGTTAGGCGACAAAGTATCTGCTGAAGAAGCATTAAATATGGGTATGATTTATAAAATTTATCCAACCTCATTTTTTGAAGAAGAAGTAATGACATTGGCAACAACTTTAGCTCAAATGCCAACAAAAGCAATCGGTTTAACCAAAAGATTATTAAATCAATCAATGACAAATAATCTAGAACAACAACTAGCTCTAGAATCAGATTTACAAATCGAAGCAAGTTCATCCAACGATTACAAAGAAGGAGTAACCGCTTTCGTAGAAAAAAGAAAACCCGAATTCAAAGGGAATTGATTAACGATTAACGAATTTTGATTGTTGATTTTTGAATTAAAAGTAAGTATATGAAACCAATAAATTTAGAAGATAGATTAATTCAGTTTGCAGTTGATGTAATTATAATGTGTAAGAAAATTGATAAATCTTTTGCTTCTGAACATTTAGCAAAGCAATTAATTCGTTCTGCAACTTCATCTGCTTTAAATTATGGAGAAGCCAGAAGTGGAGAATCTACAAATGATTTTCTTCATAAAATGAAAATTTGTTTGAAAGAATTGAGAGAAAGTTTTATCAATATGAAAATCCAAAAAGGAGCTGAATTAGTCACCGATATTGATTCATTAAATAAATTGTTAAAAGAAAATGATGAGCTAATTTCAATTTTTGTTGTAAGTGTAAAAACGGCTTCTTCAAAAAAATAGATGTGTATTTTAAAATGGACGAAAAAAATCAAAAATCAGCAATCGTTAATCAGCAATCGTTAATGAAAATCGCAATAATAGGTTCAGGAACAATGGGAAGTGGCATCGCACAAGTGGCCGCAACAGCAGGTTATGAAGTAAAAATTTACGACACCAATCTCGATGCGCTTGCTAAAAGCAAATCCAATCTCGAAAATACGCTATCTAAATTAGTTGAAAAAACTAAAATAGACGAGCACGAAAAATCCCGAATCGAAAACAACATTTCCTACGCACACACATTAGGAGAATTATCGCATTCTGATTTAGTCATCGAAGCCATAATTGAAAATATGGAAATCAAGCGAAAATTATTTTCAGAACTAGAAAATTATGTCTCGCCCGAAACCATTTTAGCATCCAATACGTCTTCATTATCAATAGCTTCCATTGCTGCTTCTTGCCAAAAACCAGAACGCGTCATTGGAATTCACTTTTTTAATCCAGCACCATTAATGCAACTAGTTGAGGTAATTCCAGCGGTTCAAACCAGCAAAGAAGTACTGCAAAAATCAGTACAAATCATCTCTGATTGGAAAAAAGTAGTTGCCGTTGCCAAAGACACACCAGGATTTATAGTAAATCGTGTCGCAAGACCTTTTTACAGCGAAAGTCTACGAATTTACGATGAAGGTGTAGCCGATTTTGCAACAATAGATTGGGCTCTAAAAACCATCGGAGGTTTCCGAATGGGACCTTTCGAATTAATGGATTTGATTGGTCACGATGTAAATTATATCGTAACAGAAACCGTATTCACAGCATTCTATTTCGACCCAAAATTCAAACCATCTTTCACACAAAAAAGATTATTAGAAGCAGGATTTCTGGGAAGAAAATCAGGTCGCGGATTTTACAATTACAACAAAGAATTACCAAAACCAATAGAAGATTTAGCATTAGCCAAAAGCATTTTCGAAAGAGTAATCGTAATGCTAATCAACGAAGCTGCTGACACATTCTTTTTAAACATAGCATCAGCCAAAGACATCGACAATGCAATGACCAAAGGAGTAAATTACCCTAAAGGATTACTAGCATGGGCAGACGAACTCGGCATTCAATGGTGCGTTGAAAAGCTAGACGAATTATACAACGAATACCACGAAGACCGATACAGATGTAGTCCAATATTAAGAAGAATGGCTAATGCAAATAAAAATTTTTATTAACCAAAAACTTTGCGACTCTGCGTCTTTGCGAGAAAAAACTTAATGAAACTTAATACCTTAATGGTTTAAAAAATGGAAGGAACAAAAATACCATACAAAATGTTAAGTCAAGATGCTTACAGTCAATGGCTAGGCATCAAAATTCTCGAATGCGAAATCGGTCGTTGCAAAGTCGCAATGACGGTGCGCAAAGAGATGCTCAACAGTATGTTCAAAGCCCACGGCGGAATCACCTATTCGTTAGCCGACACCGCTTTCGGATTCGCCGCCAACACACACGGTAAATTTTCAGTTTCCATAGAAACCTCAATAAATCACATCGAAGCCGTAAACGAAGGAGATTATTTAACAGCCGAATCAGTAATAGAAAAAGTAAATAACAAACTAGGATTCAATATAATAGAAGTAAAACGAGGTGATGAATTAGTAGCGCTTTTCAAAGGCGTTGTCTATCGCACACAAAAAGATTGGGAAGAATAGAATAGTCAGGAGCGAATGGCTCGGGCATTTTCAGTAATGGCAATTCCTGCTTTCCGTTCCAAGTCCCGAAAAAATCGGGAGCTTTCCTCTCCAATCAGGGCTAAATAGTATATGTATTGAATAGAAAATAGAATTTATGAAGAAACTAGTATTAATAGGATTTTTAATTTTTTGGATTAATGGTTTTAGTCAGAATTCATCAGAAAATTTAAAAAAAGATTTAGAAATACAAATTGAAATTGATAGTACTGTTTATGAAATTAAACAAGGAAATTCATATTATACTAAAGGCGAAAAATCAGCTATACAAGCTAAATTGATTCCAATGTCTTTAGAAAAAATGAAACAGAATATGTTGAAAAAAACTTCGGACAATGTTGATGAAGGAAGTATAATTATCAATGGTGTTAATATATTGTTTGTTAAGAAAATTTCAGAAGATAAAGCAAACATGATTTTGATATATTGTAAAGAGAATGATGAAAACTCATCAATTTCCTTTGTGAGTTTTTATCCATCGGAATCTGAAAATTATTACAAACCAATCATAGAGAAAGCATTCCTTTCCGCAAAAATTAAACAATAAATATAAGTTCAAAGTTGCGCAACTGAAAACTGCCAACTGAAAACTGCCAACTGAAATATGGAAGCATACATCATAGACGGAGTAAGAACTCCAATCGGAAGTTACCAAGGAACACTAGCATCGGTTCGTCCAGATGATTTAGGAGCATTGGTAATCAAAACCGTAGTAGAAAAAAATCCAAACATTCCAAAAGAAGCTTATGATGACGTAATCATAGGTTGCGCCAATCAAGCTGGAGAAGACAATCGTAATGTAGCTAGAATGTCACTTTTATTAGCAGGATTGCCATACACAGTTCCAGGCGAAACCGTAAACCGACTTTGTAGTTCAGGATTATCAGCAATAATCCACGCAAATCGCGCAATTAAAGCTGGAGACGGACACATCTTTATAGCAGGTGGAATCGAAAACATGACACGCGGACCATTAGTTGTTTCCAAACCATCATCAGCCTATGGAACCGATTCTAAAATGTACGACACCAGTTTTGGATGGAGATTTATAAATCCAAAACTACACGCAATGTACGGAACAGACGCAATGGGTGAAACTGCCGAAAATCTAGTAGAAAAATACAATATCACTCGTGAAGACCAAGATGCGTTTGCTTTAAATAGTCAACAAAAGGCAACTGCAGCACAAATTTCAGGAAGATTAGCCAAAGAAATTGTAACCGTAGAAATCCCACAACGAAAAGGCGATGCGATTCAATTCTCAAAAGACGAATTCATCAAACCATCTACCTCAATGGAAGGTTTGTCAAAATTGCGTCCAGCTTTCAAAAAAGACGGAAGTGTAACTGCAGGAAATGCTTCAGGTTTAAACGATGGTGCTTGCGCAACAATAATAGCATCGGAAGAAGCTGTAAAAAAATACAACCTAAAACCATTGGCTCGAATTGTAAGTTCATCAGTTGTTGGTGTAGAACCAAGAATCATGGGAATTGGTCCAGTTGAAGCCACCAAAAAAGCATTAGCAAAAGCAGGTTTAACCTTAGACCAAATCGATATTATAGAATTAAACGAAGCCTTCGCAGCACAAAGTATAGCGTGCATTCGCGAATTAGGACTAAAAGACAACGATCCAAGAATAAATCCAAATGGTGGTGCCATCGCAATTGGTCATCCACTAGGAGTAACCGGAGCAAGAATCGCATATTCAGCAGCCTTAGAATTACAACTAACAGGAAAAAGATACGCATTAATCACAATGTGCATCGGAGTTGGTCAAGGCTACGCAGCAATTATAGAACGCGTAGCTGAATAGCCGTTGGCTTTAGCCAATGGAAAAAATGGAAAAAATGGAAAAAAAGATTTTTATTTTAATATAAAAGCTCCGTAGGAGCGACATATTGGTAATATGAACAAAACACAACATTACGTACAAGGAAAATGGACGTCAGCAACTGGAGAAGGAAAACCTTCTTACGATGCAGTCACTGGAGAATTCATCGCAGAAACTTCTGTGGAAGGATTGGATATTCCAGCCATTTTACATTATGGAAGAACAAAAGGCGTTGAAAAACTTCGCAAAATGACCTTCCAAGAACGCGGCAACATGATTAAAAGTTTGGCGATGTATTTGACCAAACGAAAAGAAGCTTTTTACGAAATCAGTTACCGAACCGGTGCCACTCGTGTCGATTCGTGGATTGACATCGAAGGCGGATTTGGAAATTTATATGCCAATGCTTCCTTACGAAAATTATTCCCAAACCAAGCGTATCACGTAGAAGGCGACCCAATCGATTTGTCAAAAGGTGGCCGATTTATGGCGCATCATATTTTGGTTCCGAAAAAAGGAGTAGCTATTCACATCAACGCTTTTAATTTCCCAATTTGGGGAATGTTAGAAAAATGTGCTTGCAATTGGATGGCCGGAATGCCAGCGGTTGTTTTGCCAGCTCCAGTTACAGCTTATTTAACCGAAGCTGTTGTTCGTGAAATCATAGCATCAAATATTTTACCAGAAGGCGCATTACAATTAATTTCAGGAACTGCTAAAAATATTTTCGATACTGTTGAAAGCCAAGACGTAATCACATTTACTGGTTCGGCAACAACAGGAAGATTATTAAAAGCACATCCAAGATTAATACAAGAATCAGTGCCGTTTACAATGGAAGCTGACTCATTAAACGCATCCATTTTAGGAGAAGATGCCTTACCAGGAACTCCAGAATTCGATTTATTCATCAACCAAGCTCGAAGTGAAATCACAGTAAAAGCAGGGCAAAAATGTACAGCAATTCGTAGAATGATTGTTCCAGAAAAACTGATGAATGACGTGCAAGCCGCGCTTTCAAAATCATTAGACAAAGTTGCTATCGGTGACCCAAGATTGAAAGAGGTTCGAATGGGCGCTTTGGTAAGTAAAGACCAAGTCGATGTGCTTAAAGGAAGAGTTCAAGAATTATCAAAATCTGCCAAAATAGTGTATGGCGATTTAGAAAAAACCAACATAATTGGAGCCGATGGAAAAGGTGCTTTCGTGAGTCCAATTTTACTTCGCGAAGACAATCCGTTTACAAATATAGCCGTTCACGAAACCGAAGCTTTTGGACCTGTTTCAACGATTATGCCTTATAAAAACCTTGACGAAGCTATTGAATTAGCCCAAATGGGTAAAGGTTCATTAGTGTCATCAATAGTTACAAATTCTGACGAAATAGCCAAAGAATATGTTGTAAACGCAGCATCTCATCACGGTAGAATTTTAGTTCTAAATCGTGAAAATGCCAAACAAAGTACAGGTCACGGTTCGCCATTGCCATTATTGGTTCACGGTGGTCCAGGTCGTGCTGGTGGCGGAGAAGAAATGGGTGGCGTTCGAGGAATCAAACATTATATGCAACGTTGCGCTATTCAAGGTTCGCCAACAACTTTGACCGAGATCACTGGAATTTATCAAGCGAATTCGGCGTATAAAGAAATCAAACAACATCCGTTCCAATACCATTGGGAAGACATTCAACCCGGAATGTCATTGCGAACGCACAACAGAACTGTTACCGATACTGACATCATCAATTTTGCCAATCTAACTTGGGATCATTTCTACGCACATACTGATATTACTTCGCTTGACGGAAGTATTTTCAAAAAAAGAACCGCTCACGGCTACTTCATTTTAGCAGCGGCGGCAGGTTTGTTCGTTTATCCAAATAAAGGTCCAGTTGCCGCAAATTACGGATTGGAAGAATGTCGTTTCTTGCGTCCAATTTACCACAACGACACGGTTTATGTACGTTTAACGTGCAAGCAAAAAGTCGACAGAGATGTAGCTTCTGCAGAACATCCAAGCGGAATTGTAAAATGGTTCGTTGAGGTTTTTGACACCGAAAACGAATTGGTAGCAGTAGCAACAATTCTAACAATGGTGCAGAAAAAACAAGAAGTTTTCGTTGAAATGACCGATGAAAAAATAGCCGAATGTCTGAATAAATTAACCGAAAACACCAAACCAAGTTGGGGAATTCTAACACCACAACATTTGTTAGAACATTTGGAAGAAGGCTACCGAATCATGTCGGGTGAAATTCAAGATTTCGAAATAGCAACACCCGAAAAGATTTTGGATAAAGTTCATAATTCGTTATACAATTACGACAAATTTCCAATGGGAACCAAGTTTCCAACGATGAAAAAAGACGAATTGGAAGATTTAATTCATCCCGATTTCGAAACAGCCAAAGCCAAATTTTTCGAAGCAAGAGAAAATTATAAAACCTTTTTCAAAGAAAACCCAGAAGCAATTTTAAAGAATATGGTTTTCGGAGAAATGAATAAATACGCCTCTTATCTGTTAGAGAGAAAGCATTTGAATCATCACTTTGAACAATTTGGATTAATTTAAAAATGAAAAACTTAGCGAACCTTGCAAAAACCTCGTGACTTTGCGGTTAAATAAAAATATGGAAGCATACGTAAAACAAGAAATACAAAACAACATCGCCACAATCGAGTTCTTTCATCCAGAACAAAACTCCTTGCCAAGTGATATTTTAGCACAATTAGCTAACACAATAACAGAAGTTGGAAATAATTCAGAAGTAAAAGTAATCATCCTAAAAAGTGGTGGCGACCGAACATTCTGTGCTGGAGCAAGTTTTCAAGAACTAATTTCCATCAACGATGCCGATACCGGAAAAGTATTTTTCTCAGGATTTGCCAACGTAATCAACGCCATGAGAAAATGTCCAAAATTCATCATCGGAAGAATTCAAGGAAAAACTGTTGGTGGCGGAGTAGGAATTGCAGCATCAACCGATTATTGTATGGCAACAAAATTTGCAGCCATAAAATTATCAGAGCTAAATGTCGGAATCGGACCATTTGTAGTTTCACCAGCTATTGAAAGAAAAATGGGAGTTTCCGCAATGTCACAAATTGCAATCGACGCCAACACATTTTATGAGGCAAATTGGGCAAAAGAAAAAGGATTATTTGCACAAGTATTCGAAAATATAGAAGAAATGGACGAAGCCGTTCAAAAATTCGCAGAACATTTATGTACCTACAATCCAGAAGCAATGCTCGAAATGAAAAAGGTATTTTGGAGAGGAACAGAAGATTGGGACAATTTACTAGCCGAAAGAGCAGCCATCAGCGGAAGATTAGTATTGTCTGATTTTACAAAAGAAACTTTGAAAAAGTTTAGATAGCTAATCACTAATTACTATTCACTAATCACTAAAAAATGATATACGAATTCAAAGGGTTTATCCCAGTCATACACGAAAGTAGTTTTATCCATCCGCAAGCAGCGGTAACGGGTAACGTGATTATTGGAAAAGACGTTTATGTTGGTCCAGGCGCAGCAATTCGTGGCGATTGGGGCGAAATCATTATTGAAGACGGTTGTAATGTTCAAGAAAATTGTACGATTCATATGTTTCCAGGAAAGACTATGGTTTTGAAAGCCGGAGCACACATCGGCCACGGAGCAATAATTCACGGTGCAAATATTGGTGCAAATTGCCTTGTCGGAATGAATTCCGTAATTATGGATGACGTAAATGTTGGAGATGAATGTATTATTGGTGCATTAAGTTTCATAAAAGCTGCAATGCAAATCCCTAACCGAAAAATGGTAGTGGGAAATCCAGCAACAATTATAAAAGACGTTTCCGATGAAATGATTGATTGGAAAACCAAAGGAACAGCATTATATCAACAGTTGCCAAATGAATGTTACGAAACTTTAAAAGCAGTTGAACCGTTACGAGAAATTCCAGCAAATCGACCAACACAAGAAGTATTTTATTCTACGTTGAATGAATTTATAAAAAAATAAAAATTTTGCGTCTTTGCGCCTTCGTGGCAAAAAAATATTAAAATGATAACAGAATTTAAAATGCCCAAAATGGGCGAAAGTATATCCGAAGCAACAATAATCAGTTGGTTGAAAAACGTGGGTGATTTTGTGGAAGCTGAAGAAACCATTCTAGAAGTCGCTACCGATAAAGTCGATAGTGATGTGCCTGCGCCAGTTTCGGGAGTAATCACGGAAATTCGTTTTCAAAAAGATGACGTTGTTGAAGTTGGAACTGTTTTGGCGTTGATAGAAGAAAAAGTTGGAAGTCAGAAGTTAGAAGTTGGAAGTAAAAAAACAGAAGTTATAAAAGACGAAGTTGTTTTAAATCAAAAAACTGACAACCGAAAACTGACAACCAATCCAAATGCTTTCATTTCGCCATTAATCATTTCAATTGCACAAAAAGAAAATCTTTCAATTGAGGAATTACAAACCATTCCGGGTTCAGGAACCGATGGGCGTTTGCAAAAAAGCGATGTTTTTAATTATCTAAAGAACCGTAAATATCCTATTCAGTCAAAACCGATATATGACAACCGACAACCGGCAACTTCATCTTATCCAAAACCAAAAATCAATTTCATAGAAGGGAAAGATCGCATTGTAGAAATGGACAGAATGCGCAAAATGATTGCCGATCATATGGTGTATTCTAAGCAAACTTCGCCTCACGTGACTTCATACATTGAAGTCGATGTGACAAATTTGGTGAGTTGGAGAAACGAAAACAAAGATAATTTTCAAGAAAAACACAACGAAAAATTAACTTTTACACCAGTTTTTGTTCAAGCTGTAGCAAAAGCCGTAGCTGATTTTCCTATGATTAATGTTTCTGTGGATGATAAAAATATTATCGTTCACAATGATATCAATATCGGAATGGCAACCGCATTACCATCAGGGAATTTAATAGTTCCTGTAGTGAAAAATGCCAATGAAAAAGATTTAGTCGCTTTAGCAAAAGATGTAAATACTTTGGCAGAAGCTTCTCGAAATAATAAATTAAAACCCGAACAAATTCAAGGAAGTACATTCACTATTTCAAATGTTGGAACTTTTGGAAGTTTGATGGGAACACCCATTATCAACCAACCCGAAGTTGCGATTTTAGCTTTAGGAATTATTAAAAAACGTCCCGAAGTTATCACAACTGAAAAAGGTGACGAAATCGCCATCAGAAGTATGATGTATCTTTCTTTATCGTTCGACCATAGAGTAGTGGACGGATTTTTAGGAGGTTCATTTTTAAGAAAAGTAGGCGATTATTTAGAACAATTTGACGCAAACACAACAATATAACATTATGGAAACAGTAATGACACAAGCAATAAAAATAACTAAAGTTCCACAATCAAGAGTTTCAGAGGTAAATCTTGAAAATATTACTATGGGAACCAATTTCACCGATCATATGTTTATATGTGATTATGAAAATGGTGAATGGCAAAATCCAAGAATTGAACCTTTGGCATTAATTCCAACGCATCCTGCAGCTATGGCTTTACACTACGGACAAGCTATTTTTGAAGGAATGAAAGCAACTTTAGGGAAAGACGGAACGCCATTATTATTTCGCCCTGATGAAAACGCAAAACGAATGAATTTTAGTGCCGATAGAATGGGAATGCCTTCATTTCCTGAAGATTTATTCGTAGAAGCCTTAAAACAATTCACCGCTTTAGAAAAAAATTGGATTCCAAAATCAACAGGAAGCGCTTTGTATTTGCGTCCGTTTATGTATGCTGACGAAGCTTTTATTGGAATGCGTGCTGCTACAAGTTTCAAATTTATCGTTATGGCATCACCAGCAGGACCATTTTTTAGTAGAAAAATTAAATTATACGCTGAGAAAAAATACGTTCGTGCAGTAAATGGTGGAACAGGAGAAGCTAAAGCAGCCGGAAATTATGCAGCAGCCATTCGTCCAACGGAATATGCCAAAGCAAAAGGTTTCGACCAAGTTTTATGGTTAGACGCACAAGATTTTGAATACATTCAAGAAGTAGGAACAATGAATATTTTCTTCAAAATTGATGGAAAATTCATCACACCAAGTTTGACTGGTTCGATTTTGTCAGGAATTACTCGAATGAGTGTAATCGATTTATTAAGAAGCAAAGGTTTTGAATTAACCGAAAGACCAATAACCATTTCAGAAATTATCGAAGCATCAAAAAACGGAACTTTAGAAGAAGCATTCGGAACAGGAACAGCAGTAGGAATTGCGATGGTAGAAGAAATCGGAAACAACGATTTATCAATTAAATTTCCAGTCGAAAATCCAGTTTCAGTGATGGTAAACGATACTTTGAATGCGATTAAAGTTCAAGATATCAAAGATGAATTTGGTTGGATTGTAGAAGCGAAATAGCTGACAGCCAATAGCTTTTAGCAAAAAAGATAAAATAAATGTTAGATAAAAAAATATTAGAAAAAGCATTTTCAACAATGGCAACTGCCAAAGCTATGGCGACTTTGTATGAAGACAATTTCAAAATAGTTTCCAAATACGTGCACGCAACTTCACGTGGACACGAAGCGATTCAAATTGCGATGGCGATGCAACTTTTGCCACAAGATTATGCATTTCCGTATTATCGTGATGATGCTATGATGCTCGGAATCGGAATGCAACCTTACGATTTGATGTTGCAATTGATGGCAAAAAAAGACGATCCGTTTTCAGGTGGACGAACCTATTATTGTCATCCAAGTTTGAAAGATGCTGATAAACCTAAAATTCCGCACCAATCATCAGCAACAGGAATGCAAGCTATTCCAGCTACTGGTGCAGCTATGGGATTTTGGTACAAAGAAAATATCGGAATTCAAGATACTAATCAAGAAAAACCATTAGTTGTATGTTCGCTTGGTGACGCATCAGTTACCGAAGGAGAAATTGCCGAAGCATTGCAAATGGCAGCTTTAAAACAACTTCCGATTTTGTATTTAGTGCAAGATAACGGTTGGGATATTTCGGCAAATGAGGCTGAAACTCGTGCGCAAAATGCGTTTGAATATGCCAAAGGTTTCCACGGAATTGAAGCCATTTCTATCGATGGAGCTAATTTTATTGAAAGCTATTTAGCGGTTCAAAAAGTGGTTAAAACCATTCGTGAAGAACGTCGTCCGTTTTTGGTGCACGCCAAAGTTCCTTTGTTGAATCACCACACTTCTGGAGTTCGAATGGAATGGTATCGTGACGATTTGGAAGAAGCACAATCACGTGACCCATTTCCGGTTTTGATAAAACAATTATTGGAAGCAGGATTTACCAAAGATGAAATTCAAACTATAGAAAATAAGGCTGTTGCCAAAGTCCAAACTGATTTTGATAAAGCACAACTAGCTGAAGATCCAACACCAGAAGATTTATTTACACACGATTTTGCTCCAACTCCAATCACAGAAGAAGTTGGAGAGAGAAATCCAGAGCGTGAAGATAAAGTCGTTATGGTGGATTGCGCGCTTTTTGCTGTGGAAGAATTAATGAAAAAACACCAAGAATGTTTGCTATACGGACAAGATGTTGGTGGACGTTTAGGCGGCGTTTTTCGTGAAGCCGCAACTTTAGCACAAAAATTCGGAGATGATCGCGTTTTTAATACACCAATTCAAGAAGCTTTTATTGTGGGTTCAACGGTTGGAATGTCGGCAGTTGGATTGAAACCGATTGTTGAGGTTCAGTTTGCCGATTACATTTGGCCAGGATTAAACCAATTGTTTACCGAAGTCAGTCGCTCGTGTTATTTATCCAATGGAAAATGGCCAGTCAGTATGATTCTTCGTGTTCCAATTGGTGCTTATGGAAGTGGCGGGCCTTATCATTCCTCTTCTGTAGAAAGTGTTTTGACCAATATTCGCGGAATAAAAATCGCTTATCCAAGTAATGGTGCAGATTTGAAAGGATTGTTGAAAGCTGCGTATTACGACCCAAATCCAGTGGTGATTTTAGAGCATAAAGGCTTGTATTGGAGCAAAGTAAAAGGAACAGATGCCGCAAGAGTAAACGAACCAAGTGAGGATTACATTTTGCCTTTCGGAAAAGCAAATATCGTTCAAGAAATTTGGGAACAAGAAACCGATGAAACTATAACTGTAATTACTTATGGAATGGGAGTTCATTGGGCTTTGAATGCTTCAGCATCGATGAAGAACCAAGTAGAAATTATTGATTTACGAACTCTTTATCCACTTGATGAAGAAACTATCTTTAAATCGGTTAAAAAAGCCAAAAAATGTCTTGTAGTAACCGAAGAACCAACCAACAATTCCTTTGCAAGAAGTTTAGCTGGATTGATTCAAGAAAAATGTTTTAAATATTTAGATGCGCCTGTAATGGTAATCGGTTCAGAGAATATGCCTGCGATTCCATTGAATAGCATGTTGGAGTTTACCATGATTCCGAATGTAGATAAAGTAAGAGCTAAAATGGAGGAGCTTTTGAATTATTAGTTTCTTAGAAATTCTGCATAGATTCAATACAAAATCAATCTAGCCCTGATTGGAGAAGTTATCATGTAACTCGGAAAGCAGGAACAAGGAAACCAAAAGGAACCAAGCCAATCGCTACTGATTTTCATCAGCATAAATCATAAAAAAACCACAGTTTGTAAAGTACTACACTGTGGTTTTTATTCTATTTCAATATTCAAAATTCGTTGTTGAATGTTGAATATTCAATTTGGAATAACGAATAATGAAGTTTTAAATTATTTTTTTGCGCCTGGAGGATATTGCGCCAAAATTTTATCTACGAATTCTTTGATTCTTGCATCTTTCTTTTCGGTGTCTTTGGTTAGATAGCCGTTTCCTTCGCCTTGCCATACTAATTCTTTGGTTTTAGCATCGATTAGGTCAATGAATAAAGTACCTTCGGGAGTTCTTGAAACGTTGGTGTAGTTCATTCCCATTCCCCACCAAGGATTCCAACCCCAACCAAATCCGTTGTTGTTGTAAATGTCAATACGCTCCGTTTCTTTTGTGAAAATACTGATCAGCAAATCGGGTGTTTCGCTTTTAGTAAAACCTTTCGCCGCTAATGCTTCATCAATGGAACGTAAAATGCGTTTTTTATCCAAATCGGAAATTTCTACTTTGTCTATAGCATTTTTGGAATATGCATAGGTTTTGTAGCTTTCAAAATTGGCTTTTTTGTCGTAATCAGAATTTACTCTAACCGAACTGCATGATGCAAGAACTAAGAGTAGGAGTAATGGTAAAAATTTTGTTGTTTTCATAGTATTTTATTTTTGTGTTTCAAGTTTGATGTTTCAGGTTCAAAAGCTTAACTTGAAACTTTAAACCTGAAACTATAATAAATTTTCGTCTACTATATTTGGGATGGTAACTTTCAATAAAGGTTGCGTCTCCATCGCTCTTTTTATTGCAAAAATTGCTCCTTCATTTCTTGCCCAACTTCTTCTTGAAATTCCGTTGTTTACATCCCAGAAAAGCATTGACTCTAAACGTTTTGATGCTTCTTCAGTACCATCAAGAACCATACCAAAACCACCATTAATTACTTCGCCCCAACCAACACCACCACCATTGTGAATAGAAACCCAAGTGGCACCACGGAAACTGTCTCCAATCACATTTTGGATAGCCATATCGGCTGTAAATCGTGAGCCGTCATAGATGTTTGATGTTTCTCTGTATGGTGAATCGGTTCCGGAAACGTCGTGATGATCGCGTCCTAAAATTACATATCCAATTTCGCCACGAGCAATGGCTTGATTAAAAGCTTCTGCAATTTTAATTCTTCCTTCAGCATCGGCATAAAGAATTCTTGCTTGTGAGCCAACGACCAATTTATTTTCTTGCGCGCCTTTAATCCATTGAATGTTATCGGCCATTTGCTGTTGGATTTCTTCTGGAGAATTTTTCATCATTTCTTCAAGAACATCACAGGCAATTTTATCGGTTTTGGCTAAATCTTCAGGATTTCCCGAAGCGCAAACCCAACGGAATGGTCCAAATCCGTAGTCGAAACACATTGGTCCCATAATGTCTTGAACGTAGCTGTTGTATTTGAAATCGATGTGATTTTCGGCAAAAACATCTGCTCCAGCTCGAGAAGCTTCTAATAAAAAGGCATTTCCATAATCAAAGAAATAGGTTCCTTTTTCAGTATGTTTATTAATCGCAGCCGCATGACGACGCAATGTTTTTTGAACTTCTTCCTTGAATTTATCAGGATTATTTGCCATTAAATCATTAGATTCTTCAAAAGTGTAACCGATTGGATAATAACCTCCAGCCCATGGATTGTGTAATGAAGTTTGATCGGAACCTAAATCGATATGCAGGTTTTCTTGGTCGAAACGTTCCCAAACATCCACTACATTTCCTAGATAAGCAATGGAAACTACTTCATGATTTTCTAATGCTTTTCTAACTCTTGGGACTAATTCATCAATATTTTCAATCACTTCATTAATCCAACCTTGTGAATGACGAATGTGTGTAATTTTCGGATTTACTTCGGCACAAACGGTTACGCAACCAGCAATATTTCCAGCTTTTGGTTGCGCGCCAGACATTCCACCTAATCCAGAAGTTACGAATAAACCACCTTTTGGAGATTTTTTTATTTTTCTGAATCCATTTAAAACGGTGATTGTAGTTCCGTGAACTATCCCTTGCGGACCGATGTACATGTAACTTCCAGCCGTCATTTGTCCGTATTGAGAAACGCCTAAAGCATTCATTTTTTCCCAATCATCTGGTTTGGAATAATTTGGAATTACCATTCCATTTGTAACAACTACTCTCGGTGCTTCTTTATGTGAAGGAAATAATCCCATTGGATGACCAGAATACATGGCTAAAGTTTGCTCATCTGTCATTTCTGACAAATACTTCATCGTCAATAAATACTGTGCCCAATTTTGAAAAACAGCTCCGTTTCCACCATAGGTAATTAGTTCATGTGGATGTTGTGCTACTGCGTAGTCCAAATTATTTTGAATCATTAACATTATGGCTTTTGCTTGTTCGCATTTTCCAGGATATTCTGAAATTGGTCGAGCATACATTTTATAATCAGGACGCAAACGGTACATGTAAATTCTTCCGTAGGTTTCTAATTCGGCTTTGAATTCGGGAATTAATTCTGCATGATGCTTTGGTTCAAAATAGCGTAAAGCATTTCTCAACGCTAACTTTTTTTCCTCATCAGAAAGAATTTCTTTTCGTTTTGGAGCATGATTTATTTCAACTTCATAAGGCTTCGGATTTGGTAAAGCCGATGGAATTCCTTGTAGTATTTGTTCTTGAAAAGTCATTTTGAGTTTATGGTTTATAGTTTGTTGTTTGCTATTTATTAATTGTCACTAATCACTTCTTAATTGTTCCAGTCTTCTTGTTAAATCCATAAGGGCAATGTCTGCAACCACTTTTGCAACAGTAACCGCGTTTTAAATGGTATTTTTCGGTAAAACAGCGATAGCCTTCGGGAGTTAAATAGTAATCTTCTCCTTCTTTTAAATTTTTCGGATTTAAATCTTCATTCATAAGTACAAATTTAGCAACTTTGCACCATATGATTCTAATAGTTTTTAAATATTTAACGCCAAGAGGTTTTCGAGGTTTAACATTTTATCCATTTGTTTTTTTAGCAGATAAGGATGATAAGTTGAATAAAGTATTTATTAATCATGAAAAAATTCATATTAGACAACAATTAGAACTACTTATTTTACCTTTTTATCTATGGTATTTTACGGAGTATTTGTTTCGATTGATTCAATACAAAGATAGAAAAGAAGCATATTTTAATATCTCTTTTGAAAGAGAAGCTTATAAAAACGAAAAAGACCTTAACTATTTAAAGCAAAGGTCTTTTTGGAGGTTTTTAAAGTATGTTAAAAAATAATTTTTTCGTTTTTTATTACTCCATTTTCAAGTTTGATTTGTAAAAATAAAGCTGTATTGTTTTTCAATAGATTTTTGATAGTAAATTCAGTTGAATTGATGTCTTTGTAAACTCCTAAATTTCTTCCTAAAACATCAAAAACTGTGATTGAATGAAGCTTTTCATTTGATGAACGGATAACAATGTTCTCATTGGTTATTACAGCTATATTATTGTTTAATGATATGTCATTGTTGTTTAATGATCCATTCAAATATACTATTTTGAAACGATTGTTTATTGTTCCATTTTGAGCACTAAAGCGATATGGCGATACTTTTAAATCGTGTATTATATCTAATTCTTTATCTTTTAAATAAATGTTTTGAGTAGTAAAGATTCCATCTAAACCACCAATTCCAATATCATAACTTCCAGAATTTTGTAGGTGAACTCCAATAGGCACTTCATCATAAACATCAAAAGGAAGTTGGCGTCCTTGAATCAAAAATTTATCAGAATTTATCAAAGAATAAATTGACATAGAACCTGTTTTTAGCGTTTGACTATCGAAGAAACTATCTCTTCCCATAGTGGCTCCTTCAATATATCCGAATAAAGTTCTGTCTGATTGATTGTTGCTGCTTATTAAATCTAACCAAATTCTATTTCTTTCCAAAGTATTTACATCAAAAGTAGAATTTGTTTGTGTTAAAGGAGTGCTCATTCTGTAAAATAAGCTGTTGTCGTAGGAAGCGCTTCTTAAACCATTGTTGAATGTAACGATGTCTGAGCCAGCTGGTCCATCTATCATTTGAACAAAAAATCCTTGTCCAGCTCCTATAAATAAGTCAGAAGCTGCAGCTGGACAACAACTAGTTCCTGTAAAATTATAGGTCAAGTAATCTCCTGGACTATAATTATAAAGATAACTATTGTAAAACGGACTAGCAATAATTGAAGGAAGAGTTCCATGAGTCCAAAGTTTAATATTTCCCTCAATTTTTGTATTGTTATTGAACAGAAATTGACTTCCTCTAATAGCTGATGGATATGGATTTCCAAGAAGATTCCAATTGTCACTGAAGTTAGTAATTTCAGTTCCATTTATTCCTTGATGATATGCTGTGTTTTGGTCAGAACCTCTTGAAATAGTATAATTAATAATTCCATTATTTGGAGTTCCAACAAATGTTCCATTCAATGGTGCAGGAATTGATGGACTAAAAGAACTTGGTCCTCTTACAATGTAACCTTTAGCAGGTAACATAGTATCTCCAGAAGCAACTTCCCAATTTCCTTGTCCACCATTAGTATTTGCAATTGTTGGATTCCATCTCCAAATTGGACCAGGAATTAATGGTGAAATTATATTGTTTACATTATAGTTTGAAACTGGTGAAGACCAATAAACATAGTCTAAACTTCTTATGTTATTAGCAGTTCTTCTGTAGGTAATGTTTCCAGTATTTGTTGTATTGTTTATTTGAACTAAACTAGCAGCATTATTTATAATAAATGATCCAGTAGCTTGAACATTAACCCAATCTGTTACAGTAACGCTATTAGTAGAATTTATGGTTAAAGTAGCTCCATTTAATACTGACAATGTTCCAGCAAGGCCATTATAATTTGTTCCTGATACTATTGGATTATTCGGTGTAATAGGTATTACAACGCAATCACTTCCGTTAGGAATTCCAGTTGGTGTCCAGTTGTTTGCTTTATTCCAATCAGTATCAACAGAACCATTCCATGTTTTTCTGTCACTAATTGTTAATGTGGTAGTATCTATTAAATCTAAGGTTGTTCCATTACAGAAACTATAAGTTACTCTAGCTGTATATGTTGTTGTTGCTGTAGGACAAACATTTATAGAAGCCGTACTTCCCACAACTGGTCCTGTAATGCCATTTCCTTCATACCAAGTTATCGTTGTTAAAGAGGTTCCTGAAGGAACAAATCTCCATGCTTCATTTGTTGTTGTCCAATCTGTACTTGTTGAGTTTCTATTCGGAGCCACAGTTGCTAGACTTCCTGTAGCATTTTGAACGCCAACTACAGCATTTCCAGAATTCCAAGAGGCACAAACTCTTTTTTCTTTCATGTAAACCTCAATAATATTTGTGTTTTCGTACAAAACAATCATTCCTGTGTAAAGTAATGAATTACAAGAGGCAGAAAACATTGGTATTTCATTCCAAGATGCCACCAAAGCTCTACATCCCGAACTTAATGTAACTAATTCCCAACCAACTTCTCCTCCTTTACTAGGATCAATATCATGATAAGCACCAAAAATACTGTTTAAAAATAGTGAGGTGCTAGGTAAGTCATTTGAGAATGACCATGTTGAATATCCTCCTGGGGTATTACTTGTTTGATCAAAAGTGATTACGCCGTTTGAACCAATTAAACATTGATTGTAGGTATTGCCATAATAACAAAAGTTAAAAGGTAAACTTATCGTTGGAGACCAAACATCATCAACACTTATACTTACGGAGTTTTGTAAACATCCAAATTGATATGGAGGCGCATATGGAATTGATTGAACTGTATAACTTGTAGTTTGTCCAAGTTGTAAAAAAGTTGCTTCTAAATTGGTGCAAGTTGAAGTAGAGCAATCTAAAATTGGTGACGGATCTAAGCCGTTTAATCCAAGTCCACCAGCAACATTTGTTGGGCATCCCATGCTAGATAAACCAACTCCACTTCCCGGAGTACATGGTGTTGTTACGCAAATACTAAACGTTCCTTGGCCACTTCCGTTTGCATTACTATGAACTCTTATGGTGTAGGTTGCTCCAATTGTAAGCCCAGTTAATGTTGTTGTTTCTACATTAGAACCAGTAGTGTTATTAATACATGCTGAACTAATTAAACTACCACATGTGCCAGTAAAAACTTGAAAAACTGCATTTGTTAAAGAGGTTGGAGTAATAGTTACCGTATGGCTAACATCAGTTGCTATAAATTGATACCAAACATCATCATCTGCATTTCCTGTGCAGCCTGCTTGCGATTGAGTAGCTCCTAAAGTTGTTCCTGTTGTACTTATAGTACAAGTTATGGTTGGGTTGACTGTTATTGTTTCGGCTGTAGCACACTCATCGTTAGTTGGTGGTATAGGACTTGTAACACAGATACCAAAAGTTCCGTTATTATCATTTCCATATTCCCAAACTCTAATGAAAACGGTTTGAGAAGGGGTTAATCCAGTTAAAGTTAGAGTTGGCATAGAACCATTTAAACTTGAATCGTCGTCACATCCTAAAACTGTAAGACTTCCACATGAACCCGAATAAACCTCCATTCCTCCATCAGTAATAACACCTGTTTGAGTATCTATAATTAATATTCCATTAGAAGGGACAACAGCTGTAAACCATACATCTCCACCAGAATAACTTGAGCATCCTGGAGCTGGTGCGCCTGAACTTGCTGTGGCACCTGCATTTGTATAAGTTGCATAAGAACATACTGCATTTACAGTTAATGGTGTAGCACTTAAACAATCATCATTTGTTGGAGGAGTTAAAGGACAGTTAAGTATAAAACTAACACTGCCTCCTATAGCACTTTCTGGATCTAAAAGAATATAATATTGAATGCCAGAAGTTAAAGTGAAACTAGGACTAGTGACTGCTCCAGACATATCGTCTATACAAGTCCATCCAGTTCCATTGCATCCTAATGAAGCCGCTTTAAATTGGTAATCAATATAGCCAAATGAGCCAAGTTGACTTATTGTGTAACTTCCAGTTTGAGTTGGTGTAAAGGTATAAATTTGCTCATTTCCTGGTGTTGTCCATCCACATGAAGAAGGACTATAAATTCCAGTACCACTTGGAATAGTTGCGTTTATGGTTGTTCCACAACTAGAGATATTAGGAATAGCAGCACATGGATTTGGAGCTGCTGCACAAGATCTAGATATTGTAAAAGTTCCAGTTGTAGTACTTCCTGATAAATAATGTGCAACATAAACATAGTAATTCACACCCAAAATTGTTGAAAAAGTGTAAGTTTCAGTTCCATTTGATAATGCAGAATCTTGACAAGTAATATTTGTCAATGAGCCACATGAGCCGCTAGAAATTGACATTTCAATATCATATCCCGTAGTCGTTACAGATATTGTTGAATTATTACCATCACCAACAAATGTATACCAAACGCCATAGTCTGCCATACTGCAACCAGAGTTGTTTATAATATTATTTGTGTTTACTGTTGTTCCTGCAAGATTTGTAGTAGCACAAGGTAAAGCAGTTGCATTAGTACATAAGTTATTTGATGGTGGAGGTGGAGGCGAAGTAACGCATATTGAGAAAGTACCTTGATCCGTTCCATTAGCATTACTGTATACTCTTACATAATAAGTGTTGGTTGGTGTTAATCCTGATAAAGTTATAGTTTCAGTATTTGACCCAGTTGTTAAATTCACACAATTCAAGCTTGTTAATCCAGCGCATGAACCACTAAATACTTCAAAAACAGCGTTTGTTAATGTAGTAGGAGTTACAGTAATTGCGTGAGTACTTCCTGTGGCAATAAAACTATACCAAACATCATCATCTGCATTACCAGTGCATCCAACTTGAGATTGTGTTGCTCCAATTGTTGTTCCAGATGTGCTAGTTGTACAGGTCGCAGTTGGATTGGTTGTAACCAATGTAGCATTAGAGCAATTATTGTTTGAAGGAGCAACAATAGCTGCTGATGTTAAGGATATATTGTCTACAGCTGCAGGAGGATTGGTGCCGAAACTTCCATCATTCGCCCACTCAAAAACCAATCTAAAAGTTGTGCCTGCATAGGAAGTTGGAAGGTTAAAACTCACGTTTGCCCATGATCCTTGAAGACTATAATTAGCAAGTCCTACTTGAATTCTACCTGTTGGAGCGGTTCCAATGGTAGTTATTTCAGTTCCGTATACAGGATTATAAGTTGTTGGAACCAGCCATATTCTTAGTCTGTCAAAAGTTGATTCACCTTGTCCAATCCAACTAAAAGATAATATTATGTTAGTTTCACCACCAAGAACAGTCACATTTCTGTAAAAGTGTGATGCTCTTGCAGTACCAGTCGCATAGGTGTGTGGAGGAGTTCCTGTTGCATTATTAGTAACATATGCTGATCTAGCGCCTGAGAAACCTGTTGTTGCACCTGTATTACAAACCCATTGATTTCTTCCAGTTTGTGCAGGATTGTTTGTGGTCCAACCGTTTAATGCAAATGTAGTTCCAGTTTCAAAACCACCATCGCCTGTTGGTGATATTATAGTAGTTTGTGATTGAATTTGAAACGAAATGAAAAATAATACAATACATACTAAATACTGTACTTTTATTGGAACCAAATTATTGTTAAAAATTAAAGGTAATTTTTTCAGCATATCAAGTTGATTGTATTTATCAAAAATAAACAAAAACATGTAAAAAACAAGTTTTAATGCATAAAAAATGTTAAATATTTAAATAAAAAAAAACTACAGAAATTTCCGATTTTTAACCTTTTTAAATCTATAATAAACCGCCTTGTTTTTAAAATTATCAAAGAAAAGATAAAGCTATTATTATAGGTGCTAAAAATTGTGATAAGAAAAATGATCTCATAAGTAAATTTTTAAGAATTGTATGATAGTAAAATCCGAATTCAACAAAAATAATCGATTAAAAACAAATTTATTCGACTAAATGATTTGTTGTGTTTTTTTTTCTATTTTTTTTATCTTCTTTAATTTTTTTTTCTAATTTTATAAATTAAATGTTTGATTATGAAGAAGTTTATAGTATTTAGTTTTTTGCTAACAAGTTTGTTTACAAGCAATTTAGTTGCTCAAATCTATGTTAGTAATAATAGCTACGTTTTTAATAGAGGTTCATTAGTATATTCTAGAGGAAATCTTGAACTTAATGGATTGAATAGTAATTTCTATGTTAGAAATGAAGGACAATTTCTTCAAGGTACTACTGGAAGCTCAACAAATACTGGTGCTGGAAAATTATCTGTTTTTCAAGAAGGAACCGTTAATAATTTTGCATACAACTATTGGTGTTCGCCAGTTGGAAATGCATCTGCAGCATCTGGAAATGAAGATTTTGGGATTACTATGTTAAATGTTCCTACAACTAGTACTTCAAGTACTCCTGTAACAATTACTAGTACTAGTTATAATGGAGTTTCTAATACAGGAACTTTAACAATTGCATCTTATTGGATTTGGCGATTTTTATCTTCGAATGGATATTTTCAATGGGTTCAGTCTGCAGCGTTATCAAATATTTCTGCTGGTCAAGGATTCACAATGAAAGGTGTTAGTGGAACTGATACTACAAATCCTAGTGAAGCTGTTGCAAATAATACCGGAAGTGCTCAAAGATATGATTTCAGAGGAAAACCTAATGATGGGAACATTACAATTAATGTTGCAAATGCAGCTTCTACTTTAACAGGAAACCCTTATCCTTCTGCGATAGATTTGAATTTGTTTCTAGTTGGAGGACCAGGGCCAGATTTAATTTCTGGAAATGGTGATGATATTCCTGGAAACCCAAATTGTGATGGAACAGCATTATTTTGGGAACAAGATAAAACTGTGAATTCTCACAATATTGCTCAATATAGAGGTGGTTATGGGACATATAATGGAACAACAAGTATATATTCTCCAGCAACTTTTTACACTTATGATCTTGCTGGAAATCAAGGTTCTGTTTTTAGCAGTCCAAATAATATTTATCAAAGAAGATTTTCGCCAATAGGGCAAGGATTTATGGTGAGAGGTGTTGCTAATGGAACATTGCAAATGAGAAATGTTTATAGAGTATATGTAAAAGAAGGTGTTGCAAATAATTCACAATTCGAGAGAAGTTCAGACGAAAATGCAACAGTAAATTATGGTTTTTATGATGCAATTCCGAATCTTGCAGGAGTTGATTATACTCAGATAAGTAAAGCACCAACACCTCACTTTGTTGTAAATACATCTTTAAATAGTCAAGCAGTTAGACAAATTGCAATCGGATTTTTGCCAAATGCAATTGATGGAGTTGATTTAGCCGATTCGAAATTTCCAGAAGCTACTGAGAACATAAGTACAGATATGTATTTGTATCTAAATAATGAACCTTATGTGCATTCTGTAACAAGTTTTGATATCAATAAAAGATTTCCTATTGGTTTTAAAAACACTAATACTGGTGTTTCAACATATACACTAAAAGTTAATGAGTTTGTCAATTTTGATGTTCAAAATGTATTTTTATATGATAGTTTAACGGGACTTTATCATGATATTAAAAATAATTTCTATGAAGTTGTTCTTGCTCCAGGTGAACATAATAATCGTTTTGAAATCACTTTTACAGATCAATTATTAGCTGTAACTGAAAATAATATTAAAGATTTGGCAATCGTTCAAAATAATACTAATCAATTGCTTACAATTTCTAATCCTAATGATTTAGATTTAAAAACAGTAGTATTGTTTGATATATCAGGTAAAAAGATATTTGATAAAGTAGATTTAGGAACTAAAAAAACTTATGAGTTTTCAACAGGCTCGCTGAGTGAAGGAGTTTATATTGTTAAAATAGAATCTACTAATGGACAAAGTTTAGGACAGAAAATTATTGTTGAAAGAATTAAGTAGTTACAATTCATCAAAAAATACAAAGAGGTATCCTAATTTTGGATACCTTTTTTTGTTTCAAAGAAGATAACATTTGTAACTTTGTAAAAAAATAATCTTGCGAGTTCTCACACAAGAAATAGTATTACCAAATACAACAGTCAAGCTTTACATAAGACGTGAAGATTTGATTCATCCTTTTGTTTCTGGAAATAAATTCAGAAAACTAAAGTATAATTTGTTAGAAGCCAAAAAGCAAAATCATAATACTTTACTCACTTTTGGAGGTGCTTATTCAAATCATATTGCGGCAGTTGCATTTGCTGGTAAAGAAAACGGATTTAAAACAATTGGAGTTATACGCGGAGATGAATTGAGTTCTAAAATTTCTCAAAATCCTACTTTAAAATTTTGTCAAGATAACGGTATGGAATTTGTGTTTGTTTCAAGAGAACAATACAGATTGAAAAGCACAGAAGATTTTTTATGTAATCTTAAAAATGATTTTGATGATTTCTATTTAATTCCAGAAGGAGGAACTAACGATTTTGCTGTAAAAGGTTGTGAGGAAATCTTAACAAATGAAGATGAAAGTTATAATTATATTTGTTGTGCCATAGGAACTGGAGGCACAATATCTGGAATTATTAATAGTTCGACTTCTAATCATAAAGTTTTAGGATTTCCATCATTGAAAGGTGATTTTATAAAAAAAGATATTCGTAAATTTGCAAAAAAGGAAAATTGGGACATAATTTCTGATTATCATTTTGGTGGATACGGAAAGGTTTCAGAGGAATTGATTGAATTTATTAATGATTTTTACAAAAAATATTCCATCCCATTAGATCCAATTTATACTGGAAAAATGGTTTTTGGCGTTATAGATTTAATAACTAAAAATTATTTCCCAGAAGATTCAAAAATTCTACTAATTCATACAGGTGGAATTCAAGGTGTACAAGGAATGAATTTAAAATTGAGTAATAAAAACTTGCAAACTATTAATTTCAATGATTAAGAAAATAATTTTATTATGTTGTATTGGTTTTTTCATCGCTTGCGGTTCTAATAAGCCAGTTGTGAGAACATCTAAAAGTTCATCTCCATCTAAACCTGTAGTTAGAACAGTTAGAAAACCAGTTGAAAAACCTAGTAATCCTGTTAAACCAAATTCTGAAAATACCACAAATACAACGGCTAAAAATGAGGAATCAACTCAAATTTTGGAAGCTACAACTCGAGTTAAAGTTACCACAGCATTGGTTTTAGAATATATTGAAAAGTATAAAGAAATTGCCAAAAAAGACATGAAAGAATACGGAATTCCTGCAAGTATTACATTAGGTCAAGGAATTTTAGAATCAGGAGCCGGTACTGGACCATTGAGTGCTCAGGCAAATAATCACTTTGGAATTAAATGTCATAAAGAATGGACTGGACCAAGTGTAAAATATGATGATGACGAAGCACAAGAATGTTTCAGAAAATACAATAATCCAGATGAATCTTATCGAGATCATTCTTTGTTTTTAGTGACGAGAGAGCGTTATTCTAATCTATTTAAACTTGATAAAAACGATTATGTTGGCTGGAGTAAAGGTTTGAAAAATGCTGGTTACGCAACCGATCCAAATTATCCAACAAAATTGATAGGACTAATTGAAAGATACCAATTGCAAAAATATGATGCTGAGGTGTTGGGAATAAATTATGTTCCAAATAATGTCGCATCAATTGATAAATCCAAAGACATTGTTTCAACAAATATTGATTTACATCAAGTAATCAAAGGTGATACATTGTATTCAATATCAAAACGATATAACATTTCTATCGATGATTTGAAAAAGAAAAACAATATTTCTGATACTGGAATTTCGATTGGTCAAAAGTTGATTGTAAAATAGTTTACTACAAATAAAATAAAAATAATGCTATATAAAAGAAGCAGTCAGTTATTTGCTGATGCAGAAAAAGTAATTCCTGGAGGTGTAAATTCGCCTGTAAGAGCTTTTAAAGGTGTTGGTGGAACACCTATTTTTGTAAAAAGTGCCAAAGGTGCTTATTTATATGATGAAGACGGAAACCAATTAATTGATTATATTAATTCTTGGGGTCCAATGATTTTAGGTCATGCTTTTCAACCTGTAATTGATGCAATAACAGAAAGAGCTAAGTTAGGAACCTCTTTTGGAATGCCAACAGAACTAGAAACTAAAATCGCTGAATTAGCAGTTTCAATGGTTCCAAATATTGATAAAATTCGTTTTGTGAATTCTGGAACGGAAGCTTGTATGAGCGCTATCAGATTGGCTCGCGGATTTACAGGAAGAGATAAAATAATAAAATTTGCTGGATGTTACCATGGTCATTCTGATTCTTTTTTGATTCAAGCTGGAAGTGGTCTTAGTACTTTTGGAACTCCAAACTCACCTGGTGTAACACAAGGCACAGCCAAAGACACTTTATTAGCTAATTATAACGATATTGAAAACGTAAAAGCATTATTTGAAGCAAATAAAAATGAAATAGCGGCTATTATCATAGAACCAGTTGCTGGTAATATGGGATGTATTCCTCCTGTTAAAGGATTTCTAGAAGATTTAAGGCAAGTATGTTCAGATAATAGTACATTACTGATATTTGATGAAGTAATGACTGGATTTAGATTAGCTAAAGGTGGTGCTCAAGAACTTTATAATATTCAAGCTGACATAGTTTGTTTTGGAAAAGTTATTGGTGGAGGATTGCCAGTAGGAGCCTTTGCTGCAAAAAATGAAATAATGAATTATTTAGCACCAATTGGTCCAGTTTATCAAGCTGGAACTTTGTCAGGAAATCCGTTAGCAATGGCAGCTGGTTTAGCAATGTTGGAAGCTTTAAATCAAGACACTGAAATTTTCAAAAGATTAGATGAAAAAACAGCCTATTTAGAAAACGGAATCAGAAAAGTACTCTCAAATAATAATGTAGAATTTACTGTAAATAGAGTTGGTTCGATGATTTCAGTTCATTTTGATAAAGGTGCTGTAGTTGATTTCAAAACTGCTAAAAATGGAGATAACGAAACCTTTAAGAAATTCTTTCATGGTCTGTTAAATCAAGGTGTTTATATAGCACCATCTGCTTATGAAACTTGGTTTATAACAGACGCTTTAACTTATCAAGATTTAGATTATACTATAGATGCAATTGATAAAGTATCAAAAGAGTTGTAATAAAAAAGCTTCACAATTTGTGAAGCTTTTTTTATAGGTAATACTAAAATTATCTTTTTAATCTTTCAAACATTGCTTTGTTAGATTCAAGAATAGACATTTGTTTTTCACTTAATGTTGCTCTAATTTTAGCATCCATCACTTTTTCAAGTTCTGCTTTTCCTTCTGCAGATAAACTTCTATCTTCAAGAATTATATATTTTCTTTCAAACAATCTATAAAAATCTTCAATTTGATTATCTTTTAAACCTACCAATTCAGCAAGTTCAACAGCATCTTTCTTTGCAGCTTCTTGCGAAGTTAGTCTTTTTTCTTGAGCATTAGCGCTTAGAGTAAAAGCACAAACTAAAGCGAAAATAAAAAATATTTTTTTCATGTTTTTTTAAATTATTTGACGTCAATTATATTCAAAAATAATTCATTTAAATGAAAACACAAAATTTATTTTAGTTATCTTCTACTTTTTGACCTCTTTTCTTTTTATCTTTCATTTTTTCAATCACTTTTTCTTTGCGATCTTCACGTTTTTGGTCCCATTTTGTATACTGTTCATCAGTAAGAATTTTTTTCATTTCAGCTTTCAATACTTCTTGCTCTTTTTGCATTTCAGCTTTTCTTGCGGCCATTTCTTCTTTTGAAGGTCTTGCTTGTTGAGCACGTTCTTCTTTTAAAGCTTTCATTTCGGCTCTTTTTGCTTCCCTTTTTTCAGCTTGTTTAGCCATTAAAGCCTTTACTTCTTGTGCTTGCTTCTCGTTTAAGGATAAGTCAGTAGTTAATTTTTTTACATGCAATTCAACTCGTTCTTCAGTTGATAATTGTTCTTTTCTTTCTCCTCTTTTTCCTTGGGCAAATGTTGTAAATCCTACAACTAGTAATGCTAATAAAAATACTTTTTTCATGATGTGTTTTTTAATTGTTATAGTGATAAGACTCACTCTCTTTCAAAAGGTTTATTCGTTAACAAATATTTAATATTATTTCAAAAAAAATATTATGTCTTATGATTGCAGTCATAAAACATAACCCTATTCAATTAAGACCTTTGAGGTATTATTTTAAACTAAATTATATTATGAAAAAACTAGTATTATTATTTACCACAGTAGTTTTATTGTTTTCTTGTGGCAAAAAAGAAAAAGAAGGTGAAGAATATAATCCTTCTGCAACAACTGAAGAAGCTGCTTCAGCAGATCCATCTTCTTACGACCCAAAAAGAGGCGAAGGAAAATTTACAACTGTTGAACTTGGAGCTGCTTTAGATCAAGCTATGGCTACCAAAGGAGAAGAGGTTGCAGGAGTGAAATGCACTTCTTGTCATAAAACTACCGACGAAAAACTTGTTGGACCAGGATGGAAAGGTGTAACCGAAAGAAGAAAACCAGAATGGATTATGAACTTCATTACCAATCCAGATCCAATGATTGACAAAGACCCAGAAGTTCAAGCGCAATTAGAAATATGTCTTGTTCGTATGCCAAATCAAGGTTTAGCAGATGAGGAAGCAAGAAGTATTTTAGAGTTTATGCGTAAAAATGACGGTGTAAAATAAAAAAACAACCAACTATCTTATTAGGTGAAAGTAATTGGATAGTTCTAATTTCAATATAATGAAAAATAAATTTGTAAAAACAATTGCGATTCTAGTTTTAGGAAGTGCATTATTCACTTCCTGTAAACCAAAAAATTCAAGTGATGCAACGGTTGGTGATGCTGAAAAAGCGTATGTAGCACCTGGAAAATATGACGAATTCTACAACTTCGTATCTGGAGGTTTTAGTGGTCAGTTAAGCGTTTATGGTCTTCCAAGTGGAAGATTATTTAGAGTAATCCCAGTTTTTTCAGTAGATCCAGAAAAAGGTTGGGGTTATAGTGAAGAAACTAAACCAATGTTGAATACTTCGCATGGTTTTGTGCCTTGGGATGATTTACATCACACCGAAATGTCGCAAACAAATGGTGAAGTTGATGGTCGTTGGGTTTTTGGTAATGCCAACAATACACCTCGTATTGCTCGTATTGACCTAAAAACATTTAAAACAGCAGAAATAATCGAATTGCCAAATAGTGGTGGAAATCACTCTTCTCCATTCATCACAGAAAATACAGAATATGTAGTTGCAGGAACTCGTTTTAGTGTTCCAGGTGATTATTCTAATGGTGATGTGGCAATCAACACTTATAAAGAAAATTTCAAAGGGCATATTAGTTTTGTAAAAGTGGGTAAACAAGGCGAAATGGATTTAGCATTTCAAATTGTAACGCCTGGTGTAAACTTTGACCTTTCTCATGCAGGAAAAGGGAAATCTCATGGATGGTTTTTCTTCTCTTGTTATAATACGGAACAAGCCAATACTTTGTTAGAAGTGAATGCTTCTCAAAAAGATAAAGATTTTATTATGGCTGTAAACTGGAAAAAAGCTGAAGAATATATCAAAGCAGGAAAAGGAATAAAACAAAAAGCTCGATATGCTCATAATACATGGGACGAAAAAACACATACAGCAAAATCTGAAATTAAAACCGATGTTTTAGTTCTTGATGCTGCTGCTTTAAAAGATATTTGTTATATGATTCCTTGCCCAAAATCTCCTCATGGTTGTGATGTTGATCCAACTGGTGAATATATTGTGGGCTCTGGAAAATTGGCAGCTTTGATTCCTGTATTTAGCTTTGATAAATTAATGGGAGCTATTAAAGATAAAAAATTTGATGGAAATTATGGCGGAATTAATGTCATAAAATATGAAGCAGCTCTTCATGGTGAAGTTCAAAAACCTGGTTTAGGACCATTGCACACTGAGTTTGATGGAAAAGGAAATGCTTATACAACCTTCTTCGTTTCTTCTGAAGTTGTTAAATGGGATATCAAATCATTAAAAGTATTAGACAGAGTTGCTACCTATTATTCTGTTGGTCACTTATGTATTCCTGGCGGTGATTCTAAAAAACCTTTCGGAAAATATCTTGTTGCCTATAATAAAATTACAAAAGATAGATATTTACCAACAGGTCCAGAATTGGCACAATCAGCTCAAATATTTGATATTAGTGGTGATAAAATGAAACTCGTTTTAGACTTTCCAACTATTGGAGAACCTCACTATGCACAAGCAGCACCAGCCGATTTAATTCGAAATAATGGTCAATTAAAATTCTATAAAATCGGAGACAACAATCACCCATTTGTAGCTAAAGGTGAAAAAGAAGCCAAAGTAACACGACAAGGAAATCAAGTACATGTTTACATGACTTCTATTCGTTCTCACTTTGCGCCAGATAATATTGAAGGTATAAAAATGGGTGACGAAGTATATTTCCATGTTACAAATCTTGAGCAGGATTGGGATGTTCCTCACGGATTTGCAGTAAAAGGTGCAGATAATGGCGAATTATTAATTATGCCAGGAGAAACTGCAACTCTAAAATGGAAACCAGATAGAGTTGGAATTTTTCCAATGTACTGTACCGATTTTTGTAGTGCTTTACACCAAGAAATGCAAGGTTACATAAGAGTTTCTCCTGCAGGAAGTTCTGTACCGCTTACATGGAGTGTTGGAACTAACTTACCAAAAACAAAATAATTTTACCAAAAGGGACAAAGTAACTTTTGTCCCTTTTTAAATTCATTTTTTATGAAATCTTCTAAAATTTCAATGGTATCAAAAGTGATATTATTGGTTGTTTCAATCTTATTTATTGGCTCGCTTTTTGTTCCAATGTGGCAAATCGAACTCGAAGCGCCTCAATATCCTGAAGGTTTGGTTTTAAAATTGCATGCTAACAAAATTGGTGGCGATGTAGAAATCATCAACGGATTAAATCACTACATCGGAATGGCAACTTTGCATACCGAAAACTTTTTCGAATTCACTGCTTTACCCTATATTTTCGGAAGTTTTGCTATAATTTCTTTGTTGCTAATTTTTGTAGCAAAAAGAAAAGCAGTTTTAGCATTCTTTATTTCCTACATTCTTTTTGTGGTTTTAGCAGCCATCGATTTCTACAGATGGAATTATGAATATGGACATAATTTAGACCCAAATGCGGCTATAAAAGTGCCCGGTATGGCTTATCAACCGCCGTTAATTGGATACAAACAATTGTTGAACTTTGGAGCGTATTCAATTCCAGATATTGGTGGATGGTTTTTGACAGCTTGTGGTTTATTGTTGTTTTTCATCGTTTTTAAAGAATATAATTTATTCACTAAAAAGAAAATCAGTTAGTTATGAAATCGCTATTAACTAGAAGTTTGCGGAAGCAAACACCAATGAAAATAAAGCGATACTATATGTTACCGCTTAAAAATATAATTTAAACATATGAAATCATTTTTTATAGTGCTAATAACATCATTTTTGGTTTCTTGCAATTCAAACGAACCAAAACCAATTAAACTAAATTCTGATTCCTGTGATTTTTGTAAAATGACAATCGCAAACGGAAAATTTGGTACAGAATTAATCACTCAAAAAGGAAGATATTACAAGTTTGATGATGTAGCATGCATGATTCAATTTGACGAAACAAGCGAAGTTCCTTCCAAAGTATTTTTTGTAAATGATTATTTAAAAGAAAATGAATTAGTTGCAGCCGAAAAATGCTTTTTTCTAAAAGGCGGAACAATCAATTCTCCAATGCGTGGGAATCTTGCTGCATTTTCATCTGATAAAGAACAAAAAGAATTTCAAACCAAATTAAATGCTGAACCTATGACTTGGCTACAAGTTTATGATTCTTATAAATGAAGAAATTAATCTGCATATTATTTTTACTCTTATTTTCTATTTCAAATGCTAAAACCATTCAAGTAGGAAGCAATTTTCCTGTCAAAAAAATCAAGCAGGCTCTTCAGTTAGCTGTTGATGGCGACACAATTATTGTAAATAGCGGAGTTTATAAAGAAGGAAATATTCTAATCAATAAAAAAATCATTTTTCTTGGTAAAAACTTTCCAATTCTTGATGGACAGCGCAAGTTTGAAGTTATTTCTGTTAATGCCGATAATGTTGTGATCAAAGGATTTAAAATCATCAATTCAGGTTATGCCTCTCTTGATGATCCATGCGGAATCAAAGTGTATGATAGAACTTTTGTAAAAATTGAAAACAACATTCTCGACAACAATTTCTTCGGAATTTATCTTCAAAACTCTAGAAATTGCCTAATCAAAAACAATAAAATTACCGCTTACGGAAAACAAGAACAATTAATTGGAAATGGAATTCACTGTTGGAAAAGCGATAATCTTCAAATAATTGCTAATAAAATTTCGGGACATCGCGACGGAATTTATTTTGAATTTGTAACACAATCTGTCATTTGGAGGAATATTTCCAATAAAAACATTCGTTATGGTTTGCATTTTATGTTTTCCAACGATGATGCTTACATATTGAATGTTTTTAAAAATAATGGTGCAGGTGTTGCTGTCATGTTTACCAAAAATGTAAAAATGTATAACAATTATTTTGAAGAAAATTGGGGCGATTCCGCTTATGGTTTATTGCTCAAAGAAATTGCCGACAGCTATATTTTCAATAATAAATTTGCCCGAAATACTTCTGGAATTTATATGGAAGGAACATCAAGAATCAAGGTCGAAAAAAACGTTTTTGAATCGAATGGTTGGGGAATGAAAATTCAAGCAAGTTGTATGGATAATGAAATTGTAAACAATAATTATCTAAAAAATACTTTCGATATTAGCACCAATGGGAGCTTAGTTTTAAACACTTTCAATTCAAATTATTGGGATAAATATGAAGGATATGATTTAGATAAAAATGGAGTAGGCGATGTGCCTTATCATCCATTAAGTTTGTTTGCTGTTTTAACCGAAAAAACACCTTCTGCCATGTTGTTATACCGAAGTTTTATGATAACACTTTTAGACAAATCTGAAAAAGTTTTGCCAAGTATTACACCAGATAATTTTATAGATAAAACGCCTTTAATGAAATCGCTGCCATTATGATTGAAATTAAAAACATAAACAAAAAATTCGGAAAATTAGAAGTGCTGAAAAATGTCAATCTTTCATGTAAAAGTGGAGAATGTATTGCGCTAATTGGACCGAATGGTTGTGGAAAAACAACGTTGATAAAATCAATTCTCGGAATGGTTCTGCCAGATAAAGGTTCGATTGAGTTTAACGGGAAATCGGTTTTAGGAGAATATATCTATCGTGAAAACATTGGTTATATGCCACAAATTGGGCGTTATCCGGATAATATGACGATTGGGCAAATCATTGAAATGATAAAAAAAATCAGAAATTCCAATCAAGAATTAGATGAAGATTTGCTAAAAGCATTTGAATTAGAAAAAATGTTTGATAAGCAAATGCGAACACTTTCGGGTGGAACAACTCAAAAAGTAAGTGCCGTTTTAGCTTTTTTATTCAATCCTGAAGTCCTGATTTTAGACGAACCAACAGCTGGTTTAGATCCATTGGCATCTGAAATTTTGAAAGAAAAAATCATAAAGGAAAAAGAAAAAGGAAAACTCATTTTCATCACATCACATTTACTAAGTGAATTAGACGATTTGATTACCGAAATTATTTTTATGCAAGATGGAGAAGTTCATTTTCATAAAAAAGTTGAAGTCTTAAAATCTGAAACCAATGAAACTAAAATTTCAAAAGCTATTGCCAGTATTCTGAAACAAAAGCAACCTGAAAGTCATAACCCAAAACTCGCAAAAGTGTCATGAACAGAATCATAAAAATCATATTACTCGATATTCTAAAAAGCAAAATAGTTTTGGCTTACACCTTTATTTTAGCCATTCTATCATGGAGTTCGTTTGCGCTAGAAGACAATTCTGCAAAAGGAATTTTAACCATTTTAAACGTAATTTTATTTACAGTTCCATTGGTTTCAATACTTTTTGCAACGATTTACTTGTACAATAGCTCCGAATTTATTGAGCTTCTATTAAGTCAACCTATCAAAAGAAGAAAAATTTGGATAAGTTTATTCCTTGGACTTTCTTTTTCCATGATTCTTGCCTTTTTTGTTGGAGCTGGAATACCTTTATTACTCAATTCGCCTGATAGTATTGGCATTATGATGTTGTTAAATGGCTGTTTGATAACCGTAATTTTTACAGCATTAGCGTTTTTAAGTTCTATTTTAACAAGAGATAAAGCCAAAGGAATTGGAATTGCAATTATGACTTGGTTGTTTTTTGCCTTGCTATTTGACGGATTGGTTTTGTTTTTATTATTTCAATTTCAAGATTATCCAATCGAAAATGCAATGGTCGGAATCACCGCCTTTAGCCCAATAGATTTGGCACGAATTCAGATTTTGTTGCACCTTGATGTTTCTGCAATGATGGGTTATACAGGAGCTATTTTCAAAGATTTTTTTGGAACTTCAACAGGATTAATTGTGTCATTTTTCTTGTTGAGTTTATGGGCAATTATTCCGTTTTTTATTTCGTTGAAAAAATTTAATAGAAAAGATTTGTAACCAATGAAAACAGATATTAGAAATAGAAAAGACATCGAAAAGCTAGTTAATGCTTTCTACGAAAAAGTAAAAACAGATGAAGTTATTGGCTATTTATTTACCGATGTTGCCAAAGTAAATTGGGAATTACATTTGCCAAAAATGCATGATTTTTGGGAAAACATATTGTTCTATTCAGCCAATTATAGCGGAAGTCCAATGGCAGTTCACAAAGAATTGCATCAAAAAAGCACTATGACTCAAGAACATTTTCAGCATTGGAATGCACTTTTTAATCAAACGGTTGACAAACTTTTTGAAGGTGCAAAAGCAGACGAAATTAAAAATCGAGCGATGAATATCTCGGCTGTAATGATGTACAAAACATTGACTTAATGCATCATCAAATTATCCTTATAATTCATTTATTGGCTGCTAGTATTTGGGTTGGTGGTCATTTGTTTTTGATTTTAAGAATCTTACCTGCAACCTTACAACAAAAAGACATTTCAATTTTAAGTGATTTTAGACTTAAATTTGGAAAAATAGGAATGCCTTCTTTGCTTATTTTAGTCGTTACAGGAATTCTTTTAGCTTACGATTATAATGTACCTATTTCTGATTGGTTTTCATTTTCAAATCCAATAGAAAAAATTATTTCCATAAAATTACTTTTACTTTTTACTTCTCTAAGTTTAGCGGTTCACGCTCAAAAAGTTGTTTTCCCAAAATTGACTTCCAATAGAATGTTACCTGCAATTGTAGAAATTATTATTGTCACTTTAATTGCAGTTTCTATGCTCGTTTTAGGAAGTTTAGTAAGAGTTGGAGGAATATAATTTCTTTATGATTTAACTCATATTTTATAATTTTTTTTTCAAATACTTTTGAATAAAATTTAAAAGATATGGACACATTACAAAAAAATACCATTGGAGAATATGTAGCGCAAGACTTCAGAACCGCAGCACTTTTCTCAAAATATAAAATCGATTTTTGCTGTAAAGGCAATAAAACACTTGATGAAGTTTGCGAAGCAAAAGGTTTAGATGTAAATCAAATTGAAAATGAAATTGATGCAGTTTTAAACACCAATTCTTCATCAGAAATGGATTTTAAATCGTTTTCACCAAATTTATTGATTGATTATATATTAGAAACACATCACGAATATATCGAATCTAAAACACCTATTTTATTGATGTATTTGGATAAATTATGCAAAGTTCACGGCGAAAGGCATCCTGAATTGTTTGAAATTAATAATTTATTTAAAATTGCCTCAAGTGAATTGCTAAATCATTTGCAAAAAGAAGAAGTAGTTTTGTTTCCATTCATCAAAACAATGACAAACGCCATCAAAAACAACGAAACTATCCAACAACCAGGTTTCGGAACAGTTGAAAATCCGATTGCAATGCTAAAACATGATCATGAAACCGAAGGAGATTTATTTGCTAAAATTTCAGAGTTAACTAACGAATACAATCCACCAATAGATGCTTGTGAAACTTATAAAGTTACTTATGCAATGCTAAAAGAATTTGAACAAGATTTGCACAAACACATCCATTTAGAAAACAATATTCTGTTTCAAAAAGCAGTTGAATTAGAAGAAAGGTTCAATATTTTAGATTAAATAATTTTTCCAATAATGCATTAAAAAAGCGTGAATTACGACAATTCACGCTTTTCAGCTTTAATTAAAAAAAGAAAAACAATAATTGAATTAATAATTGATTTTATTTTGGTAGAAGTACATCTCCAATAACATGAATTATTCCGTTTCCTGTTGGGATTGATGCAACTATTTCTGAGCCGTTTACATACGTTTTGTCACCTTTTTTGGTGATTTTTACTTTACCTCCAAAAACCATATCAAATTCTTGTCCGTCTTGCATATATTCAGTTTTTAGCGTTCCTACATAAGTATGATAACCTAAAATATTTTCTAAATCACCTTTTTTCTCTGGTTTTAATAAACCTTCAACTGTTCCAGCAGGCAATTTATCAAATGCAGCATTGGTTGGAGCAAAAACTGTAAAAGGACCAGCATTGCTTAATGAAGTTACTAATCCTGCAGCTTTTACAGCCGTAACTAAAGTAGTATGATCTTTGCTTCCAACAGCAGTTTGTACAATGTTTGGAACAGAAGTTTCATCCACTACATTTTCTTGTCCGCCAGAACTTACTTCAGTAGTTTCAGAAGTGGTTTCTGATGTTGCTTGTTCGTTTTGTTTGCAACCAATGGCAATAAATAAACTTGCCAATAACAATGTTTTAATTGATTTTTTCATAATAAATACTTTTTTATACTTTCAAATTATACATACAAAGTACCTAATTATGAAACAGTTATTTTATGAGTGCAATCATAATAATGGAAGATTTTTAACTTTTTTTATAGAATAAAAAGCAGTAATTCCAATTCCAGAAACTAGAATAATTGCAGCTCCAAAGAGCATTTCGTTTGCAAAAGGAATTATGGTGTAACTAAATGATGCAATGCCTTGAACAGCAAGAATTATTTCGTTTAATAAAACGCCAATCGAGAAAATAATGACGCCAATTTTTATGGGTTTGTTAAAGTGAATTAAATGATTGGCATAAATGTAAAAAAGTAAAAATAAACTAATAATTGCCAATAAAACCAAGTGCAAATAAGCAATGACAATTGGTCTAAACCCAAAGGCAAGTTGACTAATTGCTGGAATAGTTGAACCCAATTGAAGCATAAATTTTATACTCAAAGCTAATCCAACGAAGAGTAAAATATAGCGTAAAAAGAAAGGAAAATTTTCAAGAAATTCTCTTTTTGTTTTGACAATGATAATCAAAAATCTAAACCAAGTATAAACTTGAATAAAAGCAGCAATTACAGTTGGAATGTAAATCCAAATAGGTAAATCTAACCAAAGTGTTGATAGAAAATACGCAGGAACACAAGATAAAAAAAACAGCCAAAAAGTTCTTTTTAAAAAAGCGCTATCATCTGATTTTATTTGTAAAAAAGAAATCAATAATCCCATACAAGCAAAGAAAAACCAGCCGTTATATTGAAAGTGCAAATAATAATAAATGGAAGCCAAATATTCATTTTGGAGAATATTTTTTGTCATCATCATATAAGCCAAAGCAAATGTCCCAAACGATGAAATCACATTGAAAAATAAAGCTGCTTTAAACCAATTTTTAGCCAATTCTTCATCAGAAATTAATTTCAAATCTTTAACAAAATAATACGCAAAAAAACATGTAACTACAATTGAAGCTGTAGAAAAAACTATGGAAATCAAACCATAACCTTGAATGATAAAAAACACCAACATTCCATAAGCACAAATCAAATTGGCGATTAAAATTTTATTGTATTTTTCAGTAAGTCTATTTTCTATATTCTTTGTTCTTTTTTTTAAAAAAACAATCATCAATACCATCAAAGTATGACTAATCCAACCCGAAAAAGCAAAATGCGAATGCGAATGTTGTAAATGTTTTTGGTCGAAAAACGGAAATTCAAAACCTATTTTGTAACGCATCAAAAGTCCGATAAGTGCAACAATTAATAAGTTTAGTATTGAAAATTTCAGCCAAAATTTGCTGTTAAAAAGCATTAGAAATAGATTTTATGATTAATGATGTCAATTTTTTTATCAGCTTTCATTTTACTAAAAGCTCTAATAACAGTTTCTACTCGTAAGCCAGTAAAATTGGCTATTTCTTGTCTTGTGAATGGAACCATTTCTTTTATTTTACAATCAGAACCTTTTTTGTGAGCGTTTAAAAAAGCAATAATTCTAAATTCTGGTTTTTGGTTGATAATATCTTTTGAAGTTTTAGCTTTAGAGTGAATTCTTTGTGCCATTAAATTCAAAAAATTCTTTTGAATAGAAGGATATTCATCCAATATTTTCAAGAATTTATCTTTAGAAAGCTTTACTATTTTACTGTCTTGAAAGGCTACTGCTGTTGCTGGATAACACTCGTCAATAAAAAGTGGTGGCTCTCCAAAACTTTGTCCGTTGGAAAAATAACCTTGCGTAAATTCTTTTCCTTCATCATTAGAATTGAACATTCTTATGCTTCCTTCAATGATTTGGTAGTAAAAATTTGCCATTTCTTCTTCATCAAAAATCACCTCATTTTTCTTGTATTCTTTAGCAATTGCTCCCCAAGAAAATAGTAAATCTAAATCTATCTGCATGATTGATAATGTGTTTTTTAAGTCGAAAAACCTTTGCTGAAAAGCTTTTCCGACTTATGGTTACAAAGTTAATTTTTATAAAATTACTAAAATTATGACCATAATCATATAAAACCCTAAAATTCTTATTGTAAATTTGCCTTGTGAAAAAACTTATAATCATAATAATTCTTGCAATATTTCTAAAACCGATTCTTCCGGTTATAGATTATGTTATTAATTATGATTATATCTCAAAAGTTCTTTGCGAAAACAAAGCTAAGCCACAACTAAAATGTAATGGTAAATGTCATTTGATGAAAGAATTGGCTAAAGCATCTGAAGACGAAAAACCAATTAATTCAGATAAAAAAGACAATTCTAAACAAGAAATTGAATTACTTTATTGCAACGAAGTTTCCGAATTTAATTTTAGACAAATTTATTTTTATAATAAAACTTCTGTTGGAGACAACTATGCCAACTTATACTTTCACACGGTAAGTTGCTCCGTTTTTCATCCGCCAACTTTTATTTCATAAATTTTATTTGAAATCGATTCAATTAGTTTGAATTGAAAGGATTCTTATATCCAAAAATGTCTCAAAGAGAAATCTTTACAGACACAGTATTCTATAGACTTTAATTAATAAAAAATGAAAACTCAATTAAAAAATATTTTCGCCATTTTATTTATGGCACTAGCTTTTACATCTTGTTCTAATGATGATAATAATGAACCAACAATAAATGAATTGGAAGGTTTAACAAAATTCAAAGAAATTGTAAATACTACTCATACTATTGAATTGTATTCTCATATAGGAGCAACAGTTCAAGGTTATAATGAAATCAAGTTAAGAATTAAGAATAACGCTAATAATCAATATGTTAAAAATGCAGAAGTTTCATGGATGCCAATTATGCACATGGCTATGATGAATCATTCCTGTCCAAATTCTGAAGTTGAAAAAATTACTGCAGATGGAACTTTGTATGGAGGGTACATCATGTTTCAAATGCCTCAAAATGCTACTGAATATTGGGATTTAAAAATCGATTATACTATTGATGGTGTTGGTTATACAATGACATCTGTTATCGATGTTCCTGCATCATCTAAAAGAACAGTTAACACTTTTATGGGGTCTGATGGTGTAAGATATTTAGTTGCTTATGTTGATCCGCATCATCCAAAAGTAGCTGTAAATGATTTAGTTGTTGGTGTGTGGAAAATGCAAGACATGATGACTTTTCCTGTAGTTGACGGTTATACTCTAAAAATTGACCCAAGAATGCCAAGCATGGGAAATCATAGTTCACCAAATAATGTAAATGCAACTCAAACAACAGCTGGTGACTTATACAATGGTAAATTATCATTAACAATGACAGGTTATTGGAAAATAAATCTTCAGTTAGCAAAAGCTGATGGCACCATTGTTAAGGGTGAAGAGATATCTGGAAATGTGACAGATAGCAGTATATATTTTGAAATAGAATTCTAATTTTATTCTTAAAAAGGTCATTTTACAGTTTTGTTTTTTGACCTTTTTAAACATTCATTATGAAAAAAAATATTGTAGTTTGTCTTCTATTTTCAGTTCTATTTTCATTTTCACAAGAAAAAGCAAAAGATACTTTAATTTCTCAAATTTTAAATGAAATAATACTAATTGGAAAAAAAAGACAACTTTCTGATAAACAATCCAAAACGCTTACTTCAATTGATGATTATTTACAACAATCAGCAAAAGTTGATATGATAAAACGTGGTGCCTATGCTTGGGAACCAATAATCAATTCGATGTCAACAGAAAGAACATTGATAACCATTGATGGGATGCGAATTTTTGGTGCTTGTACCGATAAAATGGATCCAATTACTTCCTATGTTGAAGTTTCCAATTTATCTGAAGCTACCATTTCTTCAGGTCAAGAAGGTGCTTGTTTTGGTAGCACAATTGGCGGTTCAATTGATTTAAAAAGAAACCAAAACAACTTTGGAAATCAAAAATGGAGTTATAATTTAAACTCTGGTTTTGAAACCAATAACCAACAAAAAATCATAGGTACTGCTATAAATTATGCAGATAATTTGTTTTATGTTGATACCGATTTTATGTTGCGTGATGCAGAAAATTACAAAGCAGGAAATAATAAAGAAGTTTTGTTTTCTCAATTTAAGAAAATGAATTTTTCCGTTACTTCAGGTTTCAAATTAAGTAAAAATAAATTGATTGAAGCTTCCTTAATTTACGATAAAGCAACCGATGTTGGTTATCCAGCTTTACCTATGGATGTTTCAATTGCTGAGGCAATTATATCGTCTTTAAAATATGAGTATGTACCATTAAATTCTATTGTAAACAGTTGGGAAACAAAAGTGTATTTCAATACAATTATGCACAAAATGGATGATACAAAACGACCGTTTGTACCAGTTCATATGGATATGCCAGGTTGGAGTAAAACCTATGGTTATTATTCAAAAATTAAAGCCAAAAATGGAAATCATAATTTGTTATTGAATTTGAATTCGTTTTACAACAAATCTTTGGCAGAAATGACCATGTATCCTGCAAATCCAAATGAAAATTTGATGTTTATGTTGACTTGGCCAGATGTTACTACATTCTATAACGGATTATTTTTAGAAGATAATTATGCGTTAAATTGTCATTCAAGTTTGAAATTTTCTGCTGCATTTGGTAATCATTCTAACAAAATAGAAAGCGAATTTGGATTAAACAGCTTGCAAATTTTTTATCCCGAAATGAAAGCAAAAAACGACCGATTTCTAAAAAGTTTTTCAGCTAATTATAATTCTTCTAAAAATAGTTTTGAATTTGGATTTGGAGCTGCTTATGGAGAAAGAGCACCATCAATAACTGAGGCATATGGCTTTTACTTGTTCAATAGTTTTGAGAATTATGACAACATTGGAAATCCGAATTTGAAAAACGAAACTTCATTAGAAGGAAATGCTTTTGTTGGTTTGAAAAAAGAAAAAATGAAAATGAAAATTACATCATCTTATTTTCATATTTCCAATTATATTGTTGGAAAACCAAATGTTAGTTTAGTTCCAATGACAATTGGCGCAACTGGTGTAAAAATTTACACAGCACTAGATTATGCTACCATTTTCAATGTAGGTTTAACTTCTGAAATCAAGTTTTCTAAACAATTCAAATGGAATTCGCAGTTGGTTTATAGTAGAGGAAAAGATTTTGAAAATGTAAATTTACCATTTATAAGTCCGTTTAGCTTTACAACTTCAATGGTATATTTTAAACAGAAATTTTCATCAGAAATTGTACTTCAAGGAAATGCAAAACACACCAATTTTGGAATTATTTACGGTGAAGATAGAACTCCAGATTACGCAATAATTAATGTTAATTTTGGATATAAATTCAATATGAATAAATGTAAATTTGTCACAAAATTCGGAATTGAAAATATTCTTGATGCTTATTATTCAACGTATTCAGATTGGAATAATTTTCCGAGACAAGGAAGAAACTTTTTTGTGAATTTAAGTTGTAGTTTATAAAAAAAATAGGCGATTCAATTGAATCGCCTATTTTTTATTTTATTATAATATTATTTGCTAGAAAACTGAGTTAATCTGTTGAATAATTCTTTATCTTTCTTTAGAGCTTCAATTTGTTCCTCATCGAAAGCACTTAATAATTTTAAAGTATATCTTTCAAAAACTGCTTGTTTTTCTTCTTGAGTTTTAGAATTATTTACGTCATCTTTTCTCATTTGTAATAAATTTAATAAATCCATTTTCAAACTTTCTTCAATTTTTACTGACTTTGACATTAAATTAATATCCTCAATAATAGTTTCTTTTACACTTTTTTCATTTGTGTTCGGAGTTGAAAATGTTTTTGCTTCTTGAGCATTTGCATTAAAACTAAACGCTAAAAACAATGTGAATATTGCGATAATTCTTTTCATAATCTTCTTTAAATTAATTTGTTGAAAAGCGAATTTAATAATTTTTTTTAAAAATCAATGCAAATGATAAAAAAAATTATGATTTCAGTTCAACTGTTTTGTTTTCACCATCCACAATAACTTTTGTTAAACCTTTTAGTTATTCAAATAAAATATAATTTCCAATTGTTAAATCAATATTATATTTGGTTTTAAATTCTTTTCTTTTTGTTGATTCACTCGGTTTGATTATTCTTTTTTTGTTAGGAAAACAGACTAGTCCATGCAATACTAAATTATTAGGAAAGTCTAATTTATTTAAATAAAAATTAAAAGTATTCTCAATCTGTTTATAAGCTTTCTTTTTATGATTTGCAAATCCATCTTTTGCAACTTTGATATCAATAAAATGAAAATCTAATGAATTAAATACAATATAATCACATTGCCCACCTTTTACATTATTCATTACACAATCATCATTCTGTAAAAAATAAAATGGGGTGTTTATGCTATTTTCAATATGCAAATGTTTCGGTTCTGTTTTAGAAACAAAAACTCCTTTTTTCAATTCATTATCTTCAAATATATATGAATGTTTATCATTAATTGAAGATAAACATTTTTCTACATCCGAAAAAGCTTCTTGAATTACTGCAATCATAAATCCAACAATTTGTCAAATTCATCTGAAAAATCATCAGAAATAGTATCAATCATATTTTCTTTGATTTGGCCTAATTTGTCGTCCATTATTTTATATGCTTTTCCATTTTTTAATTGGTACGCAATAAATTTTTTTGGATTTAACCAAGAATCTTTTTTTATAATTTTATTTACTTCTTTTGGTTTTGATTGACCTTTGTCATATGCTAATAATAGATTATTGATTGATGCCAAAACAAATGGACTATGAGTTGTGAGAATCAAATTTTTTCTATTTAAAAGACAGTTTTTAACTAAATATTTAATCAACTCATGTTGTGCTTTAGGATATAGATTCAATTCAGGCTCTTCAACTACAAAATTGAAATTATATTCATCTTTTAATGATTTTGCATATTCAACTAAAAGTAAAACAGGAATTACAGATTGTAATCCAGAAGCCGATTCTAGTAAATCTACTTTTTCATTATTGTTATGATAAATGTAAGATGTTTTTCCTTCTCTTTTGTACGTTATTTTTTTATCAATTATGCTCAAAGGCAATTCTTTTATTTTTTGTAGTGCTTTTTCATAATCTTGACCACTTTCTAAAAGATGTTTTGGAATTTGAATATTATTGTTTATTAAACCAAGAGCATTTTCTGCAATTAGATGGAGAAAGTTTCTTTCGGATGGTATGTAAATAGAATCAAATAAATATAAATTAGGAAATAGAGTTAGTATTTTTTCAAATAATTCAATGTAATTTTCTAAGTTCTTTTCTATGTTTAAAATTTCAAATATTTTATCTACACCAATTTCTTTGAAGGTTGTTTGAAGTATATCAGGATTGAGAAATTTTAAAAATTTATTTTTTTGATCTTTTGTATTGAATAAGTTTAATACTTTACTCACATCGTTTAATAGACAATCTCTTAATTCTAATCCGAGATTTTTTTTTAAATCATCAGTTATTTTTTTTTGATTTAAATTCTGGTCTTTGCTAAATTCTTTTATTACAGAAACGTATCTATGTGCAGTTGCTTTAGTAAAATTTCCATTTTTATAGCTAAGTGAAAAAGGGCTTTTGCCAATGTAATTTATATTATCATAAGAAATGAATGTGTCATTCTTTAGATAATTAATAATGTTATATTTTTTTAATTCATCTTCAAAAGTTAGTGATTCATCTTTTCTAAATTTTTCATCCTCAAAAATTGAAAGCAATTTTGCGAGTGTACTTTTACCTGAAGCTTGCGCACCAATAAAAGTCACCATTTCTCTTACTTCGATTTCAATATCTTTTAGAGGTCCAAAATTTTTAACAATAAGTTTTGCTCTTTCCATAATTCAAATATAGGAAATATTTTTATGCTATATTAATACAAATCATACAATGGTTCCTCATTTGAGGGATCGTTTTTTAATAGAACATCTTCAACGAATAGAATTTCATTTTCTTTATAAATTTTTACAAATCCTGAGTTTGATAATTCTTTAATCGCCTTATCCCATTTTTTTCCTGATAAAAAGGATTTTTGTTTTAAATCAACTAACTCCATTTTAACAGACTTTTCTAATATGTCGAAAATTAATTTTTCATCACCAGTTATAACAAATTGTTTCGACTGCTTTTTCTCTGGTCGCATTTGAGGAAAGAAAAGAACTTCTTGAATAGAAGGATTATTGGTTAAAAACATAATCAATCGATCCATTCCAATTCCTAATCCAGAAGTTGGTGGCATTCCATATTCTAATGCTCTTAAAAAGTCTTCATCTATAATTCCGTTAGCTTCATCATCACCTTTTTCACTTAAAGCCATTTGTGCTTCAAAACGTTCACGTTGGTCAATAGGATCATTCAATTCTGAATATGCATTTGCTATTTCTTTTCCACAAACCATCAACTCGAAGCGTTCTGTTAATTCAGGATTATCTCTGTGTGATTTACACAATGGTGACATTTCTTTTGGATAATCAGTAATAAACGTTGGTTGAATAAAATTTCCTTCACATTTAGCTCCAAAAATCTCATCAATTAATTTTCCTTTACCCATTGTTGCATCAACCTCAATTCCCATTGATTTTGCAGCTTCAAAAAGTTCTACTTCCGTTTTACCAGAAATATCAAAACCTGTAAAGTTTTTAATGGCTTCGGTCATAGTAACTCTAGCATAAGGTGCTTTGAAACTTACTTTATGCTCGCCAAAAGTTGCATCAGTTGTTCCATTTACCTCATTTGCACAATATTCTAATAAATTTTCTGTAAACTCCATCATCCAGTTGTAGTCTTTGTAAGCTACATAAATTTCCATTGCAGTAAATTCAGGATTGTGCGTTCTATCCATTCCCTCATTTCTGAAGTTTTTCGAGAATTCATATACACCATCAAAACCACCAACAATCAATCTTTTAAGATATAATTCGTTAGCAATTCTCAAATATAATGGAATATCCAAAGCATTATGATGTGAAATAAAAGGTCTTGCCGCAGCACCACCAGGAATTGCTTGTAAAATTGGAGTTTCCACTTCCATGTATCCAGCAGTGTTAAAGAAATTTCGCATCGCTGTAAAAAGTTTCGTTCTTTTTACAAAAACTTCTTTCACATTTGGGTTTACAACCAAGTCAACATAACGCATTCTGTAACGCAATTCAGCATCATTAAAGGCATCGTGTACTTTTCCATCTTCATCAACTTTTGGCAAAGGCAACGGACGTAAAGTTTTACTCAAGAATGTAAAATTATCAACTCTTATACATTGAGCACCAACTTTAGTCATGAATAATTCTCCTTCAACACCAATGAAATCACCTAAATCGGTCAATTTTTTAAAAACCTGATTGTAAAGCGTTTTGTCTTCTCCTTCACAAATTACATCTCTATTAAAATACAATTGAATTCTGCCATCGCTATCTTGTAATTCGGCAAAACAAGCTTTTCCTTGATCTCGAACACTCATCAATCGTCCAGCAACATTAACCTTCTTACCTTCTTCAAAATTTTCCTTCACCTGTTTAGAAGTAGCGTTTACTGGATATAAATCCGCAGGATAAGGGTTAATTCCAAGAGTGCGTAAAGCATCAAGTTTTTCTCGTCTAATGATTTCTTGTTCTGAAAGTTGCATATAATTGTATTTAAGCGTGCAAAGATAGGTATTAGTTAGAAAGTTTCAAAACAACAATTTTCAAATTTATTTTGTAAAAGTAGCGAATGGCTTGGGCTTTATTTGTTATCCATTTTCCTGCCATCCATTCTATCTTTTTCTCTCGTTTTAAAAAAAAACGAGAAAAAAAGGATGCCATTCCTGTCAGGGCTAAATTGTAAACTTTTTGTATATTTGTAAAATAAATTAAATTAAAGATGAAATCGCCATTAACTACAAGTTTGCGCAAGCAAGCACCAATAAATAAAAAGGCGATTACATATATTACCACTAACAAATAAATTTCACATATATGAAATCAATAAAATTACTTTTTGCACTACTTCTTACGTTAGCTATGACGAGTTGTACCATAACAGAAAAAATGATTATTAATGATAATGGTTCGGGTAAATTTGCTTATGACATTGACGGTACCAAAATGATGTCAATGATGGGTAGCGCATTTAAAGGTGATGATAAAGAAGATACTAAAAAAGATAAAAAAGAAACGGTAAACAGAAAAAATAAAAAAGTAGTTGACAGTACTTTTACTTTCAAAGAAATGTTTGCGAGTAAACAAGATAGTATTTCTAAATTATCTCCAGAAGAGCAAGCCAAAATTAAAAAAATGGAACGCTTTAGTGTGAGAACCATTATTGATGAGGAAAAAGGAATAATGAATTACAGTATGTTTACAGATTTCAATTCAATTTCAGAACTTCAAGATGTAATGTCTCCAGTTGAATCAATGAAATCAATTTCTCCTACAGGTCAAAAATCTGGTGGAATGGGAATGGCTCCAGATGCTTTAGAAGATAATTCTTCTACAAGTTTCTTTTATGATGGAAAAACATTCAAAAAGACTGTAGCTAAAATTGAAAAGAAAAAAGAGGTTACTGAAGAGGTAGAAGAAGGTTCAGAGGATGATGTTGCTAATAAAATGAAAGAATCTTTAGATATGTTTTATGACCAATCTAATTTCAAAGTAGTTTATCAATTTCCAAAACCAGTTAAAAAGATTTCTATTGAAAATGCACTTTATAGCGAAGACAGAAAAACAATTACCATAGAATATCCTTTGAAAGATTATATGGAAAATCCAGAGAAGCTTAATTTTGAAGTGATTTTTGAATAATGAATAAAAAAATAAAGCTTCAAGATTTAGGTAAAAAAGATTACAAAGAAACTTGGGATTATCAAGAAGAACTTTTTAAAGGAATTGTTGATATAAAAATTCAAAATAGAAAAGAAAATACTTTGGTTGAAACGCCAAATTATTTTTTGTTTGTAGAACATCCTCATGTATATACATTAGGTAAAAGTGGAGATATATCTAATTTACTTTTATCAGAAAAACAACTTCAAGATAAAGGAGCAACTTTTTACAAAATAAATAGAGGTGGAGATATTACCTATCATGGACCAGGTCAGATAGTAGGATATCCAATTTTAGATTTGGAAAATTTCTTTACTGATATTCACAAGTATTTACGATTTCTCGAAGAAGTAATAATTCTAACTTTGGCCGAATACAATATAACTGGAACAAGAAGCGAAGGTGAAACAGGTGTATGGCTAGATGTTGGAACACCATTTGCTAGAAAAATTTGCGCTATGGGTGTTCGAGCAAGTCGTTGGGTAACCATGCATGGTTTTGCCCTAAATGTAAATGCCAACTTAGGATATTTCGACAATATCATTCCATGTGGTATAAAAGGAAAAGCTGTTACATCATTGCAAGTTGAACTTGGTGTCGAAAGTGTTAATGAAGAAGAAGTAAAAGAAAAAATTCAAAAACATTTCTCAAAATTATTTGAATCAGAATTTCAAATTTCCTAAAATCAATATTATAAATCTAGTTTCAATTGTTCTGGTAACAATCTAAAGCTCATTCGGTGATATTTAGTTGTTCCATATTTTCTAATGGCTTCTCTATGTTCTTTAGTTGGATAACCTTTATTTTGTTTCCAATTATACATTGGAAATTCCTCGTGTATTTTATCCATATATTCATCTCTGTAAGTTTTTGCCAAAACCGATGCTGCTGCAATGCTCATATATTTAGAATCACCTTTTACTATAGTGCTGTATGGGATATTGTTGATAGGTTTAAATCTATTTCCATCTACTATAATATAATTAGGTATAGGATTTAACTTAATAACACATTCTTGCATGGCTTTTATAGATGCGTTTAAGATGTTTATTTCGTCAATGATTATCGGCTCCAAATGAGTGACAGCATAAGATATTGCTTTTTCTTCTATAATTGGTTTTAATCTTTCTCGAACCTTTTCAGATAATTGCTTTGAGTCATTTAATAAATCCAACTGAAAGTCTTCCGGAAGAATAATAGCAGCAGCAGTTACAGGTCCTGCTAAACAACCTCTTCCGGCTTCGTCAGTTCCGCACTCATAAGGTGATTCAGAATATCTTAAACTTAACATAAAATTAATTTTGATAAAAATACAAATTTTAACGCAACCTTTTGCATAATTCTGCATCATAGTAATGTGTTGCAACCACAATGTTAGTAAACCGCTTAAAAAATTTAACAAAAATAAATTGTAATATTCCGAAGTATTATTTGTTTATTTAAGAAATTATTAAGAAGTTTGCGGAATAACTAACTCAAATAAATTTAATATGAGATCGAAGTTCAAATGGATTTTTACGCTATTAGTAGCGTTATCAATGCAGTTTTCGTTTGCACAAGAGAAAACTGTAACAGGTACAATTACCGATGGTAAGTTACCTTTACCTGGTGCTAATGTTGTTATTAAAGGAACAACAAATGGAGTTGCTGCCGATATGGATGGTAAATTCTCCATAAAAGCAAAAGCTGGTGATGTTCTTGTAGTATCTTTTACAGGATATGACAATAAAACATTGACAGTTGGAGCAGCTAACAGCTATAAAGTAGCTTTAAATGAATCAGCAACTATTCTTAAAGAGGTAGTTGTTGGGGCTGTGGGTATTAAAAAGAAGAAAGATGCTGTTACTTCAAGTAGTCAGGTTGTTTCTTCAAGAGAACTTACTCAAGCTGTGAATCCAAATGTTGTTCAGTCTTTAGCAGGAAAAGTTTCTGGTTTGCAAATTAACACAGTTAGCAATGGTGTTAATGCAGAGACTAGAATTGTTTTAAGGGGAACAAGAACAATAACAGGAGATTCTCAAGCATTGATTGTGATTGATAATGTTGTTTCTTCTGCATCAGTTCTTTCTCAATTACCTCCAGAAATTATCGAGTCTGTAAATGTTCTTAAAGGACAACAAGGTGCTGCTTTGTATGGAGAAGTGGGTAGTAATGGTGTAATTATTGTTTCAACCAAAAAGGGGTCTAAATCTAACAAACCAAGAATCTCTGTAAATACTTCAGTAGATTTTGAGGAAATATTATTCTTGCCAAAAAGACAAGAAAAATATGGACAAGGATGGGCTGTTCCTACTTCATTTGATGATGGTACAGGAAATCAAACTTATCATGATTTTCTTGAGAATGGAGCTTGGGGAGAAGCTTTTCAAGGCTCTTTATTGTCAGGTACTATGCAGGCTACTGGTTTGCCGCAAGCAGATGGAAGTTTTATCTTTTCTCCTTGGGCTCCAATTAAGGATAACATTAAAAAATTCTTTAAAACAGGAACTACTTATCAAAACGGATTTTCTATGAATTTTGGAAATGATGAAGGGTATGCTTTGTTTTCTGCAAATAGACAAAATACTGATTTTGTTGTTGCTGGAGATAATGTAGTAAGAAATTCTTTTTTGTTTAAAGGAGGTAAAAAGCTTGGAAAGTTTACAATTGACGGAAATGTTAATTTTGTTACTGCTCATTCAACAGAAACAGATGCTTCTTTGATGGATGAGTTATTAAACACTGCTACGAATATACCTGTTGAGAAATTTGCTGCAGGTGAGAATCAACATCACTGGACAGTATATTACAAATCACCTTATTGGATGTCGAGAAATTTAAGATATGATGATAGATCAGAAATTTGGAACGGTGTATTAACTTTAGGTTATGAAATTAATAAAAACATTAATGTAAATTATACAAATAATGTTCAGTTAAGAAATGTTCAAAGTGAATACCATAATAATGGATATAATACTGACTATGAATATAATCTTCCTGCTCCATATCTTTATAATGGAAGTTCAACGTTCTTGTACTCTGATTTAACAACTACTCCTTTCTTTTCTTCATCTTATTACATTCAAAATGATAAAAGAAGAAGTTATTACAGTGATTTTATAGTTAATTTTAACTATGATTTGACTAAAGACTTAAATTTTAAATTAAATTTAGGTAATAACATTCAAGATAACAGAAGAAACTTGATTACAAATGGAGGAACTGGTTTAGATAAACCAGGTATCTATAATGTAAATAACTTGCTTAATCCTAATAATGTGGATTCATCAGCTGGAACTGGAGCTACTCCTGGACAATTTATTGGGGCTGGAAACCGTTTGGATAATAGATTGGTTGAAAGTAGAAAAGTTGCATACTTTGCTAATGCAGATTTTGGATATAAAGATTATTTATTTTTAAATGCCACTGCAAGATATGAAAAAACATCTGTTGTAAAAGGTTCACAATTTTATCCTAGTGCTGGAGTTTCATTTATACCTACTAAAGCATTTTCAAGTTTAAAGGATAATTCTGTGTTGAATTATGCAAAAATATCTGCTAACATAACAGTTACTGGTAATACATCAAATGTACTTCCTTATGAAATTTCTGGTGCTCCAGGAATACTTGGAACTGGTTACCCATTTGGAGCATCTAACTCTTATGTTAATACAACTTCAAATATTGATCCTGACATTTCTCCTGAATATGTAATTTCAAAAGAGTTGAATTTAAGTTTAGGTTTCTTGAAAAATAGAATTACCCTTGAAGGCTCCGTTTATAAATCTGATACTAAAGATTTGATTACTAATAAAACCACTTCTTCTGCATCAGGTTTAGCAAGATTGAAAACTAATGTTGGTGATATGGAAAACAAAGGTTTTGAGATTGATTTAGGAGTTACTCCAATCAAAACTAAAAACTTTAGTTGGGATATGAAAGCAAGTTACACTACATTCAAAAGTGTCGTAACATCACTTGCTGATGGAGTGGATGAAGTTAACTTACAGTCTAATGCTGTTGTTGGTATTTTTGCTCAAGTTGGTCAAGAATTTCCATTAATTAAAGGGACAAGTTATGTTAGAGATGGATTAGGAAATGTTGTGTTAAATGCAAACAATGTTCCTGTAATTAATAATAATTTTACAATACTTGGTAAAGCTACTCCAGATTATATCATTGGTTTTACAAACTCATTTGAATATAAAGGATTAAAACTAACAACTGTTGCTGATTTTAGAACTGGACATAGTTTCTTTTCTTCTGTAACAAGAACACTTTCTTTTGCAGGACATTTATATGAATCTGGAGAATTTGATAGAGAATTTGGTTATGTTTTTCCTACAAACGTTGAATTTCCAGTTGGTTCAGGAAATTATGTTCCTAATACTAATCCAGTGAATGGAGGTGGTAATAATGCAACGTGGAGATACTATGATCAAAATTATGGTAGTGTTGCTGAAGCACAATTAATTGATGCAACAGCTCTTAAAATTCGTGAAATTTCATTAAGTTATTCATTACCAAAAAAACTTATTGAAAAAGTTGGATTTGAATCATTTAGATTTGGAATTAATGCAAGAAATCCGTTTGTGTTTTTAGCAGATGGTAAATTCTTAAAAGCTAAAAATGGTGGTGAAAATAGGGGATATGCTGATCCAGAGGCTTCTAATACCACGGGTAATGCTCAAGGATTAATCGATATTGGTAAATATCCTACAACTAAAACTTATGGTTTTAGTATTAATTTAACTTTCTAAAAAAAAAAATTATGAAAAAAAATAAATTTTTAGCAATTGCCATTGCTTTCGTTTTATTTTCATGTGATAATTATTTGGATGTAAATGATAATCCAAATCAGGCTTTATATGAAGATTTAGTACCTAGTGAATTGCTGTCGGCTGCTCAATCAAATGCTTTTAGAACTCAAACTATAAACATGAATCAATTAGGGAATGTTTTTAGTAATGCATGGGCAGGAAATATTCTTCAGGTTTCTGGAGGTTTCTCTGATGAGTTTAATTTAAATGTTACAAGTTCATTTCAAAATGGAATTTGGAATAATTTATATAGAAGTATTGGTAATTTTCAAAGTATAATAGACCGCCCTAATACAAATGGTGAGTTTGATAATTATCAAGCAGTTGCTAAAATATGCAAGGCACATTATATGCAATATATTGTTGATTTATATGGTAACGTACCATATTCTGAAGCATGGAAATATTCTTTAAATACTACTCCTAAATATGATGATGATCAACAAATTTACAGATCATTAATTGAAGAATTGGAGTCTGCAAGGACATTAATTGACAATGCTTCTGGTAATGCACAAGATGTAACTGCCTCTGATGTTATGTTAGGTGGTGATATGGCAAAATGGAAATCTTTTGCTAACAATATTGAGCTAAGATTACTTATTCGTATGTCTAATTCTACTGGAGCTGTTGGTTCTTACAGAGATTCTAAATTGCAAACATTGCTTGCACAAAATGATTTCCTAATTGAGGATGTTAAGATTAATCCAGGTTATTCTATGGCAAGTAATGATAAACAGAACCCTTTTTGGGGAACTTATGCTTATGATGCAAGTCCTGCTGCTTTACAAAATTATAACTATATTGCACCTACAGGTCATTTTTATAGAGCTACATCATTGTATTCTACATTTCCTACTGCTGATGCTGGATCTACAAAAATTCAATTAAAACATGGAACTTCTCCAACTTATTCTACTGTTGATTATCCAAACGTTGCCGATAACAGAAGAACTAGAATATTTAGACCTGGAGCAAGTCAAACTATATTTAGAGCTGTTGATCAAGGATTTACATCACCAAACGTATTCCCTCCAACGGATTTAGGTACTACAAAAACATTGGGAAGACAAGGTTTTGGTACTTTTAATCCTTACAATATCAAAGGATTATTTGTTGATGAGTTATCGGCTGTTGATGGTTATGTTATGACAAAATCTGAAATATGTTTTCTTTTAGCTGAAGCTGGTATTAGAAAAGCAAATGGAGAAACTGGATATAATAATTTTGTAGGAAGTGCAAGTACTTTCTTTAGTGATGGAGTTCAATCTAGTTTTGATTTTAGATTTGCAAGTGGAGCTCCTGCTTACATTACTAATGTTAATGGTAAATTGAATTACAGCATTACTTTGGGCTCGTTTGAAAACAAACTGCATGCTATTATGTTTCAAAAATGGATTGCTTTAATCGGTATTCATGGTATAGAATCTTACATTGATTACACTAGAACAGGTTTTCCAATAACTCCTTTAGCAAGTACTGCGGCTAATCCAAATAAGCCAAAACGTCTTGTTTATCCTGTATCTGAATATGTTGCAAATTCAGCTAATGTTCCATCTATGGGTAATGGTGAAGTTTTTACAGTTAACTCTAAATCTCCTTTTTGGTTATTAGGTGATCCTGCTTTAGGAAATTAATACATATTTTTATTTTAAAGACCACCATTTATTGGTGGTCTTTTTTTTTGCTTTATATTATGATTTTCAATTAGTATAGTTTATAAACAATTGTCTATTTTTGTTGCTTTGTATTTACTATGAGAAGATTATATTTTTTATTGTTGTTTATTCCATGCTTACTTTTATCTCAAGAAAAAGGAAAAGAGGAAAAGCGTAAAAGTTTGGTAAAAACCGCTGAACAGAAAGCAAAAGAGCAAGCTAGAAAAGCACCAATTACATCATATAAAATTATTTCTATTGATAGAGATACTACTTTTGTGGACACCACTCTTGCAATTAAAAAAGAGTATGATTATAATTATTTAAGAAGAGATATTTTTGGTTTGATGCCATTTCCTAATGAAGGACAAACATACAATACCTTAGATTTTGGTTTAAATAAATTTAATCCTTATCCTGAATTTGGTTTCAAAGCCAAACATTTTAATTATTTAGAAGTAGATGATATTAAGTATTATTCAGTTGCAACTCCATTAACCGAACTTTATTTTAAAACGGTAATGGAGCAAGGACAAAATGTCGATGCTTTAATAACTTTAAATACTTCTGAACGTTTTAATTTTTCAATTGCTTTTAAAGGATTAAGATCCTTAGGGAAATACATTAATCAACTTACAAGCGCAGGAAATTTTAGATTTACTTCAAGTTATTTCACTAAAAATAAAAAATATTATGCGAATTTCCATTTCACAGGTCAAGATTTATTGAATGGCGAAAATGGAGGTTTGACAATTCCATTAGATTTTGAAAGTGAAGATGATGCCTTTAAAAATAGACCACGTTTGCAAGTTTTTCTCTCAGATGCAAAATCTTTCTTAAAAGGTAAACGACTTTTTTTAGACCATAGTTTTAGAATAAATTCAAAAGATGCAAACAATAATTTATTTATAACACATCAACTTAATTACGAACATAAATTTTTTGAATACAATCAGGCAAGTTTAAATTCTGAAATTGGAACAGGTACTGGTGTATTCAAACGTTTTGGTGATGTTCCTTCCGCAGCCTATACAAAAATAAACGATCATACAAGATATGATAGATTATATAATAAGGTTGGAGCTATTTACGAGAACAAAACGCTTGGAAAGTTTCAGTTCTTTATAGAAAATTTTAATTACAAGTATTTTTATAGTTTAGTGCAAACTGTTGGAAGTGTAACCTTTCCTAACCAATTAAAAGCAACTATTAACTCTATTGGAGGTCAATACGAATACAGAAAGAATAAATGGAATGGGAAGGCAATGCTGTCCAATTCAATTTCAACTCAAGCTTTCAGAAATTTTGATGCTAATTTAGATTATCAAATTAATGATAAAAATAAAGTTTCTTTTCAATATCAAAATATAAGTAAACTTCCTAATCTTAATTACATACTCAATCAAAGTACTTACGTCAATTACAATTGGTTAAATAATTTTAAAAACGAAAAAATCAATAATATAGTAGTAAATGCCAATACACAATGGCTTAATGCTACTGCACAATTCACAACACTTAATGATTATTTGTATTTTCATGATGTTCAACAAGTAGCGAACCAGCAACTAGTAACGCCTCATCAATATTCTGGAACTATTAATTACCTTTCTTTAAAAGCGGCGAAAGAATTTAAATATAAAAAATGGGCTCTTGATAATACTTTTCTATATCAAAAAGTAACTCAAAAAGACACGATTCTAAATGTGCCTGAAGTGACTTTAAGAAGTACCATTTATTTTTCAGATAATGTGTTCAAAAAAGCAATGTTTCTACAAACAGGTATAACTATAAATTATTTTACAAAATATTACGCCAACGATTATAACCCAATCTTAGGTGAGTTTTTTGTGCAAAATGAAAAACAAATAGGAAATTTTCCAATGCTAGATTTCTTTGTAAATGCCAGAGTAAGACAAACCAGAATTTTTCTAAAAGCAGAACATTTTAATTCAAGTTTTACAGGTAATACATACTATTCAGCACCCAACACACCATACCATGACTTCATGATTCGATTTGGTCTAGTTTGGAATTTCTTTCAATAGTTTTATTTAGAAACGAATCGCTTGCGAATTTTACCAAGCCATATTCCTGCTGTCCGAGTTACACGGTAACTTCTCCCATCAGGGTTAAACAGTATTCCATTTTTGCAAAGTTCACGGTGTTGTAAAACCATATTATTATCAATATCTTTGCCATTCAAAAATTATAATTCGTAAATCATAATTCCTTAATCCTTAATCCAATGAATTATTCAGAAAATATATTAGGAACTATTGGTAATACGCCTTTAGTAAAACTAAACAAAGTAGTTGAAGGTATTGACGCTTTAGTACTTGCTAAAGTTGAAACTTTCAATCCAGGAAATTCTACCAAAGATAGAATGGCTCTAAAAATGATTGAAGATGCCGAAGCCGATGGAAGATTAAAACCAGGTGGAACTATAATCGAAGGAACTTCTGGAAATACCGGAATGGGATTAGCTCTTGCTGCTATTGTAAAAGGATACAAATGTATTTTTGTAATCACCGACAAGCAATCCAAAGAAAAAATGGATATTCTTCGTGCAGTTGGAGCAAAAGTAATCGTTTGTCCAACAGATGTTGAACCTACAGACGAACGTTCTTATTATTCAGTATCTAAAAGATTAGGAACAGAAATTCCAAATTCTTGGTACGTAAACCAATACGATAATCCATCGAATGCAACAGCACATTACGAACAAACTGGTCCAGAAATTTGGGAACAAACCGACGGTAAAATCACTCATTTCGTAGTTGGTGTTGGAACAGGTGGAACAATTTCAGGAATTGGAAAATATCTAAAAGAAAAGAATCCAAATATCAAAATCTGGGGAATTGATACTTATGGTTCTGTTTTCAAAAAATACCACGAAACTGGAATATTTGACGAAAATGAAATCTATTCTTATATAACAGAAGGTATCGGAGAAGATATTCTTCCAAAAAACGTAGATTTCTCGCTTATCGATGGGTTTACAAAGGTTACTGATAAAGATGCAGCAGTTTATACAAGAAAAATCGCTCTTGAAGAAGGAATTTTTGTTGGAAACTCAGCAGGTTCTTGTGTAAAAGGATTACATCAGTTAAAAGAACATTTCAAACCAGAAGATGTTGTAGTTGTTTTGTTTCACGATTCAGGAAGTAGATATGTAGGTAAAATGTTCAACGACGATTGGATGCGTGAACGTGGTTTCTTAGATGAAGAAATAACAAAAGCCGAAGACGTTATTAAAGACCACATTGATAAATCTTTAATTATTGTTCGTACAGAAGAGTTAGTTTCTCACGCCATTGAAAGAATGAGAAAATTTAAAATTTCTCAGATTCCAGTAATAGACATCAATGGATTCGTTGGTTCAGTAGACGAATCAGATTTGTTTCAAAGCTATGTTTCAGATAAAAATGTTGCTGATAAACCTATCAAAGAAGTTATGGGAAAACCTTATCCAATTGTTAAACTAGGAACTCCAATTGAAGAAGTTTCCAAACTTTTTACAAAAGACAATCAAGCTGTTCTAGTAGATTTAGGAAATGGAAAGCATCATATCATTACAAAATATGATATCATTGGTTCAATAAAATAGTAATTAATCAAACCTACAATGAAAGTTGTAGGTTTTTTTATTCTCCAATTAAAACACCACTAACATTCCAAGCGCTAAAACTACTTCCTTCATTAGCACCTTGCGGAATTTTAACTTGTATTGTATGGTTTCCAGCTTTCAAATTTCCCAAATCAATATAAACTGGATTAGTAACCATTCCCGGACACCAATTTGAACGACTATAATCAGATGAAGACAATCCGTTAGGAAAATTCCCAGAAGCCGGATTGTATAAACGATAAGAACCACAATCTTCTCGCCAAGGAGTAAAATGAAAAACTTCCTTTTCATCCAACAACAAAGTGTTTTTCTTCGGCACAAATTCATCACCGTTTTCCCATCCACCATGACCTGTTGTTATGTATCTAAGTCTTACATTTTTTAAATCTTTATCTAATTTAAAGTTCACAACCAAACCTTTATCAGAATTAAACATCGTTCCATATTCTTGCCCAGCCATTTCCATAACATTGGTTGTGTTGAAAATCGATACTACATTAGAAGCTTTATTAACGCCGTTTTCCTCTGGATGAATAGTCAAATTTACACTTACTTTATGACCGCCTTTATCATAATTTCCGATAAAAGTTCCTATATAAACTTCTTTATTGTTTAAAGCCGCAGTCAATTCAGAAATATCCTGACGGTAACTCACTTTTTCTTCCCAAATTTTATCTTTTAATTGAAGCGAATTGTATTGTTTAATTCCAAATGGTGTAAAAAAGCGCATCAATTCAATCAATGATGAATAATCATCTGTAGAAACAACGCCTTGATATTGTTTTCCATTTCCATTTTCATAGACTGGTAATGTTTTAGCGCCATTTTTCAATCCATCCAAAAAGGAAACTTTTTTATCCATCGGAATCATAAACACAGAACCGGTTCTGTCATAAGCATCGCCATTAGATTGCTCTGTTACATCAACAAAAACCTGACTTCCTTTAGCAATAGTTGGTATTTTTACTTTTCTTAAAATAATAGTTCCGTTTGCAAATCTCAAAATACTATCATTAGATATAGAAGCATCCGAAAAATTAATGATTTCATCTTTAAAAATTGAAATCGTCGTAAACCTACTTTTCCAAACTAAATCTCTGTAAGTTAATAAATCTATAGTCTTAGTTTCATCAACTTTCAAAGATGGAAATTGTTTCACTTTTTCAACTTTAGTTGCAGAAACAATAAAGTTTCCATTACGAACAGTTTCCAAAACCAAGCCTAAATTTTGACCAAGTAACGATGGAGCACCTTTTACTTTTAAGTCATTAGTATACCAAATTTCAATAGTATTTGAGTTAATAATAGTTTTCGCTTTTTTACAAGTATATCCTAATATTTTTTTAGTATCGCCAAGTAATTCAAAGGTTTGTTTACCAATGGAAGTGCTGTCTTTTGTAGAAATTAATTTTGAACTATTCAATTGAGCTAATTGAAAATAATTCAATCCAGTAATTATAGTTTGCTCAAAAGGAAAAGTAGCTTTACTATTTTGAATCGATTCTGAGGAGATTAATGAAGTAGTTTCATTTGAAAACACCAAAATTGGATCTTGATTTTCAACCAAAGTTCCATTAGAAGTTCGAGTGTAAGTTATTTTATAATTCGTTTGACCAAATGTTAATGACGAAAATAATAGAATAACAAATAAAATAAGTCGTTTCATGATGTGTTGTTTGTTTTACAAATATATGTTTACAAATTTAATTTTCCGAAATTTGTGTAATTCAAATCAAAAAAGTACTTTAGTGCCTTCAAAGCCATACAGATACTATTTTATGAAAGAAGATTTTCTACACTACATTTGGTTGTACAAGAAATTGGATTTTACCAATTTAAAAACCACAAACGGAGAAGTTATCACCTTAATAAACTTCGGACAATACATTCAACAATCAGGACCAGATTTTTTCAATGCTCAAGTAGTAATTGATAATCAAAAATGGGCTGGAAATATTGAAATTCATTTAAAATCCTCCGATTGGTATGTGCATCATCACGAAAAAGATGATAATTATAATAATGTAATTCTACACGTTGTTTGGGAAAATGACACGCCAATATTTAGAAAAGACAATTCTGAAATCCCTGTTTTGGAACTAAAAAAATATGTCTCCAAAGAAGAATTAAATAAATACCATGAACTCACAGCTCAAAAATCATGGATTTATTGCGAAAATCAAATTGATAAAGTTCCAAGTTTTGTTTTCTCCAACTGGCAAGAACGATTGTTTTTTGAAAGATTAGAAAGAAAATCTAGCCCAATTCAACAATTGTTACAAGAAACTGAAAACGATTGGGAAGCAGTTTTGTTTTGTATGTTGGCTAAGAATTTTGGTTTGAATACCAATGGTGAAATGTTTTTTAAAGTAGCCAAGTCAATCACGTTTCCTATCATTAGAAAAGAAGCTTTAGAAGTAAAATATTTGGAAGCCTTACTTTTCGGTCAAGCCGATATGATTCCAATAAATGCAGAAGATAATTATGCAAAAGAACTAAAATCTTGGTTTGATTATATTGCATTAAAATATAAATTAGAAAAACCAGCGATTGCACCAGTTCAGTTTTTCAAACACAGACCAGATAATTTTCCAACCATTCGTTTGGCTCAATTAGCGATGCTTTATCATCAACAAAGAAATTTATTTTCTAAGATAATTGAAGCAAAAACAATTCAAGAGATTTATCAAATTTTCAATATTGCAGTAAGCGATTATTGGAAAACGCATTATAATTTTGATAAACAAAGCCCCAAAAAAGAAAAAGCATTATCTAAATCTTTTATAGATTTATTGATTACAAATACAATTATCCCAATTCAATTTGCATTTGCAAACAGTCAAGGAAAAGATAATTCTGAATTTTTAATTGATTTGTTGTCAAATATTCTACCTGAGAAAAACACAATTATTGAAAAGTTTACTACTTTTGGAATTAAATCTACAAATGCATTTCAAACGCAATCTCTTTTGCAATTGAAAAATGAATATTGTAATCATAAAAAGTGTTTGCAATGTTCCATAGGTTTAGAACTATTAAAGAATTAAGATGATAACCAACATACGCTATTTTTTTGAAAAACACGGATTTCACGTTTCTTCTCGTTTAGCTGATAAACTTGGAATGAGAGCTACCAATGTGCGCTTGTTTTTTATATACATTTCTTTTGTAACCGTTGGTTTAGGTTTCGGATTTTATCTAACTTTAGCATTTTGGATTAAACTGAAAGATTTAGTTAGAGCAAAACGAACGTCAGTTTTTGATTTATAAATTTTGGAAAACAACAATTACATAAAATCATTATTCCATTTTTCGAAAGACCAACGAAAAGGAATTCTATTGCTATTCATTATAATCATAGGATTGCAATTAGGAAGCTATTTTTTAGATTTTTCAAATGATGATAAAAGTACTCCAGAAAAACAGAATTGGCTTTCTTTACAAAGTAATATTGATTCTTTAAAGTCTGAAAAGCCACAGTCAACTTATAAAATCTATCCGTTTAATCCAAACTTCATAACTGATTTTAAAGGACACAAATTAGGGATGTCTGTTGAGCAAATAGATCGTTTATTAGCTTTCAGGAAACAAGGTAAGTTTGCTAACTCACCTGAAGAATTTCAAAAAGTTACTGGAATTTCCGATTCACTTCTAAATGCAATTTCACCTTATTTCAAATTTCCAGATTGGGTAAACAAAAAGAATTCCAATCAAAATGGAAGTAACGGTTGGGTAGACTATTCTAAAGACAAATACGAAAAGAAAGAAAAAAAGATAGTCGTTCTCGATATCAACTCAGCAACTAAAGAGGATTTGATGAAAGTTTATGGAATTGGTGAAGCCATTTCAGACAGAATTTTAAAACAAAAAGAATTGTTTGGCCAGTTTGTTTCTATGGAACAAATGAATGATGTTTGGGGATTATCTCCAGAAGTTATTGAAAAACTCAATCAAAGTTTCAAAGTTGTCAATCCAAAACCCAAGAAAATCAATATTAATAATGCTTCAATCAAGGAATTAGGTCAGTTTCCATACTTTAAATATCCTATTTCTAAAAATATTGTGACTTATAGAAGTATGAATGGCGATTTAAAAATTGAGGATTTAACAAATATTAAAGCTTTTCCTGTTGATAAAATAAAAATAATTGCCTTATATTTGGAATTCTAAAATAAATCAACATTTTTTTAAAATTGCTTATCAATATGAATTCAACATATTTCACAGAAGAACACGAACTATTTAGGAAGAGTTTGCAAGATTTTTTGCAAAAAGAAGTAGTACCTCATATTGAAAAATGGGAAAAAACAGGAACGATAGAACGCTTTATCTGGAAAAAATTCGGTGAAATGGGTTTCTTCGGAATCAATTATCCAGAAGCATACGGAGGTTTAAACTTAGATTTGTTCTATACCGTAATTTTTCTAGAAGAACTTCAAAAAATAAAATCTTCAGGTTTTGCAGCTGCTATGTGGGCACATGCTTATTTAGCTATGACGCACTTAAACGCAGAAGGAGACGAGCGAATTAAACAAGACTATTTAGCTCCAAGTATTTCAGGTGATAAAATTGGTGCATTATGTATAACAGAACCTTTTGGCGGTAGCGATGTTGCTGGAATGAGAACTACAGCTATCAAAAAAGGTGATAAATATGTAATTAATGGTTCAAAAACCTTTATTACTAACGGAGTTTATGCAGATTATTACGTAGTTGCTGCCAAAACAAGCCCAGAATTAGGAAATAAAGGAATAAGTATATTTTTAGTGGATACCAATCTAAACGGAATTTCTGCTTCAAAACTTGATAAATTAGGATGGAGAGCTTCCGATACTGCCGAAATAGCATTCGATAATGTCGAAATTCCAGCCGAAAATTTAATGGGATTAGAAGGTAAAGGCTTTCCATATATTATGGAGCACTTTGCACTAGAACGATTAATTATGGCAATCAATGCACACGCAAGAGCAGAATACGCAATTGATTACACTATAAAATACATGTCAGAGCGTGAAGCGTTCGGTACAAAAATCAATAAATTTCAAGCATTACGTCACACTATGGTAGAGCATGCGACAGATGTTGAACATTGCAAAATTTTCAATTATGCTGCAGTAGCAAGATTAAATCAAGGTGAATATGTAGTAAAAGAAGCTACAATGGCAAAACTTAAATCTACAAAAGTTGCCGATGAAACCATTTACAGTTGTCTTCAAATGTTAGGCGGTTATGGCTATATGGAAGAATATCCTATGGCAAGATTGTTAAGAGACAGTCGTCTTGGACCAATAGGTGGAGGAACATCTGAAATTTTGAAAGAAATTTTGTCCAAAATGATTATTGATAACCAAAATTATAAACCAGCAGAAAAGAAATAGTAATTATTAAGTTTAGTAGCTAATCCAGCTATACACTATTATCTTTTTAATAAAATTGTGTTTTTCTATATATAAAAAAAGGAGCTTCCGTTGGTCGCTCTTTTTTTATAAGAAATCGCCATAAACACGAGTTTGCTTGCAAACACCAATAAATAAAAAGGCGATACCATATATGACCGCTAACAAATAAATTTTACATATATGAAAAACTACAATTTTATCAAAAAAGGATAACCGTTTCTATCTGGGCTAAAAAAAATACACAATTCTATTTCAGATATCAAAAATAATACTACTTTTGCACCACTAAATGAGAGGAGGTGTCTAGATTATGTTAATTATACCAATTAAAGACGGAGAAAATATCGATAGAGCATTAAAGCGCTATAAAAGAAAATTTGATAAAACAGGTACTGTTCGTCAGTTACGTGCACGTCAAGCTTTCATAAAACCTTCTGTTGTTAAAAGAGCACAAGTTCAAAAAGCAGCGTATATTCAAAACTTAAGAGACTCATTAGAAAGTTAATTAATTTATAGAATAAAAATACAACCGCTAGTCAATAAAGTTTCATAACTTTGTTACTAGCGGTTTTTTATTTTTCAAATCCCTAATCATTAATGAATAACTTAAAAGCATTTCAAGACTATCTTCAACTAGAAAAGAATTATTCTTTACATACAGTCAATGCTTATGTAAATGATTTGGTTTTTTTTAAAGAATTTTTAATAGAAAATTTTGATACCGAAAAACTAGAAGATGTAAATTACAGTATGATTAGAAGCTGGATAGTATCAATGGTCGATAATGATATTTCTAATAGTTCGGTAAACAGAAAAATTTCTTCCTTAAAATCATTCTACAAGTTTTTATTAAAAACAAAGCAAATAGAGAACAGTCCACTTTTAAAACATAAATCATTAAAAACACCAAAAAAAATTCAAATTCCATTCTCCGAAAAAGAACTTGACCAAGTTCTAAATCAGCTTACTTATCCTGAAGGATTTGACGGAATTAGAGATAAATTGATAATTGATCTTTTTTACACAACAGGCATAAGAAGAGTAGAGCTAATCGATTTAAAAATGCAAAATGTTGATTTATCGAACAATACACTAAAAGTATTAGGGAAAAGAAACAAAGAAAGAATTCTTCCAATTTTGCCAATTATATCGAAACAAATCAGAAGTTATTTATTAGAAAGAACTAAAATTGAGGTGATTAAAGATGAGGAACATTTTTTTTTAATGTTAAAAGGAGTTAAATTAAATGATTCGTTTGTATATCGATTAATAAATTATTACTTTAGTAATGTTTCCGAGAAGGTAAAAAGGAGTCCGCATATATTACGTCATACATTTGCAACTCATATGTTAAACAATGGAGCAGATTTAAATTCTGTAAAAGAGTTATTAGGTCATTCAAGTTTGGCTTCTACTCAAGTATATACTCATAATAGTTTAGCAGAGTTGAAAAAAGTGTATGGGAATTCGCATCCAAGGAATCAAAAATAAATTAAAAGTGTAACCATTAATTTTAAAAATTATGAAGGTAAATGTAAATGCAGTAAATTTTACAGTTGATAGAAAGCTAATAGATTTTATTCAACTAAGAATGGATAAATTGGAAAAGTATTATGATAAAATTGTTTCTTCAGATGTTTTTTTGAAAGTTGAAAATACAAGTGATAAAGAAAATAAAATTGTCGAAGTAAAAATTCACGTTCCAGGAGATGATTTTTTAGTAAAAAAACAATGCAAAACTTTTGAAGAAGCCGTTGAATTATCAGCAGAATCTTTAGAACGATTATTGGTAAAAAGAAAAGAAAAAATTAGAACTCATATTTAATTAAAATTTTTATAAAAAATATTTTGATTAAAAAATAAAATGCCTACATTTGCAGTCCGTTAGAAATAGCGGACTTTTTTTATTGATATTGCCAGCGTAGCTCAGTTGGCTAGAGCAGCTGATTTGTAATCAGCAGGTCGTGGGTTCGAGTCCCTCCGCCGGCTCTTTTAAGGTATTGAATAATAATGGTTTGGGGAGATACTCAAGCGGCCAACGAGGGCAGACTGTAAATCTGCTGACTACGTCTTCGCAGGTTCGAATCCTGCTCTCCCCACAAATTCAAGAGTTTTTGCTTGAATGAATAAAAAAAACTCTGCCGACTTAGCTCAGGGGTAGAGTGCTTCCTTGGTAAGGAAGAGGTCACGGGTTCAATTCCCGTAGTTGGCTCAAAAATTGAAAATTTGAACACTAATAAATATATAACTAAGATTAAAAATTAAGTAAAATGGCAAAAGAAACCTTTAACCGTTCGAAACCACACTTAAATATTGGTACGATCGGACACGTGGATCACGGTAAAACAACTTTAACAGCAGCAATCACGAAAGTATTATCTGATGCTGGTTACTGTCAAGCAAAATCATTTGATCAAATTGATAATGCACCTGAAGAAAAAGAAAGAGGTATTACTATTAATACGTCTCACGTAGAATATGAAACTGCTAACCGTCACTACGCACACGTTGACTGTCCAGGTCACGCGGATTACGTTAAGAACATGGTTACAGGAGCTGCGCAAATGGATGGTGCTATCTTAGTAGTTGCTGCTACAGACGGACCAATGCCACAAACACGTGAGCACATCCTTTTAGGACGTCAAGTAGGTATTCCAAGAATTGTTGTATTCATGAATAAAGTGGATATGGTTGATGACGCGGAATTACTAGAATTAGTTGAAATGGAAATCAGAGATTTATTATCTTTCTACGAATATGATGGAGATAATGGTCCTGTAGTTCAAGGTTCAGCTTTAGGAGGATTAAATAATGATCCAAACTGGGTTCCAAAAATTATTGAATTAATGGAAGCGGTTGATAATTGGATTGAAGAGCCAATCCGTGATACTGAAAAACCATTCTTGATGCCAGTTGAGGATGTATTTACAATTACTGGTCGTGGAACTGTTGCTACAGGTCGTATCGAAACAGGAGTTTGTAATACAGGAGATCCAGTTGAAATCATCGGTATGGGTGCTGAAAAATTAACTTCAACTATTACAGGTATCGAAATGTTCCGTCAAATCCTTGATAGAGGTGAGGCTGGAGATAACGCAGGTATCTTGTTAAGAGGTGTTGCTAAAGAAGATATCAAAAGAGGAATGGTTATTGTTAAGCCAGGATCTGTAAAACCACACGCTAAATTTAAAGCTGAGGTTTATATCTTGAAAAAAGAAGAAGGTGGTCGTCACACACCATTCCACAATAACTACCGTCCACAGTTCTACGTTCGTACAACTGACGTAACAGGAGTTATTTCTTTACCAGCAGGTGTAGAGATGGTAATGCCAGGTGATAACTTAACTATTGATGTAGCTTTATTAAGCCCAATTGCAATGAACGTAGGTTTACGTTTTGCTATCCGTGAAGGTGGTAGAACAGTTGGTGCTGGTCAAGTAACTGAAATCGTAGAATAATTTCAAAATAAATAAAGAGCCAGTGTCGTTTTTTTGACGACACTGGTTTTTAATGAAACGGGCGTAGTTCAAGGGTAGAATAGCGGTCTCCAAAACCGTTGATGGGGGTTCGAATCCCTCCGCCCGTGCAAAAAAATAAATACATTATTATGTCAAAAGTATTAAATTATTTTTCAGAAGCATTTGAAGAGTTGAAGTCAAATGTAACTTGGCCAGAATGGGCTGAAGTGCAAAGATTAACTATTATTGTTGCTCTTTTTTCAATTCTATTTGCTTTGGCTACATGGGGAGTTGATGAACTTTGTTCAAGAGCTATTGAAGGTTTTTTCAAATTGATAAAAGGTTAATATTTTTACCATGGCTGATAATAGTGTGAAAAAATGGTACGTAGTAAGAGCTGTAAGTGGTCAGGAAAATAAGGTAAAAGCCTATATTGAAACTGAGATTAGCAGACTTGGAATGAGTGATTATATTTCACAAGTTCTTGTTCCTACTGAAAAAGTTGTTCAAGTTCGTGATGGAAAAAAGATTTCTAAAGATAAAGTTTATTTCCCTGGCTATGTAATGATTGAAGCAAATCTTACAGGTGAAATACCTCACATTATTAAGTCAATTACAGGAGTAATTGGATTTTTGGGAGAGGTAAAAGGAGGTGATCCAGTTCCATTGAGATTGTCAGAAGTAAACAGAATGTTAGGTAAGGTTGATGAATTGGCTGTTAATGTTGATACACAATCTATTCCGTTCAAAATTAATGAAACAATTAAGGTTATTGATGGGCCTTTCAATGGTTTTAATGGAACTATTGAGAAAATCAATGAAGAAAAGCGTAAACTTGAAGTTATGGTGAAAATTTTCGGAAGAAGAACACCTCTTGAATTGAGTTTTATGCAAGTTGAAAAAGTATAATTTTTGTTACATATATATTAAACCGCATCAATCGCTTCCAATTGAGAGATGTAAAATTTTTAAGAAATGGCTAAAGAAATTAGTAAAGTAGTTAAACTACAAGTTAAGGGAGGTGCTGCGAACCCGTCGCCACCGGTTGGACCTGCTTTGGGAGCTGCTGGGGTTAACATCATGGAGTTCTGTAAGCAATTTAATGCTAGAACTCAAGATCAACCTGGCAAAGTTTTACCAGTACAAATTACTGTGTATAAAGACAAATCGTTTGATTTTGTTGTAAAAACTCCACCTGCTGCTATTCAATTATTGGATGCTGCTAAATTGAAATCTGGTTCAGGCCAGCCTAATAGAAAAAAAGTTGCAAATGTAACTTGGGATCAAATTAAGGCTATTGCTGAAGACAAGATGGTTGATTTAAATGCTTTCACAATTGAAAAAGCGATGAGCATGATTGCTGGAACAGCTAGATCTATGGGTATAACTGTAACTGGAGATTCTCCTCTAAAATAAGGTAAGAAATGGCAAAATTGACAAAAAAACAAAAAGAGGCTGCTTCAAAAATTGAAAAAAACAAACTTTATTCTCTTAAAGATGCTTCATCTTTATTGAAAGTTGTTGCTTCAGCAAAATTTGATGAGTCTGTAGATATTGCTGTTAAGCTTGGAGTTGATCCTAGAAAAGCAAATCAAATGGTAAGAGGTGTTGTAACTCTTCCTCATGGAACTGGTAAAGATACTAAAGTATTAGCTTTAGTAACTCCAGATAAAGAAGCAGAAGCTAAAGCAGCTGGTGCTGACTATGTAGGTTTAGACGATTACCTTCAAAAAATTAAAGATGGTTGGACAGATGTTGATGTTATCATCACTATGCCAGCTATCATGGGTAAATTAGGTCCATTAGGGCGTGTTTTAGGTCCAAGAGGTTTAATGCCGAACCCTAAAACAGGAACTGTAACTATGGAAATTGGTAAAGCTGTTGCGGAAGTAAAAGCTGGTAAAATCGATTTTAAAGTTGATAAAACAGGTATCGTACATGCAGGTATTGGAAGAATTTCTTTCGAAGCTGATAAAATTGTAGATAACGCTCATGAAATTATTCAAACATTACTTAAATTAAAACCAACTGCAGCTAAAGGTACTTACATCAAGTCTATTCACTTGTCAAGTACAATGAGTCCTGCTATAGCTTTAGATCCTAAAGCCGTATAATTGGTAGTTAACAAATTTTATTATGACTAGAGAAGAAAAATCAATCGCGATAGAAGATTTAACTGCAAAGTTGGCTGAAGCAAACATAGTATATATTGCTGATACTTCAGGATTAGATGCAGACACTACTTCAAATTTAAGAAGAGCTTGTTTTAAAGCTGGAATTAAATTAGAAGTTGTTAAAAACACTCTATTAGAAAAAGCTATGGAAGCTTCTGATAAGGAATATGGAGATTTACCTTCAGTTCTTAAAGGAAATTCATCAATCTTTATTTCTGATGTTGCTAACGCACCAGCAAAAATAATTAAAGACTTTAGAAAAAAATCAGATAAGCCACAATTTAAAGGAGCTTTCATCAATAATGAAATATATATTGGAGAAAATCTTTTAGATAGTTTAGCTTCACTTAAATCTAAAGAAGAAGTTATTGGAGAAATCATTGGATTACTTCAATCTCCAGCTAAACGCATCATTTCTGCTTTATTAAATAATGCAGAGCAAAAAGGTGAGGCAGCTGAATAATTAGCGCACAAGTAAACAAAAATAGAATTAAAAACATTTTAAACGATAGAAAAAATGGCAGATTTGAAACAATTCGCAGAACAATTAGTTAACTTAACTGTAAAAGAAGTTAACGATTTAGCTACAATTTTAAAAGATGAGTATGGTATCGAACCAGCTGCTGCAGCTGTAGTAGTTGCTGCTGGTGGTGGAGATGCTGGTGCTGCTGAAGAGCAAACAGAATTCACTGTAGTATTAAAAGACGCAGGTGCTTCTAAATTAGCAGTTGTTAAAGCGGTTAAAGAATTAACTGGTTTAGGATTGAAAGAAGCTAAAGATATGGTAGATGGTGCTCCAGCTAATATTAAAGAAGGAGTTACTAAAGCTGAAGCTGAAGGTTTGAAAAAATCTTTAGAAGAAGCTGGAGCTGTTGTTGAGTTAAAATAACTCTAACATAGTTTTAGAACAAGGTTTAGGTCTTGAGTTTAACCACTCAATGGCCTAAACCATTTTTCGTATAATAAAATTATACTCTAAAAGTTATCTTAAAAGAGTTTAAATACGAAAAAGCTTTTAGTCAATACGAAGAAGAAAATTTACAGATACTGGTTTATTTTTAAGATGTATTGATAATAAAAGAAAGTATACATTACACAAAACAATTACTTTTTTTTAATCAAAATTTTGTCCATTGATGATAACAAATCAGACTGAAAGATTGAATTTTGCCTCTACTAAAAACATTCCTCAATATCCAGATTTTCTAGATGTTCAGGTTAAATCGTTTCAAGATTTTTTCCAATTGGAAACCAAATCTGACGAAAGAGGCAACGAAGGTTTATACAATACCTTCATGGAAAATTTTCCAATTACTGATACAAGAAACCAATTTGTATTAGAATTCCTTGATTACTTTGTTGATCCACCACGTTACACTATTCAAGAGTGTATCGAAAGAGGTTTAACGTACAGTGTACCTCTTAAAGCACGCCTTAAATTATATTGTACTGATCCTGAACATGAGGATTTCGAAACTATAGTTCAAGACGTTTATTTAGGTACGATTCCTTATATGACGCCTAGCGGAACATTTGTTATAAATGGTGCTGAGCGTGTTGTAGTTTCGCAATTACACCGTTCTCCAGGAGTTTTCTTTGGTCAATCATTCCATGCAAATGGCACTAAATTGTATTCTGCCAGAGTAATTCCTTTTAAAGGTTCTTGGATAGAATTTGCAACTGATATCAATAACGTAATGTACGCGTACATTGATAGAAAGAAAAAATTACCTGTTACTACTCTTTTACGTGCTATCGGATTTGAAAGAGATAAAGACATTCTTGAGATATTTGATCTTGCAGAAGAAATCAAAGTTTCAAAAACTGGTCTTAAAAAATATGTTGGTAGAAAATTAGCAGCGAGAGTATTGAATACTTGGCACGAAGATTTCGTGGACGAGGATACTGGAGAGGTTGTTTCTATTGAGCGTAACGAAATTATATTAGATAGAGATACTATATTAGATAAAGATAATGTAGAAGAAATTCTTGATGCTGATGTGAAAGTAATCTTGTTACACAAGGAAGAAAATAATCAAGTTGATTATGCAATCATCCACAACACATTACAAAAAGATCCAACAAACTCTGAAAAAGAGGCTGTTGAACACATATATAGACAATTACGTAACGCTGAACCGCCTGATGAGGAAACAGCTCGTGGTATTATTGATAAATTGTTCTTCTCTGACCAACGTTATAACTTAGGTGAAGTAGGTCGTTATAGAATGAACAAAAAGTTAAACCTTGATATTCCAATGGAAAAACAAGTTTTAACTAAAGAAGATATAATCACTATCATTAAATATTTGATCGAATTAATCAATGCGAAAGCAGATATTGATGATATTGATCACTTATCAAACCGTCGTGTAAGAACAGTTGGAGAACAACTTTCTCAACAATTTGGTGTTGGTTTAGCTCGTATGGCTAGAACTATTCGTGAGAGAATGAACGTTAGAGATAACGAGGTGTTTACACCAATTGATTTGATTAATGCCAAAACATTATCATCGGTTATCAACTCTTTCTTTGGTACTAACCAGTTATCTCAATTTATGGATCAAACCAATCCATTAGCCGAGATTACACACAAAAGAAGATTATCAGCACTTGGACCAGGCGGACTTTCTAGAGAAAGAGCTGGTTTCGAGGTTCGTGACGTTCACTATACTCACTACGGAAGACTTTGTCCAATTGAAACTCCTGAGGGACCAAACATTGGATTGATTTCATCTCTAGGTGTTTATGCGAAAGTTAATGGAATGGGATTCATCGAAACTCCTTACCGTAAGGTTACAAATGGAGTTGTTGATTTAGAATCTACACCTACATATTTAAGCGCAGAAGAAGAAGAAGGTAAAATGATTGCTCAAGCAAACATCGAAATGGATGCTAAAGGAGCTATCACTGCTGATACAGTTATTGCTCGTGAAGAAGGTGATTTCCCAGTTGTAAAACCAACTGAAATTCATTACACTGACGTTGCACCAAATCAGATTGCTTCTATTTCAGCTTCATTAATTCCTTTCTTGGAGCATGATGATGCGAACCGTGCGTTGATGGGATCAAACATGATGCGTCAAGCCGTTCCATTATTACGTCCAGAAGCTCCAATCGTTGGAACAGGTCTTGAAAGACAAGTTGCTTCTGATTCAAGAGTATTGATTAATGCTGAAGGAAACGGAACTGTTGAGTATGTTGATGCTAATATGATTACTATCAAATACGACAGAACTGAAGAAGAAAGAATGGTAAGTTTTGACCCAGATGAAAAAACATACCAATTAATCAAATTTAGAAAAACGAATCAAAGTACTTCTATTAACTTGAAACCAATCGTAAGAAAAGGTGATAGAGTTCAATTAGGTCAAGTACTTTGTGAAGGATATGCCACTCAAAACGGAGAATTAGCTATCGGTAGAAACCTTAAAGTAGCATTTATGCCATGGAAAGGTTACAACTTTGAGGATGCGATTGTAATCTCTGAAAAAGTGGTTCGTGATGATATTTTTACTTCTATTCACGTAGATGATTATTCATTAGAAGTTAGAGATACAAAATTAGGTAACGAAGAGTTGACTAATGATATTCCTAACGTTTCTGAAGAAGCTACTAAAGATTTGGATGAAAATGGAATGATTAGAATTGGAGCTGAAGTTAAACCTGGCGACATCTTAATCGGAAAAATTACACCAAAAGGAGAATCAGACCCAACTCCAGAAGAAAAACTTTTAAGAGCTATCTTCGGTGATAAAGCTGGTGATGTGAAAGATGCTTCATTAAAAGCTTCTCCATCATTACACGGTGTAGTTTTAGACAAAAAATTATTCGCAAGAGCAGTAAAAGACAAACGTAAGCGTACAAAAGACAAAGACGATTTGACTGCTTTAGAAATGGAATTCGAAACTAAATTTGTTGATTTAAAAGACAGATTAATCGAAAAACTTTTTGTTATTGTTGACGGAAAAACATCGCAAGGTGTTATGAACGATTTAGGAGAAGAAGTTTTACCAAAAGGTAAAAAATATTCTAAAAAAATGCTTCAATCTGTTGAGGATTTCGCTCACTTAACAAAAGGACAATGGGTTGCTGATGATGATACTAACCGATTGGTTAATGATTTGATTCACAACTACAAAATCAAGTTAAACGATTTACAAGGAGCTTTGCGTAGAGAAAAATTCACTATTACTGTTGGAGATGAATTACCAGCTGGAATCTTGAAATTAGCGAAAGTTTATATCGCTAAAAAACGTAAATTAAAAGTTGGGGATAAAATGGCAGGACGTCACGGTAACAAAGGTATTGTTGCTCGTATCGTACGTCATGAAGATATGCCTTTCCTTGAAGATGGAACTCCAGTTGATATCGTATTGAATCCACTTGGTGTACCTTCTCGTATGAACATTGGTCAGATTTATGAAACTGTTCTTGGATGGGCAGGTCAAAAATTAGGTCGTAAATATGCAACTCCAATCTTTGATGGTGCAACTTTAGATCAAATCAATGAATTAACAGACGAAGCAGGAATCCCAAGATTTGGTCATACTTATTTATATGACGGAGGAACAGGAGAACGTTTCCACCAAGCAGCAACAGTTGGAGTTATCTATATGTTGAAACTTGGACACATGGTTGACGATAAAATGCACGCTCGTTCTATCGGACCATACTCACTTATCACGCAACAACCACTTGGAGGTAAAGCTCAATTTGGAGGTCAACGTTTTGGAGAGATGGAGGTTTGGGCTCTTGAGGCTTATGGTGCTTCAAGTACTTTAAGAGAAATCTTAACTGTTAAATCGGATGACGTAATTGGTAGAGCTAAAACTTACGAAGCAATCGTTAAGGGTGAAACTATGCCAGAACCAGGATTACCAGAATCATTCAATGTATTAATGCATGAATTGAAAGGTCTTGGATTAGACATTAGATTAGAAGAATAATTATAATAGAGACGTGATTTATCACGTCTCTATATTTGCATTTATAATAAGTTTTTAAAGATTTATACCCGTAAACCGTTCCGATTTTTTATAGATTTTTATTTATAACTAGCACCTCCAAATTTTAGATTTGAGGTTTAGAGAAGTAATTCGAGGTAGTAACTTAATGGTTAAGTTTTTTTAGGAAAACAAAAATCATAAATCTAAGTTCAATTAATGTAGTAAATCAATAGTAAAAACTATGATGAATAATAGAAATAATAACAAAGACAACAAGCAAACCACAATTAAAAGATTCAATAAAATTACTATTGGATTAGCTTCTCCAGAATCAATTTTGGCAGAGTCTCGTGGTGAGGTTTTGAAACCAGAAACTATTAATTATAGAACTCACAAACCAGAACGCGATGGTCTATTCTGTGAAAGAATTTTCGGTCCAGTAAAGGATTTTGAGTGTGCTTGTGGAAAATATAAAAGAATTCGCTACAAAGGAATCGTATGTGACCGTTGTGGTGTTGAAGTAACTGAGAAAAAAGTACGTCGCGATAGAGTAGGACACATCAACCTTGTTGTGCCTATTGCTCACATTTGGTATTTCCGTTCACTTCCAAATAAAATTGGTTATATCCTTGGACTTCCATCTAAGAAATTAGATATGATTATCTACTACGAAAGATATGTAGTAATCCAAGCAGGTATTGCTAAAAATGCAGAAGGTGATGCTTTACAACGTCTTGACTTTTTAACAGAAGAAGAGTACCTAAATATTTTAGATACACTTCCAATGGAAAACCAATATCTTGACGATTTTGATCCTAATAAATTTGTTGCCAAAATGGGAGCAGAATGTATCATGGATTTATTAGCAAGAACTGATTTAGATGCACTTTCTTACGAGCTAAGACATAGTGCAAATAATGAAACTTCTAAACAAAGAAAAACAGAAGCATTAAAAAGATTACAAGTTGTTGAATCTTTCCGTGACTCTAACTTAAACAGAGAGAACCGTCCAGAATGGATGATTCTTAAAGTTGTACCAGTTATTCCACCAGAATTGCGTCCATTGGTGCCACTTGATGGTGGTCGTTTCGCAACTTCAGATTTGAATGACTTGTACCGTAGAGTTATCATCAGAAACAACCGTTTGAAAAGATTAATGGAAATAAAAGCTCCAGAAGTTATCTTAAGAAACGAAAAACGTATGTTACAAGAATCAGTAGATTCATTATTTGATAACACTCGTAAAGCTTCTGCTGTTAAAACAGAATCAAATAGACCATTAAAATCTTTATCAGACTCATTAAAAGGTAAACAAGGTCGTTTCCGTCAAAACTTACTTGGAAAACGTGTGGATTATTCTGCTCGTTCGGTAATTGTTGTTGGACCAGAAATGAAATTGTTCGAATGTGGTCTTCCTAAAGATATGGCTGCTGAACTATACAAACCATTCGTTATTCGTAAGTTAATCGAAAGAGGAATTGTTAAAACAGTTAAGTCGGCTAAGAAAATAATTGACAAAAAAGAGCCAGTAGTTTGGGATATCTTAGAAAATGTAATTAAAGGACATCCAGTATTACTGAATCGTGCTCCTACCTTACACAGACTTGGTATTCAAGCTTTCCAACCAAAATTAATTGAAGGAAAAGCTATCCAATTACACCCATTAGTATGTACGGCGTTCAACGCGGATTTTGATGGTGACCAGATGGCGGTTCACTTGCCACTTGGACCAGAAGCTATTTTAGAGGCACAATTATTAATGTTGGCTTCTCACAATATCTTGAATCCAGCGAATGGTGCTCCAATTACTGTACCTTCTCAAGACATGGTTCTTGGTCTTTATTATATGACCAAAGAAAGATTGACTACTGAAGGACACGTAATTTTAGGTCAAGATTTAACTTTCTACTCTGCAGAAGAAGTAAATATTGCTTTGAATGAAGGTAGATTAGAATTGAATGCTCGTGTGAAAGTACGTGCTAAAGATTTTAATGAAAATGGAGAGTTAGTTTACAAAGTTATTCAAACAACTGCAGGTAGAGTACTTTTCAACGAAGTAGTTCCTCCAGCTGCAGGATACATAAATGAAGTATTAACTAAAAAATCTTTACGTGATATTATTGGAAAAATCCTTGCAGTAACAGATGTTCCTACAACGGCTGCTTTCCTTGATAACATGAAAGATATGGGTTATAAATTTGCCTTTAAAGGTGGATTGTCATTCTCATTAGGTGATATTAGAATTCCTGAACAAAAAACTAAATTAATTGCTGATGCTCGTGTTCAAGTAGAAGGTATTTCTATGAACTATAACATGGGACTTATCACAAATAACGAACGTTACAATCAGGTTATTGATATTTGGACTTCTGCAAATGCTCAATTAACAGAATTAGCAATGAAAAATATTAGAGAAGACCAACAAGGTTTCAACTCTGTATATATGATGCTTGACTCTGGAGCGCGTGGATCTAAAGAGCAAATTCGTCAGTTAACTGGTATGCGTGGTTTGATGGCTAAGCCTAAAAAATCTACTGCTGGTGGTGGTGAAATTATTGAAAATCCAATTCTTTCTAACTTTAAAGAAGGTCTTTCTATCCTTGAGTACTTTATTTCTACTCACGGTGCGCGTAAAGGTCTTGCAGATACTGCTCTTAAAACTGCCGATGCTGGTTACCTTACTCGTAGATTACATGACGTTTCTCAAGATGTTATTGTAAACTCTGTAGATTGTGGTACTTTAAGAGGAATTGAAGTTTCTGCTTTAAAGAAAAATGAAGAAATTGTTGAAACATTAGGAGAAAGAATTTTAGGACGTGTTGCATTGCAAGATGTAATCAATCCTTTAACTTCTGATATTGTTATCCACGCAGGTGAACAAATTACTGAAGCAATCGTTAAAATTATTGAAGAATCTCCAATTGAAAAAGTGGAAGTACGTTCTCCTTTAGTTTGTGAAGCTAAAAAAGGTATTTGTGCTAAATGTTACGGAAGAAACTTAGCAACTGGAAAAATGACTCAAAAAGGTGAAGCTGTTGGTGTTATCGCTGCACAGTCAATTGGTGAGCCAGGAACACAGTTAACACTTCGTACTTTCCACGTTGGTGGAGTTGCTGGTGGAGTTTCTGAAGAGTCTAGCGTAATTGCAAGATTTGGTGGAAAACTAGAAATTGAAGATTTAAAAACTGTTGTTGGTGAAGATGCTGATGGAAACAAAGTAGATATCGTAGTTTCTCGTTCAACAGAATTAAAATTAATTGATGTTAAAACTGGAATCCTTTTAAGTACTCATTACATTCCTTATGGTTCTGTTATCAGTGTAAAAGATGGTGACGTAGTTGAAAAAGGAGCTGCAATTTGTAAATGGGATCCATATAATGGTGTAATCGTTTCTGAATTTACAGGAAAAATTGCTTATGAAGATTTAGAACAAGGACAATCATTCCAAGTTGAAATCGATGAGCAAACAGGTTTCCAAGAAAAAGTAATTTCTGAAGGAAGAAACAAAAAATTAATTCCAACATTATTGGTTTACGGTAAAGATGGAGAGCTTATTCGTTCTTACAACTTACCAGTTGGAGCTCACCTTATGGTAGAAGATGGAGAGAAAATTAAAGCAGGTAAAATCCTTGTGAAAATTCCTCGTCGTTCTTCTAAAGCTGGTGATATTACTGGAGGTTTACCAAGAATTACAGAGTTGTTAGAAGCTCGTAATCCTTCTAATCCTGCTGTAGTTTCAGAAATTGATGGTGTTGTTTCTTTTGGAAAAATTAAAAGAGGTAATCGTGAAATCATCATCGAATCTAAATTTGGTGAGGTTAAGAAATATCTAGTAAAATTATCTAGTCAAATTCTTGTTCAAGAAAATGACTTCGTAAAAGCTGGAGTTCCTTTATCTGATGGCGCAATTACTCCAGATGATATTTTAAGAATTCAAGGTCCATCTGCTGTTCAACAGTACTTGGTTAACGAAATTCAAGAAGTTTACCGTCTTCAAGGTGTAAAAATCAATGATAAACACTTTGAGGTTGTAATTCGTCAAATGATGCGTAAAGTAAGAGTTGAAGATCCAGGAGATACTTTATTCTTAGAAGAGCAATTAATTCATACAAGTGATTTTATCGTTGAAAATGATAAATTATACGGAATGAAAGTGGTTGAAGATGCAGGTGATTCTGAAAATCTTAAACCAGGTCAAATCATTTCTCCGCGTGAATTAAGAGATGAAAATTCATTATTGAAACGTAATGATAAAAATTTAGTTGTAGCTCGTGATGTTATTACTGCTACTGCAACTCCTGTATTACAAGGTATTACAAGAGCTTCGCTTCAAACTAAATCATTCATTTCTGCAGCATCGTTCCAGGAAACTACAAAAGTATTAAATGAAGCAGCTGTTGCTGGTAAAGTAGATACTTTAGAAGGATTGAAAGAAAATGTAATCGTTGGACACAGAATTCCAGCTGGTACAGGTATGAGAGATTACGATCACATCATAGTTGGATCTAAAGAGGATTACAATGAGTTAATGGCGAATAAAGAAGAATATATTTATTAATCATGAGTGATAACAATCAACCACAACCGGGACAAATAAACATTGAGCTTGATGAAAAAGTTGCTGAAGGAATTTATTCTAATCTAGCAATTATAAATCATTCTCCATCAGAGTTTGTTTTAGATTTTGTGACCATCATGCCAGGTGTTCCAAAATCAAAAGTAAAATCGAGAATTATTTTAACTCCTCAACATGCTAAAAGGTTTCTTAAAGCACTGGGAGAAAACATTCACCGATTTGAAGTGGCTCATGGCGAAATAAAAGATTCCGAACAACCGCCAATTCCTTTAAACTTTGGTCCAACAGGACAAGCTTAATAAATTAAAACTCCTCAAGAAATTGAGGAGTTTTTTTTATGTGTTTTCTATTATAAAACCGATTAAAAACCTATTTAATCGATAAACGTGATTGTTGATAAATGTTAACAAAAAGCTAACATAAAACATACGTTTTGAGAGGTTTAGTTTTTAACTTTGTACTTCAAAATCAAAAAAAATCATAATTTTATGAAAAAACATTTACAAGTTATTAATTCAATGCGACCGCTCTTTTGGAGCTTAGCATTATTATTACTATTTTTTTCAACAAATGCTGTTGGACAAGCTTTTAGTGGAACATATAGTTTTGCCGGTACTGTAGGAAATGTTAGTAGTTTGCCATATAATGGGACTGCTATTACTAACTTAACAGTTAATCCTTTGGTTAAAGTTTCAGTATCCACATCAAGTAGTAGTGGAAATTCTAGAGCAACAAATTGGCCAACTGGTTCAGTAAATGGTGGAGCAATTGGCGGAAATGTTGATTTAGGTAAATACTACGAATTTAGTATTACTGCTAGCGCAGGGTATACAATTTCAAATCCATCAATTCAATTTGGAGTTGGTAGAAGTGGAGAAGGTCCGAGAAGGTTTCAATGGAGAACAAGTTTAGATACTTATGCTTCGTTAATACCTGTAACAACAACTGGTGCTAGTTTAACAAACGTATCTAATGTATTAGAATCGCCAGATGCGAATAGTGGTTACACAGGAAATGTAGTGAGTGTTTCAAATACAGGTATTTCAACGATTACTTTCAGATTTTATGCTTATGGTGCAGAGACTAATGCTGGTACTGGAGGTCTTCAAGGTAATTTAATTTTTAATGGAACTCTAGTAGCAACTACTACACCTATTATTACAGGTGCTGCAACTGCAACTGCTTTTACAACAACATATGGAACAGCTTCTACAGTTCAATCTTTTGCAGTTTCAGGAGCTGATTTATCTGCAAATTTAGTTGCAACAGCTCCAGCTGGTTTTGAAGTTTCTAATGACGGAACCACCTATGGTGCTATAACTTCTTTTCCACAAATTTCTGGAAGTGCAAGTGGTACTTTAAGAATTAGATTAAAAGCTGATGCTCCTGTTTCTGGTTCTTATAATTCTCAAAATATTGTTCTTTCAAGTACAGGAGCAACTTCTGTAAATATTACAACAGCATCAACCGGAAACATTGTTTCTCCAGCTACGATTACTATCACAGCAAATAATCAAAATGTTGCTTTTGGAACTCCTGTAGCAACAGTTATTGCTGCTGGTACTTATGCTTCTTCAGGATTTGTAAATAGTGAAAATGCTTCCGTTATTGGAGGTTCGGTTTCTTATACAACTTCTTATACAGATACTACTCCAGCTGCTACAGCTGGCGTTACAATTTCTCCAAATGTGTCATTACTTACAGCATCTAATTATGTTTTTTCAGCTGCTGATGGTTCTATATCAATTACATCTAATCCAACTCCTTCAATTACTAGTGGATTAATTTTTAGCTCTGTATATGGAACTGTTGCTTCGATTTATACAATTACTGCTTCTGAATCTCCAACAAGTTACAGTGCTTCTGGTTTGCCAAATGGATTGACTTTAAACACTTCAAACGGTGAAATTTCAGGTACTCCAACTGTTGTACCTGGTGCTTATAATGTTTTGATTTCAGCATCTAATGGTGCTGGTGCAGGAGATAGTCAAACATTAGTTTATACAATTATAGCCAAAGAATTGACAATTTCTGGTGCTATTGCTGATAATAAAATTTATGATAGAACTAATGTTGCTACAATTTCAGGATCTACTTTAGTAGGTGTTTTTGGAAGTGATAATGTATCTGTTTCTAATACTGGAACATTTGCAACTATTAATGTTTCAAATGGTGTCTCAGTTACTTCAACTCAAACATTAAGTGGTTTGGATGCAGGAAAGTATATTTTGACTTTACCTACTGGATTAGCAGCAGATATTACAGCTAAAGAAGTAACTATTTCTGGTGCAGCTGCTCAAAACAAAGGTTTTGACGGAAATACAACAGCTATCATAACAGGTACATTAAATGGAGTGATTGCTCCAGATGCAGTAACTTTAACTTTATCAGGTACATTTGCTAGTTCAGCAATTGGAACTGGAATTGCTGTTACTTCAACTTCTACAATTGGAGGTGCAAATTCTGGAAACTATTCTTTGACTCAGCCAACAGGTTTGACTGCAAATATTACTGTGCCATCAGTTCCTTTATTACAATGGAATACCTTTACAAATACAGGTAACGAAACTACTGAGCCAAGTGCTACTAATGATGCTAATATGTTATCTTCTGATTTAAATTACACCGGTAGTACTGTTGTACCTGCAGGTAACGGAAGTCGTTTTGGTGGAACTTGGGGAACAGTTCCGGCAGTAACTACTGATAAATATATTCAATTTACTGCTACACCTACATTGGGTTATATGTTTACTCCAACTTCATTTGTTTTTATTTGGGATAGATCTTCTACAGGTCCTTCTAGTGTTGCACTAAGATCTTCAGCTGATGGTTTTACATCCGATTTAGGTGTAATTACTGGATTATCAACTGCAGGTGCAAGTACAACAACATTTAGAACAATAAATATTTCAGGTTTGTCAGGTTTGTCAAGTGCTACTACTTTTAGATTGTATGGATATACTTCTACTGGTGGAACTGGTGGTTTTGACTGTGCTTCTTCTCAAAATAATGTGGTTTTAAATGGTTATACAGAGTTAGCTCCACCGCCAGCTATTGCTGCTTCAGGAACTTTATCTGCACTATCAACTGTATACGGAACACCATCTTCAGAAACTTCTTTCTCTGTTTCTGGAACTTACATGCAAGCTGGAATTTTGGTAACACCTCCTGCTGGATATGAAGTTTCATTATCATCAGGTTCTGGTTTTGGTTCAACTGTTACTGTTGGTGCCGCTGGAACAATTTCTTCAACACCAGTTTATGTGCGTTTAAGCGCTACAGCATCAGTTATTAATTCTCCTTATTCTGGAGATATTGTATTGTCTAGTTCTAATGCCACTTCTGTAAATGTAGCAACTGTTTCAAGTACGGTTTCTGCTAAGGAATTAACAGTGACTGGACTATCAGCAAATAATAAAGTTTTTGATGGAAATACAGCTGCGACTTTATCAGGTTCAGGTTCTTTAGTTGGTGTAATCAATGGCGATGTGGTTTCTTTAGATGGAACACCGGTTGGAACTTTCGCAAGTTCTGCTGTTGCAAATGCAGTTGCTGTTTCAGTAACTGGATACTCAATTAGTGGAGCAGGTTCTGCTAACTATTACCTTACTCAGCCTTCTTTAGTAGCTGATATTACTAATGAACCTTCACCAGTAATCTCAAGTGTTTTAACTGCTTCAGCTACATATGGTGTTTCGGCTGCAACATACACAATAACTGCTTCAGAGTCGCCATCAAGTTTTAATGCTACTGGTTTACCTGCAGGATTATCTGTAAATACTTCTAATGGTGAAATTACTGGAACACCAACAGGATTGCCTGGATTGTATACAGTTACTATTTCTGCTACAAATGGAGGAGGAACAGGTATAGCAACTCTTAATTACACTATTTTAGCTAAAGAACTTACTTTGAGTGGAGCTATTGCGGATAATAAAGTTTATAATAAATTAAATAATACAATAATTTCAGGTTATACTTTGGTGGGTGTTGTAGGTGCAGATGATATTACCGTTTCTAATACTGGTACATTTGCCTCTGTTGATGTTGCTAATGGTATTTCTGTTACTTCTACACAAACTTTAAGTGGAGCAGATATTGCAAAATATACACTAACACTTCCAACAGGATTGTCAGCAAATATTACTCCAAAGTCACTTACACTAACTGGAGCAATTGCTCAGAACAAACCTTTTGACGGAAATACTAATGCAACAATAACAGGTGCTTTAACAGGAGTTATTTCTGGTGATGTTGTTACATTAATTGGAACAGGAACTTTCGCATCTTCTGCTGTAGCTAATGGAGTTGCTGTAACTTCAACATCAACATTAGGTGGAGCAAGTTCAGGAAATTACTCTTTAACTCAGCCAACAGGTCTTATTGCTAATATTACTCCTCCTGCATTATTGCAATGGAATACTTTTGGAAATGCAGGGACTGAAACAACAGAACCAAGTGTATATAATAATGTAAATGTTACTGCTGCAAATTTAACTCAAGGTACAATTACGGCTGCAGGTAATCCAAATCGTTTCGGTGGTTCAGGTTGGTTTAATACTGGTAATACAGCTGCTGGAAGTACTTTAACGGAAGCTATTGCAGGTAATGATTATGTACAATTTGTTGTAACACCCAATTCAGGATATACTTTTACAGCGACATCATTTTCATTTTTATGGGATTTTTCAGGTACAGGTCCAAGATCAGTTACTTTAAGATCATCAGCTGACGGATTCGCTTCAGATTTAGGAACTTTAAATAATTTAACGGCTAGTACTTCAGTATTTAGAACTATTTCTATTACATCATTAGTAAATGTTTCAACTCCAACAACGTTTAGACTTTATGGTTTTGGCGGAACTAATACAGGTGGAACAGGAGGATTTGATACCGGAGTTAGTCAAAATAATGTAATTCTGTACGGTACTACAGCTGAATTAACAGGTCCAACAGCATCTGTTATCTCTGGAACTACATCTATTTGTGATGGTGATAGCGCTGCCATTTCGGTAACGTTAACAGGAGGAACAAGTCCTTTTACAATTGAATATACTGATGGAACTACTGTATTTACAGAAACTAATTATATTAGTGGAACAAATATTATTGTTTCACCATTAACTACTTCAACTTATACTATAGTGTCAGTTACAGATAGCTTAGCGTTAACAGGAACTGGAAATAGTGGTTCTGCTGTAATAACTTTGTTGCCAAATTTAACTTATTATGTTGATAATGATGGTGATGGTTATGGCGATCCACTAGCTCCAACTTTTCAATCTTGTGTTCCTTTCCCGGGTTATGTAACCTTAGGAACAGATTGTAACGATGCAAATGCGGCTATCAATCCAGGAGCAGTTGATGTATGTTACGACGGAATCGACAACGATTGTAATGGAGTTATTGATAATGTAGGTCTTCCAGGTGGTTGTACACCAATTGTTGGTTCATTGCCAGCAGGAACATGTGGTACAACTCTTGCAGGCTGGTACTCAACTATTACAGCAAATTGGACAAATTTTGCTCAAGGATACAGATTCAAAATCACTAAAGTGGATATGAATACAAATGCTCCAATTGCTGCACCAGTTATCATTGACAGACCAGTAAACAATATTTCATTGGCCAACGTTCCAGGAACGACTTACAACTCAAGATATATGTTTGAGATTGCAGTACGATTCAACAATGTATGGCAACCTTTCTTTGGAGCACCATGTTACTTAAACACTCCAAATCCGGTTTCAACAATTGGAGTACAATGTGGAAGTACATTAACAGCTATGAACCAATGGATTACTGCAGGAGCAGTTTCTAATGTTACTGCTTATAGATTTAGAGTTACAAGAGTAATTGCAGGAAATCCAACAGGATTACCACAAGAAACTACACAAGCAGGTAATAAGTTTAACATGACGCAATTATCAGGAATCTTGTATGCTAGTACTTATAGAGTAGAAGTTTCGTTAAGAAATACTGATGGTACCTTCTTACCTTATGGTACACCATGTGATATCAATACACCAGCTCATCCTACTACACAAGTAAGAACGGTTCAATGTAATAACTATCAAGTAACAAGTAACTCAGAATTAATTATTGCAGATGCTGTTCCATCAGCAACAACATACCGATTTAGAGTTTACAACGGAGTTGATTATGATACATTCTACGACAACCAATACAACAGATTTACATTAAACAAT
>NZ_BAAHCF010000012.1:0-2164 GCF_054776075.1 Flavobacterium koreense | reverse complement strand
AAGCTAACATTCAAGTTAGAGTTTACGACATGATAGGAAAACTAGTTGAGGACAAAATGATAAACGCTTCTGACATTCAAAACTTTGAATTAGGAAACCAATATCCATCAGGAGTTTACAATGTAATTGTATCTCAAGAGTCTAACACTAAAACGCTACGCGTTATTAAAAGATAGTTTCTAAATAAGAACTAAATAGTTTAAAACCTCCTCAAGAAATTGAGGAGGTTTTTTTATGGTTATAATTTCAAATTAATAATTTATTAAGCCAAAAACAATTATTTATTAACACGAAAACGATTTAGTTTACAGCATATTTATTTTTCTCGTTTTTTTAATTAACTTTACTTTGCCTCAGATTGTTTAATAATTAATAAATTTAAAAAATTAGATTATGAAAAAACAATTACAAAAAATTAAATTTAGTGCGTTTTTATGGATCATGCTATTTTATGTTTCTTTGTCATTCGCTCAAAGCGCAGGTTTTAATACAACTTTTGTTGTATTGTCTTTAAATGGAGGTGGTAACACCTACTATGATTTACAAGCTACTACTGGAAATCCTGATTTTAATGGCGCTAACTTAGGAACATTCTGTCAAGGATCTAGTGGTATTATTTTTAAAGGAGCCGAGCATAATAATTATAAGTGTGGTGGCTGCGATATAACAAGTACACAAATTTCTTATAGTGTATATTTAACCTCTGGACCTCAAGCATCTTTTTCAAATAGAAATATTGGATATACTTCTGATTTTGCGAATGGATGTGGTGGGAGAGATCAAAAATGGAGTAATGTTTCTTATAATGATAATATAATTTCAGGATATAATTTAGCTCCTGGTAATTATACTTTGGAAGTTTACTCTTCTCAAAATACTACTTGTTCTGGTGTTCAATTTGCTAGTAATGGAGGTGCTAATTATAAAGCTTATTTTACTGTTACACCATTACCAACTTTAGCTTCCATAACAGCAACTCCTGCTTGCGAAAATGGCACTTCATCTGTTACAATGACAGGTTTATTGCCAAGCACTTCTGGAACTTTTTATTATACTAATTCCATGACTGGCCCAATTCAATATCCTGTAAGTGGTACTTCTTCTGCTAGTGGTACGTTTACTTTTAATACACCAGCTTTACCATTAATTGCTAATGGTGCTATTATAACTATCGTTAGTGGAACGGTAGCTTCTACAGGTTGTTCAGTCGGATTTTCAGGAAAGACAGTGGCTGTTGTTGTCAATCCAAATGTTACTTATTATAGGGATTTTGATGGAGATGGTTTTGGTTCTTCAAGTAATACTCAAGTGTCTTGTACTGGAACACCTTTAGGATTTGTAACTAACAATTTAGATTCTAACGATAATTCATTGACTTATATTGATTTTGATGGTGATGGGTTTGGCTCAACAACATTTGCACCAAGCGGAGTAACTAACAATTTAGATACAAACGATAATTTATTGACTTATATTGATTTTGATGGTGATGGATTTGGCTCAACAACATTTGCGCCGAGTGGAGTAACTAATAGTTTAGATACAAACGATAATTCATTGACTTATATTGATTTTGATGGTGATGGGTTTGGCTCAACAACATTTGCACCAAGTGGAGTAACTAACAATTTAGATACAAACGACAATTTATTGACTTATATTGATTTTGATAATGACGGATTTGGTTCAACAGCATTTGCTCCAAGCGGTGTAACAAATACATTAGATTGTAATGATAATGAAGTTCGTTATTTAGATGCAGATAATGATGGATTTGGTTCAGTTACAATGACTATGGTTGCCTGTGGAGGAAGTTTATTCTCAACAGATTGCAACGATGCTAATGCTGCTATCAATCCAGGTGCAGTTGATGTATGTTACGACGGAATTGATAACGATTGTAATGGAGTTATTGACAATGCTTGTACACCAATTGTAAGTTCATTGCCATCAGGAACATGTGGTACAACTCTTGCAGGTTGGCACTCAACGGTTACTGCAAACTGGACAAATTTTGCTCAAGGATACAGATTCAAAATCACTAAAGTGGATATGAATACAAATGCACCAATTGCTGCACCTGTTATCATTGACAGACCAGTAAATAATATTTCATTGGCCAACGTTCCAGGAACGACTTACAACTCAAGATATATGTTTGAGA
>NZ_BAAHCF010000011.1:0-94195 GCF_054776075.1 Flavobacterium koreense | reverse complement strand
TTGCTGTCGCAAAACTTGGTGTCGCTGGACAAGAAATTGTACTTGGCGCTGGTAATGCTGCAATAACTGGAGCTGTTGTATCCGTTACATTGATAGTTTGTGATGCTGTTGATGCATTTCCACAAGCATCTGTTGCTGTCCAAGTTCTAGTTACTGAGTAACTTCCTGAACATTGTCCGTTTGTAGTAACATCATTGAATGTTAATGTGAATGTACTTCCACAAGCATCTGTAGCTGTTGCTGTCGCAAAACTTGGTGTCGCTGGACAAGAAATTGTACTTGGCGCTGGTAATGCTGCAATAACTGGAGCTGTTGTATCCGTTACATTGATAGTTTGTGATGCTGTTGATGTATTTCCACTTGTATCAGTAGCTGTCCATGTTCTAGTTACTGAATAACTTCCTGAACATGTTCCATTTGTAACAACATCAACAAAACTTAAAGTAGCAGAACCACAAGTGTCAGTTGCTGTTGCTGTTGCAAAACTTGGAGTTGCTGGACAAGAAATTGTACTTGGCGCTGGTAATGTTGCAATAACTGGTGCAGTTGTATCTGTTACATTAATTGTGATTGTCGCTGTATCACAATTAGACGCATTGGCATTTTCACAAATTCTATAAGTAAAAGTATAAGTACCTGCAGCAATACCGCTAGTAACTGTAACATTTCCTGAACTATCAAAAGATATATTAGGATTACTTCCTGTCAACAAAGTAAAAGTCACTAAGTTTAAAGGAACTGGAACATTATTTAATAAATCATTAGAAATTACATTTCCAATCAATCCAGTTGTTGTACAATTTATATTAGAATAATTATCATTTATTGCGTTAATAACTCCACATTTACTAATTGTAAATGGAAAGAAACAACCAGAGGTATTAGGTGGAACTGCATAATACGTAACAGTTGATCCAGATACTAATGGAAATGGATTACTTGCTGTATATTGAATTGCAGATTGCGTAACAGGATATTGATTATAAAATAATGATCCTATTGGAAAATTCGGTGCTATTTGAGAAACTGCAACTGTTGTACTTGAATTACAGAAATTGAAATTTCTAACTATTGGCGTATTCTGGCAGTTAGTATTTACGTAATTGGTAGCATTAATATCAACATTTAAAGGTTGACTTACTGGTTCGCCTAGACAACTTCCATTCTGAGAATAACCTTTAATAAATTGTTTATCGTTAAAACTAACACCTGTTATTCCACCTACACCTGAAGATGATCCGTTAACAGAAATTGGCGCTAAACAATTTGGATTACTTAAGATTGAACAATCAGTGGTTGCTCTTAATTTAAAAGATAAAGCTCCTAACAATGTATTTGGATCTGCAGGTAAAGGTAATGTACCGAAATCCCAAACAATAGAACCAGTAGCTCCTAAACTTGGATTAAATGTAATTGTGTTAGGAGTAGGTAATGGTGTAAAGAAAACACTTCCAACAGCACTTCCTGCAACATAACTTGCATTGAATGGTATTGGTATTACTAACTTATAATTATTGATTGGCTCTGTACCTAAATTTTTTATAGTTACATTAAAAGTCATCTCTTGTCCTGGCAAAACAGTGTATGGAGGTGATGTAACCGGAACATTGTTTATTGCGGTTGGAGATAAAATATTTTCAACATCAGGTATATAGGCATCTACCGACATTACAGCAGCAAAAATCACATAAGTATCTTGTGTTGTTCCATATCTAAATCTTGTGCTTGTTTGATTGTTAGTCATAACAGCATTACCAGCATTAGGAATATTAAAAACGCTAATATCTAATCCAGTATTATTTAGCAAATTTGGATTTCTTGTATTTCCACCAGTAGCAATTGACGAATTAAAAAAGTTATTTGTAGCATTTCCTGAGTGATTTAATGTAACCCAGTTAGTGTTTGTATGATTTCTTATTTGAAAATAATCTCCAGAAATACCTCTATCACCTTCACCAGCCATTAAACCTAATTTCATATTAACTGGTCCAGATTGAACTGTATTAAATCCTGAAACTGGAATTTCAAAATCAGCAGTAACACTTCCGGCAACATAGGCATGTCCATCAAAAATAGTAACGTCTCTATATTTCATTTTAGAGTTTTCATAAACTACTACCAAACTCCAACCTCCGTAAAAACCAGTTCCACCACCATTACCCTCAACTAAAGCGATATCGGCAGCAAAATAGTTTCCTAATCCATTATTTCTAACATAATCTGTTACCTCAGCATAAGCAGAATACATGTATCCATCAGATGTTGTTGGATAATAAATATCTGAAGCAGCTGCAGTAAACTGAGTATAAGTTGATGACTGAGGTCCTTTTAAGGAAATCACTCTTTTATTAAATGTTTTGGTAACATTATTTTTAGTAACCGTAAAAATATCATTACTAGGATTACTATTAGAAGATCTACCTGTCCAATATAATCCAGCATAAATAATTCTCGAACATGAAGGCAATGCTCCATTTTCAGTTGATAATGTTAAATTTGCTGAAGATGAATTGAATGTATTTGAATCTCCATCGACATCAACATAAACCATAGGATTATCATTGGTGCCATCATTACTATAACTTTGAAGCGTCAAGTTGGTATTTCCAACCATTGCAAAATCTCCTTTAATATTATAAACACTTCTTGAAGGAGAATACTGTGATGTTCTCTGTGTAAATGGCACTCTTAACTGTGCATTTGCTGAAAACACAACTCCAAATAAAAGTACTATTTGAAGAAAGTAAAAATAAATTTGCTTTTTTGTATTTTGGGTTGAGTATAAATTTTTCATAATAAGATATTTATTTTTTTTCAAAAAGTAACTTTAAGATATTTTTTCAACGCTGAAGAAAACAACGCATTTAGGATTACAATTCTTAATCAATCTTGTCAACTGAGAAGCCTCCATATCAAAATTTAATTTAATATGTATGTACTTTACATTTTTATAATTACAGATAGTTGTAAGATCAATTGGACCAGTAATTTCAGAAGCTCTTCCTATTTTAATAGTCACTAATTGAATATCGTTTGTTGGTAGATCAGGTCTATCGGCAATACTTAGCGATGTAAGATCTGTATACATACATACAGGTATTTGACCATAAGTTCTTACTTGGCCATTACTTAGATATAATGAAGAATTTGAATTATTCAATAAACCAAGTACATTGTTATACTCAGTTGAAGAGTATCTTGTACTTGAGTTTGACAAAGAATTCAAAAAAGCATCCTTAGTAATAATTTGAGCTCTTTGATTTGATGCTTGAGAAAATCCATTTGATAATGAAAACATCATCAAGATTAGTGCAAAAGCAATTTTGGTATTTCTCACAATACTTATTGATTGCAAAAAAGATGTTTCTGTTGGCTGAATTAAATCTTTGTTTCTCATAATATTATATTTTAAATATTTGTAATTAAAATATAGCATTACATAAATTCAAAACTTAATTTGAATACTTATGAGGTTAAGTTTATTTAATCTTAATTTTCGGGGCAAAAAAACCAAGATCTACTTATGTTATATTTTAAAAATTTTGTTTTTACTTTGTTATAAAATTAAATAAACATTATTAAAGAGTTCACTTTATTTAAGTCAAATTAATTCTACAACAAACTTAAATTATAACTTTTCAACAAAAAATTAAAAACGTTGAAAAGTGTTTAAAAATCGTTGTTTAGCATAAAACGCTTAACATTCGTTAATTTTTTCTTTAAAATATAACTCAATCAAAAACAACAAATCAGCAACTGATTGAAAAACACTAACTTATATTTAATCACTAAAAATCAACTTACAAAATTAGATTTAAGAATAAACAAATTCACATCGTTTAACGAAAACCTATTTTGAGTTTACAAACTTAGCTTCTAAGCATTTAAAATTTATACGTAGAAATACGTGTTTTTCGTTTTTAACATAAAGTGTAGCTCTACATTCTACAATTTCAAAAGTCAAATACTCTTTAACTTTGTATCTTTGCAAATAATTTTTATAAAATGAGAATAGATATTATCACTTTATTACCTGAATTACTTAGAAGTCCATTTGAAGCATCTATAATGAAGCGTGCTATTGATAAAGGATTAGTAGAAGTACATTTTCATAATTTGAGAGACTACACTACTAATAAACAGAAATCGGTTGATGATTATCCTTTTGGTGGTGGCGCAGGAATGGTGATGATGATTCAACCTATTGATGCTTGTATAACCCATTTGAAAAGTGAAAGGACTTATGATGAAATCATATATATGTCTCCTGATGGAGAGACTTTAAATCAAAAGTTGGCAAATACCGCATCGATGTATGAAAATATTATAATCTTATGTGGACATTACAAAGGAGTCGACCAACGAGTAAGAGACCATTTTATTACTAAAGAAATTTCTATTGGTGATTATGTATTAAGTGGTGGTGAGATTGGTGCAATAGTATTCTGTGATGCAATAATTCGTTTAATACCGGGAGTATTATCTGATGAAACTTCGGCACTGACAGATAGTTTTCAAGACGGACTTCTATCTGGACCTATATATACTAGACCTGCAGACTACAAAGGATGGAAAGTTCCTGAAGTTTTAACTAGTGGCCACTTCGCCAAAATTGACAAATGGAGAGAAGATATGGCATTTGAACATACTAAAAATAGACGACCAGATCTTTTAGAGGATTAATAATCATTTTCTATCTTAAAAATAATTCCGAAATTTTAATTCAAAATTCAAATTATTTATTACTTTTGCACCCACATTTGACCAACCTCTGGCGAAAACCGTGAATGTTGCTCAGATTTTAAACCATAATTAGCATTAAAAATGGCAAATTTAGTAGATTTCGTTAATAACGAATTATCAACAAAAAAAGATTTCCCTGCGTTTGGAGCTGGTGATACTATCACAGTTTACTACGAAATTAAAGAGGGTGAAAAAACAAGAACTCAGTTTTTTAAAGGAGTTGTTATTCAAAGAAAAGGAGCTGGTATCACTGAAACTTTTACAATCCGTAAAATGTCAGGTGCAGTTGGTGTAGAGCGTATCTTCCCAGTTAACATGCCTGCTTTGCAAAAAATTGAATTGAACCAAAGAGGTAAAGTTAGAAGAGCTCGTATCTACTACTTTAGAGAACTTACTGGTAAAAAAGCAAAAATCAAAGAAAGAAGAAGATAATTCTAAACTTTCAATCAATAAAAAAAGCTTCGATGATATCGAGGCTTTTTTTATGCAAAAAAAATAACTCTAAATTATCAAATTCATAATTTAAGTTCGTTAAAATATCAAATTCATAAATCAATCGATTTCGTAGCTCAACTATAATAAAATTAACTACTTATTCTTATATTTGTTACCGCGAATTTTTATAAAAACAAACAACAAAACATTATACATTATGGCAAAAATTAAAGTAGCCAATCCAGTAGTTGAATTGGATGGCGATGAAATGACACGAATTATTTGGAGTTTCATTAAAGAACAACTAATCCTTCCTTATCTTGATTTAGATATCAAATACTACGATTTAGGAATTGAAAGCAGAGAAGCAACGAAAGACCAAATCACAATTGACTCTGCAGAAGCAATTAAAAAATACAATGTTGGTATTAAATGTGCTACTATTACTCCAGATGAAGAGCGCGTAAAAGAATTCAACCTTTCTGAAATGTGGAAATCTCCAAACGGAACTATTAGAAATATCGTTGGTGGAACTGTTTTCCGTGAACCAATTATTATGAGTAATGTACCTAGATACGTTCAAGGTTGGACTAAACCAATTGTTATTGGTCGTCACGCTTTTGGAGATCAATACAAAGCAACTGATAAAGTTATTAAAGGAAAAGGAACTTTAACCATGTCTTTTACAAATGAAGCTGGTGAAACTACTGAGTGGAAAGTTTATGACTTTAAAGGTGATGGTGTAGCAATGTCTATGTATAATACTGATGAAAGTATTTACGGATTTGCACATTCATCTTTTCAAATGGCTTTGACTAAAAAATGGCCTTTATATCTTTCTACAAAAAATACAATTTTGAAAGCTTACGATGGAAGATTCAAAGATATTTTTGAAGAAGTGTATCAACAACATTACAAAGCTGATTTTGAAGCTAACGGAATGACCTACGAACACAGACTTATCGATGACATGGTTGCATCTGCAATGAAATGGAATGGTGGATTTGTTTGGGCTTGTAAAAACTATGACGGAGACGTTCAATCGGATACAGTTGCGCAAGGATTTGGTTCATTAGGATTAATGACTTCTGTATTAGTAACTCCAGATGGAAAAACAGTTGAAGCAGAAGCAGCACACGGAACAGTAACTCGTCACTATAGAGAGCATCAAAAAGGAAAAGCTACTTCAACAAACCCAATTGCATCTATCTTTGCTTGGACAAGAGGTTTAGAACACAGAGGTAAATTAGATCAAAATCAAGAATTAATAGATTTTTGCAACAAGCTTGAAGAAGTTTGTGTAGAAACTGTTGAAAGTGGTAAAATGACAAAAGATTTAGCAATGTTAGTAAAACCAGAGGGATTAACTTCAGCAGATTACTTAACTACAGAAAATTTCTTAGCAGCTATCAAAGAAAATTTAGATAAAAAATTAGCATAATTTTCTAAATTAGAAATAAAAAAGACGACCAATAGGTCGTCTTTTTTATTTATTCTCTTTCTCTTCTTCTAAACCTTTTTTCTTATATACTTTTATGGTTGCGCGATAACCTTCATTCAATCCCCAAAACTGTTCTGTTATCATTTTACCATTTCCATCAACAAATGAAAACTGTCCTGTATTTGGAAATGACAAACCTATATTGAGTGCTTCAATTTGAATTACATTTAAACCCTCTTTCAAAACATAATCATATCGTTGGTAACCAGAATCTAAGTCAACTACTTTAGTTACTATTTCACCATTTAACCAAATTCTAACTAAATCACCATCAATAGCACTATAATCTCTTGCAGATATCTTAATTTCGCTTGTATAAACTGTATATTCTCCCAAAAAAATATCGCTATTTAAAATTTCTCTTGAAATTCCTTCTTGAGCCATTTTAGCTTGTACTTTTTCAGTGTAAATTTCAGAAACACTTCTTACTTCATAGGTTTTTGGAGTTTCTACCTCACCTACTTTAGGTAATTTAGGTAAACTTCTCAATAATATGTCATCCTCCTTTTTAAAATATTGACTTTCAAATTTTATTTCTGGTGTAACTGTAGTTGGAGGAGTTTCTGGTAAAATAGCTTTCTTCTTTTTAGCTTTGTCTGGCATCGCACTAATATTTACCTTTCTTTTAGTTTGCTCAAATTGTGCATGAGAACTAAAAGAAAAACAAATTAAAAATAATACAAAAAAAACAATCCTTACCATATCTAATTAAAGTGTAAATATATTCAAAAAAGAAATACCCTTTTTTAATTATTAACCATACATTAACATTCGTTACGCAACAACAAGCCTAATAAATTATCAAATTTGCAAAACTAAATCAAAGACTATGCCTTTCAATAGATTATTGACAATATTTCTGTTTATTCTTACCTCAATGTCAAGTTTTTCGCAAGAAAAGTTTACCATCAGTGGTACCATTTCAGATAAAAAAAATAATGAAACTTTAATAGGTGTAAACGTTATTGTAAAAGGAACCAAATCATCTGCAATTACAAATGAATATGGCTTTTACTCACTTACACTTCCCAAAGGCGACTATGAAATAAGTATTAGTTATATCAGCTATGAAACTATCGACGAAAAAATTTCATTAAATCAAAACATCAAAAAAAATTACAGTTTAATTGAAAGTGGCGAATTGTTGCAAGAAGTTATTATTAAAGAAAAAGTTGGCACAAATACCAGAAAACCTGAAATGAGTGTCAATAAAATGTCTATTGCTACAATAAAACAGATGCCAGTTGTATTGGGAGAAGTTGATATTATTAAATCCATTTTATTTCTTCCAGGTGTAACAAATGCAGGAGAAGGACAATCGGGTTTCAATGTTAGAGGTGGCGGAGCTGACCAAAACTTAGTGCTTTTAGATGAAGCAACTATCTACAATTCTTCACACCTATTTGGTTTTTTCTCTGTTTTTAATCCAGATGCAATTAAAGATTTGAAATTATATAAAGGTGGAGTTCCTTCAAGATTTGGTGGAAGAGCATCCTCAGTATTAGATATTTATCAAAAAGACGGAAATAGTACTGGTTTTCATATGAATGGCGGTATTGGTTTAATATCGAGCAGATTACTAGCAGAAGGTCCAATTGTGAAAAATAAAGGTTCCTTTATTGTAGCAGGTCGTGGCTCTTATGCTCACTTATTTCTGAAACTATCTAACAATGAAAATTCAGCTTACTTTTATGATTTAAACACCAAATTGAATTATAAACTAAACAAAAACAACAACTTATACCTTTCTGGATATTTTGGTAGAGATGTTTTCTCATTAAATCAAAGCTTTACAAATACCTATGGTAATTCAACATTAAATCTACGTTGGAACCATTTATTTTCAGACCAATTATTTTCTAATTTGTCTTTGATTTATAGCGATTACTATTATGGACTTAACTTAGATTTTGTTGGTTTCAACTGGGATTCTGGTATAAAGAATTATAACATTAAATATGATTTTAAATATTATTTATCTGATAAAATTAAACTGAATTTTGGTGCCAATGGTATTTATTATGATTTCAACCCAGGAACCATTGAACCCTCTAGAAGTGATTCAGGAATTAACTTCCGCCAATTGGAAAAGAAATATGCTTTCGAACCAGCTTTTTATGCTGGAGCCGAGCAAAAACTAACAGACAATATCAATATTGAATACGGTTTAAGGTACAGTTTATTCTATCGTTTAGGAAATTCTACTCAGAATGTTTATGCCAATAACCAAGCAGTAACTTTTGATAATGATTTGAAAATCTATGAAAAAGCAACTCCAATTGGAACAGAATTTTATGGCAAAAACAAAGTTATTGCTGATTTCAATAATTTAGAACCTCGTTTTTCTGTTGCTTACGAGTTGGACGAAAACAAATCGGTTAAAGCTAGTTATAACCGAATGGTTCAATATTTACAATTAGTTACTAACACCGCTTCACCTACTCCATTGGATGTTTGGACACCAAGTGATAATTTCATAAAACCGCAAATAGCCGATCAAGTAGCTGTTGGATATTTTGCAAACTTTAAAGAAGATGCTTATTCTCTTGAAGTAGAAAGTTTTTTCAAAAAAGTAAAAAACAGAATGGATTACATTGATGGTGCCGATTTAATTGCAAATGAAGCCATCGAACAAGTCATCCTTAATGGTGAAATGCGTTCTTATGGTCTAGAAGTCATGTTCAAGAAAAATACTGGTAAATTCAACGGTTGGATTTCTTACACACTTTCACGTTCCGAACAAAGAACTCCCGGAAGAACTGCCAATGAAACTGGAATCAATAATGGAAATTGGTACCGTTCTGCTTACGATAAAACCCATAATTTAGCCATAACAAGCTCTTATAAATTAAATAAAAAATGGAATTTTGGAGCCAACTTTGTACTTCAAACTGGTCAACCTGTAACTTATCCTAACGGACAATATACTTATCAAGGAATTACTGTTCCTAGTTATGGTTTACGTAATGAAAACAATTTACCTTTATATCATCACTTAGATATTTCGGCAACATTAACTCCTAAAAGAAGTGACAATAAACGTTGGAAAGGCGAATGGGTTTTTAGCATTTATAATCTATATGCAAGAAAAAATGCTGCTTCAATAAGTTTTAGACAGAATCAAGATTCAGGACAAAATGAAGCCATAAAATTATCTATTTTCGGAATTGTTCCTGCAGTTTCTTACAACTTTAAATTCTAACAAAATGAAAAATATAATTTACATTTTAGCTCTACTATTTTTTGCAAGTTGCGAAGACAAAGTCGATATTGATTTAGATACTGCTAATCCTAAATTGGTTATTGATGCCAATATTTTATGGCAAAAAGGAACTATCGGAAACGACCAAAAAATAAAACTTACTCTTACAACAGATTATTATAGCAATACAATACCTGTTGTTTCTGGAGCAGTTGTTTTTGTTACAAATAGTTCTAACAATGTTTTCAATTTCTTAGAAATTCCAAATACTGGCGAGTATATTTGTTCAAATTTTGTTCCTGTTATTAATGAAAACTATACTTTAACCGTTCAATATTCAGGACAAACCTATACTTCAACCGAGAAGTTGTTAGCAACACCTACGATTGATAGCACACAACAAACTACAGTACAAGGTTTTGGAGGAGATGAAATTCAAGTAAAATTTTTCTATCAAGACAATGGTTTAGAAGATAATAACTATTTAATTGGAGTAAAAAACTCGGAAAAATTATTACCTGAATTTGGCGTTATCAAAGACGAATTTTTCCAAGGAAATCAAATGTTTGGGTTTTATACTGATAGTGATTTAAAATCTGGTGACGTTCTAAGTTTTAGCTTGAAAGGAATTTCAATTCGCTATTTCAACTACATGAACAAGTTATTAAACATTGCTGGAAGTGCTGGAGGAAGTCCATTTGCAACTCCACCAGCTACATTGAGAGGAAACATTATAAACCAAAACAACCAAGATAATTATCCATTGGGTTATTTTCATTTATCAGAAATTGATACTTTGAATTATACCGTTCAATAGAAAAGCTTATATTTGATTTTCAATAAAATCTAAAAATGTCATCACATCACATTGTTCGCGACGATCAAGAACCAGCACTAATCATTGCAAATGGAGCTTCGTGCAGTTTTGAGTTATTAGGACAATTGTTAGAATGGTCGCCAATAGTTGTAGTTTTAGACAACGCCATTGACAGAGTTTTACAATTAGACATTAAAATTGATGTGCTTTTAGGAGATTTTGACGATGACTTTAATCCAGAAATCTATAAAGAAAAACAGTTTCCACTTGAAATTGTTCACACACCAAATCAAGACAAAACCGACTTAGAAAAAGCGTTTGATTATTTAATTGAAAAAGGTCACAAAGCTGTCAACGTAGTTTGGGCAACCGGAAAACGTGCCGATCACACTATTACAAATATCACGAATATTGTTAGTTATAGAAAAAAATTAAAAATTGTAATTCTTGACGACCATTCTAAAGTGTTTTTATTACCTAATAAATTTGAAAAATGGTACACTAAAAATACGCCAATTTCTTTAATTCCAATTGGAAAAGTAAGCGGAATTACAACTCAAAATCTATTCTATCCTTTAAATAATGAAGAACTTACCATTGGATATCGAACAGGAAGCAGCAACCATGTAACCGAAGATGGAATTGTAAAAATCGAACATTCTGATGGCGATTTACTATTAATGGAATGTTTTGACTAAATCACTTGTTTTATGCATTCATTTTCATATATTTGATATAGAGAAATGACAAAATGAAGAACAAAACAATCCAAGAAAAAACTACATTACATCCAAGAAATCAACATAGATTTAGATACGATTTTGAAAAATTAATTTACAATTATCCCATTTTAAAAAATTATATTTTCGTCAATGAACACGATGTCGACCCGAGCAAAAGCGAACAGGCGAAGCAAACTATTGATTTTGCAAATCCTGAAGCGGTAAAAGCATTAAACAAAGCTATATTAATTTCAAATTACGGAATTGAATATTGGGAAATTCCTAAAAATTATTTGTGTCCGCCAATTCCCGGAAGAGCTGATTATATTCACTATTTAGCCGATTTATTAGCAGATTCTAATAACAAAATTATTCCCGAAGGTGAAAATGTAATTGGTCTTGATGTTGGCATTGGTGCAAACTGTATTTATCCAATAATAGGAAATCATGAGTACCAATGGAGTTTTGTTGGAACTGATATCGATGAAAACGCACTTCAAAATTGCAAAAAAATCATAGCAAAAAATCCACATTTGATTGAAGCAATAAGTCTTCAATTACAAGTGGAACCAAGATTTATTTTTAAAAATATTATCCTTCCTGAAGATAAATTTGCTTTTACAATTTGCAATCCGCCATTTCATGCCTCGCAAGACGAAGCAACTAAAGCTTCTTTGAGAAAAGTAAATAATTTAGAAGATACTAAATCTATTAAACCTGTTTTGAATTTTGGTGGTCAAAACGCCGAACTTTGGTGCACTGGAGGCGAAATTGGTTTCATCACTCAAATGATTTATGAAAGTGTAAAATATCCGTTGCAAGTATTTTGGTTTACTACTTTAGTTTCCAAAAAAGACAATTTAAAAAGCATATACAAAACACTGAATAAAGTTGGAGCAGTAGAAATTAAAACCATTGACATGGCTCAAGGACAAAAAATAAGTCGTTTTGTAGCGTGGACTTTCTTAAGCGAAAAACAACAGAAAGAGTGGAAGTTTTCTGCTGAATAACTATCAAACTTTGTAACTTTGCTCTTCTGAAATTTTGCCAAAATGAAATTCCAAGTAATCTCTTCTTACGAACCTACAGGCGATCAGCCACAAGCCATTGAAAAACTTTCAAATGGAATTCTCAATGGCGAAAAATACCAAACGCTACTAGGAGTTACAGGTTCCGGAAAGACATTTACTGTTGCCAATGTAATACAGAATGTGGAAAAACCTACATTGGTTTTGGCGCACAACAAAACATTAGCGGCGCAATTATATTCAGAATTTAAGCAATTTTTCCCAAATAACTCGGTGCAATACTTCGTTTCTTACTATGATTATTACCAGCCAGAAGCGTTTATTCCTGTAACAGGAACTTATATTGAAAAAGATTTATCTATCAATGAAGAACTAGAAAAACTTCGTTTAAGCACTACTTCTGCCCTACTTTCTGGTCGTCGCGATATTATTGTTATTTCTTCTGTTTCTTGCCTTTACGGAATTGGAAACCCGGTAGAATTTCAGAAAAATGTGGTTTCTGTTGAAAAAAATCAAGTTATTTCTCGAACCAAATTATTACATCGATTGGTTCAAAGTTTATATTCAAGAACCGAAGCCGAATTTACTCCTGGAAATTTCAGAATAAAAGGTGATACGGTTGAAATCTTTCCAAGTTATGGCGACGAACCTTTTAGAATTCACTTTTTTGGGGATGAAATTGAAGAAATTGAAGCTTTTGATGCCAGAAGTTCACAAGTTTTAGAAAAGTACGAAAAGCTAAATATTTATCCAGCCAATATGTTTGTTACTTCTCCTGATGTTTTACAAGCAGCTATTTGGGATATCCAACAAGATTTGGTAAAACAAGTCGATTATTTCAAAGAAATTGGCAAACATTTAGAAGCAAAACGATTGGAAGAACGCACCAATTTCGATTTAGAAATGATACGCGAATTGGGTTATTGCTCCGGAATTGAAAATTATTCTCGCTATTTAGACCGACGTTTGCCTGGAACACGACCATTCTGTTTGTTAGATTATTTTCCAGACGATTTCTTGATGGTTGTTGATGAAAGTCACGTAACGATTTCGCAAGTTCATGCCATGTATGGTGGAGATAGAAGTCGAAAAGAAAATTTGGTGGAATATGGTTTCCGTCTTCCTGCAGCTATGGACAATCGTCCGTTAAAGTTTGAGGAATTTGAATCCATGCAAAACCAAGTAATTTATGTTTCAGCAACGCCAGCTGATTATGAATTACAAAAATCGGAAGGAATTTATGTAGAACAAGTTATTCGTCCTACAGGTTTATTAGATCCAATTATTGAAGTGCGTCCGAGTTTGAATCAAATTGACGATTTAATTGAAGAAATTCAGCAACGTTGTGAAGTTGACGAACGTGTTTTGGTAACCACTTTAACCAAAAGAATGGCGGAAGAACTAACCAAATATTTAACGAAAGTTTCCATTCGTTGCCGTTACATCCATTCTGATGTTGATACTTTGGAACGTGTGGAAATCATGCAAGATTTACGCAAAGGTTTGTTTGATGTATTAATTGGAGTAAACTTACTTCGTGAAGGTTTGGATTTACCCGAAGTTTCTTTAGTTGCGATTTTAGATGCTGACAAAGAAGGATTTTTAAGAAGTCATCGTTCGCTAACACAAACCGTTGGACGTGCCGCTCGAAATGTAAATGGAAAAGCCATTATGTATGGCGATAAAATTACGGCTTCCATGCAAAAAACCATTGACGAAACGAACTACCGTCGTGAAAAACAAATGAATTATAATACCAAAAACGGCTTAGAACCAAAGGCGTTGAATAAAAGTTTGGGAAGTGCTTTAGCAGGAAATTCGGTTTCGACACAATACTACGAAAATCAAGTTTTAAAAGCTGCCGAACCTGAAAGTTTGTACTTATCAAAACCTGAAATTGAGAAGAAAATCCGTGAAGCTAAAAAAGCTATGGAAAAAGCAGCTAAAGATTTAGACTTTATGCAAGCTGCAAAGTTTCGTGATGAAATCAAGGCATTGCAGGAAAAATTATAAATTAAAATATGTTAAATCTGATGAGAATCGCTTTGGTATTATCTTAAGTATTTTATCTTCGTACATTATTTACATTACATAAAAATGAAAAAAATTAAAAGTTTACTTCTACTAGCTGTTATCTTTGTTATATCCGCTTGCTCTAAAGATGAGTTTGTAGATGAAGGTTACCTGAAAGTTGATTATAAAATTGATTTGGGTTTCTTTTCCGATTTAACCATAAATACAGATAATAATGCCTATGTATTATCAACAGTTGGTGGAACTCCTGAAATGAAATCGCTTATTAAAGTTAATCCCTCAGGTACTTCTACTGAATTGTATAAAAGGGATGCTGATTTTTTTTCCTGGCCGAAAATAGCGAATAATTCTGAAGGAAAAATATTTATGACAAACAGTGACTTACAAGGGAAAATTTATAATTTTTCTGATGATTTTCAACAATTAAGTTATCACACTATGCAAGGTGCGTCTCAATGGAATCTTAGAATGGATGGTTTTTGTAGTTTACCTGATGACACTTTCATTATTCTTGATAACAACTCTAAACTCATAAAAAGATATTATCCAAATCTTAACACTGAAACTGTTATTGCTGGTTCTGGAAGCCATCAGATTACCGATGGAACTGGTTTAAATTCAGGATTTTCATGGTTTAGTAAAGCAATATCTTTCAATAATTCTGTTTACATAATTGACGAAAATTATATTAGAAAAATTGATTGTTCTGTACCGAGTTATCCTGTCAGTTCACCATATATACTTTATTACAAAGATATACTTGACATAGCAGTAGATTCTAATCAAGATATTTATGCAATTGTTAATAAAGAAGGTATATATAAACTTTCAAATGGAACAATTACCTTATTTAAAAATGGTGTTGAAAATATCAGAACTTTGAATAACAACACTTTATCGGCAATTGATTGGACTAAATTTAATCGTATTTATATTAAAAATAATGATATGTATTTAGTAAGTGGCTATGGAACTTTAACTAAAATATCCAATTTCAAAAATAAATTATAAAAAAAACGCAACTTTTTAAGGTTGCGTTTTTCATTCTAATCAACAATTAATTAACCAATTTCAATCAAGCGTTTTGGTTTTGGAAGCGCTTCTTCTCTCTTAGGAAGTGCCACATGCAAAACACCATTTTCATAAGTAGCGTTGATGTTTTCTGTATTTACCGTTTCAGGTAAAGTGAAAGCTCTTCTGAAAGAAGAATAACTGAACTCTTTTCGAGTATATTTACCTTCAGTTTCTTCTTTTTCTGTTTTTTCTTCAGAAGAAATAGTTAGCACATTGTGATCAATTTCGATATTAAAATCTTCTTTTTTCTTTCCTGGAGCGGCTAATTCAATTCCAAAACTTGTATCGGTTTCTTTGATATTTACTGCAGGAACATTGGTATTAAAATTTTGAATGCCTCCTAACCAATCTGGTTTTAATAATTCATCGATAATTGATGGAAATGGTACAGTGTTTCTTTTAATTAAGTTCATAATTTTATATTTTTTAAATTAAACATTTATTAGTTACACTTTCCAAAAAACAAATTATATACCAACGTAAAAAATAAGTCAATTTGACTGATAATGAACACTTTAATATGAAATTATGGCATTTTAAGACAATTTTAACTGACGATTTTTCAGAGAAAAAACAGTAATTATTAACTATGCTACCATCACAAAACAGCAAATTCTAATAAATGATTAACCCAAGATAAAAACTTACTTTCCTTGTAAGATAAATTTTAGTTTTGTAGATTTGGGTAAAATACGCAATCGTGTGGCGCTAATCATACCTTATTTGGGTGTATTGCCGCTATAACGTAGCGTTTATATACTAGTTGTGTGCAATAGTACACGAAACGAGTAGAATTTAAGAATAAACTAACAAAATGAAAATAATAAAGTTAATAATAGTACTTCTATCTGTGAATTTTGCTTCGGGACAATACATTAAAGAAAATATTTCTAAAGTTTACTACTCCGAGTCTGATACAATCAAATACCGATACTCTAATTATCCAGATATATTTAAACTTGATTTAAGTAAAAATGACACAATAAGTCCTGGAACTAATACTTCTAAAGGAATAATAATGACAGCATTTATTGGGAAGGACACTCTTTCAATTAAAGGAGATAATTATCCATATGCACGAAAAAGTTACGTAACAATTAAAACACCAAAAAGAACAACTGTCGTTGCTTTTAGATTTAATGCTTCTTCATCAAATTTTTCACAAAAATATATAAATGAAAATCAAGGAAAAAATTCCTTTGAATTACCTGAAGTTTATGAACTTGCTAATATAATATGGGTATTATCTCCAAGCGGGAGAAAATCTACTAATCTACAAAAAGACACAAAATATTTTAAAGAAGTTCAAAAATTTTTCAAACCTTATTTAAACCATCCTATTTTCGAAAAATTAATTTTTGAAGAAGAAAATGATTATACTCAAAATTATTTTGAATTTAGAGAAAATAGTTTCATTTACGAATTCAGTGGAGACACAATCGTAAAAGGAAAAAATTATAATTATGTTTTTGGTGATGATTGGCAAGGGTTTTCCAATCTATTCACTGAATTACTACCATTGGTCCAAGATTTTTCAGATAAATCTAATTTCAGAACATTTTATAAAAAACATAAAAAATACTATGCAAATGATTTAAAAAGAGTATCAGAACTGTTACCTCTAAAAAATATGCAGAATTGGATTGAGAAGGAATTTCCAATTAAACATAATGCCTATAAAGTTATTTTTTCACCATTAATTGGTGGTTCACATAGTACACAAAAATATTTTGGTAAAGATAATAAAGACAATTCTTGGTTTAGTGAAAGTGTAATGTTTATTTGTGATGCAAATCGTTATGATTCAAATAAAAATCTAACCGAAACACAAAAAGAAGGATTATATTCAGGAATTGTATTTACTGAAATCGACCATAATTATGTAAATCCAATAAGTGATAAATATAAAAAAGAAATTGCTAATATTTTCAAATCAAAAATTTGGTCAGATGAAAAAAATGGCTTTTATAATAATCCACAATCCATTTTTAATGAATATATGACACATTCTGTTTTTTGTATTTGGGTAACAGAAAGTTATGATTATGAAACTTCTGATTATGTCATTAAAGAAAGAGTAAAAATGAATGCTGAAAAAAGAGGATTCATAAAGTTTAAAGAATTTAATAATGAAATGATTAAACTTAAAAAAGAAAATCCAAACAAAACTGTGGCAGAACTTTATCCTCAAATTATAGAATGGGCAAATCAACAAAATTAAAACTACTGCACACAACACAGGTTTTATGCTATTGCTGCGCTTGGGCTTTTTTAAAGGCTTGGTCTCTTATCTTTTTTCTTTTTTAAAACGTTTTTTCTTTCAAAGTTTTCGGTATATTTGCTTTGGTCTGTGACAAAAACAGCAACAGACATAAAGCCTGGGAACGTTGGAAGTAATTTTATAGCACCTCGAATAAAAAGAGAACTAAAATGAAAATTAACAATTTCAATTATATTATTTCATCAACAGATTTTGAAATTATTCATAGAGAAAAAAATTTACTTAAATGAAGAAATCATTCAATCTTCTGAACTTCTATTTGAAAACAATGGAATTAAAACACGAATAAAATTTGAACTTGCGAAAGGTAATCAAATCGATGAAAACGATTTTTTATATATACCTGAAACTAACTTTTTATTCTATAGAGGAAATATTGAATGGTGTGCTTTTGACTTAACAAATAAAATCATCGCACGAAACGAACACGCAACACAACTACCATATATCGAAAGACGTAATGATATTATACTAATATTTGACGACATGTATGCCGAATCTACGAATTTATATGGTGAACGAATTGATAATGTTCCTATCGATCCTCCAAGTGAAACTATAGAATATGAAGATAGAATTGAATTTGATAGTCCAATCTTTGGAAAAAAAACCTTGAAATTTTATAAATAAAACTACTGCCAATAGCGGTTTACACCAATTGCTGGGCTTGTGCTTGCTATTTTGTCTTCGTGTAGAATAATCTGGTGACTACTACTCTATCTTTCTAAGAAATTCAGTAGATTTGTTTTGGTCATTGATTGCAGCAGTAACTGATTTAAGCTGTATAAGTTAGCATCAACTTTAAGACCAACTCTAAAAAAACGAAAATGACAATTAACACCTTGAAAATAGTTTTACTGATTTTTGTATCAAGTAACATACTTTCTTGCAATGGACAGGTGAATTCTGAACAAAAACAGGCTGAAACGAAAATACTCGAAATCGGCAGGACGGTTTCAGAAATTGATAACCGAATTTGGAAAATCTTTCAAGACACAAAAGGAAATTACTGGTTTGGTAGTAATGGAAATGGCATTTACAAATTTGACCAAAAAATTTTAAAACAGTTCACGACAATAGACGGATTGGCACACAATCAAATTAGAGGAATACAAGAAGATAAAAGTGGGAATTTATATTTTGAAACATCTAATGGAATTAGTAAATATGATGGACAAAAATTTACAACTTTAAAAGCAATAAAATCTCCCAACAATAAATGGACATTAGAACCTAACGATATGTGGTTTGGATATGATGCAAACGACCTCTATCGCTTTGACGGCAAATTTCTTTATGAGTTAGAGTTACCAAGAAAAGACTTAAAAAAAGCCTTTGGAATAGAACCTGAAGGCGTTCCATTTGATGCTAGCAACAAAAGTACCTATGCCGTTTATGGAATCAATAAAGACAAAGAGGGTAATTTATGGATTGGAACAGTTAATGCAGGCGCTTATCGCTATGATGGCAAATCATTATTGTGGTTTGGTGAAAAGGAGCTTTCTACGCTTCCAGATGGACGCGTTCCTGGTGTTCGCTCAATGATTCAAGACAAAGATGGTTATTTTTGGTTAAGTAATTTTTATAGCAAATATAAGATTAACCCAGCCCTACCTAATGGATATGAAAAGATAAAAGCGGTTGATATACCCAAAGAGATTGCAAAAGACAAAATACTTTACTTCATGTCAGGAATAGCCGATGAAAATGGTGATTTATGGATGACCACTTATCGTGGCGGCGTGTGGAAATATGATGGAAAAACGCTCGCTAACTTTGAAATAAAAAAAGGTAAGGAAGATGTTTTGCTAATTTATATCTATCAAGACAATAACGGAACTATTTGGCTTGGAACTGACAACGACGGAGTTTACAAACAAAATGGAGAAAAGTTTGAAAAATTTGAAATAAATAAAAGCAGCCGCTAACCAAAATTTGCTCCTATTGCAGAGCTTACACTTGCTATTTAGTCATAGAGTAGAATAATCTAATGACTACAATTCTGTCTTTCTAAGAAAAGTTGTAGTTTTGTTTTGGTCTTCGCGTCTTCATAAAACAAATTTAGCTGTGTAATGTTTTAAAAACTTTTTCAAAAAAACCAAAACCAAACAAACCAATGAAAGGACTATTCTCGAAATTATTTAAAAAGTCAGAACCCATAGAACCACAGAAAAAAATAATTTTTAATGTTGACTCAAATCAAACGCCAGAAAAATTTCAACATTTTAAAGACGAGTTAATTAGCTTTCTAACAGACAATTTACTAAAACTTGATGCATTAGAAAATGAAATCTTTCAAAGACATGAAGTTTTGAAATCGCAAAGAAGTTCACCAAATCAGTCGCATCCAGATGAAGAATCTTTGTGGGACGACTATTTTGAACGTTGCAAAGCGATAATCAATCCAATAAGCGTTTCCAATTCTAACGAAATTTCAAGGTCTTTTGGTAATCCATCACAATATCACTATTTGTTACGTCCAAATACCAAAATGTTCTTTATAATGAAATCGGACAATCGTGCCGTTATAGAAACGCATTTTGAAGTTGGAGTGCAGAAAAAAGAGCAATTTGTTATCAAAAAAATTGATGAAATTTGGAAAATTGAATCCAAAAAATATAGTTTTCCCGATGAAACCACTTGGTATAAAGACGAACTATAATTCTAAAAGTGTTTTACATGAACGATGAGAAAATCCAAACGCTTCATCCAGAGCCAGGAAAAACCAACAAACGTATTTCTTTGGAAAAATATAATGTGATTAAGGAAACCATTTTGTCAATTTTAAAAGATTGTGAGCCAACTCATACCGAACTCATGGAACAATTGTACCAAAATGTAAAAGACACATTTGAAGGTGGCGTTCAATGGTATGGAGAAACCGTCAAACTTGATCTTGAAGCTCGAAAAATAATAGAACGAACTAAGAGTAAACCCGAAAAATACAAGTTAGTAACTACGAACCTATAAAAACCTTTTGCTGTTATTGATAGGTATGAACTTGCTATTTTGTTCTTCGTGGAAAATAATCTAGTGTCAACAACTATATCTTTCTAAGAAAAGTTATAGATTTGTTTTGGTCAGTGTTTACAACAGAACTGGTGCAAGCCGCTACACTTTGTATGCAATATAAGCGTAGGCGCAAAAATCAAACGAAATTTTAAGTGAAAATGAAAATAAATTTTGCAATATTTTTTCTACTCCTAAGTTTATCAAGTTTTTGTCAAAAATTTGAAAACTCTAAATCAAAAGAAGAATTGAGAAAAAAAATAACTGGTAACTGGATTATTAAAAATGACACGACAGATTATGTTTATCAATTTTATTTTGATGGAGAACTTGGAAGTTTATATAGATCAAATAAAGAGCAAGTCCTTTCTGGTAAATTACAAATAAATAGCTGTCCACCTGTTTTTAAAATAGTTAAAACTTTATTTGGTAATAAAATCAAATGGACAAGCTTAGGTGGAAGTTGGAAATCAAAAATTAAATATTTAGATAATGAAAAAATGATTTTGAAAACAAAAGGAATTTTAGTCGAATATCGTAAGTTTAAAAATTAAAATTGCATAAAACAGGCATTTGGCAAAATTGGGAATTTTGTAGTAAATTCAAGCCTAAATATCGCAAGAAATTTTATCTTTAACAGAAAATAATCGGTTCCGAAGTTCGCAAACTCGCTATTTTTGGGTACTTAATTCAACTGCTCTTGAAAAACTTCTAATAAATAATCTGGTGAAACCATTCGTGTTGGTGATTGTTCCATGGCTTTTAAAACGCGTTTCATTGCAAACGGATTTAATCCCATATTGATGCCAATTTCGTGTATTTTAATTTGCTCTCTTTCATGCAAAATGCCATCGCAATGCATCAAAAGTGCCAATCTATAAAACTGCTGAATGCGTTCAAACTCACTTTTAATGATTTCACTACGGTTTTCTTCATGAAAAAGTTGTTTCAACTCGTCTTTGTTTACGCCAAGTTCTATCGCAATTATTGAAAGAAACATGTATTCCCTTTCATGCAATTCGCCATCAACAATTGCAAATGCAATCATGTCTGCTAATAAACTTAATTTTTGTTCCTTAGTGTTCATCAAAATGATTATTTTTAGCTAAAATATAATTATTTGTTAAATTCTAAAAATTAATTCACTTGAAATTCATTTTAACCCTTTTATTTGGAATCCTATTTTGCAGCTCAAATGCGCAAGAAAGCAATGCTAGTAAGCAAGTTTCTACTTTTTCAATAGAAGCACCACAATTAAAAACAACTAAGAAAATTTGGGTGTATTTGCCAAAAGAGTACAGCACAAATCCAAAGAAAAAATATCCTGTTATCTACATGCACGATGGTCAAAACCTATTTGATGCCAAAACATCATACGTTGGTGAATGGAATGTTGATGAAACCTTAGACAGCATTTCGGCACAAGTAATCGTCATCGGTATCGAACATGGCAACGAAAAACGAATGGAAGAATTAACACCTTTCAAACACCAAAAGTATGGCGGAGGAAATGCTGATAATTATTTAGATTTTATTGTTCAAACATTAAAACCCTATGTTGACAAAACCTACAGAACCAAAACCAATGCCAACAATACAGCACTTTTCGGAAGTTCACTTGGTGGATTAGTATCGTTTTATGGCGCATTAAAATATCCTAAAATCTTTGGAAAAGTGGGTTGTTTCTCGCCTTCCTTTTGGTTCAACAGAAAAGAAATTTTCGAACTAATGGAGCAAACTAAAACATTCAAAACCAAAATCTATTTCCTATGTGGCGACAACGAAGGTGACGAAGATATGGTTCGCGATTTAAACAATATTGAAGTCCAAGTCAATACCAAACGTTGTGAATGTAAAATGCTAAACAAAAAAATTATTGTAAAAGACGGACAACACAACGAAAAATTATGGCGTGAAGGTTTCAAAAAGGCGTATCTTTGGCTGTTTTAAAGTTTATTTAAAATAAATTTGCAAACAATTTAAATTCTAATTTCAGCACAAAAGATGCTGAACTAAATTCAGCATAAAATGAACAACAACGATATTTTCAAAAAACTACGTGTAGCTTTAATGCTTCGTGACGACCAAATAGAAGAAATCTTAAAATTAGTAGATTTCAGAATGTCTAAAGGTGAAATTGGCAACTTTTTTAGAAGTGAAGACCATCCAAAATTTATGGAATGTGGCGATCAAGTATTGCGTAATTTCCTAAACGGATTGGTAATTCACTTACGTGGAACAAAAGAAAATCCTAAGAATCCTATGGATGTAATTGCAATTCACAAAAAAGAAGCGCAACCAAAAGAATATAAAAAACCAGAAGGAGCTGCTCCGAAAAAAGAGTTTAAGCCTGGTGATTTTAAGAAAAAACCAGCTTCAAAACCAAACTTTAAAGACAAAAAGCCTACTAAAAAAATCGAAATTGTAGAGAAAGTACAATACAAAAACGGTAAGAATAAAAAGGACTAAACAATGGATTTAGCTGTTCAAATAAAGCAACAATTTCCACATTTTAACGCTGAATTGATTTCAGAAATAGTTCAGCACGCTTTAGAAAAAGAAGTTCCAAAAGACACTGAATTACTTCGTGAAGGTCAGTTTATCAAGGTAATTCCGTTAGTTTTAAAAGGCGTTTTAAAGGTTTATACCAAACACGAAGACAAAGAACTGCTATTGTACTACATTCAACCGAATGAAAGTTGCATCATGTCGTTTTCAGCTGGAATCAACAACCAACCAAGTAAGATTTATGCTGTAACGGAAGAAGATTCGCACTTGCTTTTAATTCCGGCAGAAAAACTTAGCAAATGGACCAAACAATTTCCTGACTTCAATTCGCTTTTCTTTTTGCAATATAATTTGCGTTATTCCGATTTACTTGACACCATAAATTCCCTACTTTTTGAAAAACTCGACAAACGTGTTTTAGACTATTTAAAAGAAAAAGTTTTAGTCACGCAAAACAATCCTTTGAAAATTTCACACCGTCAAATTGCAAGCGAATTGGGCACTGCAAGAGAAGTAATCAGTAGAATTGTAAAGAAATTAGAACTCGAAGGAAAAGTAAAACAAAGTGCCACAACCATAGAAATTTTAGACTTGTGACTTAAGTCACTGCACAGGTGATTTAAGCGCATTAAATTTGCTTCATATTAATCTTTAAACTTTATTAATTATGAAAAAAAATATGGGTACAGCAGATAAAATAATCCGATTGATTGTTGCTGCAGTGTTAGCTTTCTTGTTCTACAACGGAACAATTACTGGAACTTTAGGAATCGTAGCTGTCGTTGCAGCAGCAGTTTTTGCTTTAACAAGTTTAGTAAGTTTCTGTCCGTTATATCCTTTATTAGGAATCAATACTTGTTCGGTAAAAAAATAATACTTGTTCTAAACTACAAAATATAAATCCTGTCTATTTTAGATGGGATTTTTTATTTAAATTAGCTTATTCAATTAATCAAAATGTCCTTAAAAATCAAACATACAGAAATTATACTTTATGTAAAAGACCAACAAAAAAGTACTGATTTTTATCAAACCGTTTTCAGAAAAAAACCTGATTTGAATGTACCAGGAATGACAGAATTTATATTAAATGATTTCTGCAAAATCGGATTAATGCCCAATGATGGAATTGCTAAAATTATTACTCCATCTTTACCTCATCCTAATTTAGGTAACGGAATTCCAAGATGTGAATTGTATTTTATTGTTGAAAATCTTCAAGAAGAATATCAAAATATTAAAAATTTAGATGCAAAAATAATTAGCAAAATTGAAGGTCAAAATTGGGGTGACACAGCTTTTTATTTTTCTGATTTAGATGGTCATGTGATTGCTTTTGCAGAGAAAACTAAATAAAAAAAATCCCGAGCATTACACTCGGGATTTTTTGTAACTAACCTAAACATAACTTATTATTATCTATTCAAAAACAATGTCGATGTAAGGAATTGCCCAATTTGTTTGAGTAATCGCGTTTTGATATAAAGACGAACCTGTGATTTTTAAACTTCCAAAAGTATATGGAAATGCCGACAATGGCGCTCCTGTGACTGTACAAACCATTCTTCCAACTGTATTTGAAATATCTGTACCCCAACTTGTTTGAATTCTTTTTACCATATAACTATTTCCAACAGTTAAAGGAATTGTTGATGAAAAAGATACATACGAAGTAGCCGTTGAAGAAAAAGTTGAAGATACTGAACCTTTTAAGATTGGAGTTGAAGTTGTAACATCCCACACTTCAATAACATAAGGTACTGCACTCAAAGCTGGTTGACTTTGATAACCAACACTACATATTGTTTTGGCAGTTGTAACTTCAAAAGTGTAAGAATGTATTTCACTATCGTAGTTAACTATATCATTATTTAAAGTTGTTGAAGCTACTGTTTGATTGTACAATTGTTTAAATTCTGTATTCGTGCTATCGCAAGTTGCAGTAACAATAGGATCATCATCTGAACCACAACTTATTAATAGAATACTAAATAGTATCCCTAAGAATTTTATATATTTTTTCATGATTTTGGTATTTAGTTGGTATTTAAAAAATAATTAATTGAAGTGTTTTTGCTTTACATTTTGACCCACCACAAGTTCCAATTACTTTTATTGTATAACTTCCAGGACCTGAAAATGCTGTAATAGGAATCAAATAACTTCCTATTGCACTTGTTCCAACAAGAGCTCCGTTTACTTTATATTTTATTGGAGTTGGGTCTATACATCCACTATAAGTAAGACAATTTATTGCTGAATTAAAATAAACTCCACCAGCTAATGTAACATTTGACATACTTATTGATATAGATGGTGTAGCTGGGACAAAACTTGAAGCAGTTCCTGTACCTGTGGGATCCCATAAAATACTTCCAGTAACAGTTGCATCACAACAATTATTGATAATTCTTGCATTGCTTGGTGTTGTTGGTTCTAATTCTTCTGGTGCATCTGCCAATCCATTCCAACCTTTTCTAATATCATCAGTATTTGCTTTAACAACGGAACCACTTCCACTTGAAGAAACCATTGCTGTGCATTGCATTGAATTATGTCCAGTTTGTAAGCAAGCGGCACATATATCTCTTGGATTTCTTTTCCTTAAACCAATCACCACACCAAAATTAAATCCCATAGCACTATAAGCCGTTGATTTTGTTTCGCCTTTCACCACTGTACCAGTTTGTAATTGTTGAATATTGTAATTACCGCTTTGTGGTGACGGATTTCCATTTGGAATTAATTTAGAAACAGTTGTTTCGATTTTTGGTCCCATGGTATAACTTGCATCAGCAAAAAGACCAAAACGATCGTTAAACATATAATGTAATCTTAGTTTTGGTGTTACTGCAAAACCACTTGTTTTGGTTTCTGGTAAAGTTGCCAAATTGAAATCATAACTTTGACCGTTGTATTGAGTGGTTTGCACTATGCTCATTTCTTTTTGAGTCATCGAAAAATATTCTCCTAAAATCATTGGCGAAACAATAAATTTTCCAAAGTAAAAATTAGCTTGTGGACCAACTCCCATTCTGAAACCAGGGTTTTTTGGATCACTGCCTCTATCAGAAACCATACTTGAAGTTTGTCCAGTTACAGCAAATGGATTTGGTGTTGTTCCAAAACCGCCGCTTCCACCAAAGTTGTAAGTTCCACCTACGTTTAAGCCAAAATTCATTTTATGTCCTTTTACGTGGTCTCTAGCTCCTCCACCATCCCAACCTTTTCTAATTAATGGAAAATAAAAATCGGCATTGATTGCTGTTGTATTGCTTAAAAAAGCTTTGTCTTTACCATCACTGCTTGGCATAGATGTTCCTCCGCCGAATACCACTATTGATCCTGGACGTCCAGACATAGTTACTTTTCCTCTATTTCTTCCTCTTGCATTTTCTTGTGCATTTCCATTTGTTAAACAGCAAATTGCAATAAAAGCTGATAAAATTGTTGTTTTTAGATTTTTCATTTTGTTTAAATTTTAATGTTGTTATTGTTATATCAATTGGGTTTTATATTTGTTACCCTTATTTTGAAATTATTTTTTAATAATTTTTTGAATTGAAGTTCCATTATCGGTTTTTACCTTTATCAAATACATACCTGAAGATAAATTTTCTGTATTTAAAGTAACTTCATTATTTTTTTGAGATAAGGATTGGATTGTTCTTCCGTTGGTATCTATAATTTCTGTTGAGAAAATAGTTGAAGGCGATTGAATATTTAGGCTATTTTGAGTTGGATTTGGAAAGGCTTTTATGTTTTCATACAAATCATAAAAATTAGTAGAAAGAAATGAACCTATAATTGGGTTAAAATTTGTCCAAACAGCCATTGCTTCATAAGCAGCCACAGAACCAGCGGGAACGTTTAGCGTACAAGAACTTTGGTTGACTCCCGCAAAAGGGGAACCAATTAAAAAAGGAGGTGAAGCATTTTCACAATTTACAGTTGTCAATCCTGAACAACCCGCAAAAGTTTGGTGATCAAGATAGGTAACTGAATTAGGAATTGTAACCGTTGTTAATCCTGTACAACCTGCAAAAGTAGAAGGACCAATGGCAGTAACCGAGTTAGGAATAATAACTGATGTTAATCCACTACAATACATAAAAGCATTAGACCCAATAGTAGTAACCGAATTAGGAATTATAAACGATGTTAATCCGCTACAACCATAAAAAGCAGAATCTCCAATATAAGTAACAGAATTAGGAATAGTAATCGATGTTAATCCTGTACAACTAGGAAAAGCATAATCACTAATTGAAGTAACGTCATAATTTTGAGAGGCATAAACCACTACAGCGGGTATAATGGCAACGCCAGAAAAACTGGTATTAGCACCAATCTTTACTTTAAAATTAGTAGGATCGGTAACAGTGTAATTTATACCCGCATAAGTAAAAGTTTGTCCGTAAATAATAGTTGTAATAAATAAAAACAATGATAAAAGTATTTTTGATTTCATAATTTTAGTTTTAAAGTTTATAATTGTATATCAATTGAGTTTTAAATTTGTTACCTCTATTTTGATAAAAGTTTTATAGAACAAATATTAACATTAGCTGAAAACAAAAAATCCCTTAATCAAGTGACAAGGGATTTTGAAGAACAATAGAGAAATGTTGATTTTTGATTTAAAAATCTATTGCTTTAGATTTTTGTAATAATAAGCAATAGCTTCGCCTAACGAAGATATATGTAGTTTTTCGTAAATACGTTTACCATGTGTGTTTACCGTTGCATAACTAACACCTAGTTTATCAGCAACCATTTTATAGGAAAGTCCTTCGGCTAAAAGAGCCAATACTTCGTTTTCTTTTGGTGATAATGGATTTTTAGTTTCGCAAGGTTTAAAATAATCCAAAACTTTTTGAGCAATTGCAGGATTCATAGCTGCTCCGCCTTGATTGACTTCTTCAATAGCTTGAAGAATTCGTTGTGGTTTATCGTTTTTAAGAATATAACCGCTAGCTCCATTTTTGATACAGGTGAAAATTTTATCACTATCATCAAAAGCAGTTTGCATCAATACTTTTACTTCTGGATGATGGGTTTTTATTTGGCGCAAGCCTTCTATTCCATCAACTTCGGGCATATTGATATCCATTAAAACAACATCTGGGTAAAAGTTTTCTATTTCAGATAGAACGTTTTTACAATTCATAGCTTCGCCAACGAACTTTAAGTCGTCGTTAAGCATTAATAAAGCCTTTAGACTGTCTCTTCGTTCGTTACTATCATCATATATAAAAATACGTATTGTCATAGCACAAATGTAGTAATCCTTTACAATGCAATTTGTACCTTAATTTAGGGACATGGAATTGTAACTAAAATTGTGGTTCCTTTATTTTCTATTGAAGAAATATCTAAATTTCCTTTCAATTCTTCAGCTCTTTTCTTCATATTCCCAATTCCATTGCCTTTGGTTTGAGTTGCATCAAATCCGATTCCGTCATCTATAATCTTAATAGTAATAGAGTTTTCAATCAAATCTATATGAACATTTAATTGAGTTGCTTTACTATATTTTGCCACATTATTGATGGCTTCCTTTACAATTAAAACAATGTTTTTTCGTGTGGTAATATCTGTAATTTTTTCATCTATTTTAGAGTCTATTTTTAAAGTGTAATTAATATTTGTTGCACCCAGAATATCATTAGCAAAATTTTTAATACGCGAACTCATAGACATAAATTGGTCTTTGTTTGGTTTCATACTCCAAATAATATCTCCAATTTTATCGGCTAAATTTTGAGATTGGTTTTCAATTTTTATCAATACTTTTTGGGCTTCTTTTGGATTCTTTTCCAACAATTGATTGGCAACCGCACTGTTTATTTGCAAACTACTTAGTGTTGCACCAATATCATCATGCAAATCGGCTGTAATTTTGCTTCGTTGCTGTTCTAAAGCTAACTGTTGTTGAAATTCTTGTTGTTGTTTGGCGAATTTTCTTTTGTTGTAAAACCAAAAAACAATTGCTGTTAAAAGAAATGCTATCAACGACCAAAACCATATTTCACTGTAGAATGGTGCCGAAATTGAAATCAACACTATTTTTTGAGACACTTCTTTATTCAAATATTTATCATAATAACCGAGCTCTAAAGTGTAATTGTTTGGTGCTAAATTACTAAAATTGATTGCTGTACCATTTGGTAAATGCTTCCATTTTGAATCAATTTCTTTAATTCTATATATTAGTTGTCGTGCATTAGCATTGGCTAAATCTTTTACAATGGCATGAATAGAAATGTTATTTTCCTTATAATTCAAATTGAGTTTTTGAATCAAATTGGCATTAGTAGTAGCATTATACTGATTGTTATTTACAAAAATTTCGTCAATATAAACTTCTGGTTTGTAATAAGAATAGGGTTGCAATGGTGGTTTGAAATAATTAAATCCAGAAACACCTCCAAAAAACAAAGTGCCATCGGTTGCTTTATAAAAAGCTCTGTTATTAAAATCCCAATCTTGAATTCCATCATTTTTATCATAATTGGTAACTTGAAAAGTAGTTGCATTAATGCTACTCAAACCTCGTTGATGGCTACAAAAAACATTTCCATCATCATCCAATAGCAAACCATAAATATACGTTCCAGCTAATCCGTTATTGGCATTAAATATCTTTTTTGTTTTTAAGTTTTTATCTAATAAATAAACACCTTGATTCGTTCCAACCCAATATTGATTTCTTTTTTTGTCTTTTTGAATATAAAAAGACTGAATATTAGGCAAAATATTTTTAACTACCTTAAAAGAATTGTTTGATTGAAGTTGGTACAAAATCATATCGCTATTAATATAACTTATGGCGACTTCTTTTTCATCTAAATAATTAATTTTAAACAGGTTAGTTTGATTAGCCGTTTGCATTTTTTCTAATGACTTTGTTTCCACATTAAGCCAATATAAACCTTTTGTAAAAGCACAAACTATTTTGCCATTATGAAGCACTTGCAAATCTTGAAATGAACCCTTTTCAAGATAACTCTTTTCAACTATAAGATTATCAATTTTCTTCAACTGATTTAAAAATGAAATCCTTAAAACAACTTCATTATTATTTTTGTCTTGAGAATATAACCAAACGCCTTTTCTGTTTAAATCGGTCGCACATCCGTAATTTATTGTTTCACTGTTAACCATCGAAAATGGAATGTCCGTCATTTTTTTAGTTAACATATTATATACTAAAAGTAAACTCCTGCCTTGAATAATATTTGGAATTACAATTTCGTTATCTGACAATTGCAGAAAACGAGTAACACCCGATAAATTAAAATAATTGAAAGATGTGCTTTCATCAGGAATTTTAGGTAATAATTTAGAATGAAAATCAAAAATCAATTGCCCTTTTCCATCATCACAAATCCACAATCTGTTACTTTTGTCAATACTATATCCAAAAGTTCGATTGTAATTATTTTTATCATTAACAGGAATCTTTTTTAGAACATTAGATTTATTGTCAAGAAAGAAAATATCAAAATTGGTTCTAAAAGCCAACAAATTACCTTTTGCAGAAAGTCCTAAAATTTGCCCAAAGTTTTTTCCTTGATTTATGATTTCCTTGATTTTATTATCCTCAATATTATATTCAAATAATCCATTGTCTGTTCCTATAAAAAAAGAATTTGTAATATTATCAAAGCTTGAAACAGTGAAATTTGCATTCCGAGTTGAAAAATAATCTTTTAAAGGAAAATAGCTTTTATTGGTTTTTATATCAAATTTCAAAATTTCGTTATTATTAATAATCCAAATTTTCCCATTTGAATCAAAAAAAGGATAATGATAATAAAAACAATTATTACTCATTTCATAGATATGAATTGACTTTAAAGGTTCTAATTGCAATTGAGTAACAAGTGTTGTTTTCTTAGTTTTAATATCATAAGTTGCCAGTTGGTATTGTTTGTTGAAACACCATATTTTCCCATCATGAAAACCAATTGGCATTGCAATATCATCTGTTGTGTTTTTAAATATTTTTTGTAACGAAAAACGGTCTTCTTTTCGGTGATATATATACAAACCGCGAACACTTCCAATATAAATATTTCCTTCTTTATCTTCAGTAAAACCATATCCTTGTTGAAGGTTACTACATTTATCAAAGTATTTATCAAGATTATAAACTTTTACGGTTTTACCATCAAATCTATTCAATGCGTCATTGCAAGTAAGCCACATGAATCCTTTGGAGTCTTCATATTTAAAATAATTTGACCCTTGTGAAAGTCCATCGTCAGGAGAAAGTTTTGAAATGGAATAATTATCAAAAAGAGTTTGCGCCTTAATTGAAAAACTAAAGCAAAAAAACAAAATAATATAAAGAAGTTCTTTTCTGATAACAATATAGTTTGAATGCTAATGTACTAATTATTATAACATAAAATTCAAAACAAAAAATCCCGAGCATTACACTCGGGATTTATTTTATTTATTTTTTCTAATTAAATTTTTATACAACATCTCAATCATAATAATGAACAGCCATACAAAAAACCAAATTATAATTAAAAAAACAATTCCTAAAAAACCATCTACATGTCGATGCTTGGTCGGCGTACAGTATTTATGCTCATCAAAGGTTAGAAAATACCATAATAAAATCGATGCAATTGGAAGTACCAATAACAAAACTCGCAACACAATTGATTTAAAATTTGCTCTCATAATAATTGGGTTCATCCCTTCAAATATAAAAAAATCCCGAGCGGCAACTCGGGATTTTTACTTCGTATATTGTACTTCGTATTTCTAACTTATGAAAGCGCTTTCTGAACTTGGTCAGCAGCTTCTTGAAATTGAACCGCAGATAAAATTGGCATTCCAGAATTATCGATTAATTCTTTAGCAATTTCAGCATTTGTTCCTTGCAATCTTACGATGATTGGCACTTTGATTGCGTCACCCATATTTTTGTAAGCATCAACAACTCCTTGAGCAACACGGTCGCAACGAACGATTCCTCCAAAAATGTTAATCAAAATTGCTTTTACGTTTGGATCTTTCAAGATAATTCTAAAAGCTAATTCCACACGTTTTGCATCAGCTGTTCCACCAACGTCTAGGAAGTTAGCTGGCTCAAAACCTGCATATTTAATCAAATCCATTGTTGCCATTGCTAATCCAGCACCATTTACCATACAACCTACAGTTCCGTCAAGGTCAACATAGTTCAATCCAGCTTCTTTAGCTTCAACTTCAATTGGATTTTCTTCTCTAACGTCACGCATTTCAGCATAAACTGGCTGACGGTATAAAGCGTTATCGTCAATATTTACTTTGGCATCAACTGCCATAATTTTATTATCAGATGTTTTTAAAACTGGGTTAATTTCAAACATAGATGAATCAGAACCAATGTATGCATTGTATAATGATTCAACAAATTTTGTCATTTCTTTAAAAGCATTTCCAGAAAGTCCTAAGTTAAAAGCAACTCTTCTAGCTTGAAAACCCTGTAAACCAACTTGAGGATCGATTTCTTCAGTAAAAATTAAATGTGGTGTATGTTCTGCCACTTCTTCGATATCCATTCCACCTTCAGTAGAATACATAATCATATTTCTTCCTGTAGCTCTATTCAATAAAATTGACATATAGAATTCAGAAGTTTCACTTTCACCAGGATAATATACATCTTCAGCAATTAAAACTTTGTGAACCGTTTTTCCTTCTGGTGGAGTTTGCGGAGTTATCAATTGCATTCCAATAATTTGCTCAGAAATTGTAGTTACTTGTTCTAAGTTTTTAGCCAACTTAACACCGCCACCTTTTCCTCTTCCACCTGCGTGAATTTGAGCTTTGATAACATACCATTGCGTACCTGTTTCAGTAGTCAATTGTTTTGCAGCAGCAACCGCTTCTACAGGATTATTAGCAACAATTCCACGTTGAACGCGTACACCGTATTTTGCTAGAATTTCTTTACCTTGATATTCGTGTATATTCATAAGTATTAGTTTGTCGTTTAAAAAGTTTCACAAAAGTAATTAAATAGAATGAAACCTAAAAGAAATGTATATCAATTTAGTAACTTTATTTTAGTTTTTATAGCTGTTGAGTTTTTGAAACCATACTGATATAAAAGATACCGCAATTATCATGGCTATATTGTTATGGTATTGAAAAAAAATCAATGCAAAAATTAGCAAATTCGTAGAAATGTTAACTCACTTTGTATTGCTTGTAGTATAACTTATCTTTGCCGACATAATATAACAACATTTATCATGCAACCAAAAGAGTTACTTACGCTTGCCGAAGAATTTGGCAGTCCGTTGTACGTTTATGACGCTACAACCATTGAGCATCAGTATAACCGTTTGACAGCTGCATTTTCTAAGGTGGAAAACCTTCGAATTAATTATGCGATGAAAGCTTTGTCGAACATTACGATTTTGAAGTTGCTGAAGAAGTGTGGCTCTGGTTTAGACACTGTTTCTTATCAAGAAGTACAACTTGGTTTACACGCTGGTTTCACTCCAGATAAAATTATTTTCACTCCAAACGGCGTTTCCTTTGAAGAAATTGAAGAAGTTGCCAAACTTGGTGTTCAAATCAATATTGATAATCTTTCAGTTCTAGAACATTTTGGAACCAAATATCCAAAAGTTCCGGTTTGCATTCGTATCAATCCACATGTTATGGCTGGTGGAAACGAGAATATTTCTGTTGGTCATATTGATAGTAAATTCGGAATTTCAATTTATCAAATTCCGCACGTTTTGCGCATCGTTGAAAATACCAAAATGCACATCAACGGAATTCACATGCACACCGGTTCTGATATTTTAGATATTGAAGTTTTTCTTTATGCTGCCGAAATTCTATTTGATGCTGCAAAACAATTCAAAGAATTAAATTTTCTTGACTTTGGTTCAGGTTTTAAAGTTCCTTACAAAAAAGATGATATCGAAACCAACATCGAAGAACTTGGAAAAAAATTAACAAAACGCTTTCTAGCTTTCGAAAAAGAATACGGAAGAACATTAACCTTAGCCTTCGAACCAGGAAAATTCCTTGTGAGTGAAGCTGGATTTTTCTTAGCCAAAGTGAATGTAGTAAAACAAACAACCTCAACAGTTTTCGCTGGAATTGATAGTGGCTTTAATCATTTAATTCGACCAATGTTTTATGGTTCGCAACACATGATTGAAAACATTTCTAACCCAAAAGGGAAAGAACGTTTTTACACGGTTGTAGGTTACATCTGCGAAACCGATACGTTTGCCAACAACAGAAGAATTGCCGAAATAAAAGAAGGCGATGTTTTATGTTTCAAAAATGCTGGTGCTTATTGCTTCTCAATGGCATCTAACTACAACTCGCGCTTTAAACCATCTGAAGTTTTATGGAAAGATGGGAAAGGTCATTTAATAAGTAAAAGAGAAACCTTTGAAGATTTGATTAAAAATCAAGTTATGGTTGAAGTGTAAAAGCCACGAATTACTCAAATTGTCACAAATTTTGTATATTGAAAATTCCACTAATATTTTTGGTGGAATTTTTATTTTAATGCAAAGGCCTTTTTTTAATCATTCCGCCTTTGGTATCTTTTATGGAATGTTGCACTACGAAGGCTTCTTCATCAATTTTATCAATTTCGAGTAATAATCTAGTTACTTCTAGACGAGTTACTACGCAAAAAAGGATTTTATTTTCATTAAAATTTACACCTGTTTTACCATAACCGCTTTCTGAATTGTAAACGGTTACTCCACGACCTAAATTATCGATTATGGCTTGCTTGACTTCGGTTGCGTTTCTTGAAACAATGGTTACTCCAATGTATTCTTCAATACCATTAATGATGAAATCTACTGTCTTGGATGCTGCAAAATAAGTCAACATCGAGTACATCGCAGTTTCGACACTAACTAATAATGCAGAAAAGGAAAACAAAATCACATTGAAAACCGAAATAAAATCACCAACAGACAAACTCGTTTTTTTACTTACATAGATTGCTAAAACTTCTGTTCCATCAATGACTGCGCCACCACGAATGGCGAAACCAATTCCGGCACCAAGGAAAAATCCACCAAAAACAGAAATTAATAACTTATCAGTTGTAATAGCTGGTAAAGTGATGAAATGTACCAAAAGCGATAAAGCTAAAATAGCTAAAGCGCTTTTAACAGCAAACTCCATTGATATTTGCTTAGCTCCAATAATGATGAAAGGTAAATTGATTAAAACAATCAAAAATGATAATTCAACACCAGTCATTATCTCTGTTAGAAGTGATAATCCCATGGCGCCACCATCTAAAAAGTCGTTTGGTAAAAGAAATTCTTTCAATCCAATGCTCGCCATAACAACGCCAATACATATCAAGATAAAATCTTTTATGTGACGCGTGTAAACTAATTGTGGAATTCTACCGCTTTTTCTAATTAAGGCATCAAATATCAATTTCATACTTTTTCATTTTAGCACAAGTTACTAAATTTTGAAACGAATGAAAAACGGAAAGCTTTAAATTAACAATTATTTTGTTTTCTTAGTAACAAAAACCTCTTCTAAAACTTCACATTCGGAGCCATTTGGAAAAGTAATTCCTAATTTTTGTGCTAAAGTCGGAGCGATTTGTGTGATGTATTTCTTTTCATGACTTTCACCTACTGGAATGTTCCATCCAAAAAACAATAATGGTGCGTGCGTATCATAGGCATAAGGCGTTCCGTGAGAAGTTCCTGTTGGACCATATTGAATGTATCCAGGTTTATCTAGTATCACTAAATTACCATCTTCTTTTGCATCATAGCCATTAGCAATCATATCTAAATAATAATCATTTCCGCAAGAATGTGTGATTTCCTCTTCATTATAAACTTTTTTAACTTGCTCTTGTGTCATTAAAAAATCTTTGAAAGATTGTTCCACTTTTGAATATTCAAGTCCTTTTTCTTTAATTTTTGTTTTGTTCAAATACAAATTAAAATTAGAATAATTAGTCACAAAATCTTCGTTATAAGTATCTGTAGAGAACTTTTTGATGGCTTTAGAAATTTCTTTGTATTCAATGTTTTTAACATTCAATTTGTTGTTTTTAAGAAAATTAGCGTTTTCAGCACAAGCATGATCTGCAGTTAAAAAAAGTAAATAATTTCCTTTACCAACATTTTTATCTAAATAAGCAAGCAAGTCAGCCATAGTTTGGTCTAATCGCAAATAAGTATCTTGTAATTCCATAGAACGTGGTCCAAGTACATGTCCAACATAATCTGTTGATGAAAAACTTATCGCAAGAAAATCTGTATTTTCATCTTTTCCAAGTTCTTCTTTTTCGATGGCTTTCATTGCGAAATCTGCCAAAAGATTATTTCCAAATGGTGTAACTCTTAAAACTCCAGCATCATTTTTCTCATACATTTTTTTTAAATCATATGGAAAAACTGGTTTGTCAACTCCATATAATTTTCCTTCGTATGGACTATCGTCTGCGTCACTTTCATTATATGTTGCAGCAGGTTTGTATAAATTCCAACCTTGATTAATGTAGTTTAAATAGTTCTTTTGATTATTGAATTCAGTTACCCAATCTGGTAATTTTTCTCCGTAAAAAGTACTTGAGATAAAAGCTCCTGTTTTACTATACCAAAAAGCCCAATTGGCAAAATGTCCTGCAGGTAAAATTGCGCCTCTATCTTTGATGCTCATACCAATAACTTTTCCTTTGAAGTTGGTTCCCATTCTAAGTTCATCAGTTATTGTAGTTGACAATAAGTTCTTTGGAGACATTTCACCTTCTGCTTTTGTTCCGTCACCTAAGGTTTGAACCGATTCGTCATCTGTACAATATCTTTCCTTACCAGTTGTTCTACTAAACCATTCATTTCCTACAATTCCGTGAACAGAAGGTGTTGTTCCTGTATAAACAGACGCATGACCCGGACCTGTGTAAGTTGGCATATAATTGAAATGTGCATTATGAAAAACATATCCTTTATTCATAATTCGTTTAAAACCATTTTCTGAAAAATCATTTTTAAAACGATATAAATATTCCATTCGCATTTGGTCTACAACAATACCAACTACAAGTTTAGGTCTTTGTTGGGCTTGCAAATTAGAAACTAGAATAAAAACAATAAGTAAAAGTAATTTTTTCATGGTATTAAATATTTGCACAAAAATAGGGATTTGAAAGGAAATAGACGTGAAGTAATTCTTAAGAATTCTGTAAAATAAAAAGAGATTCTAAATTAGAACCTCTCTTTTAAAATTAATATGTAGTAACTTCTTTTTTGGCTAATTCAAACTCAGTAATAATTTCTTTTATAATTTGATCTACTGGTTTTATATCGTGAATTAATCCAGCGATTTGACCTATTTCTAGTTCACCTTCAATCAAATCACCTTCGAACATTCCGCGTTTAGCTCTTCGTTTTCCTAAAAGCGTTTCCAAATCTTCTTTGGTTGGACATTTGGTGTACAATTCTTGCAAATCGTTATAAAACTTATTCTTAATTAAACGAACTGGAGCTAATTCTTTCAATGTTAATTGTGTTTCACCTTCACCAGTTTCGATAACTGTTTTCTTAAAATTATCGTGTGCTGAACTTTCTGTGGAAGCTACAAAACGACTTCCCATTTGAACACCATCAGCACCAAGAACCATTGCTGCTAACATTCCACGACCAGTTGCAATTCCACCAGCAGCAATTAGTGGAATAGAAATATTTTCTTTCACCATCGGAATTAAAGTTAACGTAGTTGTTTCTTCTCTTCCATTATGTCCGCCAGCTTCAAATCCTTCAGCAACTACTGCATCAACTCCTGCTTCTTGTGCTTTAAGAGCAAATTTTGAACTACTCACAACATGAACTACTGTAATTCCGTTGGCTTTTAAATGTGATGTCCAAGTTTTTGGGTTTCCTGCCGATGTAAAAACAATCTTTACTCCTTCTTCAATAATTATTTGGATTATTTCTTCAATATTTGGATACAACATCGGAACATTTACACCAAAAGGTTTGTCCGTTGCTTTTTTGCATTTTTGAATGTGTTCTCGCAAAACATCTGGATACATTGAACCTGCGCCAATTAATCCTAATCCGCCAGCATTACTTACAGCACTTGCTAATTTGTAACCAGAATTCCATATCATTCCACCTTGAATAATAGGATATTGTATATTGAAAAGTTGTGTTATTCTATTCATTGAATCGAAATTCAGAAATTAATTTTTGATAATTTTTCCTTGAAGTACTTTTTCTGAAGTTGAAATTGTAAAGTAATAAATTCCAGCATTTAGACTTTCAAGAGAAAGATTTTGGATTGGATTATCAATATTTTTTGACAAAACTAATTGTCCTAAATTATTGTAAAATCTGACTGAAGAACCAAGAACAACATCTGGCGAAACAAAAGTTACATTAGCATTTGTAGGATTTGGGAAAAATTGAAATTGCTCAATTTGATTTTCACCAACATTAAGCAAAGCGTTTTGCAAAGCCAATTGAAAATCTGGAATACCATATCCAAATTGTGTGGTAGGATTTGTAAATCTATCCGAAGATTGTTTAACAAAATCTACAACTTGTTGATTAGTAAGATTGGGAACGGCTTGCCAAAAACTAGCTATCATTCCTGCCATAACTGGACAAGAAAATGACGTACCACTTGACGTTACTATATCTCCATTTATATTAGAAAGGGTTGTTGCTTGACCTTTAGCCATAACATCGGGTTTTACTCTTCCATCAAATGAAGGTCCAATAGAGCTAAAAGTAGCATAATTTTCGTCAAATCTAACTGCTCCAACAGCAAGAACATTTGTAGCTTCAGCTGGAACTCCAATATGTGGATCTGCAGAGTTACCAGAATTGCCTGCACTAGCAACGACTACCATTCCTTTAGAAAAAGCAATATTAGCACCTTTAGAAGCAAAAGCAATATTTCCAGTCATTTGTGAGTAAGTATAACTATAATTTGGATTATCATAGCCAAAGTAACCTAATGAAGTAGAAATAATATCAGCTCCTAACCTATCGGCTTCTTCTGCTGCTTCCACCCAATAACTTTCTTCAACTGGATTTTCTTCAGAAACATCTTCTGTTACGAATAAATAATATTGAGCATCTGGAGCTGTTCCTACTAGTTGACCATCTGTAAATCCACCCATACATGAGAGCGTCATAGTTCCATGATTGTGTAAAGAATAAACATTAGTATTTTGACTAACATAATTATAACCGCCTAGGATTAAATTATTGTTGAATAATCTTTGAAAAGGTTGCGCCGTATTAACATTTAAAAAACCTGAATCAAGAACTGCAATTATTTTACCAGTTCCAGTATAATTTGCTTGATGCAACAAATGTCCGTTAAGCATTTCTATTTGATTGGCTGAATTTCCATAAGCAAAAGTTGTTTGAACATTCATTTGCTTATTGACAGGTTTGTTCTTTTTTGTGATTGGAGTTCTTGCGTTTAGAGAATTGTCTGCAAAAATTACTTGACTTACAAAAGGAAGACTTTCTAAAGCGTTAATATCAGTTTCTGTTCCTCTCACATGAACACAATTTAGCCATTTTGATTTGGCTTTTACCGTAATTCCTGTAGCTGCATCAACCTGATCTATGTAAGTTTGTGCAACTGGAACATCATTAACATTTAATGCTATTCCTTGAGCTGTTCTTCTATCTAAAGCTCTTTGGGTAAGCATCGTTAACGGATTATTCAAATAAGTTTGTGCATTGGGTTTATCACTAAAATACACCCATGCATCTTCTTGGGAAAAAGAGGCAAATGACACAAATAAAGCAATTAATAGTAGGATTTTCTTCATAGCTTTTATTTTTAGAAAGTACTAAATTACGAAATTACTCCCGAACCAACTAATTCATCTTCAATATTCCATGCAACAAATTGTCCTTCTGTTATTGCTGATTGTGGTTGGTCGAAGTAAACATAAAGTCCGCTTTCAAATTGATATAGTGTTGCTTGTTGCAATTCTTGTCTATAACGAATACGAGCCATTACTTGCATTGACTCACCATTTTTAAGTTTTAAATCTTCTCGTATCCAATGAATTTCAGAGGAATTTACTTTCAAAGCTTTCTTAAACAAACCAAGATGACTGTGTCCTTGTCCTGTGTAAATAGCATTTGATTTAACATCTGTAGCTATTATAAAAAGTGCTTCTTTTGTACCACCAACATTCAATCCTTTTCGTTGACCGATTGTAAAATAATGTGCGCCTTGATGTTTTCCAACAACTTTTCCGCTTTCCGAATTATATTTAATGGATGTTGATTCAAAAATTAGTTCTTCTTCTAATGAATTAAAAGTAGGTTTTGAAGTGTTATAAATTTCGCTATCTGCTGGAATTTCATAAATCAAACCTTCTTTTGGTTGCAATTGTTGTTGTAAAAATTCTGGTAAACGCACTTTTCCAATAAAACATAATCCTTGAGAATCTTTCTTTTCTGCAGTTACTAAATCCAATTGCAATGCTATTTCTCTAACTTGAGGCTTCGTTAATTCACCAATTGGAAATAAAGATTTAGCTAATTGTTCTTGTGATAATTGACAAAGAAAATAAGATTGGTCTTTGTTATCATCTTTACCTGAAAGTAATTGATAAACAGATTTACCATCGACTTCAATTTCTCCTTTTCTACAATAATGTCCTGTTGCCACAAAATCGGCACCAAGTGTTAGAGCAATTTTCATGAAAACATCAAATTTTATCTCACGATTACAAAGAACATCTGGATTTGGAGTTCGTCCATTTTCATATTCTTTGAACATGTAATCGACAATCTTTTCTTTGTATTGTTCGCTTAAATCTACTGTTTGAAATGGAATTCCGAGTTTTTCGGCAACTAAAAGTGCATCGTTACTATCTTCCAACCATGGACATTCATTAGATATCGTAACAGAATCATCGTGCCAATTTTTCATAAAAAGACCGATTACTTCGTAGCCTTGCTCCTTTAAAAGATAAGCAGCAACACTTGAATCTACACCACCAGAAAGTCCGACAACTACACGTTTCATTTAATTGATTTAATTTGAATGCAAATTTACATTAATAAAAATAAAAAAAGTATATGCTTTAATTGTTAAAACATATACTTTGGTAAATATTATTTATTGCTAAACTATCTATCTTCCTCTCGAGTCATTGGTTTTTTGACAAATTTTCTAACCTTCTGTTTGCTCATGTTTTCCTTTACTCTTTTTCCATTTTTGAAAAACTCCCAAATACCTTCTTTTTTTCCGTTTACAAAATTTCCTTTTGCCATTACAACATTATCAGAACTTCTAAAAACCGCAGGACCATCGAAATCGCCATTTTTATAGTTACTTTCTTCAATGATGATTCCTGTTTCTGTATATTTTTTGTAAGCTCCATTTTTAACACCAGCAGTATAATTGCATTCTTCAGCTATTTTACCACTAACATAAAACACTTTTCTCGAGCCATCTAACTTTCCGTTTTTGTAAAATTCTTGAGTCATAATTTGAGGCGAATCTTCATGATAGTATTTCCACTCGCCTTCGTATTTTTTATTTACTACTTTACCTTCACTGACTTTGTTTCCTTTTTGGTTGTAGAAAATAGTATAGCAAGAATTATCTTTTGCATTAAACTCTCTTGTAGCTATTACGGTTCCATCTTTTGTATCATCATAAAATTTGAAAACTCCAATTTCTTTTCCATGATTGAATGTTCCTTCATATCTGGGACGCTTAGATTCTTCGTAAATACCTTTCCATGTTCCATGCTTTTTACCTTTTTCATCTAACTTATTGATATCTTGAGCAAAAATTGAAACAGTAAAAAATAAAGCTAACAATATGTATTTCATATATTTTATTATTTATTGACTATATAACTAAATTATTATTGAATTATTATAGCAAATGTAATTCCAAAATAGCTTAGTGCAAAAATATTATTTGTAAATTAAATAATTTGTATACTTTTGTCATTGATTATTAGTCTATAAGAAAAACTACATTAAATAAAACTATGAAGCAACTACCAATCCTAAAAAGCACAATTTTAATTGTTCTCTTTTTATCCATTTCAACATTTTTTGTAAGCTGCAGTCAAGAAGATGACATTAATGCAAAAAAATTAAGTATTTCTGGTTTTGTTCAAGATCAGTCAAATTTAACTACACTAGGTGTAGCGTTAGAGAGAACTAATTTACTTGCAACACTAAATGGCGATACAAAATATACACTTTTTGCTCCGACCAATGATGCTTTTGATGCGTTTTTATTAGCCAATGGTTTTGCTAACATTAATGCTGTACCAACAACAACTTTAAGAGAAATACTTTTAAATCATGTTGTGACTCAAGTGAAAACCGCAAATGATTTACCTTATACTGGTTATTTAAAAACATTAGCCGTAGGAAATGTATCTGACAACAACTTAAGTTTATTTATAAATAAAACTAATGGTGTAGTTTTAAATGGTACTTCTGAAGTTACTGCAGCAAATAACAATGTAAGTAATGGAATTGTTCATGTTGTTGATGCCGTAATTGGATTACCAACAATAGTAACACATGTTACTGCTAATCCAAACTTCAATTCATTATCTAGTTTATTAACTACTACTGGTCAACCTGATTATATTACTACATTATCTGGTTCTGGAGCATTTACTTTATTTGCACCTTACAATACTGCTTTGACAGCTTTAAATAATGAATTACCTGGTGGAGTTGCTGCATTAACCTCAGCACAACTAACAAAAATTTTAAATTATCATGTTGTTAGCGGAAACTATTTAGCTTCTGACTTATCTGAAGGTCAAATCTTATCAACTTTGGAAACGCCACAATCAGTAAAAGTTTTATTGAGCACTGGTCCAAAATTAAAAGATGCTAATAATAGAAATTGCAGCATTATCATAACTGATATTCAATGTACTAATGGAGTAATACATGTATTAAGTCAAGCATTACGTCCAACTTTGTAATAGTAATTAACAATATTCTAAAGCTGTCAAATTTTTTGGCAGCTTTTTTTTTACTTCAATATAACTTGTATAAGAAAAATACTATAAATAAATCTATGATTTCATATGTTTTGTTTAATTTTTATTTAATTAAAATAAACAAATACTTCTAATATTTACTGATAAAAAGCACAACTAATTGATTTTAAGGGTTAAACAAAAAAGTTAAACCTATTAAAAATTTTAATTTTTTGTTTAATCATTTTGTTACTTAGCTAAACAAAATAACTTTAAATAAAAAATTATTATGAAAACAAACAAAACCAAATTAATCGCAATCTTTGCCTTTTTAGGGCTAATGTTAACTTCTTGTAGTGATGATGACAATCCACAACCAACAGTAGACAATACAATTACAGGTATTGCTTCAAAAGCAAGTGACTTAACATTATTAGTAAAAGCACTTAAAAAAGCAGATTTAGCTGCTACTTTACAAGGTGCTGGACAATTCACCGTTTTTGCCCCAACCGATCAAGCTTTTATTAATGCAGGTCTAACCGCAACTGTTATTGACAATTATCCTACAGCTGACATTCCAGCACTTAGACAAATTTTGTTAAACCATGTTGTTAATGGTGCGGTACAATCATCAGGATTAACTAACAACACTTACATCAAAACTCTCGCAGTTGGTTCAGCTTCTACAACTAATAAATTAAGTATGTATGTTAATACTACATCTGGTGTAAGATTGAATGGTATGTCATCAGTAATCACAACAACAGCTGGTTCAACGTTCAATATCATTGCAACAAATGGTGTAATTCACAAAGTTGATGCTGTTATCACTCTTCCAACTATTATTACACATGCAGCTGCAAATCCAGCATTTTCAACTCTGGTAACCGTTGTTACAAGTACAGCAACAAATGGAAATGGATTTGGAGATCAAACAGCAGTTGCTGCTGCTTTATCAAATACTACAACTAAAACCGTTTTTGCTCCAACAAATGCTGCCTTTACTGCAGCTACTACTGGTTCTGGATTTGCAGTAGGTGCAACTCCAGCACAAGTATCTAAAGTATTACAATATCATGTAACAACAGCTGGAAATGTATTAGCAGGTAGTCTAACTAATGGTCAAGTGGTTCCAACTATTACAAGTCCAGTTCAAAATCTTACTATTGATTTGACATCTGGTGCTAAAATTTCGGATACTACTCCAGTAAAAGCGAATATCATTGTAACGGATGTTCAATGCTCAAATGGTATAATACATGCAGTTGACAAAGTATTACAACCTACATTATAATTTATCCTATTTATAAAAACAAAAAAACCAATTAAAATTGAACATGCCTCAAAAAGTCAAACACTATTTGGGGCATTTTTTATGGAAAGAAAAGTTAAGTATGATAACTTTTAAAATTCTATTTAATAAAAATGAGTTTTCACAGTTTTCAACAATTAAAAAAAATCTAAATAAAGAGATATTCTAAGATCCTAATTCAATTGCTCTGTTGTTCGCTGCTTTAACGGCATGAATAATTGAATCTTCTACTAAATATTTTTGAAATAAATTCAGGGCTTGTTCTGTTGTACCACCTTTTGATGCGACTTTACTTATCCATTCTTCGTTGGATAACGAACTAGAATTTTGCAAATCAACTGAACCCATAAACGTCTGATTAACTAATAATTCAGCTTCAGATTGAGAAAAACCCAATTCATTTGCAGCTTTAATCATGGCATTCATAAAGTAAAAAACATATGCTGGACCACTTCCAGAGATTGCTGTCGCGGCATCAATTAGCATTTCGTTTTCTACATAAATAGATTTGCCAGTGGTATTTATAAGATTTTGGATAATAAATAGTTCCTTTCTATCCACAGTAGATGATGCTGTAAAAACAGTCATTCCCTTGCCTATTTGAGTAGGAATGTTGGGCATAGAACGAATAATTTTTTCACAACCTAATTTATTTTGAATTGAATTTAATGTAACTCCAGCCATTACAGAAAGTATCATTTGATTTTTATTCAAAAATGGTTTAATGCTGATTGCCAATTCATCAAAATCTTGAGGCTTGACTGCCAAAATTATAATATCAAATTGTTCAATTTTATTGGTGGAAACCGATTCAAAATTTTGGCTTGGAATTCCGTAAGTGTTTAAAAAAGTATTCTTACTACGAACCAAAACATGAATATCATTTGATTTTATAAACCTTGAACTTATAAAACTATTTGCATAGGTCTTGCCCATATTACCAAAACCCATTATAAGAACTTTCATAGTTGTAAATTTTATCGTGTCAAAAATTATTTATAGCTCTAAGTTATAAAAAACTCTAACTATTAAACTTAAAAAAAAACTGTTTCAAAAGTATTATCTTCGTGAAACAGTTTTTAAATAATTTAAAAATTATTTTTTATTTAATTTCTTTTGTTCTTCGGCTTGTTCCATCATTTCTCTCATCTTTCTTTGGAACTTACTTTCAGTTTTTGGTTTAGTTTTGTTCTCTTGAATCTTAGCATGAATTTTATCGCTATCGATAAAGTATTTCTTGATAACTAACATAATTCCGATAGTAATTAAGTTAGAAATAAAGTTATATAAACTCAATCCTGAACCATAGCTATTGAAGAAAATCAACATCATGATTGGTGAAAGATAAATCATTACTTTCATGATTTTACCCATGTCTGGCATTCCTTCTTGTTGTGGTTGCGCCATTGCTTGATCGCCTGAAGTCATTTTCATATAGAAGAAAATAGCTATTGCGGCCAAAATTGGAAACAAACTCACGTGATCTCCATATAATGGAATGTTGAATGGCAATTTGAAAATTTGGTCAAAAGATGATAAATCTTCAGCCCAAAGGAATCCTTTTTGTCTCAACTCAATTGCAGATGGGAAAAACTGGAATGAAGCATACATAAATGGCAACTGAATCAATGCTGGAATACAACCTGCCATTGGATTTACTCCGGCTTTGTTGTACAATTTCATTGTTTCTTGTTGTTTCTTCATAGGATCTTTTCCGAATTTCTCGTTAAGCTCAGTAATTTCAGGACGCAATACTTTCATCTTAGCTTGTGACAAAAACGACTTGAAAGTAATTGGCGACATTGCAATCTTGATAATGATTGTAAATACAATAATGGCAATTCCTAATCCCATGAATGAACTCAAGAATCCGAAAAGAGGAATGAAAATTAGTTTGTTTATCCAACCAAAAATTCCCCAACCAAGTGGAACAATGTCTTCAATATTTTTATCATATTTATTCAACAACTTATAATCCGTTGGACCATAATACCAATTCATTTTATAATCTAACTCACCATTTTTGAAAGCTAAAGGCAAAGTAGTTTTGAATTGTTTAGTAAATACTGTATCAATTTTAGCATCGTTAACTAAATTTGTTGAACTAACCTTTACATTAGCAATTGGTTCTTGAGATAGTAAAATAGAACTAAAAAAATGTTGCTTATATGCTATGAAAGTTGCTTTTTCTGCAATTTCATCTTCTTGTTTTCCACGTCCCAGATAATCCACTTTTTGATCATTTTCAAAATAGAGTTCGGTATATTGATTTTCGTAAGTAACACTTTTCTCATTACGATAGGTTTTCAAATCCCATTGTAAATCGGCCGCTTTTGAAGTATTTAAAACTTTACTTAATCCTTGAGAACGAACGTCAAAATCTAACATATAATCGTTAGCTTTCAACACATATTTATATTCTAAAAACTCGTTTGCACCTGATTTTAACTTCATAGAAAGGATTTGATCATTTCCGTTTTTAGTTAAAGTTGGTTCGAAGAATAAATCTTTAGTGTTTAAAACTCTATTGTCTTTGGTTTGAAGTTCAAGATTGAAATTAGCGTTATTATTTTTAATTAATTCAACTAATTGTCCTGAATTCTTTTCGAATTTCTTGTAGTTTTTTAGAACTGCTTCAGCGATATATCCACCTTTATTAGCGATTTTTAAAGTAACCAATTCGTTTTCAATAGTTGTGAAATTTTCTTTTGCTGATGGCAATGTTGCTGAATAAGCAAAACTTCCTAAAGCTCCACTAAGTTTTTGAAGTTTTACCGTATCGCTAACTGTAGTGTCTACAACCGTTTGTAAAACTTGTTTTGTAGCAACTTCCTTAGCTTTTTTGGCTTTATCAATTTTTTCTTGCTTGATTTTTTGGGCTTGTTCTTCTTGTGCAGTCTTTTGACCATTGTACATCATCCACATTATAATCCCGAAGATTAAGGCGAAACCAATAATCGAATTTTTGTCAAACTTCTTTTCTTCCATTACTCTTTATAATTTATACATCAGTCGCTTTTTTGACTGTTTTGTTTCCAATTTTCAAATTATTCTGAAAATTATTTTTTATTCTTTACCATTGCGGCCACAAAGCTAACAAAAATTGGCTGTGGATTGGCAACAGTACTTTTGTACTCTGGATGGTATTGCACACCGATGAAAAATGGATGATTTTTAATCTCTACAATTTCAACCAAACCTGTGTCTGGATTGATTCCGGAGCTTATTAAACCTGCATTTTCTAGTTCGGCTGCATACTTATTATTGTATTCATATCTATGACGATGACGTTCTGAAATTTGTGTTTTACCATAAATTTGATGTGCCAAAGTTCCTTCTTTCAAATCGCATTTCCATGAACCTAAACGCATTGTTCCACCTTTGTCGGTGATGGTTTTTTGTTCTTCCATCAAATCAATAACTGGATTGGTTGTATTAGGATTCATTTCTGTTGAATTGGCATCGGCTAATCCTAAAATAGTTCTAGCATATTCGATAACAGCCATTTGCATTCCTAAACAGATTCCGAAAAAAGGCAAATTATTTTCACGTGCGTAACGAACAGCTTCGATTTTACCTTCGATTCCTCTTTCGCCAAAACCTGGTGCCACTAAAATTCCGTCTATTCCTTTTAGTTTTTCAGCAATATTTTCCTTATCAATATATTCTGAATGTATGCTAATGATATTTACTTTAGTTTCATTAGACGCACCAGCGTGAATAAATGCTTCTAAAATTGATTTGTATGAATCTTGCAATTCTACATATTTTCCAATCAAACCAACATTAATTGTATGTTTTGGATTTTTTAATCGGTGTAAAAAAGTGTTCCAGTTTTCTAAATCTGGCGTATTTTTTTGAGGTAAATCTAATTTTTTTAGAGCTACAACATCTAAACCTTCTTCAAGCATCAATAAAGGCACTTCATATATTGTTGAAGCGTCGATGGATTGAATAACTGCTTCGCGTTTTACATTGCAAAACAAAGCTAATTTTTGACGAATTTCATCAGACAATTCGTGCTCGGTTCTACAAACTAATATATCTGCTTTGATACCGCTTTCCATCAATGTTTTTACTGAGTGCTGTGTTGGTTTGGTTTTCAATTCACCTGCTGCAGCCAAATATGGCACTAACGTTAAATGAATTACAATTCCGTTACTTTCACCCAATTCCCAAACCAATTGACGCACCGATTCGATGTAAGGAAGTGATTCAATATCACCAACTGTTCCACCAATTTCAGTTATTACAATATCAAAATCACCTGAATTGCCTAACAATTGCATGCGTTCTTTAATCTCATTTGTTATATGAGGAACAACTTGAACTGTTTTTCCTAAAAATTCACCACGACGTTCTTTTTCAATAACTGAAAGATAAACTCTTCCTGTAGTTACATTGTTTGCCTGTGATGTTGGAACGTTTAAAAATCTTTCGTAGTGACCTAAATCTAAATCAGTTTCGGCACCATCATCTGTAACATAACATTCGCCATGTTCATAAGGATTCATAGTTCCTGGATCGACATTTAGATAAGGATCGAATTTTTGAATGGTTGTTCGGTAACCTCGTGCTTGTAATAATTTTGCCAAAGATGCTGCGATAATTCCTTTACCCAAGGAAGAAGTCACACCGCCAGTAACAAAAATGTATTTCGTTTGATTCATTTTATTGTTTGTTGTAGTTGTGTTGTTGTAAAAAACGATGCAAAAATAAGAATTTAAAATGGATTATTAGACTTTTAGATTATTGGATTGTTAGAAAAAAATCCATAAATCTAGTAATCAAAAAATCTAACGATCTGTCTTCGGATATTGCTTTTTAATATTGCGAATTAGCTCTTCTAAACCGTTTAATTTGAGTTCATAAACGAGTTTGAGTTGTTCGCCAAGCTGTCCATTAGGAAGACGATTGTTATGAATCCAAACTAAATAATACTCTGGTAAGTCAATAAGATATTTGCCTTCGTATTTGCCGAATGGCATTTTGGTGTGAGCTAATTTGATTAGGGATTTTTGTTGGTCGTCCATTTATTTAGAAAATAGATTAAAGATAATAGAATATAGACTTTTTTAGAACATCTATATTCTATGTTCTATTTTCTTTATTCTAATATCACTTCCAATTAAAAACAATTTCTTTCTTAATATCTGGATGTAAACTATAAAAAACTGGGCAAGTCATTGCTGTTCTTTCTAGTATGGTTTTGGTTTTATCGTCGACAATAACATTCATATTAAAAGTAACATGAATTTCGGTGATTCTTCTTGGTTCGGTTCCCATGATTTTGGTTACTTCCGCTGTTGAATTTGAAAAATCTACTTCTAAATCGCGCGCTTTTATTCCCATAACGGTGAACATGCAACTAGCTAAACCATTGGCAACGGTGTCTGTTGGAGAAAATGCTTCTCCTTTTCCGTTGTTATCAATTGGTGCATCTGAAATAATCTCAGAACCTGATTGTAAATGAATGGAAGAAGTGCGTAAATCTCCTAAATAAGTTACTTTGGAAGTTGCCATTATTGAGCTTGTTTTATTGTTAAATCTTCGTCGTAGTAAAGAATGTAAATACCATTATTAGTGTAACCGCCTGAAATTTTCTTGGCGTAGTCAAACTTACTTTCCACTTGTTCTGTTGCATCATCATTGATAGATTCTTCAAAAGGTTTGTCTTGTGCTAATCGCAGCATTGTATCAAATGTTAAATCAAAACCTCGAACAGCGTACTGATTTGGAAGTATTTTATTTTTCTTTTTGAAAGCTCTCTCAAATTTTTGTGCTTCATCAGAATCGTTGTCTTTTGTTGCTGAAGGATAAGCCATTTTTAATTTTGTTAATCGAGATAAGGCTATTTCTTCAAAATCTAAAGTTTCGTTTGGTTCTAAAATTACCAATTGCACTTGATAGTCTTTCATAACACTCGACATTGCTGATGTTGTTGTAAAAATAGTTCCGGTTTTTTCGGAAGCCATTACAACATAATTTATTCTGTCTTTTACAAAATGTTTTTTAATACTATCGGCTACAAATCCACCTTTGTCAGAAAGACCAACTACTTTAACATCCTTTTGAAAATCTTGAATATATTCTTTTATTGAAGTTTTTTTAGGATCAATTACTGCGATTATATTTCCGTTTTTGGATTGCATGTAACTAAACATTGCACCTTTAACAGCATCAGCATGAGGCATCGATTGAAACAAATTCTTATATGATTTTCCTTCATCTCGTGACAATGGTGAAATTACTGGAATATTTTTGTTCTCTAGAGCATCTGCTACTTTTTCTACATTTACTTGATAGAACGGACCAATAACTGCATCTGTTGATGAAAAATCATTATTAGAAATAACCGAAAGAGCACTAGTTGAATTTTTGGTTTCTTGAGAATCGTATATTTTAATATTCAAATTCATTCCGAGAACTTTAGCGGAATCTATGGCCATTAAAGCTCCTGCATAAAAATCTAAAGTCATATTTAGAAATTTATCTTTCTTTAATCGTTCTGATATTGAAGTAACCGTATCGTTTTGAATCTTAGAAGCATTGAAAGGTAAAAACAAGACTAATTCTTTTCTTTTTTGGCTTGAAACAGATTTTGTCAAGTCTTTCAAACTGTTTTTAGTTTCTTTTGAAAATGAAAGTGTTGCTGGAACTTTAAGAATCATACCTTCTTTAACACCTTCTTTCAAACTTGGATTTAAACCAATTAATGAAGCTTCCGATAGACCTAAAAGTTTGGTTAAACTGTACATCGTTTCGCCTGATTTTACAGTATATTCTAAAGTATTTCCTTGATAAGCTACTGTTTTAGGTTTTACTACTTCAGTTGGAGCAACAGCTTTCTCACTGCTGTTTATTTTCAATTTAAAACCAACTGGAAGATTGTCTTTTATTTCTGGATTTTGCTTTTCTAGTTCTTCTACAGAAATTCCGTATTTTTTGGAAATACTGTATTTTGTATCACCTGCAACTACCTCATGAGTAGAGAGTATCTTAGTTCCCATTTGCACTTTTGGTGGCTCTTCATACTTCATTATTTTCAAAACTTGTCCAGGTTGCAATCCAGCAGTTTTCAAAAATGGGTTAGCTTCTTCTAAATCTGAAATTTCTACATTATTCTCTTTTGCAATACTATAAAGAGTTTCTTTCGATTTTACTGTGTATGTTTTTTCCTTAAATGGAACTTCATTTGAAGTTACTTTTTCAATACTTTTAGGAATAAGTAAAATAGCATCTGGTTGAATTCCGCTTTGCGAATCTGGATTTAACTTATAGATATCGTAAGGTGTCACTTTGTACTTTTGTGCAATTTGAGTAATCGTTTCTCCTTTAGCCACTTTGTGCTTAATATAATTCTGTCCGAAAACAGAAGTCGCAAACATCAATACTAAAATGTAAATACCTTTTTTAAACATATCTTTTTATTTATTTCAAATTCAGACTGAACAATGCCAACTGATTTATTCCCATTCAATAGTTGCTGGTGGTTTCGAGCTAATATCATATACAACTCTATTCACACCTTTCACTTTATTGATGATTTCGTTTGAGATTTTCATCAAAAACTCATATGGTAAATGTACCCAATCAGCTGTCATTCCGTCGGTAGATTCTACTGCTCGAAGTGCTACTACTTTTTCGTAAGTACGCTCATCGCCCATTACTCCTACACTATTTACTGGAAGCAAAATCGCTCCTGCTTGCCATACTTTATCGTACAATCCGTGTTCTTTTAATCCGTTAATAAACACAGCATCAACTTCTTGCAAGATACGTACTTTTTCTGGTGTAATATCACCTAATATTCTAATCGATAATCCCGGACCAGGAAATGGATGTCTTCCTAACAATTCAGGATCAATCCCTAAAGTTGCTCCAACTCTTCGCACTTCATCTTTAAATAACATTCGAAGTGGTTCCACAATTTTCAATTTCATAAAATCTGGCAAACCGCCAACATTGTGATGTGATTTAATAGTGGCACTTGGACCTTTTACCGAAACCGATTCGATTACATCGGGATAAATCGTTCCTTGTGCTAACCAAGTTACATCTTCAATTTTGTGAGCTTCATCATCAAAAACTTCTATAAAAGCATTTCCAATAATTTTACGTTTCGTTTCTGGATCATCAACTCCTGCCAAAGCCTCCAAAAAACGTGCCGAAGCATCAACGCCTTTCACATTTAAGCCCATATCTTTGTATTGGTGAAGTACGTTTTCGAATTCATTCTTACGTAACAAACCATTATTAACGAAGATACAGTATAGATTTTTACCAATAGCTTTGTTCAATAAAACTGCTGCTACAGTAGAATCTACGCCTCCTGAAAGTCCTAAAACTACTTTATCATTTCCTACTTTTTCTTGTAAGTCTCTAACGCAATCGTCAACAAAAGCATTTGGTGTAAAATTTTGAGGAACTTCTGCGATTTTTACTAAGAAATTCTCAAGCATTTGTTTTCCATCAGTTGAGTGATATACTTCTGGATGAAACTGAATGGCGTAAGTAGTTTCGCCTTCAATTTTGTAAGCCGCATTTTCTACGTCGTTGGTACTGGCTAGTTTGACACCGTTGGTTGGTAAGTGTTTAATGGTGTCACTATGGCTCATCCAAACTTGTGAATTGAGGTTTACATTTTCGAAGAAAACTTCATCTTCTTTAATGTATGATAAATTGGCTCTTCCGTATTCTCTGATATTGGAAGCAGCTACTTCTCCACCTGAAAAATGAGCTAAATATTGCGCACCATAACACACGGCAAGCAAAGGTAATTTACCTCTAATTTCGGACAAATCGATTTGCAAAGCATCTTCTGAGCGCACCGAGTAAGGGCTTCCACCAAGAATAACCGCTTTGTAAGACGATAAATCAGTTGGATAATGATTGTAAGGAAAAATTTCGCAGAATATATTTAATTCGCGAACGCGACGAGCAATAAGTTGTGTGTATTGCGAGCCGAAATCTAAAATAAGTACGTTGTGTTGCATGCGCAAAAGTACTATTTTTTAGTAGAAAATAAAAAGCGGTTTTGATAAAATAGTAGTTTTTATTTGGTAAATAAATTTCATTACTTTTGAAAACAATATAAAGACATAAACTATGAAATGGTATTTACACGCAATTAGAAATTACGCCAACTTTGAAGATCGTGCAAGTCGAACGGAATATTGGATGTTTGGCTTATTTAACTTGATGTTTGCTCTATTTTTCTTTTGCCTTGATTTATCCTTTGAAATCAATTTTGATGGCCATTTAATTGGACCTCTTTATATTCTTTATTTCCTTTTTAGCATCATTCCTTCACTTTCAATAGCCGTAAGACGATTACATGACGTTGGTAAAAGCGGTAGTTATTTATTTTTAGGATTAATTCCTTTAGCTGGACTATATCTTATCGCATTATATTGCACAAAAGGTGAAGACGAAGAAAATGATTATGGTGATAAACCTGTAAATTCTGATATTGATGAATTTATTCAAGATAGCAAAACTTCAACAACTATTCTTATATCCTATTTACTTTGGATATTTTTAAGTAAAATTATTTGGAGCATTATTGTAAGTTCATCAGAAAGGTTTTATGAAAATCCAATCTATAAATATTTTAATCTGTTCAGCACTATTTTATGGATATTTTTACCCATCTTTTTATCCCTATGCGTTAGAAACTACAAATGGAAAATCATACTTCTTGTAGGTTCTGCACTTTATATGATATACGGTTTCTATGAATTTGTAAAAGCTTTCGCTTCGACTTCAGGTAATTTTCAATTTTAATGCTTAAAACAATTCTTTATATTGCTATTGGAGGTGCTATAGGCAGTGTTTTACGCTACTTAACATCTGTTTTTGTCAATAAATATTGGGCAAATCATTTTCCGTTGGCAACATTTATTACTAATATTTTAGGTTGCTTTTTAATTGGATTATTGATTGGAATTTTAGAGAAAAACAATTTAGCAAATAGCAATTTAAAATGGTTTTTAATCACAGGATTCTGTGGAGGTTATACTACTTTTTCCACCTTTGGATTTGAAAATTATACTTTGTTTCAAAACAATAATTCCTTGTTAGCTTTTGGCTATATTGCTTTAAGTGTTTTGTTAGGAATATTTGCGGTTTGGTTAGGACTTTTTGTTTCTAAATAAAACTTTAAATTCTGTGTTAATCTGTATAGTGATTGTGTTAATTTTTAGTATTTTCGCAACCTATGAACGAAAAAGACATTTTAGCCATTCAACAATTATTGGCTTCTCCAAAGAAAATTGCAATTATTCCACACCGAAGTCCCGATGGTGATGCCATGGGTTCGACGCTTGGTTTGTATCATTTTTTATTAAAATTAAATCATCAACCTGTAGTAATCGCGCCGAATGAATTCCCTGAATTTCTAGCATGGTTACCTTCGTCTGAAACAGTTTTGGTTTATGAAAATGACAGAGTTAATTGCACTAAAATTCTTAACGAAGCCGAACTGGTTTTCACTTTAGACTTCAATGCTTTGCACAGAACTGGTGAAATGGAACAAGTTTTAAGCAAACTTTCTGCTCCAATGATAATGATTGATCATCATCAATTACCTGATTCGTATGCAACGTTCACTTATTCAGATACTTCATTTGGTTCGACTTGTGAAATGATTTACAATTTCATTGGATATTTGAATCAAAAAAACCTTATTGATAAAACTATTGCAACTTGTCTTTACACAGGAATTCTAACAGATTCTGGAGGTTTTAGATTTCCAAAAACAACAGGAACTACGCATAGAATTGTTGCTGAATTCATTGATTTAGGTGTTGAAAATACTGAAATTCCGAATTTACTTTTCGACAATAATTCTTATGATAGATTACAATTATTGGGAAGAGCTTTGCAGAATATGAAAGTACTTTTCGATAAGAAAACTTCTTATATTTCGTTATCGCAAAAGGAATTAGACGAATTTAAATACGTAAAAGGTGACACTGAAGGAATCGTTAACTATGGTTTGACTATAAAAGGTATCGTTTTTGCAGCCATTTTCATCGAACATAGAGACGAGAATATCATTAAAATTTCGTTTCGTTCGCAAGGCGATTTTGATGTAAACCAATTTGCGAGAGACCATTTTAGCGGTGGTGGACATATCAATGCTGCTGGAGGAAAATCGTATGATTCATTGGCCAATACTATAAAGAAATTTGAACAAATAATTTCTAAAATTGAACTATAAATTATGAGAAATATAAAATTTAGCGTTGTTTTTATCTTTGTTCTTTTAACCTTAATTGGTTGTAAAGAGCAACAAGCAAGAATGCCAATTTCAAGAAATTCTGGAGCTTTCATGAATGAATCTGTGGAGCGCAACAAAAAATTGATTAAAGGTGAAGAAAAGCAGATCGATTCTATCATCAAAAGCAATCCTCAAATTAAGTATTTGACTTCCCAAAAAGGATATTGGTACCATTATGATGTAAAAAATGACAGCGATACTTTGCGTCCTAAAAAAGGTGATGTTGCCTTTTTTGATTACGAAATCAAAGATATTGCTGGAAATGTTATTTATTCTCAACTTGAACTTAAACCACAAACTTATTTGGTTGACAAACAAAACATCATGTCTGGTTTACGCCATGGTATAAAACAAATGCGCAAAAAAGAAACGGTGACTTTTTTATTTCCTTCTCACCTAGCCTTTGGTTATCATGGTGACGACAGAAGAATTGGAACTAACGAACCATTAATTTGCACAGTAACTTTAAACGATTTTAAACCCGAAAACAAACAATAGATTAAACAGAAATGAAAAAGAGAATAATTTTACTATTAGCAGTTATTACAACGTTTTTTGTAGGATGTAAAGACGAACACACCAACTTAAAAGACGGATTATACGCAGAAATTGAAACCTCAAAAGGAACTATTTTAGTAGCATTGGAATATGAAAAAACACCTATTACAGTAGCAAATTTTGTGACTTTAGCAGAAGGAACCAATTCGTTTGTTTCAGAAAATTTGAAAGACAAACCATTATATGACAATTTGTTATTTCACAGAGTTATTTCTAAATGTAATGGTGATGCCGAAGACTTTATGATTCAAGGTGGTGATCCACTTGGGAATGGTTCTGGTGATTGTGGTTATAAATTTAAAGATGAAATTACCGATTTAAAATTCAATAAAGGTGGATTATTAGCAATGGCAAATTCTGGTCCTGCAACAAATAGTAGCCAATTTTTCATCACTATTAAAGAAACTCCTTGGCTGGATGGAAGACACACTATTTTTGGTCACGTTGTAGAAAACGGAATGGAAGTCGTGAATACTGTTGTTCAAAACGATGCTATAAATTCTGTAAAAATCATTCGTAAAGGAGAAGCTGCTAAAAAGTTTGATGCTGTAAAAGTATTCAGCGATTACTTTAAAGTAGAATCTGAAAAACAGAAAAAGCAAGCCGCTATTGATGCAGCTGCGCTAAAAAAATCCGTTACAGATAAAATTGCCTTTTTTGCAGAACAAAAAGCCGCTTCAACAAAATTACCTTCTGGTTTACAATATACTATATTAAAGAAAGGAACTGGTAAAAAACCGATAGCTGGCTCTCAAATATTTGTTAGTTATGCAGGATTTTTAGAGAATGGAACATTATTTGATACCAGCTCAGCAGAAATAGCAAATGCTTTTGGAAAGTTAGATCCGCAACGTGCTTCACAAAATGGTTATAGCCCATTGCCATTTCAATGTGGTTCTAAAGGTGCTGCTATTCCCGGATTTGAAGAAGGATTGTCTTTATTGAATATTGGAGATAAAGCCATTTTATTTATTCCTTCTAACATAGGTTATGGAGAAAATGGTGCTGGAGATGTAATTCCACCGAATGCAAATATTATTTTTGAAGTTGAAATATTAGAAAAACTATAATTAAAAAACCGATTAAAACTAGAACAATGAAAATGAAATTAAAAATCATGTTGTTATTCTTTTTAGGATTAACAATTTCGAATGCTCAAACTAAGAAGAAGAAAACGTCTAAAAAAGCTTTGACAGAAGCAGTTACAAAAGCAGCAAATCCTAATGATGGAATTTTTGCAGAGATTGAAACAACAAAAGGTAAAATCGTACTTCGATTAGAGTACAAAAAAACTCCGGTAACCGTTGCTAACTTTATTTCTTTGGCTGAAGGTACTAATCCAAAGGTTTCTGAAACTTACAAAGGAAAAAAATTCTATGATGGATTGAAATTCCACAGAGTAATTAAAGATTTCATGATACAAGGTGGTGATCCACTTGGAAATGGTACAGGTGGACCTGGATATGCTTTTAAAGATGAATTTACCGATTTAAAACATGACAAAGGCGGAATTCTTTCTATGGCTAATTCTGGACCAAAAACTAATGGTTCGCAATTCTTCATTACCCACAAAGAGACACCTCATTTAAATGGTGCTCACACGGTTTTCGGTTCTGTTGTAACTGGAATGGACGCTGTGAATGCTATTGAGCAAAACGATGTTATAACTAAAATGACTATCGTAAGAAAAGGTCAAGAAGCTTTAAAGTTCGATGCTCCTAAAGTATTTGAAGAATATTTTACTAATAAAGCTGCTGAAGAAGCTAAAGAAGCTGCAGAAAGAGCTGCTGCCAATGCTTTACTTTTAAAAGAATTTGACGAAAAAGGAAAAACTACAGCTAGCGGAATAAAATATATTGTTATTAAAGAAGGAACTGGTGCAAATCCAACGGCTACTAGTAATGTAAAAGTTCATTACACTGGAACTTTCCTTGACGGAAAAGTTTTTGACAGTAGCGTTCAAAGAGGTCAACCAATTGATTTTGGATTGAACCAAGTTATTCCTGGTTGGACAGAAGGTGTTCAATTGATGAAAGAAGGTGCTAAATACAAATTTTTTATTCCTTATAAATTAGCTTATGGAGAAAGAGGTGCTGGTGGTGTAATTCCTCCAAAAACCGATTTGATTTTTGAAGTAGAATTACTAAAAATCAATAACTAACAAAATACAAAAACCCTCATTTATTGAGGGTTTTTTATTGCTTTTACTTTTTAAACTTCCAATCAAACTCGTCGTTATCTTTTATAATGGCTCCTAATTCGATTCTTATAACTACATCAAATTCCGATTGTAATGTTAGCCAATTGCTTTCATTAAAATGATTTTCGGTTGAATCGAAATCTTCTTTCTCCCAAGATTTGAAAGGTAAATCGGCAATTAGACTTTTTACATTACATCCAATTACTTTTTTGTCTAACAAGGTTGCATTTTCATTGGAAGTGATGATATAACCCAAACGAAAATCTTCATCTTCATAGAACGTTAAGCGCAGTTTATGTTGGTTGTATAAAAAGATTATATTGCTGTCATCGTCTTCAAATTTCTTATCTGGAGCGCCATAAAGTGACGTTACATCTTGTTGCTTCATTCCGAAAAGCAAACTATCGATTCCGTTTTTTGGGTTTAATTTCATCTCATCTGTATTTAACCACAAAGGTCGCAAAGTTTTTTTAAGAAGTTAAAGAAGTTTTGGTATTTTTACGGAAGTTGTTGTGAGGGTTTCCACTTTTATAGCGACTATACATTAGTTAGCAGTAACTTTAGAAAAAATCGTGCTAAAATTCAACACGTAAATTTATGATGAAGAAAATATTTATTGTAATCATTTTATTGTTTGGTCTTTATCTTTTGACAAGTTACATTTTGTTAAATGGTAGAATAACTTATACAACTAGCTTTTGTTCACAAGATAAAATTGATTCTAAAAAAAGAGAACTATTTAAAAAAGATAATCTGAGAATTGAATATGATACTACAAACCTTGTACTGAAAAAAATAATAAACGAAAATGATATTTGGGTTGAAAAACAATATGACGTGAACTATTTTGGGTTTATATTTAATTACAAAGTTGAAGATAAAGATTATAGCAAATTAAGATTTGAATGTAAGAATTCACAGAGTTGGAAATGTGAAATGAAAGTCTGCGACGCAATAATTGATAATGATACAATTGAAAAATCAAGAGTTTTCCCAATTTCGCAAATGGGAATTAGAGTTGGTAAAACTGTAAAATATAATGTTTATGAATATAATTACGGTAAAACGATTCCAATTGGAAAATTATCAGTTAAAGTAGAATAAAAGCTACTGCTAACAGCAGTTACAAGAAATTGCTAGGCATGGGATTTATCAGAAATGGTAATTGTTGAATCAAAGTTTTGTCTATATTTGTAATTGACAGTGAATGAAGTACGCAACTTCTTGTAGCTGCGAAACGTTAGTGGTAATTTCAACAACACTCGAATACAACATGGGAATTATAATATTAGCTCTTATTTTAATAATTGTTCCAATATTCTATATATTAAATAATTCTAAACTTTCAACTACCAAAAAGGCATTAATCATAATAGCAATTGTATTGTTTTTGTTAGTTTGTATTTTATATATTTTTATCACTGGTTGGGAACGTGGTAGAAATCCAAAACAGCCAGAAAGTGAAAAAATTGAACAAAATAATAATAAATGAAAAAATACTTATTAAAATCTTTTTTTAGAATTAACAAATACAGCATTTTATTAACTTTCTCATTGACTTTTATAATTCATAATTTTATTATTGAACGTGGAGAAAGAATGAGAAATTGCTATATGCCATTTTTTACAGAAATACTACTTTCTGCACTTTCATTTTTAATATCATTGGCCTCTATAACTATATTTCTCAATCTTTTTAAAAGAATAATTCAGAATAACATATTAATTCTTTTATCTTTCATTTTACTGCCTCTTATAAATTCAATGATAATTATATTTTATTTATTTGATGATAATGATAGTTACCTTTTTCTATATATTTCAGCTCTTTTATTTCCTGTTTGGGCCTTGATAATTAGTGAGTATTTCAAATTTAGGAGAATTAATAATTAAAAAGAAACTGAAGAATTAAAAAAACTACCGCTAACATCTGTTTCAAGAAATGGAGATGCACGAGATTTATCAGAAATTGGAAAGGTTTTTAATTTAAAGTTTTATCTATATTTGTGAAGGCTTGGTATAAGCCTATCGAAACTTCTTGAAGCCAAGACACGTTGACCATCCATTTTGAAAAATAAACCTTATTAAGATGAATAAGATTATTATTATTGTATTTGTTATTCTATTTTATAGTTGTACCGAAAATCGAAAAGTAGAAATAAAGAATACTCAAAAAAATCAAAAAAAGGAAAAGAAGTTAATCTCAAATGTGATAGGAACTTGGATTTGCCATAATAATAAAGGTTTTAAAATATTAGAAATTGAAAGCAATTCGAATGTAAGTTATACGGAATTTGTGGACAGAAAAGCACTTATTGACTCTATTAAAAAAGAAAGGTATTGGCTGTACAATTCAAAAGCGAAATTAGACTTTGTGGATAGCACTAGAATTTCAATTTTAACAGATAAATATAGATTTGATTACAAAATAAATAAAGATACTTTAATTGAATTTGATAAAATGGGTAATCAAGACAAACTAATAAAAGTTAAATAAGAAAACTACTGATATCAGCGATTTTAAAAAATTAGGTGTTTTATTTGAAAGTACAAAAAAATGAAAAAAATTATCCCACTTTTGATTTTGCTTTTAGTTCTAAATTCTTATGGTCAAACAAATAAAGAAAATGAATTACTTGGCAGAAAAAATGCAGAAGAAGAATTAAAAATTACACTACGTAACAATAAAGAACATAATGTTGTTGACAATAAAAGCTTACTAATAAAAGATAGTTTAACTGCTATAAAAGTTGCTGAACCAATTTTATTCAGTATTTATGGAAAGGAGCAAATTGAAGAACAAAAACCCTATGAAATCTACTTAATAAATAACCATTGGATTATTTCAGGTGTTTTACCTGAGGATTTTGTTGGCGGAACTTTTTTAATCATAATTGACGGAAGAAATGGTAAAGTGATTAGAATAACTCACGGAAAATAAGAAAGCGCTTCTATGCTATGCAAAGATTTCTATTTTATAAATGCTTCGCAAATGTCTCCTGACTTTGCGTATTAATTTCCATTCTTACAAATAACTAATACTCAAACTTCCCAAACTCACTTTCGATAGTTAGTTTTTTAGTTTCGCTTGCTTCTACTCTGCCTACAATTTGGGCTTCCACACCAAAAGAGTTTGAAATAGCTATAATATCGTTGGCAATTTCTTGAGGAACATAAACTTCCATGCGGTGACCACAATTGAAGACTTGGTACATTTCCTTCCAATCGGTTTTAGATTGCTCTTGAATCAATTGAAACAAAGGTGGCACTGGAAATAAATTATCTTTTATAACATGAACGTTATCTACAAAATGAAGTACTTTAGTTTGTGCTCCACCTGAACAATGCACCATTCCGTGAATGTCACTTGAAGTATATTTATCTAAAATAGCTTTGATGATTGGTGCGTAAGTACGCGTTGGTGAAAGCACTAATTTTCCGGCATCAATTGGTGAATTTTCAACAGCATCGGTCAATTTTATATTACCAGAATAAACCAAATCTTTTGGAACAGAACTATCAAAACTCTCTGGAAATTTGTCTGCCAAATAGTTTGCAAAAACATCATGTCTTGCTGATGTTAATCCGTTGCTTCCCATTCCGCCATTGTAACTTTTTTCATAATTGGCTTGACCAAAACTTGCCATTCCTACAATTACATCGCCAGGTTTTATATTGACATTATCAATGACTTTGCTGCGTTTCATTCGAGCCGTAACTGTAGAATCAACGATTATTGTTCTTACCAAATCGCCAACATCAGCTGTTTCTCCACCAGTAGAATGAATGGTTACACCAAACGATTTTAACTCTTGAATCAATTCTTCGGTTCCGTTGATAATTGCCGAAATCACCTCAGCCGGAATCAAGTTTTTATTTCTTCCTATAGTTGATGAAAGCAAAATATTGTCGGTTGCTCCTACACAAAGTAAATCATCAATGTTCATGATTAAAGCATCTTGAGCAATGCCTTTCCAAACTGAAATATCGCCAGTTTCTTTCCAATACATATAAGCCAAAGACGATTTTGTTCCGGCACCATCGGCGTGCATTATCAAACAATAGTCGTCGTCGTTGGTTAAATAATCGGGAACAATTTTGCAGAATGCTTTTGGGAATAATCCTTTATCAATGTTTTTGATGGCATTGTGCACATCTTCTTTAGATGCAGAAACTCCGCGCATGGCGTAGCGTTGGCTATTATCAGAACTCATCTTTAGTGTGTTGCTTGAACTGATGTATATCAGTTTTTAGTTGTTGGGCAAAGATAATTCAAAGATTGTAGAAAGCCGATTTCGGAAGAGAATTTTTATATTTAATTTTCAACAATTAAAATTTCAACTCTACGATTTTCATCTTCTTCCAAAGCATTTTTCTCTGGAATTGGATGAATAGGTCTCGAAACACCATATCCTTTGAAAGTCATTCGTTTTCTATCAATTTTATTTCGAATCAAATAATTGTAAACCGCTTTAGCACGAGCCGAAGAAATTGGATCTTCTTGTGTCGCAGACTTACAACAAATATGTCCTTGAATTTCAATCACCAACTTAGGATTATCAACCATAATACAAAGCAATTCATATAAAACTGGTTCCGATTTTGGCACCACTTTAGCCGAATTATTATAGAAATAAATATTATCTAATTTAATTAAATCGCCTTTTTTGGCTGATTTTACTTTGTCTTTAAGAGGTTCTTTTGGAATTTCTGGCTTTTTATCTGCAACTATGATTTCCTTTTTTTCTTGAAAAATGATGGTAACCCTCCTATTCTCTCCTTGATTTTTTGATTGTACAAAATCTTCTCCAAAACCACGAATTTCAATATCTTTTTTAACTTCAATATCACTTTCTTTCAAAAAATTATAAACTTCATTTACTCTTTTTAAAGCCAGCGTATCATTGTAAGTATTCGTTCCTTTCCAATCGCAAAAACCGTAAAGTTTGGTCACTTGATAGTTTTTTCCTTCAGCAATCCAAGAATTGATTTTTCTCACAGCTTCGTCATTCAAATTGTATTTGTCAAAATCAAAATATACGTTGAGTTTCTCTTGTGCTTGCGCAAAAAAGGTGAAGAAAACAATAAGAAATAGATATTTTTTCATAAGTTTATTTGTCTAAAATCATTATCTCAACTCTTCTGTTTCGAGCAGCTTCAAATTCGCTTTTTTCAGGAATAGCAAACTTAGGTTTTGATACTCCAAATCCTTTTACTTTCACTCTTTTATCTTCAATTCCTTCAGACATTAAGATTCGTTTTACTTGTCTAGCTCTGTCTAGAGAAAGATTTCTAGCATCTTTATTTACACAACAAATATGTCCTTGGATTTCAATTTTTAGCTTTGGATATTTGTTCAATACATAAATCAATTCGTCAATAGCTCTTTTAGATGAAGGAATTATAGCAAATGTATTGACGTGAAAATTAATATCTTCCAAACGTATTAAGGTTCCTTTGGTAGAAAGTTCAATCTTGTCTTCTAAAGTCGCGCCTTCTGGAAAATTCATAGTTTCTTCCTCTATTGGAACTATTTCTTCTTCAACCACAATTTTGGGCTTAATTCCTAATATTTCATTTTCACGAGCTAAGTCTTTTTCGAGAATATAATGAATTATTGCTTTTCTATTTTCAGCTTTATTAGGAGAAGTAGCACCTTTTTCGCCAAGAGAAATACTTTTAAAATCTTCTCTTATTTTTATCTTCCCATTGACTTTAGAATAAATAGAGTTAACACGTTTTAATGAAAGCGTATCATTGAATCCGCTAGAACCAACTTCATCCGTAGAACCTGTAATTGATAAAATTTTAGATGTTTTATTTTCTAAAATCCATTTATCTAATTTTGCCTGTTCAGTTTTATTTAGTTCAAATTTGTTGTTGTCAAAATAAACTACAAACTGTTCTTGAGCATTGGCCAAAAATAAAACTCCAAAAAACAAAACTGTAAAAAATAATTTCTTCATATACATATAACGAATTTACGGAAAATTAATTGTAGAATGCAAAAGTTGTTCCACAAAAAAACCTGCTAATTTCATAGCAGGTTTTTATATATTCTATTCTGTAAAAGAACTATCTTGTAAACAACAATTCTCTGTATTTAGTCAACGTCCAAACTTCGTCATCAACTAAAAGTTCCAATTTATCGCAGTGTTCTCTGATAACTTCGAAATATGGTTTTACTTTATCACAATACATTTCGGCCATTTTTTGAGCATCGGTTAAAGCATTTGCTTTTTTACGAGCTTCTGTCATGGCTTCAACATTAGAGTTAATTCCTTCAATGTGTGAAGAAATTTCTTTAATCAAAGAGATTTGCTCTTTTGCGATTTTCTCAAAATCTTTTCCGAAGATTTCTTTCAATCCACGAACATTTTCAATCAACGTATTTTGGTAACGAATAGCTGTTGGAATCACATGATTTCTTGCGATATCACCTAAAACTCTTCCTTCAATTTGGATTTTTTTAGTGTATTCTTCCAATTCGATTTCGTAACGTGCTTCTACCTCAACGTGGTTCATTACGTTTAAGTCTTTGAATAAATCCAACGCTTTTTGAGATACTTTAGCTTTCAAAGCAGTTGGAGTTGTTTTATGATTACTCAAGCCACGTTTTTTAGCTTCTTTTTCCCAAGCATCACTATATCCATCTCCTTCAAAAAGGATGTTTTTAGTTTCTTTGATGTATTCTCTTAATACATTGAAAATTGCTTCGTCTTTCTTTAAATCTTTAGTTTCAATTAAAGCATCTACTTCTTTTTTAAATTCTTTCAATTGTTTTGCAACGATAGAATTTAAAGTTGTCATTGCGTTAGCACAGTTTGCAGAAGAACCAACGGCTCTAAATTCAAATTTATTTCCTGTGAAAGCGAATGGCGATGTTCTATTTCTATCAGTATTATCCAACATTACGTCTGGAATTTTACCTACAACGTTTAATTTTAAATCGGTTTTTTCTTCTGGAGATAATTTTCCTTTTGAAACACCTTCTAATTCAGCTAAAACTTTTGTCAATTGTTCTCCAATGAAAACAGAGATAATTGCTGGTGGCGCTTCATTTGCACCTAATCTATGGTCATTACTTGCAGTTGCAATAGCTGCACGAAGTAATTCTTCATATTCATTTACCGCTTTAATTGTATTGATAAAAAACGACAAGAATTGCAAATTGCTCATTGGAGTTTTACTTGGAGAAAGTAAATTCACTCCAGTATCTGTAGCCAACGACCAGTTATTATGTTTTCCAGAACCATTTACACCTTTGAAAGGTTTTTCGTGGAAAAGAACCATAAAGTCATGACGCTCACCTACTTTTGACATTACATCCATTAATAAAGAGTTGTGATCAACCGCTAAATTAGTTTCTTCAAAAATTGGAGCCAACTCAAATTGATTTGGAGCTACTTCATTGTGACGTGTTTTAACTGGAATTCCCAATAACATACATTCTTCTTCCAATTCTCTCATATAATTTAAAGCACGAGATGGAATTGAACCAAAATAATGGTCGTCTAATTGTTGTCCTTTTGCAGAAGTGTGTCCAAGTAACGTTCTTCCTGTCATTACTAAATCAGGACGAGAATTTGCCAAAGAAGCATCTACCAAGAAATATTCTTGCTCCCAACCTAAAGTTGCTGTTACTTTTTTAACGTTTTTATCAAAATATTTACAAACCTCAGTTGCTGCTTCATCAACAGCGTTTAATGCGCGTAAAAGTGGTGTTTTATAATCTAAAGCTTCACCTGTATAAGAAATGAAAACCGTTGGAATACATAAAGTAGTTCCAAAAATAAATGCTGGAGAAGTTGGATCCCATGCAGTATATCCACGAGCTTCGAAAGTATTTCTAATTCCACCATTTGGGAAAGAAGAAGCATCTGGCTCTTGTTGTACTAATTGACCTCCACCAAATTTTTCAACTGGATCGGAACCATCGTAAGAAGTTTCGAAGAAAGCATCATGTTTTTCAGCAGTTGTTCCAGTTAATGGTTGAAACCAGTGTGTATAATGAGTTACGCCTTTTGACAAAGCCCATTCTTTCATGCCCATTGCAATATAATCGGCTAATTTTCTGTCAATTTTAGTTCCATGTTGGACAGCATCTTTTACACCTTTATAAGCATCTGAAGTCAAAAATTGCTTCATTGCTTTGTCATTAAAAACATTTGAACCAAAAAGAGCTGATTTTCTTCCAGCTTCTTCAAATTTTACTGGCTTTCTAGCCGATGCATCTTTTAATGCTTGAAAACGTAAAGTTGACATAAAATTAATTTTTAAAAGTTATACCCTTATATTTTGATGCAAATATAATAATATTTTCATTCAAAAATAATTATACCCTATTTTTTTAGGGGTAAAATTAATAAATTATAATTTTTTAAATTCCAAATTCCAATTTTATTATATTTTATTATGGAATTTAGAATTTGGATTTATGATTAAATAAAAAACCGATAAATAATTAAATTTATCGGTTCTTATATCATTTTATTTAGTTTACTCTTTTATAAACTTACTAAAAAACGTGTCTTTTCCTGAAATTACCTCAACAATATAGATTCCTTTTGAAAGACTTTCTACATTTATTTCATTTGTACCTTGAGTTTGCACTAAAATAACTTTACCTAAGAAATCTGAAATTATTACTTTGTCTATAAATGAATCGCTATTTAATTTAAGAATTTTATTAGTTGGATTTGGAAACAATGTGAGTTTGTTAGTATCATTATTTTCAAAACTATCATTAGATAAAGTAGCAATATAATCAAAAATAGTTGCCGAGCAACCCGAAGTAGCAGCAATCGCAAATGTACTTGCATTTGCAAGAGAACAACGAGATCTAACAAAAAACACATTACATCCTGGAGGTAAACCATTTATTACAAACGGATTAGTTGGCGCTGCTATCCAAGCTGCTGGCGAAGGTTGTGAACCAATACTATAATTTGGGTCAAATGTTACTTCCCAACTAGTAGCCGTACCGTTTTCTGTCCAACTTAAAACTGCTTCAAAAGGATTGAAATTAGTAACAATAAAATTAGATGGTGCAGGACATTGAGCGCTAGATATAAAACCAGAAAAAAACGCAACTAAAATAAAATATATTTTTCTCATTGAAGATATAAATTGATTTTCAAATATATAGCTTTTATTTACATGAACAAAATCGCAAACTTTATGAAAAACCAATTTTAAATTACTTACAAAATGATATCTTTGCAACAAATAAAACAATTATGATAGTTTGGATTATATTTATAGCTTCAATTTTATTTTTCTTAGCATTAGATTTAGGTGTTTTCAATAAAACGCCTCATATCATATCTTCAAAAGAAGCCGGAAAATGGACTGGTATTTTTGTTACTATCTCTTTTCTTTTTTCAGGAGTGGTTTATTGGATTTACCAAAATGGTTATATTGATAATCCGACAAAACTTACACCCAATTTAGCTGTAATGAAGTACATTACAGGTTATTTAATTGAGCTTTCTTTAAGTGTTGATAATATATTTGTAATTGCAGTAATCTTTGCATCGTTTAAAATTCCACAAAAATATCAGCATCGCGTTTTGTTTTGGGGAATTCTTGGCGCCATCATTTTTAGAGGTTTGATGATTTATTTTGGTGTTTTACTTATCAATAAATTCAGTTGGATGACTTATGTTTTTGGCGCTTTTTTAATATTTACAGCAGCCAAAATGTTATTCAAAGGTGAGGATGACGAATTCAATCCGAAGAAATCATTTATTTTTAGGAATATGCGAAAAATAATTCCGGTGACAATGCACATAGAAGGACAGAAATTCTTCATCAAGAAAAGAAACATCACTTTTGCAACACCATTATTTGTAGCTCTTATCGTAATTGAATTAATGGATGTATTATTTGCCATGGATAGCGTACCTGCTATTTTAGCCATTACTTCCGATCCGTTTTTAGTATTTAGTTCTAATATTTTTGCCATTCTTGGATTGCGTTCAATGTATTTTTTCCTAGCCAATATGTTAGAAAAATTCAGCTACTTAGAATACAGTTTGATTGCCATTTTGACTTTTGTCGGAATTAAAATGTTAATCATTCACCATTACAAATTTCCAGAATGGGTTTCTTTAGGATTCATAGCTCTTGCATTATTAGGAGGAATTTTGGTTTCTTTATCAAAAGCTAAGGACGAAGAAAAAGAAGCATAAAAAAAGAGGCTGTAATTGCTCACAACCTCTATCCAAACAAACAAACTATAGACTAACCAAATCTATTTTATTTTAATACTTTAACTTTAGAGTCATCGATATTATATGCTTTTATAACTGCATTGTAATCGTTTAAGTCAACTGTATTAGAAGCGCTTTTTCCAAAAAATCCAGGAACAATTACTATTCTAAATACTTGATTTATTCTGAAGTTATTTGAAACTGTTCCTAAATCATTTCCATGCATGAACAATTCAATATCATTTTGCGTGAAATTAAAATCGTAACCAAAATCTAATGTTCCGTCATTAAAGAAATAGGTTTCTGGTTGCATTTTCCAAACATCAGGTCCAGATGTACTTGTCAATCTATACATTAAAATCATATCAGAACTGTAAGTAGTGTGTGGCAAAACAATGAAATTGTAAAAATTATTTGAAGGCGTAAAAGAACGTGTAACTTCAAAAACTTCACTGATAGTATCATTATCAACCGGCGTATCTCTTACCTCGTTAACGGTACAACTGTTTAGACTTATCATCCCGATAAATGCTAATAATAAAGTAATTTTTCTCATGATTTCTATTTTTTATGATTAATGATATTTAACCTTATTCAATTGTTGTGCCAAAAATTCTTTTTATAAAAAATTGTACCTTTGGAGCATGAAAAACGAATATAAATTATACATGATAATGTTAGGTTGCCGCCCAGAAGGACGCTACACTGAACAACATGATATTTTTTTTGGAATTGGAACATCATTGAAAGAATTAATTCCAAATATGAAGGCTTTTTGGCCAGAAGCAAAAGGTAGAATTCACATTGATGCTTGGAGAGAAGTTACAAATGTGGATAATTTTCAAATTGAAATTCTTCCAAAAGGAAAAGCAATCGCTTCTTCTGATAATTTATTTTTTATCAATCTTGGTGGTTATAAAGAAAATGAATTTGAAGAATATCATTATAAAGTTCTTGCAGTAGGTGAAACATTAGCAGAAGCTTCCAAAAAAGCTAAAGCAACAACTTTTTACAAACATTGCACTTTTAAAGGAGCAACATCACACATTGATGATAAATTCGGAATTGATGTAGATGATGCCTTTAATGTAAAAGAAATATTAGCACCAATTTTTAAAGATAATTTTGATATTTCTATCTCTAAAAAAGATGAAGGTTCATCAGAAGATGTTTTGCATATTGGCTATTTAAAAATTGATAAAATTGTTTAATTATGAGCAGAAATACAGATAAAAACATTAAAGCGCATAACGACAAACTCCATAAGGCGCAAGACAAAGCCAAAGCAAAAAAGGCAGCACGTGAAGAAAAACTAAAAGCAATGGTGCGAAAATTTAACGAGCAAAAAGAGTAGTTTTCTATGACGAATTGTTATTGTGGAAGTTCAAAAACTTTTGAAAATTGTTGTAAAATATACATCAAAGGAATTCAAAAACCTGCAACTGCTGAAGCATTAATGCGTTCAAGATATTCTGCATTTGCAACTGGTGAAGCCGATTATTTAGTTGCAACAACTCATTCAAGTACAAGAAAATTTCATAAAAAATCTGATATTTTAGCTTGGAGCAAAAGCAACCAATGGATAAAATTAGAAGTTTTAGCTTCCACCGAAACCACAGTTACTTTTAAAGCATATTATCTAGACTACGAATTGAAAGCTCAAATTCATCACGAACACTCAACATTTACTTTTGAAAATGGAAATTGGTTTTATGTTGATGGAACCTATCAATAAAAAAACCGAAGACAAAAGCTTCGGTTTAGTATTTATTCCTCTGTTGGTTCTTTTGGACTACCTTCTTCTGGAGCATCCTCTTCGTCTTTTGGTCCAAATAAATACATCGCACCTCCAATTACAACTAAGCCAATTTTAATTGCCCAAGCCACATTATCACCCCAATTATATATCCACATTAACAATCTTGGCACTCTGTCCAAATAATTCATAACTATTGCTGCAATACCAAGCAATGCCAGAAAACCTCCGAAATTTTTCATTGATTATAGTTTTTTTTGGTTAATAGGCACACAATATATTAATTTTTATAATTATTTACCACTTTTTTTCTAATTAAACAATGATTTTGGTTTCTAATCAATCATTATTTGAGTTATAACTTTGTATATATAAAAATATAAAAGAGATTACTATGAACAAAAATGAAATTATTAAAAGCATCATCAACGAGCAAAACGTTGTTATAAGTACTATAGAGAATTCTGTTTCAAGATATAAAAACGCTTCCGATATTGATGAAAATGATAGTATCGATCCTGAAGATTTTTCTCATCAAGATGAAGCTAAAGAAATGCAATTACGCTATGAGCAAATTCTAGTTCAAGCCAAAAACAATTTAGACTTTTTAGAAACTTATAAAAATAAAGAAACAACTAAAATTGAATTGGGAAGCTTGGTAGAAACTGAAGATTTGTATATTTTTATTGGAATCTCACTTCAACAATTTATGCTAAATGGCAAAAATGTAATTGCGATTTCAGAAGAAGCACCTATTTATAACTCAATTAAAGAAAAAACAATTGGAGAAAAAATAACAATTGGAACAATTGAAAATACCATTATATCAATTTCTTAATTTAACTGGAATCCAAATTTCTTCTTCAGAATCCGAATCGTTATTTTTATAATTTTCACCTAAAATCTCAAATTGTGGATGATTGCCTAATTCATAATCAGAACTAGGCAACCATTCTGTATAAATTGAGTTGAAAAATGCAGCAACATTGCTTTGATCACCTATATAATTAAAAACAGCATACAAACCTTCTTGAATTTCCAAGGATTCCATTCCATCAGGAATATTTTCAAATGATGAAACAGCTACTGTTGTCCATTTTGTAAAAGAAGTATTGGGTTGAAAATCGAAATTTTCAGGATTGATTTGAATATTATATAATTCTGAACCGATTGTATTTTGAATTTCTTTTCGCCGAGGCATAAAACTGCTCCATAATTCAAAAACACGATAATCGGCGTAGGTAAACGAAAGGTTTTTACCTATGAATTTTGTGGTTGGGAAGGTTTTTATGGTAGGAGTCATTACTCAGTAAATTTTTTAATTCTCCAATTTATTGGATTTTAAAAGATGATATTTCGGATAAAAAGGTTTATTCTTTAATTATTTTTCTAATAGTCGTTCCTTGAGATGTTTTTATCTTTAGGAAATATAACCCACTTGAAAAACCAGACAAATCGGCTTTATTATTAATTAATTCACCTAAAACATTATAAATTTCAACAGATTGAACATCAACTTGACCATTTATAACAATTTGACCATTGGTTGGATTAGGGTAAACTTTAATTTCATTCTCCCAATTAAAATATGAAGTCATTAATGTTGAAAACGGATAACAATCAGAAACATTTATACAACCATTGGTAGTTAATTGTACTGCATAATTCCCATCTTGAGTTGGCGTAAATACTTGACTTGTAGCGCCATTTATTGGAGCATTATTATTGTCACAATCTAACCATTGATAGGTTGTTCCTGCAAGAGTTCTATCGGCCGTTAATGTTGAAGTAGTTACAGTAACATTAGTTGTAAATGCATTTTGGCTATCGGTAATTACAACTGGAATTGTAAATGTATCTACTTGATCAGGATTGCAAAATAAATTAGTAACAGTTAATGTTACTTGATTAGTACCAGGACAAGAAAAATTATGAACAGGATTTTCTTGTGAACTTGTAGGTGAACCATCACCAAAATTCCAACTTAAAGTATCATAATTAATACTAGCATTAAAAAAAGATATAGTAGCATTATTGGTTGTTGGATTAAAATCGGCTGTTATTGGTGCAGGAACAAAAAGTGCAGTAGGCTGTAAACAACGTTGGATATCAAAATAAGTAACTGAATTTGGAACCCATTGATTTGCTACTATTGTTCCTGTTGCTTGAAGAACAGCTATTTTATAAGCTGGATCAAACCATTCGTAGGAAACAGTAGTTTGATCTACAACTTGCGGACCAGCTTGAGTTGTAATTGTAATTTGTTGAACTAAAGTAGATTTTATTTTTAACACATTATTATAGGTTCCAAAAGGCGTTGTTAATGTACCCCAACCTTCAACTACATTTGAACGAGTACCATTAATTCCTAATTGAATTGGAATTCCAAAACTATTTAAATTAACATTCAATGCAATTGGGTTGCTATAGGAATCGTTATAATTCATAGGAAATTGATATAAAATATCAGGACTTTGATAAGATGCAACAAATGGAATTGTAGTTCCATTTAATGTAATTTGAGCTCCAATCATTTTATTAGCTAACTGACTAGTTGTTTTATTCAAATGATCAATCACATTTGTAAAACCTAAACCTTGAAATTGTAATCCATTAGTAAGTTTAGTAGCTAAATTAAAATTATTATTAAATTGAGAATTACAATTAAAAATAAATCCATTTAATAAACACCATATATTTTTATATCCAGCAGTATTTGGATTTTGCCAAATAAGCGGTTCTTGACTAACAGGAATTAATGCTGAATAATCCCAATTAATATTTGTACCTGTTTGAACATAATCTAAGGTTAATCCTGCTGGAGTAGATGTACTGACCATTAATTGATCACCGGCATTAGCAAAATTTGTAGATGTGTAGGTAGTTTGACTAAATCCTATTTGATTAAAAATAAAAATAAATAAAATAAAAGTACTTTTTTTCATGTTGTTTGTTTTGCTCAAAATTAATTTATTATCTAGTTTTTAACAAATTATATGAAAAAAAATATTTACACCTATTTTTAAAAAACAAATTAAACAAAATATCATAAAAAAAATGGCTACTAAATTCAATTACGAATTAATAGCCATTACATTATTTTAATTTTATTACGATTTGTATAAATCGCTTACATATTCCTTCTATACTGCCCACCAACTTCAAACAACGCACTTGTTATTTGTCCTAATGAACAAACTTTTGTGGCATCCATTAATTTTTCAAAAATGTTTTGATTATTGATGGCTGCATCTTGAATGATATTGATTTGTACTGCAACTTTTTCACCACTTGTTTTATGAAGATTGTTCAACATATCGATTTGATATTGTTTTTCTTCTTCAGTAGCACGAATTACTTCTGCCGGAATTACTGTTGGAGAACCTTTAGAACTCAAGAAGGTATTTACTCCGATAATTGGGAATTCACCAGTGTGTTTTAAAGTTTCGTAATACAAACTTTCTTCTTGAATTTTAGAACGTTGGTACATAGTTTCCATTGCACCCAAAACACCTCCACGTTCTGTGATTCGGTCAAATTCTTGTAAAACGGCATCTTCCACTAAATCGGTTAACTCTTCAATGATGAACGAACCTTGAATTGGGTTTTCGTTTTTCGCTAAACCTAATTCTTTATTAATAATCAACTGAATAGCCATTGCTCTACGAACTGATTCTTCGGTTGGAGTCGTGATAGCTTCATCATATGCATTGGTATGTAATGAATTACAGTTATCATAAATCGCATACAATGCTTGTAACGTTGTACGAATATCATTAAAATCAATTTCTTGTGCGTGTAAAGAACGTCCAGAAGTTTGAATATGGTATTTCAACATTTGTGCTCTTTCGTTAGCACCATATTTATTTTTCATGGCTTTCGCCCAAATTTTACGAGCAACTCGACCGATTACAGCATATTCAGGATCAATTCCGTTTGAGAAGAAGAATGATAAGTTTGGTCCGAAATCGTTGATGTTCATTCCACGACTTAAATAATATTCCACGTAAGTGAAACCATTTGCTAATGTAAATGCTAATTGTGAAATCGGATTCGCACCAGCTTCTGCAATATGATAACCTGAAATAGAAACCGAATAGAAATTACGAACATTTTGCTTGATGAAATATTCTTGAACGTCACCCATCAATCGTAACGCAAATTCTGTAGAGAAAATACAAGTGTTTTGTGCTTGGTCTTCTTTCAAAATATCGGCTTGAACTGTTCCACGAACTTGAGCTAAAGTTTTAATTTTGATATCATTATAAACATCCAAAGGCAAAACTTGGTCACCAGTTACACCTAAAAGCATTAAACCTAAACCATTATTTCCTTCTGGTAAAGCACCTTGGTATTTTGGTCTTGCTGTTCCTTTTTTCTTGTAAATTTCATTGATTCGTTCTTCAACTTCTGTTTGAAGATTGTTTTCAATGATGTATTTCTCACAGTTTTGGTCAATGGCAGCATTCATAAAAAACCCTAACAACATTGGTGCTGGACCATTGATTGTCATCGAAACCGAAGTTAACGGATGACTTAAATCGAAACCAGAATATAATTTTTTAGCATCATCCAAACAACAAATAGAAACTCCGGCATTTCCGATTTTTCCATAAATATCTGGACGAACGTGTGGGTCATTTCCGTATAAAGTTACCGAATCGAAAGCTGTTGAAAGACGTTTTGCAGGCAATCCAGCAGAAACATAATGGAAACGTTTGTTGGTTCTTTCTGGTCCACCTTCACCGGCAAACATTCTACTTGGATCTTCACCTTCACGTTTGAAAGGATATAATCCAGACGCGAATGGAAATTCACCAGGAACATTTTCTTGTAAATTCCATTTAAGAATATCACCCCAAGCTTGGTATTTTGGCAACGAAATTTTTGGAATTTGAGAATGCGATAAACTTTCGCTATGTGTTTTGATTTCAATGACTTTGTCACGAACTTTAAAACTATAAATTGGATTTTTGTATTTGTTTACTTTTTCATCCCAAGTCAAAATGATTTCCCAATTGTATGGATCAAGATTCATTTTTACTCGGTCGAATTCTTTTACTAAAAGATTTAAAAACTCATTTCTACTTTCATCTTTTGAATGCAAAATAGTTTCTTCGATTCCAGCTTTTGTCAACGATGGTTTGCTTCCAAAAACGGTTTCAATGGTTTTATAAATTCCATATAATTTTTGAGCTACTTCAACTTGAGTTAAAGCAGTTTCATCGTATTTTCTATTATTTTCAGCAATCTCCGATAAATATCTAGTTCTATGTGGAGGAATTACGAAAATTTTCTCGCTCATTTCACGAGTAATTTGGAACGTAGATTTTAAATCAGCTCCTGTTTTTTCTACAATTTTATCCATGATAGATTTGTAGAGTGTATTCATTCCTGGATCGTTGAATTGTGAAGCAATTGTTCCGAAAATTGGCATCGTTTCTACATCAGCATCCCATAAATTATGATTGCGTTGGTATTGCTTTTTTACATCACGAATCGCATCTAAAGCTCCACGTTTGTCAAATTTATTCAACGCTACTAAATCAGCAAAATCTAACATATCGATTTTTTCCAATTGGGTTGCTGCTCCAAATTCTGGCGTCATTACGTAAAGTGAAACATCGGAATGATCCATAATTTCAGTATCCGATTGTCCAATTCCAGAAGTTTCAAGAATAATGATATCGTATTTAGCTGCTTTTAATACTTCGATTGCCTCGTTCACATATTTAGACAAAGCCAAATTCGATTGACGAGTTGCCAACGAACGCATGTAAACTCTAGAATTATTGATGGCGTTCATACGAATTCTATCACCTAAAAGCGCACCGCCAGTTTTACGTTTTGAAGGATCAACCGAAATTAATCCGATAGTTTTTGTTGGAAAATCAATTAAAAATCTTCTAACTAATTCATCAACCAATGATGATTTTCCAGCTCCACCAGTTCCTGTAATTCCTAATACTGGAATTTTATTCGTTTCGTTTTTCTTATGAATTTCATCAAAAGCTGCTTTTGCAATTTCTGGGAAATTTTCAGCTGCCGAAATTAATCTTGCAATTGCCGTTGGATTTTTATCCTCAATATGAGCTAATTCACCATTTAATTTATCCCCAATTGGATAATCAGAACGTTGAACTAAATCGTTAATCATTCCTTGTAAACCCATGGCACGACCGTCATCTGGAGAATAAATTCTTTCAATTCCATATTCGTGCAATTCAGAAATTTCAGAAGGAAGAATTACACCACCACCACCACCAAAAATCTTGATGTGTCCTGCTCCTTTTTCTTTAAGCAAATCGAACATGTATTTAAAATATTCATTGTGACCACCTTGATAAGAAGTCATTGCAATGGCATTAGCATCTTCTTGAATAGCTGTATTTACAACTTCTTCAACGCTTCTGTCATGACCAAGATGGATTACCTCTACACCAGTAGCTTGGATAATTCTTCTCATGATATTAATTGCTGCATCGTGACCATCAAAAAGTGATGCTGCAGTTACAATTCTTACTTTATTTTTAGGAATATAAGGAGTTTGTGGTTCCATTTGTAATTTTTATTCAAATTTAGGAGTGCAATTTACGAATTTAATAATTTTAATACGATTTTATTACAGAGAAAAAAAGCAACAGATTTTTGTATCATTTTGACTACACATTTTTAAGCAATTACCTGATTTACAAACTAAAAAAATATTTTAAAAATAGGATTAACCTAATTTTAAAATAAATAAACATTTGAGGCACTATATTTGTAAACCTATATGAGAAAATAAAACACCATGAGAAAAACAATTTTACTTTTATTAGCTGGATTAACCTTATCTAGTTGTGCGGAAATGCAACAAATAGCCAATCAATTACCTGGCGTCTTAGAACAAGGAAATGTAGATATTGCAGGCGGATTGAAAGAAGCGTTAAACAATGGAATCAATAAACAAGTAACTAAACTTACTGCTGTAGATGGATTCTATAAAAACGAAATGGTCAAAATTTTGTTACCAGAAGAATTACAAAAAGTAGATGCTGGATTAAGAAAAATTGGTTTAGGAAAATTGGCCGATGATGGTTTGAAAGCGATAAATAGAACTGCTGAAGATGCTGTAAAACAAGCCACTCCAATATTTGTTGATGCCATAAAAGGAATGACTTTTACAGATGCTAAAAACATTTTGATGGGAAATGAAAGTGCAGCCACAACCTACTTACAAAGTTCAACTTCAACAGCTTTGTATGCTAAATTTAATCCTGTGATTAAAAATTCATTTGCAAAAGTTGGAGCTGACAAAGTTTGGGCAAACATCATTACAAAATACAATTCAATTCCATTAGTTAAAAAAGTAAATCCTGATTTAACTGACTATACAACTAACAAAGCTATGGAAGGTGTTTTCAAAATGATTTCAGTGGAAGAAAAGAATATTAGAACAGATTTAAACTCTAGAACCTCTGATTTATTGAAAAAAGTTTTTGCTTTGCAGGATAATAAATAATAATTGCTATTATTTTAATAATCAATAACATAAGTATAACATTATCTTAACATACTCATTAAGAATTAAGTAAGATATTTGCAAAGTAATAAATGAGGATTTATTATTTTGTTTGGTTTAGGTTAGTTAAAAAGATTGCCAGTGTTTGTGAAATCATTGGCATTTTTTTTGTCCTAAAGTCGCAAAGTTAGTTTTAGTTCTTTTGAATAAATGCGATAACTTGATTATTGAAGATAGTTGATTGCTCGACATTTACAACGTGCCCACATTTTTCAATTACAAATAACTTAGAAGATTTATAATGCTTTTCGACTACTTTTCTTACTGATGGTAAAAACATATAATCTTCTTCACCCATAACATAAAAAGTTGGAATATTGAGCTCTTGCTGGCGAAACCATTTCAAAACTGGATTTATTTCAGCAGTGAGTTTGAACCATCTTATGAATTCTTTTTGGTATAACTTTTTGGCCTCGTTTATGAATAGTAATCGAGATTGTTTGTGGTTTTTATTAGGCATAATGACAAACGCAAAAAACTTATATAGAACCAAATAAGGCAAGACATATTTAAAGATGTTTCCTAATCGCATTAATATTTGAGAACGGAAATTCATTTTTAAGATTGCTCCTCCCATGATCATGCTTTTCACTCTATTGGGATGCATTTCTGCGAGTTGTCGAATTACAATTGTTCCCAATGAAATACCGACAAAATGGGATGCTTTAATTTGTAAATGATCTAATACTTCTAAAACATCGTTAGCAATTGACTTGAAAGTATATTTTTGTTTAAATGCTTTTTTAATTTGTGAATTAGAATCGCCATGACCTCTTAAATCTAACAATAATACATTAAAATGCTTTTGAAATTCTCTAATTTGTTTAAACCAAATAGAAGAGCTTCCTCCTGCGCCGTGCACAAAAGTTACCCATTGGTTAGAATTTTCGTTTTTATATATTGTGTAGGAAATCAAAAGCTGTTTTTTAAAATCTCTTCCATTTCATTTTTTACTTTTATAGCTTCCTCTCTTGCTTTTTGTGCAAAATCGTGACCGTTGGATGCGTAAATTATGGCTCTTGAAGAATTGATTAATAATCCAACATTTTCACTCATTCCGTATTTGCAGACATCTTGTAAATTTCCACCTTGAGCACCAACTCCAGGAACTAAAAGAAAACTAGTTGGAATTATTTTCCTAATTTCTGTAAAATATTCGGCTTTTGTTGCTCCTACTACATACATTAGATTTTCAGAGTTTTTCCATCCTTTAGAAGTTTCTAAAACTTGCTTATACAATTCTTTTCCATTGGTTTCTAATGTCTGAAAATCAAAAGCTCCTTCATTTGATGTTAAAGCCAACATTATAGTATGTTTGTTTTCAAAAGCTAGAAATGGTTCTACAGAATCTTTTCCCATATAAGGTGCAACCGTAACCGAATCGAAATTTAAATCCTCGAAAAAAGCTTTGGCATACATTGATGAAGTATTTCCTATATCACCACGTTTTGCATCTGCAATTGTGAAAATTTCAGGATGGTTTTCGTTGATATAATCGATAGTTTTTTGCAATGACTGCCAACCTTTTATTCCATATGCTTCATAAAAAGCTGTATTTGGTTTATACGAAACACATAAATCGTGAGTAGCATCGATTATGGCTTTGTTGAATTCAAAAATTGGATCTTCGAGTTCAAGTAAATGTTGTGGAATTTTGGTTAAATCAACATCTAAACCAATACATAGAAAGGATTTTTTTAGTTGAATTTGTTCGATTAGTTGTTGTGTTGTCATTGTAGTTGTTTGATTGCAAAGTTACAAAGTTTTTTTTACCACTAAGACACAAAGAAGGCACGAAGTTCACAAATCCCTTCAAATATTTATGAAGACATCATTTTATAAAAAAGATGCCAAACTTAATTCTAGCTTGGCATCTTTATTCTTTATTCTATCTTCTATTTTCTTTAATTAAAAAACCTCAGATTCTTTCAGTTTTTCCATGTTGTTAACCAATTGCAATTCGTCAACAAATTTTTGAATTTTACCATTCATCACGCCATCCATATCAAAAACGTCTAATCCAATTCTATGGTCAGTTACACGACCTTGAGAGTAGTTATAAGTTCTAATTTTTGCCGAACGGTCACCAGAACTAACTTGCGAAGTACGTTTTACAGCATCTTCAGCTTGTTTTTTGGCTAATTCTTGTTCGTATAAACGTGAACGTAAAACCTCTAAAGCTTTATCTTTATTTTTATGTTGGGATTTTTGATCTTGACATTGTGCTACTAATCCAGTTGGAATGTGTGTTAAACGAACCGCAGATTTGGTAGTATTTACCGATTGCCCACCTGGTCCAGAAGAACAGAAAAAGTCAACACGAACTTCATTCATATCAATTTGAACGTCAAATTCTTCAGCTTCAGGTAAAACCATTACTGTTGCAGCTGATGTATGCACACGACCTTGAGTTTCTGTTTGAGGAACACGTTGCACACGATGAACACCAGCTTCAAACTTTAAAGTTCCGTAAACATCTTCACCTGTAACTTCAAAGATAATCTCTTTAAAACCACCTGAAGTTCCTTCATTCATATCAACCACAGACGTTCTCCAACCGCGTGTCTCACAATATTTAGTGTACATTCTAAATAAATCTCCTGCAAAAATAGAAGCCTCATCACCACCTGTTCCAGCACGAATCTCAACCATTACATTTTTGGCATCTTCAGCATCTTTAGGAATCAACATGAACTTGATTTCTTCTTCTAGTTGAGGAAGACGTTCTTTTGCTTCGTCCAACTGCATTTTGGCCATTTCAACCATTTCTGCATCTGAACCATCAGCAAGAATTTCGTTGGCTTCTTCTATATTTCCAGTAATATTTATCAATTCTTCGCGCTTTTCCATCAAATCTTTAAGTCCTTTATACTCTTGATTTAATTGCACATAACGTTTTTGATCCGAAATAACATCAGGTTGAATAATCAAATCTGAAATTTCATCGAAACGCTGTTTTACATATTGAAGTCTTTCTAACATTGTAATCTGTATTTTGGAGTGCAAAAGTAGTAAAAAAAGTGTTCAGTTGGCAGTGTTCAGTTGGCAGTTTTTTCATAATATTGTATAAATTATTATTTTAAATGAAAAAAACACTTCTAATCACGCTACTTTCAATTATCTTGATGACATCTTGTAAAAAAGAATCTCAAATTGAAGTTTTTGGAATTAAAACAAAAAAAGAATTCAATCAACTTAAAAAAGCCAATTGGTTTATTGGTAGTTGGGAAAACATTTCAAAAGAAGCAACTTTTAAGGAAATTTGGAAAACGGAAAATGATAGCTCATTTGTTGGAGAAAGTTTTGTGATTGTAGAAAAAGACACTGTTTTCTATGAAAAAATAGATTTATTTGAATCAAACGATTCTTTGTTTTACAAAGTTTCTGTTAAAGATCAAAATAAGGAAAAGCCAGTTTCATTTTATTTGACAAAATCTGATGATAAAGAGTTAACTTTCGAAAATCCAAAACATGATTTTCCTACCAAAATTGTTTATACAAAAATTTCAAATGACAGTTTAGTTGCTGTTATTTATGGTAAAAAAGATGGCAAGGAAATGAGTGAAACCTTTCCAATGAAAAAAACTAAATAAAAGAACATGAATAAATTATCTATATCAATACTTACAATTCTATTACTATCTATTGTTTCATGTAAAAAATATGACGCTAATGGAAATATTATAAAAGACTATGAAGAGCTTGAAAAAGCCAACTGGATATTGGGAGAATGGGAAAAAACAGATAGTCTAGGAACACTAAGAGAAATTTGGGAACGATTAGACGATAGCACATTTATTGGTTTATCCTATTACATTCAGAACAAAAAAGACACGCTTCACAATGAACAAGTGGAATTGATGCAAAATGGCGATCATTTAATTTACAGCGCAACAATTAAGGGAGAAAATAATGACTCACCTATCCCATTTCAAATGACTAAAGATGAAGATAGCTTATTGGTTTTTGAAAATCCGAAGCATGAATATCCTCAAAAAATTCAGTATAAACTTATGAAAAATGGAAGTTTAATAGCAACCATATCCGGAAAACAAAACGGAAAAAATAGTGCTGAAAATTATTCTATGAATAAGATAAAATAGTTAATTACCTATTTCAAATATTTTAAAACTTGCTTAACGGCAAGTTTTTTTTATCTCTATTTTTAAGTAAATCAGCATCTTAAATTTGAACAAATGTTAATTATTTATATTTAATCTAAATAAACTTTGCAGATTGATTTTACGTATTTATATTTGCACTGTTAAAACAATATTATTTTTAATTATTCTAAATAAATGTACAAATATAAATTATTTCCAATCCTATCACTTTTGATTTGCACCCTTGGTTCCTCACAAGAAGCCCAAACTTTTGATGATTTTTATGCTGAAAATGATACCATCAAAAAGAAAAAAGGCGAAATTCTTAAAGAAGTTATTATCTCCAACAAACAACAAAAAACACCATCTGTTGTTCGCTCTAACATCAAACCTTTAGATTTACCTCAAAGCTTTCAGGTAATTGGTAGCACTATAATTGAACAACAACAATCCATAAGATTAAGTGATGTAATAAAGAATGCTAACGGTGTTTATGTTGGTTCGGCTCGTGGTGGTGCTCAGGAATCATTTTTCTCTAGAGGATATGATATGTCTGCCAATAATATTTTTAAAAATGGTTTCCGATTAAATAGTGGTTCAATGCCTGAAGTTTCTTCTCTTGAAAAAGTTGAAATTTTGAAAGGAAGCGCTGCCTTGTTATTTGGAAATGTTGCTCCTGGTGGCATCTTAAATATGGTAACAAAGGCACCTTCTTTTACCAAAGGTGGAGAAATAGCCATGCAAGCAGGAAGCTATAATTTTTACAAACCTTCTTTAGATTTTTATGGTCCTTTAAATAAAAGTATAGCTTATCGTTTTAATGGTTCTTACGAAAATTCAGAAAGTTTTAGAGATATTGTTAAGAAAGAACGTTTCTATATTAATCCTTCTTTGTTGTTTGCCATAAATAAAAAAACAGAAATTCTTCTTCAAGGCGATTACCTTCATGATGATTGGACTCCAGATTTTGGGACTGTAATTATTGGTAAAAAAATAATTGATTTGCCTCGAGATTTATACTTGGGAGCAACTTGGTCAACTGGGCAGACGAAACAAACTACAGTTTCTGCATTAGTTAAACATGAATTTAATTCTAATTGGAAACTAAATTTCAATAGTTCATTTCAAGATTATACAAGAACTTTTAAAGGAACTGAGCGTATTCAACCAGCTGCAAATGGTGATTGGAATCGACCTTTGGGACAAAATAGAAACGAAGAAGCCATTGCCTCAGAACAATTGAGTTTACAGGGAAATTTCTCAACTGGAAAAATTAAACATCAATTACTTACTGGTGTAGATTATGAAAACTCATTTGCACAAGCCTACACATATGTTTTTAATCCAACTACGTATGGAAGTGGAAACATTTACGACTTTGAAAATTTCAATCAAGGTACAGGAATTCCAGAAAGCACTAACACACGAATTGTAAAAACAACCACAAATAGATTTGGAGTTTATATACAAGATTTAATTTCAATTACAGAAAAATTTAAAGTTTTAGCTGGATTACGTTGGTCTTGGCAAGAATCGCAACCTGTAACACATAATTTAGCTGTAAATCCGAATGTAACTACAAATGGTGTAAAACAAAAAGACGTAGCTTTTTCTCCAAAAATTGGTTTGGTATTCCAACCGACAAAGAATACTTCATTATTTGCTAGTTACTCCGATTCATTTACTCCAAATACCGGAACAACAGTTTCAGGTGATGTTTTAGATCCGTCAATCATTGCTCAATATGAAGTAGGAGTTAAAAATGATTTTTGGAAAGGATTACTGAGTTTGAATGTAACTTTGTATCAAATAACAAACGACAATTTAGCTCAAACAGCAGAAATCAAAGCCGATGGTTCAACTAATACTGACACAACAGTAAAAGTTTTAAGTGGTGAAACCAAGAGTAAAGGAATTGAAGTTGACATTACAGCAAGACCAATTGAAGGTTTAAATATCAACGCTGGTTACAGTTACAATGATATGCGATATACCAAAACATCTGGAACAAATGGAAGTTTTATTGTTGGCGATAGATTAGTAAGAACTCCAGCAAACACAGCTAATTTAAGTTTTTTCTATACCTTACCAAACGGAAAACTAAAAGGATTGTCTTTTGGAGCCATTGGAAATTACATTGGAAAACGTGTTGGAGGTTGGAACAATCAAGTAGTTGTAAACCCAACAACATTTGCAACTAGTATTAATGACAGAGAAATTACGCTTAATGATTATACAACAATTGATTTTTCTATTGGTTATGATTGGAAAAAGTTCTCATTATTGTGCAAATTATCAAATATTACCAACGAATTGAATTACACGGTTCACGAAAATTATAGCGTTAATCCTATTGCGCCAAGACAAGTACTAACATCATTACGATACAAATTTTAAAATCATGATTTCACCTTTAAAAGCTAGAAACTTACACCGCGATTTGGGATATTTTTATATTGGATTAATTATTTCCTTTGCCTTTTCAGGAATATTGATGAACCACAGAGAACATTGGCATCCTGAAAAATATACAGTTCAAACAAAAACTATTTCTGTAAACATTCCAAAAGATACGGAAATCACAGAAAAGTATGCCGAAGAACTTGGTAAACAACTTGGCATCGATGATAAAATTAGACGTCACAAAGTGAAAGAGGACGAATTGAAAATATCCTTCGAGAAAAATGATGTAGAAATTGATTTAAAAACTGGCAAAGGTGAAATTGTAACATTTATAAAAACGCCCATCATTAGCCAAACCATGAAATTACATAAAAACACTTCTAATTGGTGGATTTATTACAGTGATATTTTTGGATTATCATTAATAACTATTGCGCTAACTGGTGCCATCATTATTCCTGCAGGAAAATTTACGTTTAAAAAACGTGGCTGGAAATTAGCACTAGCCGGATTAATAGTTCCGTTACTAATATTGATTTTTGTTTAAGGTTGAAAAGCTCCAATTTAGATTGGAGCTTTTTTTTAGTATATTTGTGTAAATTTATTAAGCCTTTATACTAGTATAAAATAGTAAAATCATAGCAGTTATGAAAAAGCTGATTATTTTCTTTTCCCTCATATTTCTTTTTTCATGCAACAGAAGAAATGAAAATAAACATCTCTATTTTCAATTAGAAATCTATGAAAAAAATTTAGAGGAAGTTATTAAAGCTATTGATGCAGGTGCATCTTTTCGCTCAGCTGATGTAGAATATTTAAAAAAAAATTATGACACTATGAGTAAAATAGCCTTTGAAATAAAAAACTCACCAAAAACTATTGGTGATGAAAACAGAGTTAAGGTTATTAAATCGCGAGATTCCATTAATACTAAATTTAAACTATATCTCAAATTTATGCCCTCAAATACTTATGAAAATGTTGAGGATAGTATTTTTAAAAAAACAATAAATATAGATTTTTTAAGACTAACAGAGGCATTTCAATTAAGATATGTACTTCCAAAAAGTGGATGTAAATAACAACGATATTTAATAAAACTATAAGTTTTTAATGTATCGAAAAAAAATTAATTACGAATCGTTAATATTCTAAAAATGCTGCCAAAACCAAAAACCATACTAATCCTACTTTCAATAGTAACTCTACTATTACTAATTCCATTGATTGCGATGCAATTCAATAATGAAGTCAATTGGTCGGTTATGGACTTTGTTATGGCTGGAATTTTACTTTTTGGTACGAGTTTGGTAATTGAATTTGTTCTACGAAAAGTAAAAAGCACCAAACATCGAATACTTCTTTCCGGAATTATTTTACTTTTATTATTCTTGCTTTGGGCAGAACTTGCTGTAGGCATTTTTGGTAGTCCAATTGCTGGTACTTAAAAAAATAAACACAAAAGTCACAAAAGTTTTTGATCTTCTTTTGTGACTTTTGTGTTAAAAAAATTCTCTTGATATTGATATTAAAAACCTCGTCTATTTCTAAACGAGGTTTCTATCTTCTTTTTTCTTTTCTCTATTTTCTTTCAGGAATATTCGCTAAAATCTCCAACAAGAATTTCCAAAACTTTTGTGAAGACGAAATACTGGCTCTTTCATCTGGAGAATGCGCACCGTGAATTGTTGGTCCGAAAGAAATCATGTCCATTCCAGGATAATTCGTTCCTAAAATTCCACATTCTAAACCTGCGTGACAAGCTACAACTTTTGGTTTATCGCCGTTTTGTTTTTCATAAATAGAAGTCAAAACATCTAATATTTCCGATTTGGGATTTGGTGTCCAACCTGGATAGCTTCCGCCAAATTCAACTTCGCAACCAAACAATTCGTAAGCTGAACGCAATGCATTTGCTAAATCAAATTTAGAACTTTCAACTGATGAACGTGTTAAATTTTGAATCGAAATTTCGCTATCTTTTACGATAACTCTCGCAATATTATTAGAAGTTTCTACCAAATCTTCCATATCTGGACTCATTCGGTAAACGCCATTGTGAGCAGCATAAATTGAGCGAAGTAAACCTTCTTGAACGCCTAAATCCATTACTTTTGCAGGCAAATCTGACTTTACAATTTCGATAGTCAAATTTGGTTCCATTACTTTAAATTCGGCTTTAATGTCACTAATCACTTCTTGCATATCAAACACAAAAGCTTCGTCATACATAGCCGCAACAATTACCTTAGCAACACTTTCTCTAGGAATAGCATTACGCAAACTTCCTCCAGAAATTTCAGCAATTTGAAGTCCGAAATTCTCAAAACCGTCAAATAAAAGTCGGTTCATGATTTTGTTAGCATTACCCAAACCTTTATGAATATCCATTCCAGAATGTCCGCCATTTAACCCTTTAACAGTAATGGTGTAACCTACAGAACCTTCTGGAGTTTCTTCTTCGTTATAACTTCTTGTAGCCGTAACATCAACGCCACCAGCACAACCAATGTCAATTTCGTCGTCTTCTTCTGTATCAAGATTTAAAAGAATTTCTCCTTTTAAAACACCTCCTTTTAGGTTTAAAGCACCGGTCATTCCGGTTTCTTCATCAATGGTAAAAAGAGCGTCAATAGCAGGATGCGGAATGTCTTTACTTTCCAAAATTGCCATAATTGCGGCAACTCCAAGTCCGTTATCGGCACCAAGTGTTGTTCCTTTTGCTTTTACCCAATCACCATCAACGAACATATCAATTCCTTGTGTTAAGAAATCGAAATTGGTATCGTTATTTTTTTGATGTACCATATCCAAATGTCCTTGTAGAACAATGGTTTTGCGGTTTTCCATTCCTGGAGTCGCTGGTTTACGGATGATTACATTTCGGATTTCATCTTCAAAAGTTTCTAATCCTAAAGTGGTTCCGAAGTTTTTCATAAACTCAATTACACGTTCTTCTTTTTTAGATGGACGTGGTACTGCGTTTAGGTCGGCAAACTTGTTCCAAAGTGCTTTTGGTTCAAGGTTTCTAATTTCTTGGCTCATTATATTTTAGTTTGTTAGACACGAATTGCACGAATTTTCACGAATTAATTTAATGCGGAAATTTCACGAAATTACAGATTGCATTATTTAATATTAAAACACAAAGTTACAAAGTTTAATTTCTTTGCGAATTGATTTGTGATTATATTTACATTTCTAATTTTACTAATGAAAAGAAAATTTATTCTACCAATATTTTTACTATTTCAGATACTATTTCTGAAAGTGATTGCTTTTTTTCCTGAAACGGTTGAACGTATTTATAGCAATGGTTTGTACGTTTATATTTCTAGATTTTCAAGAACACTTTTGGGCAAAATTCCTTTTTCTGTTGGAGATGTAATATATGGACTATTGATTATTTATTTACTGATTCAACTTTGGAAAACGAGAAAATCGTGGCGATTACAATGGAAAAATAATCTATTGAAAATTATTAATGTTTTGTCAATGGTTTATTTTTTGTTTCATTTTTTATGGGCTTTTAATTATTACCGAGTTCCGTTATTTGAAAAAATGAGTATTCAACGCGAATATTCTGATGATGATTTGTATCGTTTTACTGCAAAATTAATTTCTAAAACCAATGAAATCCATTTTAAAATTACGAATGATAAAAACCTGAAAGTTAGCGTTCCGTATTCGCAAGATTCTATTTTCAAAATGACACAAAATGGATATGCTAATTTGGGAAATCAATATGCTTTTTTCAAATATGAAATTCCTAGTAGAAAAAAATCGTTGTTTAGTTTGCCGTTGACATATATGGGATTTGGAGGTTATTTGAATCCGTTTACGAATGAAGCTCAAGTGAATGATAAAATTCCGATGGTTGGTTTTCCGATGACAATTAATCACGAAATGGCGCATCAAATGGGTTTTGCAAGTGAAAGCGAATGCAATTTTATTGGATTTTTAGCAAGTGTAAAAAACGACGATTTGTATTTTCAATATTCTGCTTATCAATATGCGTTACGTTATTGCTTGAACAGTATTGGTATGAAAAGCGAATCAAAATTTGAGTATTACAAAAACAAAATCAATCCTGGAATTATTGAAAACTATAAAGAAAGTGAAGCTTTTTGGAAAAGTTATGATACAATAATCGACAAAGGATTTCACGCTTTTTATGATCAATTTTTAAAAATGAATCAGCAAAAAGATGGCTTGGAAAGTTATAGTAAATATGTGGATTTGTTGATTAATTATTATAAAACTGAAACTCTTTAATTATTTTGCCACAGATTTAACGGATTTTAAAGATTTACACTGATTCTAAAAATGCTAGTGAAAAACAAATACCTACAAGGTTTTGGAAACCTTGCAGGAATATAATTTAAACTTCATCACTTGTGAAAGTCACAAAACTTCTCTTTTTAAAAGGTCTGACGATTAATCTTCCTTCACGGTCAAAACGAACATAGTTGTAAACCCAATTTAGGAAAACTACGGCTTTATTTTTGAATCCGATTAGTGAAAATAAATGTACAAACATCCAAACAAACCAAGCGAAAACTCCGTTGAAATGGTATTTTGGTAAATCTACAACGGCAAGATTTCTTCCAATGGTTGCCATGGAACCTTTATCGTTGTATTCGAAGGGTTTCATAGGTTTGTTGGCTAGTAATTTTACTAAATTTTCTCCCAATAAAGCACCTTGTTGTAATGCTGGTTGCGCCATCATAGGATGACCTTGCGGATATTTTTCGCTTTCCATTGAGGCAATATCACCAATGGCAAAAATATTATCATAACCAACTACTTGATTGTATTGGTTTACTCGAATGCGTTCTACACGTTCTACAAGAGATTTTGAATCCAATCCGTGAATGGCAGCACCTTGAACACCTGCTGTCCAAATAACGGTTGCGGTTTCAAATGTCAAATCAGAGTTGGTTGTGATGGTTCTTCCGTCGTAATTGGTTACTCGAACGTTTTTGTGGACAATTACACCTAAATCAACCAAGAATTTTTCGGCTGCTTCAGAAGATTTTTCAGACATCGTGTTTAAAACTCGGTCGCCACTTTGAATAAGATTGATTTCCATTTTAGAAATATCTAAATCGGGATAATCTTTTTGGAGAATGGCTCTTTTCATTTCGGCAAGTGCGCCTGCAAGCTCTACTCCTGTAGGTCCTGCGCCTACTAGAACAAAGTTTATTAGAGCATTTTTATCGGCTTCATTTGTTGTTAAAACGGCTTGTTCAAAATTTTCAAGAATTAAACTACGGATGTTCAATGATTGTGGAATGGTTTTCATTGACATGGAATTGCGTTCGATCTCTTTGTTGCCAAAATAATTGGTTTTGGAACCAGTAGCAATTACTAAATAATCGTAATTTAAATCACCAATTTCTGAAATTACTTTTTGATTTTGCGTATCAATTTCTTTTACAGAAGTTAGTCGAAAATAGAAATCTTTGTATTCTTGAATTACTTTTCGAATTGGATAAGCTATAGAACCTGCTTCTAATCCGCCGGTTGCTACTTGATATAGAAGTGGTTGGAATGTATGGTAATTATGTTTGTCGAGTAAAACAACTTGTAGGTTTTTGTTTCTTAGTTTTTTAGCTATTGATAGACCTGCAAATCCGCCACCGATGATGACTACTCGTTTTTTATCTGAATGTGGAATGTTCATTGTAAAATGCAATTTTTCTTGAATACAAAGTTAGTTGTTTTTTGATTGTAAAAGTTGCTTAAAAGTTTACAAGTTTTAGTGGTTTGAAAATCTGATTTTGTGTAAGACGATTACTCATTAGCCCTGATTGCAATGGAAAGCTTTTTCTTTTGTTGCCTGAGGTCACTCGAAGGCAACAAAAGAAAAACTTGGAATGGAAAGCAGGAAAAAGGTTTGTAGAAATGCGCAAGTAATTCGCTCCTGCAAAAATCAATTGGCATTAAAATTTGACTTTTGAAATTGAAATTGATTTACGTATCTTGTAACAAAATCTAGTAAAGGTTTACTAACGTATATATGAGCGAGAATTTGGAACAAACGTTTGTGCAGCAATTGCGTGAAAATCAGAATATAATCCACAAGATTTGTAGGTTATATACTTCTGATGGTGATGCACATAAGGATTTGTTTCAGGAGATTACGATTCAATTATGGAAGGCTTTTCCGAAGTTTCGTGGTGATGCCAAATTTTCTACATGGGCTTATCGAGTTGCTTTAAATACTGCCATTACTTTGTACCGAAAAAGTACACGAAGTGTTTCTACAGTGGAATATGAAAAGCATAGTTTTTTCATTAGTCAAGACGAATATAATAGCGAAGAAGAAGAACAAATAAAGTTGATGTATCAAGCGGTGCATCAATTGAATGATATTGAAAAGGCATTGGTTTTTATGTATCTAGAAGATAAAGATTACACGGAAATTGCCGAAACATTAGGTATTAGTGAAGTTAATGCAAGAGTTAAAATGAATAGAATTAAAGGAAAATTGAAAAAAATATTAAATCCGTAAGGTTATGATGGAAGAGTTGGATTTATTAAAAAAAGACTGGAAAAAGAACGAAAATTCTTTTGAACAAGTATCGGAAGTGGATATTTATAAAATGTTACATAAGAAGTCGTCTTCTATTGTGAAGTGGATATTGATTATTAGTATTTTAGAGGTATTACTTTGGACTGGAATTAGCTTGGTTTACAATTCAGATGAATATTTTATTAGAACACATAGTGAATATTTAATTGAGTATTTTAAATACTTAACAATTTTTAATTATGCTGTTGTAGCGGTATTTATCTATATGTTTTACAAAAATTATAGAGCTATATCTACCATAACATCAACAAAGCAATTGATGAAAGATATTTTAAAAACAAGAAAAACGGTAAAATATTACGTTTGGTACAACCTAGGCATGATGGTAGTAAGCATGATTATTGGTTTTGCACTTGTTTTTACTGTAGATCCAAAATTGCATGAATTGACTTCAAAAGGCAATGCCATGATTTTTATGATTGCATTTTGTACCGTTTGTATTTTAGTCTTCGTTGGTTTATTCTGGCTATTCTACCGATTGATTTATGGAATTTTACTTCGTAAGTTATTTAGAAATTATAACGAATTGAAAAAAATTGATTTATAAAAGAAAAGTCTCGTTAATAGCGAGACTTTTTTATTAATATTCCCACTGACGTAGGCGATTTAGTTTTTCTTGTTCTTCAATTTCTTCAGCAGGAATAACCTTTAAGAAAGAGGCATGTTGCTCGATAGCATATTCTACTTTTTCAACAATTTGCTCGATAGTTTCATTTTCATAATCTATTTCTAGTGGTTCTTTTATGGTAAATGATTGAAGGATATTTTTCTTTTTAAGTCGTAACCCTTTTTTATCAAAAGAACGGCGAAACCCGTCTATAACTATTGGAACAACAATTGGTTTGTGTTGTTTAATGATGTGAGCAGTACCTTTTCGCACAGGTTTAAAAGACTTTGTAGTTCCTTGTGGAAAAGTAATAACCCAACCATCGGCAAGAGCTATTTTGATATTTTCGGTGTCATTCGGATTTACTTCTCTTTTTTCAGCAACATCTTTTCCTCCAGCCCTCCATGTTCTTTCGACTGTAATTGCTCCAACATAAGCTAAAATTCTAGGAAGCAATCCAGCTTTCATAGTTTCGCTCGCTGCAACGTAATACACATTCATTTTTGGTTGCCACAAATAACCTACATTTTTGATTGAATCTTCTCTTCCCGAGAGACTCGCATTAAAAACATGAAACATGGCTACAACATCAGCAAAATAGGTTTGATGATTGGAAATAAACAGTACATTTTTATCAGGTAAGCTTCTAATAATTTCAGAACCTTCTATTTGTAATTCATTAAATCCACGATAACGTCTATGAGTTATCACGCCAAAAATTCGGATAAGCCATTTTTTGATAAAAAGTATATGTCCAAAAGGATTTCGTTTAAATAATCCCATAATATTCATTAGAAAATTGAACGACAAACATACAAAAATTAAAATTTATAGAACCATTTTCAATACATCTTTTAACTCACTTAGCATCATTGCAGTTGCTCCCCAAACGGTATGCTCCTCAATTTGAAAAACTGGAACTTCAATCAATTTAGAGTAGGAAGTTTCTAAATTTTTAATACTCATAATTGTATCATCTAAAAGTGCAGATAAAGGTAATTCGATAATTCCTGCAACTTCCTCTTCTTGAAGAGTAAACGTTAATTCAACTTGAGATATTCCTAAAAAAGGATACACCAAAAAATTACTTGGCGGAATATAAATAGATGAAAAATCTCTAATAACATCAATATCATTTGGATGAATACCTATTTCCTCATAAGTTTCTCGCAAAGCAGTTTGTTTTAAGTCAAAATCAATCTCTTCAACCTTACCACCCGGAAAAGCAATCTGCGAAGAATGAACTCCTGGATATGAATTTCTTACAATTAATACTAAATGCGTAACTTCATTTTTAGGATAAAACAACATCATTACAGCAGCTTTTCTTACCGAACTAAGATTATAACTATTTTCCTCCATCATTTTAACTCTTTCCAAAGGCGCCATTTTAACATGTGAAGAAGTTGAAGGTAAATCTACATTCAAAACATTTGGAATAGCCTTAAAAAACAAATCAAAATTCATAGTTAATAGTTCTAATTATTTATAAATTTACCAAAAAAACAACAACAAACCCAAAAAATAAATTCTACATGTACAGTAAAGAAGAAAGTTTAAAGATTAAAAAAGAATTTTGGGTACAATTTGCAGAAGCATATCCAAGAAAATGGCTTTTATATGATACTAAGATAAAAGATGTTACTTTTAAATTCTATGTAGACAACAAAAAAGCTCAAGTCTTATTAGATATAGAGCCAAAAGAAGAAGAAAAAAGAAAAATATATTTTGAAAAAATAGAATCACTTAAAAACATACTACTAGAAGAATATTTACCGGATGCAATTTTAGAAAGAAATCATTATTTAGAAAATGGCAAAATAATAAGTAGAATATGGGTTGAAAAACTTAATGTCAGTTTAAACAATAAAAATACTTGGAACGAAATATTCGATTTTTTTAGTGAAACTATGTCACAATTTGAAACCTTCTTTTTCGAATACGAAGAGTACATCAAAGACTTAGAAACCAATACTTAGTATAATTTTTATGGCGTGCCCCAAGGGTCGTGCTATCCGCTATATCTTTTCTTTTTTAAGAAAAAAAGAAAAGGATGCCGCTTCTATCACTCACGCGATTTAGCGTTATCCAAAATATGTGATTCCATAACAACTATGTAACTTTCCTAAAACTTTTTATAAAACAAAAAACCTCTATCAAATAAATGATAGAGGTTTTCAAAAAGAAGGCGGCGACATACTCTCCCACAGTTATGCAGTACCATCTGCGCAATCGGGCTTAACTTCTCTGTTCGGAATGGG